>JABSQP010000020.1 GCA_013215815.1 Alphaproteobacteria bacterium | reverse complement strand
GAGAAGGTGAAAGAAGCGTTAGATGATTAACGTTTTAGTTCGTAAGTCCTAAAAATTTTCTGTTGTCCGTAGCCTTTTTCTTGATGGAATCGAGAATGCTTAAATACTCGTCTTGTAGTTCCATAAAGTGCACTGAGTGAACTGTTTGTACTGGATGACCGTCGAGTGTCTCTTCTGGGTGTTTAATTCTATCTATTGCGTGGTCACAAATCTCTATGACGGTTGCAAAACTTCTTCTGAGTTGAATGTTACCCATTATCGGAGCGGCCACGTTACTAAAAGTATGTGCAAGTAAGAATATTTCTCGGTCCCCATCATCTTCCAATGATGACAGGCTTTGTGCTACGTCACGAATTCGGTCGTATTCTGGGCCGAATATGCTTTCGATATCTTCTTTTGAGACCATTAAGTTCATAGTCTGTATAAACCATAAATTGCATTGTTATGTCAACTAATGTAGGTGTGTTGTGTATATTTGTTCTTTTTTTGTTCTTTTTAATTTACAATGAGAACAAATAGTGTACATTAGTGTTCATAAGAGTTCGAGATTCACTTGTGCGTAAGCACTCAAAAGCACACGAAGCACATTGAAACACTAAATAAGGAAGGATAAAAATAATGTCAGTCACCGCATTAAAAAGAGAAGAACCTATGCACAAAAATAATGATGAAAAGAATAAAGCTTTAGACGCCGCGTTGTCACAAATCGAACGTGCCTTTGGTAAAGGCTCTGTGATGAAGTTGAACGGCGAGCAAAACCCAATGGAAGTAGAGGCAATCTCGACAGGTTCTCTCGGTCTTGATATTGGTCTTGGTATTGGTGGTCTTCCACGCGGACGTATTACAGAAATTTATGGCCCTGAAAGTTCAGGTAAAACAACACTCGCTCTGCATGTGATAGCAGAGGCACAGAAAATGGGCGGAACATGTGCGATCGTTGATGCGGAGCACGCATTAGATCCAGGATATGCAAAGAAGCTTGGTTGTAATGTTGATGAGCTTTTGATCTCTCAACCAGATGCCGGTGAGCAAGCACTAGAAATTGCAGATACACTTGTTCGTTCTGGTGCATTAGATGTACTTGTTGTCGATTCTGTAGCGGCGCTTGTACCGCGCGCAGAACTAGAAGGGGATATGGGCGATTCTCATGTTGGTCTTCAGGCGCGTTTGATGTCACAAGCGCTTCGTAAGCTAACAGGTTCAATCTCTCGCTCGCGTACAGTTGTGATCTTTATTAACCAAATTCGTATGAAGATTGGTGTGATGTTTGGTTCACCAGAAACAACAACAGGCGGTAATGCACTGAAGTTCTATTCATCTGTTCGCCTTGATATCCGTCGTATTGGTGCGATTAAGGATCGTGATGAGGTTGTTGGCAACCAGACACGCGTAAAAGTTGTAAAGAATAAGATGGCGCCTCCATTCCGTCAGATTGAATTCGATATCATGTACGGGGAAGGGATCTCGAAGATGGGTGAAATTCTCGATCTTGGTGTTCAAGGCGGCATGGTTGAGAAGTCTGGATCGTGGTTCTCTGCTGAAGGAGAGCGTATTGGTCAGGGACGCGAAAACGCGAAGAACTACCTTATGGAGCACCCTGAGATGCGTGATGTTCTAGAACGTAAGATCCGTGAAAATGCAGGTCTTATTTCTGAAGAAATGCTTGTTGGTCCAGAGGCAAATGACGATGTCTCTACAGAAGAAGCTTCAGAAGATAAGCCAAAATCCAAAAAGAAAGCGAGCTAACGCATCGCTTTTATCATTTCTCTTTTATCCACCATTTGAACTGATAGGCCGGGGTTTATGCTCCGGCCTTTTTCTTTAGCCGCGTTCACGCATGATACGTGCTTTATCGCGCTGCCAATCACGCTTTTTCTCAGTTTCGCGTTTATCGTGAGTTTTCTTACCCTTAGCGAGTGCGATCTCTAACTTTGCGAGACCTTTTTTATCAAAGTAAATCTTTGTCGCCGTGATGGTCATACCTTCACGCGTTACCGATCCCATAAGCTTATCAACCTCTTTCTTTTTAAGAAGAAGTTTGCGCGGGCGTGTCGGATCATGCTGAAGACGCTGACTTGCCTGTGAGTATTCAGGGATATGCATATTGAAGACCCAGATCTCACCTTCTTTAGGACCAACATAGCTTTCTGCCAAAGCGCATTGGCCATGGCGTAAAGATTTTACTTCAGTTCCGGTGAGAACGATGCCGGCATCAAAACGCTCTAGGAGCTCATATTCAAACTTGGCACGGCGATTGTCTGTCACGACCTTGTCAGTCGAGATCAGCGCACTTTTCCCTTTATTGTTTTTATTCTGTGCCATGATGTTTGATATGCCATTAGAGCGTTTAAGCGTTAGCAGCCTGCGCTCCGTCATTTAAGAGACCTGAAAATTCCATCGCATGGTCGACAAGGGCGCGACCTTGTTCACTCGCCTTAACAAGCGGTAAACGTACTTCATCCGTACATAGGCCAAGTTGACTGACCGCGTATTTGACAGGCCCTGGAGATGTTTCTGCAAATAGAGCGCTGTGTAGTGGTGCTAGAGCATCACGGCAGCTTTCCATTGTTTTAATGTCACCGGCTTGCCATGCTTCATGCTGCTGTGAGCATAGTGCTGGCGCTGTGTTTGATGTAACGGAAATACAGCCGTGACCACCTTGAGCCAAGAATCCTGTTGCAGTTCCATCTTCGCCAGATAGCTGGCAGAATTCTTCGCCTACAAGATTACGCAAGGCTAATGGACGCGCCAAGTCAGCTGTCGCATCTTTAACACCAACAATCGTCGGAAGCTCTGCTAAACGTGCCATCGTTTCATTACTCATGTCGATCACGCTACGACCTGGAATGTTGTAAATGATGATTGGCACACCAATGTCAGCAAGCACCTTATAGTGCGCGTACAAACCTTCTTGAGATGGCTTGTTGTAGTATGGTGTTACAACAAGAGCAGCGTCTGCTCCATCGTCTTTTGCTTCCTGAGTTAGTTCAATAGCTTCTTGAGTCGAATTTGATCCACTGCCTGCAATAACAGGAACACGCTTATTCGCGATCTCAACACAACGTTTGACGATCTTCTTATGCTCTTCATGACTAAGTGTTGGGGATTCACCGGTTGTACCGCAAGGTACAAGACCGTGAGATCCTTGTTCTATCTGCCATTCAACAAAATTATCGAAGGCTTTCCAGTCGATATCCCCATCACGAAATGGAGTAATGAGTGCTGTAATCGAGCCTTTAAACATAAGAAACCTCTAGATGAAAATGATTAAAACCTTTTAAAAATTACCGCTAACCTATAGATATTAAGGGTTTCTTGCAAGAAAAAGCATTGGTGATACCCTTGATATTACGTACGTTCCTTACTGTTTTTCTACTTTTACTCGCGATTGCGCCTGCGCGTGCGCAAGATGCTCAGATTATTACTGCGCTCAAACAAGGTAGCAAAGGGCAATGGAGTGCAGCGCGTTCCACATTACGTAGCGTTAGTGATCCAGCTGGTAAAGCAGCGTTTAGTTGGCTTGCCTATACAGATGGCGCGCCCAATATTACGTTTGAACAGATCAGCAGTTTTCTGCGTGCGCATCCGCAATACCCATACCAAATTACAATCCGGCAAAGGGCCGAAGAACGCCTGCCGACTGATTATAGTAACGCGCAGATTATTGGGTGGTTTCATGGGCAAGAGCCCTTAACTGCAGCAGGAATGAACAGGTACTTGGCAGCACTTGTGAATTCTGGAAAGAAACCTCAAGCAAGAAAGCTGATAAACGAATGGTGGCCGGCAGCGCGTTTGGAGCGCGAAGGGCAGAGAACGATTTACGCCGCTTACAAAGGCTTTATTAGTGCTTCATCACATAAGAAACGCCTTACGGCTTTGCTTTATCGCGGAGAGTATGAGAATGCGCACGCTATCGCCGGTGTGCTTGGTGCAGTCTATCAAAGGTTGGCAGAGGCACGTATTGCCCTTGCGCGTCAGAGCAGTAATGTGAATAGCTTGATTAGTAAAGTGCCAGCGACATTACAAAATGATGAAGGTTTGCTTTATGAACGTCTTCGTTGGCGTCGTCGGAATGACCAAGACCAAGGTGCACTGGAGATTTTGAGTAAATCACCGTCGGCATCGGGTATGTATGATCCATCCAAGTGGTGGTTAGAGCGCCATATTATGGCCCGCCGTTTTCTAGAGGATAGGAAATATAAATCTGCATACAGAGTGGTCTCAGGTCATAAACAAAAGAGCGGTCTAGGTTTTGCGCAAGCAGAGTTTCTAGCAGGGTTTATTGCTATTGAATTTTTGAATCAAC
Organism: Alphaproteobacteria bacterium; assembly: GCA_013215815.1. Taxonomy (GTDB): domain Bacteria; phylum Pseudomonadota; class Alphaproteobacteria; order Micavibrionales; family Micavibrionaceae. Next base: position 32,256 of record JABSQP010000020.1, on the reverse strand, counting down.
CGAAACGGGCTTTTGGCCATTTTGACAAACTCTATAAAGGCGTTTCATCCCCGGTTAGTAAGGCGAGAGCGGCTTACTGGGCAGGGTTAGCGAGTGCGAAGGCAGGGCAGCCAGCCATTGCACAAAAATGGTATGCCGTGGCGGCGCGTTATCCGACACGCTTTTATGGTCAAATAGCGCTGGTAAGTTTAACAAATCCATATCAACCGTCCTTTGGAAAGGGGACGCGGCCATCTCTGGCGGCTAGTCAGGCGCTGGCAAAAAGTGATTTGGCCCGTATTGCGGGATGGCTGACGAAAGCAGGTCTTCGCAAGGATGGAGCAGCGTTTCTCAATAAAATTGCAGATAATGTGAAAACAGCTGAAGCTTATGCTGCTTTGGCAGCCTATGCCGCATCAATTGGTCAGGATCATGTGGCGATACAGGTGTCTTTAAAAGCAGAAAAAAATCTCGGCATTGTTTTAGGAGATTACGCCTTTCCTAGCAAAATCTCTGCTGTATCAAAGGTAAGAGATGTTGAATGGGCGCTTATTCATGCGCTTATGCGTCAGGAAAGTCGTTTTGATCAAAAAGCAAAGAGTCATGCAGGTGCGCGCGGTCTGATGCAGCTCATGCCTGCTACGGCTAAGCAAACAGCACGTAAGCTAGGCGTTTCTCACAGAACAGATTGGCTAACCTCACGCCCAGATCACAACATTCTGCTTGGCTCGCGTTATTTAAGGGAGATGCTGGATCGTTACAACGGGTATTACCCAATGGCCATCGCAGCATATAACGCAGGGCCGGGGCGTGTAGATCGATGGATTACAGAGATTGGTGATCCGAGAACCGGCGCGATTGATATGATTACATGGGCGGAACTTATACCGATTTACGAGACACGAAATTACGTACAGCGCGTGATGGAAGGGGTTTACGTCTATCGTCATCTTTTGGGCGCTCAAAACAAGTCTCAGTCTGATCTTCATATAGCGAGGCGGTAAATGGACGCAGTACAAACGATAGATATTCCAGATTGGGCGAGCTCTGAGCAGACGCAAAAAGTCATGCGGGCCATTGATGGTTTGGATGCTGAACCGCAATCCCTTTTTGTTGGTGGGTGTGTTCGTAATACGCTAATGGGCAAGCCTGTCAGTGATATCGATATTGCGACAAAATTATTGCCAGAAGAGGTGACGAAGCGGCTCGAAAAAGCCGGCATAAAAGTTGTTCCAACAGGCGTTGAGCATGGGACTGTTACGGCTATAATTGATAAAAAAATATATGAAATCACAACGTTGCGTAAAGATATTGAAACTGACGGTAGGCATGCTGTTGTTGGCTATTCGGAGTGCTGGAAAGAGGATGCGCAGCGCCGAGATTTTACAATCAACACGCTTTTAATGAATTGCGAAGGTGGTGTATATGATCCGCTTGCTAATGGACTGAAAGATATAGAAAAAAGCGCTGTCGTTTTTGTTGGTAATCCAGAGCAACGAATTCAGGAAGATTATCTTCGTATTTTACGTTTCTTTCGTTTTTACTCGCAGTATGGGAAAGGGGCGCCGAATACCCAAGGTTTACAAGCCTGTGCACGCTTTGCAGATCAAATTCCTACCTTATCGCGTGAGCGGATTACACAAGAATTTCTGAAAATTCTCGCCGTTAATGATGTAGAAGATACAATTCAAATTATGTTGAATAACAGTGTCTTGGTTGATGTTATTGATGCAAGATTTGATGCTGACGTTTTGAAAACGTTGAACGATCTTCAGGAGAAATATAAAGCCTCTAATATCATGGCGCGGCTTTTTGTTGTGGCGGGCTGTCGCGCTCGATTGTTTGAGGAGCGTATGCGTCTCTCTCATGAACAGAAGAAGAACCTGATTAAGATTGAAATGCTAAAAGGCTCTGTTGATTTTTCAAATGAGAAGTTTGTCAAAAAAGCGATTTTTTATCACGGGAATGCGTTGTTGCTTCAGGGGTATTTACTATCTATTGCAACGGGAAGCATTCAGGAAGAAGAGGGGCTTGCTGACATTATCGCCCATTGGCAAGCACCGGAATGCCCGATTACGGGCCAAACTTTGATCGATGAAGGGTATGAAACCAGCCCTGAATTGGGCCGGGAACTAGAATATCGCCAGGAAGAATGGTTGGATGAAAACCTTTAAGCCGTTAGCTTGAAAAGCGGTGAATCTGGGTGTAGTACCACTGGATTTGCTAGGCTATTTCCATCAATTTGCTTGGCATGCTTTCCACGAAGGATATGAGAAATAGAGTTTGCATTTTCATCTGTGTCTGTTGTTACATCCATGTGCATTGCTTCAATAATTGAGCCAAGCACACGGCCTGTTTTAATGACATGAATAACTGGGCTTTCCTCTATGGCATCATAGATCTCAGAATGCGATTTTTCATAACTAAAAGTGTCCGTAATGAAAACAGCGTCCAAATCACTCTGGTCAATGCGGTGCACTACAGATGCTCTATTGTCTCTATCATCGGGTGTAAATAAGCCTGTTGTCGCAAATAAAACAACTCTTCTTGCGCCCTTTTCTTTTAAAATTCGGGCTATTTCGCAAGCTGTGCCGCCAGAATCAATCATATCTTCAAACATAACGATATCTTTTCCGCGTACATCTGTCGTGACTGTTACATCCTTTTCGCCAGTATCATGGTCACGGTTGGCCATTGCTTGAGCCCACTCATCTTTTCTTGTGTGGTCTAACGCTATACTAGCTGTTCCATATAAAGCATCGCGGAAACTATTTGTAATTCGTTTACTCGCACCCGCATCCGGATATGTTAGGAGTAGATTTTCACGACTTATGAGGCCTTGATCGAATAAATCTTTTAATTGTACTGCAAAAGGATATGCGAAATGCGCTGTTGTACAGTTTTTGATGTTTTGACCAGCGCGAAACATTTCTTTTGTGAGGCCATGATTGTGAGGATCTGCTACAATAACGTTATCACACAAAGGGCGCAGTGTTTCGATTGTGTCGACGAGAGCAGCTGTACCACGCTCATCAAAATCATCGTCTGATCGGCCATAAAACATGTTTGTTAACACGAGGGTAATCAGTTTTGCGCCGTTGTGGCGAGCCGATCTCAGTAGTAGTCTTGTCTCTTTTTCCATACGGTTTGGATCGCCAGACCCTGAAGCAACGACTACCACCTCACGACCACGTACATTACCACGTAGCGTTTCTCTTAATTCTTTGTTTTTGAATATTTTATGCTCAACATCCATAACTTTAGATCCCAACTCGTCTGCAATGTCTTGAGCAAGGTTGTGAGAGCTAAATCCTGATATTACCAAAGGAGGCTGAGTTTTTGGTTTACTCCAGCCTGCGGTTTGGGCTATCGATTGAAAAATACGTCTAAAATTAAGCATGCCCGATATATAGGTATTTTTCCATAAACGTCAAGTGTTTTATGTTTACATAATTTAAATTATGCTGTAGAAAAAGCTATCAAATAATAAAGAGTGTGAAATGTTTGATTTTACTGAAGCAGCTTGGGGTGGTGGGCCCGAACAAAGTAAGATACTTAAGTCTCAAAGTCCGCCTTTGGGTAGAATCCAGCGCGATTATTTTGACCATGCAGCGACTTTTATCGGCGAGCTAGAGGAATTCTTTTCTAAAGTAGAAGGTAATGATGTTAAGGGCGGTCTGATCTTTGGAAGCTGCTTTTTAGATGCAGCAAAGAGACAGAAACCAAAATCAACATCCATATTGGTCCAAAGTCCTAAGACTGTTAAGCATGTTCGCCGCTTCCATCAGTTGATGGAGCCTGGTGGAGAGCTTTCTCTCAAAGAGAGAAATGATCTATCTGATGACTCGACGGGTTTTGTCCTGGGGGTCGGCTTGCCAATGCTCACACGAGACCATGATGAAGCAATTACAAATATGAAACGCGATTTCTTTGGTGATTATATTTGTTTTGGTGCTATGTCAGGGGGTGATTATAGGCCCTATACGATTGGAGTTTGCGAAGAGCTTCCTGACCCTCGTTTTTTTCTTGAGCATTTTAACGTAGACGCTGCCGTTGGCGCCGAAGTGAAAAACTCTGCTATCGACGCTTTTTATTTTCATGAAGAATGGCCTGAAAAAACACTTCTTAAACTTCGCTCCGAAGTGCAGTCTTCTGTGTCAAATAATCGCCCTAATGTTTAATTACGGCCACTTGACCTCGGGAGGCATGGACATAAGGATTGCCTCAGTATTTCCGCCGGTTTTTAAGCCAAACTGAGTGCCACGGTCATAGAGCAGGTTGTATTCAACATAACGCCCACGCTTGATGAGCTGATGCTCGCGTTGTTCCTCTGTCCAGTCCTTATTCATGTGATCGCGAACAATGGACGGATAAATATCAGCAAAGGTTTTGCCGACGTCTTGTGTGAAGGTGAAGTTGTCCTCCCAAGTGCCATCTTCGAGGTAATCATAGAAGATACCGCCGATGCCGCGCGGTTCATTGCGGTGGGGAAGGAAGAAGTACTCATCACACCATTCTTTAAAGCGCGGGTAGTATTCAGGATTATGCTTATCGCAGCATTCTTTAAAGGCGCTGTGGAATTTTTCCGTATCGGCATCGTTCGGATACATTGGAGTGAGGTCTGCACCGCCGCCAAACCAGCATTTTGATGTGGCGATCATGCGTGTGTTCATATGTACAGCAGGAACGAGGGGAGATTGCATATGTGCCACAAGTGATACGCCACTGGCCCAAAACTCACCGTCACTTTCTTCTGCGCCAGGAATTTGTTTGGCAAAATTTTCAGAAAACTTGCCGTGCACGACTGAAATGTTAACGCCGACTTTTTCGAAAACACGCCCGCGCATAATCGAAATCTCACCGCCACCATTGAGGATTGATCCGCTTTCGTTTGGTTCATTTGTTTCATTGCGTTGCCAGGGCTTGCGTTCAAAACGCCCGGCCGGCAGGTCTGCTTTTGATGTGCCAGAAAGTTCATCTTCCAGTTTTTCAAATTCACTGCATATGTGATCACGAATTTGCGAGAACCATTCTGAGGCACACTCTTTTTGTTCGAAAAGAGTGTTTCCTTCTGCGTTTTGCTGCTGTGCTTGTGTCATATGACCCTCTTACCTTTATTTCATGCGTCTTTTCAAGGGTTTTATAGCGTATGCGTGTTTATGGCTTTGATTTTGATCAAGAGCGTGTCTGGCGAAGGGCTTCACCAACAATCATTGATGTGGCGTTGATTACATTCATGGAACGCGCGCTTTCGGCCATAGGGATAGTGATGTGGTGGTCAACGCTATTGTGAACATCCTCTGGAACGCCGGCGCTTTCTTGACCAGCTATTAAGATGTCTCCTTCTTGAAACTCGAAATCTAAATAGGATTGATCTGTTTTTGTTGTCATAAGTACGAGGCGATTGCCTTTATGTGTTTCCTTAAAGCTTGCCCACGATTCGTGTTTGTGAAGGTTTACGATATCAATGTAGTCCATCCCTGATCGTTGCATTTTCTGGCGATTCCAAGGAAATCCACAGGGTTCGATAACGTCGAGTGGGGTATTCATACACGCACACAAACGCATTGCTGCGCCAACATTTTGGGGCATATCGGGCTGATAGAGCGCCACCCGAATACGGGAAGGTTTTGGTCCTTTATTCATAGCGGGAAATAACTTATGAATTTTTTGTATTTTTTGCAAAGAAATCTAGAAACTTATCTTGTCTTTCCCCATAATATGGTGCTAATTCCGACAGGGTCGTTAAAGCGACTCTAAAAGGATCCTAACGTTAGACGGTATTTAAGAGAAATTACATGAGTTCTACAGTAGATAAAAAAGGCAAGGGCGAAACACGCCGCGATTTCCTTTACTTAACAGCTGCGGCTTTTGGTGCAGTAGGGGCAGGTTCTGTTGCTTGGCCTTTCATTCATCAGATGAATCCGGCAGCAGACACTTTGGCGCTTTCAACAACAGAAGTTGACCTAGCACCGATTGAAGAAGGTCAAGCGATCACAGTGATGTGGCGCGGTAAGCCAGTTTTTATTCGCCACCGTACTGCCGAAGAAGTAGAGCGTGCGAAAAGTGATGATAAGGCAGACTTGCGTGATCCTGAGACAGATGAACAACGCACAAAGCCTGGTCATGAGAAATGGCTGGTGATGGTTGGTATTTGTACGCACCTCGGTTGTGTGCCTTTGGGACAAAAGTCCGCGGATGTTAAAGGTGAATATGATGGTTGGTTCTGTCCGTGTCATGGCTCTCACTACGATACATCAGGCCGTATTCGTAAAGGCCCTGCGCCAAAGAATATGGCTGTGCCTGAATACACATTCTTAACTGATACAACGATCAAGATTGGATAATAGAGGTTATTACTATGGGTAGTGGAAACAGAAAAAAGTTTGATAATCCAATCGTAGAGTGGGTCGACAGCCGTCTTCCTGTCTTTACTCTGATGAACAAAGAATATGGTGTTTTCCCAACACCGAAGAACTTTAACTATCTTTGGAACTTTGGCGCAATTGCCATGGTGATGTTGATCACAATGATCATTACAGGGATTACACTGGCGATGCACTATGTGCCGCACGTTGACCATGCGTTTGATAGTGTTGAGCGTATCATGCGCGATGTAAATTACGGGTGGATGATCCGTTATCTGCATGCGAATGGGGCTTCGTTCTTCTTTATTGCCGTGTATATACATATTTTCCGCGGCATGTATTACGGATCTTATAAGCAGCCACGTGAACTTCTTTGGATGTTGGGCGTTGTCATTTTCTTGTTGTTGATGGCGACAGCGTTTATAGGCTATGTTCTTCCTTGGGGTCAAATGAGTTTCTGGGGTGCGACGGTTATTACAAACCTTTTTTCGGCAATTCCTTTTGTAGGCGATAGCATCGTGACATTGCTATGGGGTGGTTTCTCTGTTGATAATCCAACGCTGAACCGTTTCTTTGCGCTTCACTATCTCTTGCCGTTTGTGATCTTTGCTGTGGTGTTCTTACATGTTTGGGCACTGCACGTAGCCGGGTCAAATAACCCGCTGGGTATTGAGCCAAAAGGCGAGCAAGACACATTGCCGTTTAATCCTTACTACACAATGAAGGATACATTTGGCGTTCTTGTTTTCTTGATCGTTTATGTGGCGTTCGCTTTCTTTATGCCGAATGATCTAGGTCACCCGGATAACTATATTCCGGCTGATCCGCTTGTAACGCCTGCACACATTGTTCCTGAATGGTACTTTTTGCCGTTCTATGCAATCTTGCGTGCGGTGACATTTGATATTGGTATTCCATTTACTGACATCACAATTATTACAGCGAAACTAGGCGGTGTATTGGCGATGTTTGGTTCGATTGCTCTGCTATTTGTGTTGCCGTTTTTGGATAAACATCCAGTACGTAGCGCAGTATTCCGCCCTTGGTTCCGTATAGCATTATTCGCTCTTGTCATTGCAACGTTCTTGCTTGGTATGGCCGGTGGTAAGCCTGCCGAAGGTATCTGGCTTTACGTGTCTCAGTTCTGCTCCGTTTATTACTTCGGTTTCTTCCTTGCGATTATTCCGTTTCTAAATAAATACGAACCAGTCGAGAAATTGCCACCAAGCATTAATGATGCTGTTTTGGATAAGAACATTAAGGCTAATGCGTATTTTTATGCGGGTAAGGTGAAATAGGGGATTAAGACATGAAAAAAATACTACTTTTCACTTTGTTGGGATTGGTTGCTGTTACACCTGCTTACGCAGCAGGAGATGCGCCTGTACCACCTCATCAGGATTGGTCTTTTAATGGCTATAACGGGACATTTGATAAAGGATCACTTCAACGTGGTTACCAAGTATACAAACAAGTTTGTTCCGCATGTCATGGAATGAAGCGTATTTCGTTTCGAAATCTTGCGGCACTAGGTTACAGCGAAGAAGAAGTCAAAGCTTTAGCTGCAGAATATACTGTTATGGATGGTCCGAATGATGAAGGGGAGATGTTTGAGCGACCTGCGCGCCCAAGTGATGCTTTCCCGTCTCCATATCCGAATGATGAAACTGCACGTTATGCGAATAACGGAGCACTTCCGCCGGATCTATCATTGATCGTAAAGGCGCGTCCTCATGGTGCAGACTATATTTATGGTCTTCTAACAGGTTATGAAGAGCACCATGGTGAAGAAGAACTTCCAGCTGGTCAGTATTGGAACAAGTACATGGCGGGTCACAAAATTGCGATGGCACCACCTTTGTCAGATGACATGGTGCCTTACGAGGATGAGACTGTGACGACGACGGAGCAGTATTCTAAAGATGTGACAAGTTTCCTTGCATGGGCTGCAGAGCCTGAGCTTGAAGAGCGCAAGCGTATTGGGGTTAAGGTGATTTTATTCCTTATCGCATTTGCTGGTGTCATGCTTGCTGTGAAGCGTAAAATATGGGCGAGTATGCACTAATCTAATGATTAGTGTTCGCCCTTTATGTTCCGCCGATAAAGCCGCATGGTTAGAACTGTGGCGAGGCTATCTGAATTTTTACGAAACAACTTTATCTGATGAGATAACTGCTTCTGTTTGGGAGCGGTTGCTTGATGACAATGCACCAATTTATGGTCATGTTGCTGAGTATGATGGGGAAGTTGTTGGTTTGTGTAACTCTGTCATTCATGATGCAACATGGACAAATGAGCCCGTTTGTTATTTAGAAGATCTTTATGTCAGCGAGGCAGCTCGTGGTCAGGGGGCTGGACGTGCTCTCATTCAAAACTTATTAGGGTTAGCCAAGAAAAACCATTGGAATCGCGTGTATTGGCACACACACCATGATAATAAAGGTGCTCGGGCTCTTTACGATCAATTCGTTGAAGAAGGTGGTTTTGTCAGGTACGCCGTTTACACCGATAAGTCATAATTCATTACATCTCTTGCAAGTTTTTTAAATTCGCTTAGAATCGTGAATATGAAGGATATTCAAGAGGATATAATACATTTCTGGTTTGAAGAGACGCAGCCATCTCAATGGTTTCAGGTAAACCCTGAGTTTGATGCCCTCACCAAAGAAAAATATGAGGATGCCTATAATAGCGCCGCTGCTGGACAATTTGATGACTGGCAGAAGAATGCTGATGGTGCGCTGGCTCTTTGTATTCTGCTTGATCAGATGCCGCGTAATATGTTTCGCGGCACGCCAAAAGCCTTCGCAACGGACAAAAAAGCTCTGGTTGCAGCGAAGTTTGCTATTTCCAAAGGCCTTGATCAGGTTTTGCCTGTCGTAAAACGTCGTTTTCTCTATCTGCCTTTTGAACATAGTGAAGTTCTGTCAGATCAGGTGCGGTGTGTAGAGCTATTCGAAAAAATCAAAGATGAAGATAAGCTTGGACACGATTATGCGCTTCGACATTTACAAGTTGTTGAAAAGTACGGGCGTTTTCCACACCGTAATAAAATACTGGGGCGTGAAAATACACCTGAAGAAGAAGAGTATCTTGCTCAACCTGGCGCTGGGTTTTAGAATAGTGCTTCACTATTCGTGATTCACGTTCCTTTCCATTAAGCGGAGAATAGTTATTACACCAAGTCTTCTATTATTGAATATTATGGCCGGCGTTTGCCTTCTTTTGTGGGGGGTGAAGCTTTTACGTCTTGGTGTAACACGTGGTTTCGGTGCGGGGCTTCGTAATATGCTCGCACATAGCACGAACAACAGAGTGAAAGCGTTGTTTTCCGGTATTGGGATGACGACACTTTTGCAAAGCTCTACAGCAACAGTACTAATCGTTGCTGCGTTTGCGGGGCAGGGGATGATTGGAACGGCAGCTGGTTTAGCTGTCATTCTTGGAGCGGATATAGGAACGACATTAGTTGCGCAGCTTCTTGCTTTTGATATGAGCATGTTAACGCCACTCTTCATGGTGGTTGGTTTTATCCTCTTTTCTATGCAGCACAATGGTCGTTTAAAAAACATTGGCCGTATCTTTGTGGGGCTATCGCTGATGTTACTGGCACTTGCCTGGATCAGGGAAACTGCGGAACCGCTGAAGTCATCAGAAGTTTTACCTCTTATTTTAGCGCCATTAGAAGCGGATCCGTTTTTTGCCGTGTTACTCGCTGCTTTGCTCACATGGATAGCGCACTCATCTTTGGCTATCGTTTTACTATTGATGTCATTCGTAGTGAGTGGCGCGCTGCCCATCATGCTGGGGCTTTACATGGTTCTTGGCGCTAATTTGGGCGGTACAATTCCACCCATTCTTGCAACGTTAAAAGATCACCCTGATGCGCTCCGTATTAGTATCAGTAACTTAATTGTTCGCGTGTGTGGTGTTATTCCATTCTTTTTTTTACTTCCTATTATCGAACCTTATGTTGCAGTGATGAGTACTGATACAAGTCGCGAGGTCGTGAACTTCCACACATTATTTAATGTTGTTTTGGCTCTCACATTCTTGCCATTTACTGGTGTTGTTGTCTCTTTAGCGAAGAAGATTGTTCCAGATCGTATCGAACGCGATAATCCGAAAAAGGCTAGGTATCTTGATAAGAAAGACCTTGATACACCTTCGGTTGCTTTGGCTTCTGCAACACGTGAAACACTTCGTATGGCGGATCTTGTTCAGCAGATGCTTGAGGATACGATTGAAATTCTACGCACAAACGATATGAAGCTTCTCGAAAAAGTACGCGATGAAGATGACACAATCGACTCTATATACGGCGAAGTTAAAGATTACATGGCGAAGTTGTCACAAGAGTTTATGGATCCTTCCGATGCGGATCGCTATGTTCAGATTTTAACCTTTGCAACGAACTTAGAGCATGCGGGTGATGTTATTGACCGTAACTTGATGCCGCTCGCTTTGAAGAAAATTAAAAAACAAACACACTTCTCTGATGATGGGTTTGAGGACATTAAACACATTCATGATCTCGTCATGGAAAGTGTTCAGCTCGCCCAATCTATTTTTGTATCAGGCGATATTGAAATGGCGAAGCAGCTTCTTAAGGATAAGCAAGATATCCGTGAGGCTGAGATTAAAGGTATGGCCTCACACATTGAGCGTTTGGGAGAGGGGAACCCTGAAACCGTTGCAACCAATTCATTGCATCTAGATATCGTTCGCGATTATCGCCGTATTAACACCTATATGTGTACAGTGGCTTATCCTCTTTTAGAAGAGTCCGGGGAGCTTAGACAATCCCGTTTAAAAGTTAGAGATTAAATTTTAGGAGACAAACGATGACCGATTTCCAAAAGATACTATCTGATAATGATTTAGAAAATTTAAGAAACGGTGATCTGAAAGTTTTCACTCCTGTAGATGGCTCATTGATTGCCGAGGTGCAGCAAGATAGCGCTAGTGATGTTGACCAGGTTGTTGCGAATTCAAAAACAGCGTTTGATGCATGGAAAGTCACACCAGCACCAGTGCGAGGTGAATTGGTACGTTTGTTGGGCGAAGAGTTACGCGCGGCAAAAGATAGTCTTGGAGAACTTGTTACATTAGAATGCGGGAAGATTTTATCGGAAGGTCTCGGCGAAGTGCAGGAGATGATTGATATTTGCGACTTCGCTGTTGGTTTATCACGTCAGCTATATGGCCTAACGATTTCTTCTGAACGCCCAGGCCATCATATGCGTGAGATGTGGCAACCACTTGGTCCTGTCGCAGTGATTACTGCTTTTAACTTTCCTGTGGCTGTTTGGTCTTGGAACGCGGCGATTGCACTCGTGTGCGGTGACAGTGTTATTTGGAAACCATCTGAGAAAACACCGCTGACAGCGATGGCGTGCGTAAAGATATTTGAAAAGGCTGTTGCGCGTTTTAAAGCCGATGGTAATGAGTGCCCTGATAATCTCGTTCAGCTTCTGATTGGACAAGCGGATGTAGGCCAAGCGTTAACCGATCATCATGATATCCCATTAGTGAGCGCAACAGGGAGCACGCGCATGGGTAAGGCCGTTGGTGAACAGGTTGCCAAACGCATGGGGCGTAGCTTGCTTGAGCTTGGTGGTAATAATGCAATGATCGTCGCGCCGAGTGCGGATCTTGAAATGACCAAACGTGCCGTTCTTTTTAGCGCTGTTGGAACAGCAGGACAACGCTGTACGACGCTGCGCCGTTTGATCGTTCATGAGAGCGTGAAGGATGAATTGGTAAGCAGCCTCGTTTCTGCTTATGGTTCACTTAAAGTTGGTAGCCCTCTTGATGGAGAGACTCTAGTTGGTCCGCTTATTGATGAAGATTCATTCAATAATATGCAGCAAGCCTTGAATAATGCAAAAGAGCAGGGCGGTGATATCCTTGTTGGTGGCGGCCGCAGTAACGTTGATGGATGCGATGAAGGGTATTACGCCGCGCCGTCTATTGTTGATATGCCGGAGCAAAGTGCGGTTGTTGAAACGGAAACATTTGCACCAATTCTCTATGTGATGACATACAGAGATCTCGATGATGCCATTGCTCTGCAGAACAATGTGCCACAAGGGCTGTCATCCTGTATCTTTACTACGGATATTCGTGAGGCCGAGTACTTCCTATCTAGTGCGGGTAGTGATTGTGGAATCGCCAATGTTAATATCGGACCTAGCGGCGCAGAAATTGGCGGTGCATTTGGCGGTGAGAAGGAAACGGGTGGCGGTCGTGAAAGTGGTTCTGACAGTTGGAAAGCATACATGCGGCGTCAAACACAGACAGTAAACTACTCAACAGAGCTTCCTTTAGCGCAGGGCGTTACTTTCGACGTTTAAAAGCGAATCGATTCGTATAAGAATATAACGATCCTGTTATCGTTATGTTAATAAAGCGGGCGTATAATAATCAGGTAAGTTTAATTATTTATCTGCTGGCTATATTTTTAAAACGTTGATTCTACATTATAAAATAAAATACGTTTTCCGAAATATTACAGAGGGTTAAGAAGATAAGCGGAAGCTGTTTGCCAGCTTCGCTTTTTTTAGGTTAGACTAATTACATACATAAATATTATTGAACGAAAGGGAGTTTTGCCATGCAAACAGATGTGCAATCGCAGCCTCAAGGGCTTGTATCCGCACAAAGCGCACGCTTGAACGCTTTGAAAGCCAAACATGAAGCGATCTCAAAACGAATTGAGAGGGAAGCGCAGTGTAGCTTTCATAGTGAAGGTTTAATATCCCGTCTTAAGAAAGAAAAACTTCTTCTGAAAGAAGAAATTGAAGGAGTAAGAGAAGCTTCCTGATAAACCAAGACGTAAGTTTTAAATAAAAACGGCATCTGAGCGTTCTCAAGATGCCGTTTTCTTATGTTCTTGGAGTGTGAGGTTAGTTATTGTCGCCTTCACCACCTGCTGCACCAGCGCCGCCGATACCACTCGATAGGAAGTTAGAGAAATCAAATCCGCCTGCTTGTGAATTACTTTCCTCTTCAACAGGTTTGTTTGCTTCTTCCATCTCTTTCAGACGCTTTGCTTTCATCTCTTCAGGGTCTTTACCTTGTGCTTTGAAGCCTTTGACTGAGGCTGCATCCAGCTCCTGGTATGTACATAGACCAAGATCTGCCGGGTGGCGCGGACGAATAGAAGAGCTGTTCGGATGTGTACGATCACGCACAGCTTGAATAGTTGGCTTTGTTGTACCAACAAGCTTTGTGATTTGTGCATCAGTAATTTCTGGATGATTTTTCACGATCCACGCAATTGCATCCGGCTTATCACCACGTTTTGATACAGGTGTGTATTTAGGACCTTTCGCACGTGTTTTAACACTTGGTAGATCGTTGCGCGCATATTTCATGATATGGCTGTCGTCGCTAATCGCCTTGTCTAGTTCTTCTTGTGTTGTTTCACCATGCTTCACAGGATCACGACCAACAATACCGCGACCAACATCACCATCAGCTAAAGCTTGTACTTCAACTTTGTGAAGGCCTGTAAAATTAGCAATCTGGTCGAATGTTAGAACTGTGTTCTCAACGAGCCAAACAGCTGTTGCTTTTGGCATTAATAGTTTAGGTGCTTCTTGAGGCTTACTCATTTTCCTATCCTTGTTCTTATCAATTAATTTTAGCCATAGTTTATGGCTGCCGACCCTTCCCAAGGATCAGCCTGTTTTGACTATTATGTCTGGGAATGAGGCCACTATAATGATTTTTAGTGATTTTGCAATCTTTTCTGAAAGAGTGAGTTAAGCTATTGTTTTCTATGAAATAGCCTAAGGAAAAGCCATGTTTGATGATGATATGCAACCGAAGAAAACAGATAATTTGAATAGAAACCTTGAACCGCTCTCGCTGGATGAGCTCAGCGCTTATATAGATGATCTTAAGGAAGAGATCGCCAGAACAGAGGCGGAAATTCAGAAAAAGAAAACGCATATGGACAGTGCGGCATCTATTTTCAAATCATAAGTTTTTTTAAGCAAGGGGCGCGGTCTTTCCTTGCGTGATTTTAGGCATCGCGCTATTGTGTTTTTACATCATTGCAGGGGAGGATATCATGAGTGACACGTTAGCCAGAATTCAGGAAAAAGGCGCAGCATGTATTGCTGCTTATGAAGCATGGAACGGCTCTAAAAAAGATGGCGATAAGCGCGAAGCTCTTCAAGATTCTCTTCACGAGTTACGCAAAGCTGTTGCTCGTATTGAAATTGAAATTGCGACAAGTGATCGTGATTCTGGATCATCAAAACAAATTCCAATTCCGCCGCATCGTTCACAATCAAAGTCTGGTGATGGTAGCAATGAATCTATTTTGCCTGAACGCAATGATAACAATGGTTCAGGTAAGCCGGCGAAAAAATCTGGCGCTCGCCGTTCCCGTTCCCGTAAATCATCTGAAGGGTAAACTTTAGAAGTTATCTTTCTTCTGACGTATGTCTGCAAACTCTTCTGCACTTTTTGCACGTAAGAAGACGTTCGTTTGCATTTCTTTTTCGAGAGTTGTTGGTATCGTCGGAAGATTATTGTCGCGGTATTGTTTTACTTCTTTGTGGCGTGCAATTAACTCATCGTTATCAGGTTCAACCGTTAAGCAAAACTCGGCATTTGAAAGCGTATACTCATGCCCGCAGTAAATTTCAGTTTCCGCAGGAAGTGCTTTGATTTTCTCAATGGAGGCATAAAGCTCTTCTGCTGTTCCTTCAAAAGCACGTCCACAACCCATTGCGAAGATGAGATCTCCCGCGAATAGGATTTTACTTTGCGGAAGATGATAACAAATATGGCCGCTCGTGTGGCCTGGTGTGTCGATGACTTCAATCGTTTCATCTGCAAATTCAATTATTGTTCCATCTTTAACGGCCTTATTAATACCAGGTATACGGGCTCTTTCACTTTCTGGTGCAACAAGCCGAGCACCGTATTTATCCAAGAGCGCTTTGTTTCCAGCAATGTGATCACTATGGTGATGCGTGTTCAAAATTACCGAAGGCGTTAAATCGCGATTATCAAGCTCATAGATAAGTGGTTCTGGTTGACCAGGGTCAATAACGGCGACTTGATCGCCTTTGTGAAGAATATAGGCATAGTTATCTGAAAGAACGGGGACAAGGATGACTTCTGCTGTATTCATTATGGTGTGGCCTTCTCATCAGTAGATATTTCTTGTGTGTCTAATGCTTCTGATAGTCTAACCTTCGCGCTTCCAGGCTTCAAAGGTTTTTGTTGGTTTTCATGCGGAGACCAACCGCTCATGAATATAACTTCAAATGTTGCTGGAATGCGGCCATCTTCTTCAGTGTAGGTTTCTTGGTATATTTCTGCGGCGCGCATCATAAGCTTACGATTGTTAAATGATTTACTTCTATCAAGCAGTGCATTGCCTTCTCCCATGAAACGTAGATCGTGCATGAGCTTAAATGGATGCTCATAAGTCACTGTCACAATCTCGCTATCCACAACAGGTAATGAAAATCCTGCGCGTTGCATGAGGCTTCCCGCTTGCTGCATGTCTGCAAATGGTGCAACGCGCGGGCTCATACCGCCGTTAATCTCCATTTCGGCCTTTGTGAAGGCATCACGAAGCTCATGAAGTGTTTCTCCGCCCAGTAATGCAACATGAAATAAACCGTCTGGTTTCAGCGCTCTTTTGAGTTGCAGCATTGTTCCAGGAAGGTCATTTGTTGTGTGTAAATTGAGAGCACTAAAAATAAGGTCAAAGCTGTCATTTGCGAAGGGGAGGAACTCTTCGTCGGCACACACCATCGGGGTGCCAGCTAGATCTACAGTTACTATATGATCTACATTTTCTAAGGGTAGGGGTGTCCGACAGCCAACTTGTAGTACAGAAGAAAAATCTCTTTTAACAACGTCAAGACGCGATATGAGTTGTTTTGAGGCCCAATCAATTAAAAAATTATGATCGCCAGATTGCTTCATGCCTCGTTGGCGTTGTTGCTTGATCTTTTTACGATCAAAAATCAGAGGGTTTTGCTGAGACATGGTTATTTATCGAATTTGTGTTCATTAGACGAACTGCTCGATGATATCGGTATAACACTGTCGCCAGTTAAACGAATAAAGTCAGACTTATTATCTTCGTGTTTTTGAGAGAAACTTGATTCAGGACTTAACGTACTATCTTGCCCCAAACTTGCTTGATAGGCCATCGCGACAACTTTCATGAAACTGTAATGATTGTCTAAATAAAGAAGCCTGTATAGTCGATAGAGAGGCGTATGTGTTGTCACGCCGTGTGTTCGTCCTTCTTTTCTCCAACCGGATGGGCCTTTTGCTGTAACGGCAAAGGGGAAAATGCGTTGTGGTGTAACACCGATGTGTGAAAAGAAGCTCTCCCCCATACGTGAGACGTTTTCGATTGGAACTTCGAACTTTTCTGCGACGTATTTTTTCGCCATTTCAATATTTTCTATATCCTTGGGTAGAGGGAAGCTTGGGCATGATACGGAATAACCATTTCCTTTATAACGCTGCGGTACAGGAAGATATTGTTCTACAATGCCGGCCATTACCTCACCATTAATTTTTTTAGAAAGAGGAAGAACAACAGCCGTATTCAAGGTTTCGTTTTCGTTCATAACAAAGTCAACTTCACGGGAAGCAAGTCCTGAAATGCCACCTTTGTTTTGTCCTTCATCCACAAAAACAGATTGCAATGTTTTTAGATTACCTGCACGTCCCATCGTTTTTTCAAAACGCGTATCCTGGTCAGCAAGTTTGGCTATGATGTCTTGTATCTTTGTTGTCTTCTCAATCTTCTCAGATTTGATAGATAGCGGGCTTTCAGACCAAGACGTATAAGCGATTCCAAGTTTTTCATAGAGCGCTATGATTTGAAGTTCCAAACGGCTTGTAGGGTAGAAACCAATACTCATCGCATCCAAAACTTGTTGAGCATTAATTTCACGAATATCACCTTTTGTGGAGTAACCTTCAGCGCCACCAAATAATTCTTTTAGCGTCACTTTCTTGTCTGGTTTTTCGACAGATAAATAATACGTTTGAATATGTTCATCAATGAAGTCTGGTGCAGGATAAAATCCAGGCCCTTCCTCAAAGAGTTCACCTATCACAGGTTTTAAACCGAAGTAATCACGCGTGAATTTTAAAACACTTGGGAAGTGCTCTTGCTTTAAGTTCTCCATGATCTCCATTGGAAAGCTCATTGCTTCAGTCGTATGCCCACTCCATCTTTTACCGTCTATGTTTGGGCTATTGCGCGGAACGGCGTTCATCAAGCTACGTGGTAATCCCTCGTGAACAAAAATGTTCAAGTCACCAGATGATGTTACCCTATAAGGAAGCACTTCAGCGATATCCATGCCGCGGGAAGCGAGGTCATAAATCGTGCCTTCAACCCGATCACGCATTGCAGAAATATGCAGTGTTGTGTTTGGGTTGTGTGATATTTTTCGTTCTTCAATTTTTAAGGAACGGCGAGGGCCTACTTTTTGACCAACAACAATGAAGCTTGTTTCTGGCGTACCCATAGGTTTCCCATCTTCTGCAAAAAGTCTGATCTTTTTGTGGAAATGGTTTTTGACAATCTGCTCATCCCAATGAGGTGTTGTGTATAGAACGCGTGTTCCAAAGCGTCGTAGCACATCACGATATTCTTGCTGTGAGAAAAATGTATATTCTTTATGCAGTTCTTCATCCCACTCTTTACGTTTTGCTTTACGAAGCAAAAATTCATATGCCCACTTATGAGGTAGTCGGAAAAGGCGGGTCTTAGGAAAGCGTGACGGTAACTCTTCTAAATAAAAACCACAATAGTTGCTATCTTTGTGCGGGCGGGCCTTGTCAGCATAGAGAACGAGAAGTTCAGCATCTGAAGGGCGCTTTTCTTTTTTTGCATGTTCGTCGTGCGGTATTTCAATGAGTACATATTCGTCTTCAGGAGGCATCGAATACCCTTGAATAAAAATATAACCATCTTCTTTCAATAGCTCCAGGTGGCGGTGAAGGATATCCGTTACGGCCTTAACGCTACATTGCTCTTCTGAATAAAATTCATGCAATGTAAAGGAGTTCACAATGGCGTCGAGAGAATTGGGCGGTAGAAAACTTTCTTGAACATCACCGCAGACAAAACTGAGGTTGGGAAGGTTGTATTTTTTTTGCGCCTTTTCAATTTTTTTCTGATTACGATCAATGCCCACGAACTCGTATTCAGGATTCATGGCAGCCATTGCATATGTATATGCGCCGTCTCCGCATGTGATGTTGAGAATATGGGCACCTTGTTCCAAAACAAGGTGAGCCATCGTAAACCATGCCTGTCTGATGACTGCCTTCGGTACACCTTCTAGAAGAGGGTTGGTTTCAGCGCGCTTAAAAAGAGAATTATTTTGATTTGATTCAGGCACTAAATTATCTTGCGGAGTAACCGCAGTCACGTTGAAGCGAGATGAATCTGGAGCATTGTTTTCTAGCATTTTTATTATTTGTTGATTGGGTTTTGTTATACGTGAAAACGAACCCATCTGTAAACACAAAAACAAGTATTATAGAAAATATTTTTCACTCGTTTTTTTTAATTGTCAGGGTAATCTACTCTGCATGTCTGCCATGCGTAAAATCATAGATTTTGTCTTGCCGCCACGTTGCATTTTAACGGGAGATATCGTTGACAAGCAGGGGATGGTATCGCCACAAGCTTGGGCAGAGCTTAATTTTGTGACAAGTCCCCATTGCAATAAATGTGGTGTACCTTTTGATTTTGATGATGGCCATGAAGGTAATACCTGCGCGTCGTGTTTAAAAACGCCTCCTATTTACGATCAGGCGAGGGCAGCTCTATTTTATGATGAGGCTTCCAAAGATCTTATTTTACCGTTTAAACACGGTGATAAAACGCACTATGTTCTTGGGTTTTTGCCGTGGCTTAAGCAGGCTGGGGACGATTTGATTGAAAAAACGGATTATATGATGCCTGTCCCGTTGCATCGCTGGCGGTTAATACAGCGTCGTTATAATCAGGCCGGCATCATGACATCCTATCTGGCGAAACAATGTCATAAGAACTACTTATTGGATGGCTTGCTGCGCGTTCGTGCTACTCAGAGCCAAGGGCATATGAGAGTTAAAGATCGTCAGAGGAATGTCAAAAAGGCATTTGCTGTGAACCCTAAATATATGCTCTCTATTCAGGGTAAAACCATATTGCTCATTGATGATGTGTATACGAGCGGCGCTACTGTTGAGGAGTGTGCGAAGATTCTTAAAAAAGCGGGGGCAGCAGAAGTAAATGTGCTCACTCTTGCGCGGGTTGTGAGGCCCAATCAGATTAACGGTTAGAGTGCTTCACCACGCATTAAACGCCCCTCGTCAGCCGATGGTGCTAATCCCTGATGCATTACGAATTGCTTGAGTGGAGGGAGTATGCTTAAAGCCATCAGGCCAGATCGTCTCATACCGCGGAGAAAGCCAATATTGTTGCTGACAATCTTGTTGAAGCGGTCAATACCTTCAACGCGTGTGATCACGTCAGCTTTGCGGCGGTTTTCATATCGTTTTAGGGCGAATGAAGAACCTACATCTTCGCCATTACGTGCCGCATCAACAATGGTTTCGGCAAGCGTTGCAATATCGCGCAGGGATAGGTTGAGGCCTTGCGCGCCAATTGGGCTGATGACGTGCGCGCTTTCAGCGGCGATTGCCGTTCTTTGCGCGGTTAAACGATCAGCAATAAGTTTTTTGAGTGGCCAGCTTTCTGGATTTGTTTCCAGTGTGGCCTTGCCGACTAAGTCTTTGGAGCTGTCTTGTAATGCTTTTTCAAATAAGTCGCGGGGGAGAGACAGAAGGCGGTCTGCTTCCTCAGTCTTTTCAACCCAGACAATGCTAGATTTATTACCTTCGAGCGGTACGATTGTGAAAGGGCCGCCAGGGCGGTGGTGCTCTGTTGAAGTGAACTCATGGGGTTTCGAGTGGCTTATGACGCAAGTAATCGCTTTTTGTCCGTATTCTTCTTCACGCACATCAATGCCAGCTGTTTCTCTGACCTTAGAACGGCGCCCATCACAGCCAATGATAATTTGGGCTTTGATTTCTATTCCGCTTTCTAATTGTGCAGTCACATCATGGTTACTTGTTGTATAGCTGGAAAGACCATCTTCTGTGATGTATGTGACGTTTTCTTCTTCTGTGGCGGCTTGTTGCAGAGCCATTTGCATCGGAAGGTTAGGTATATTGTGACCAAACTGCTCTAAATTGATCTCTGATGCAGGAAAATTGACCTCTTTTACTTCGATATTGGGATTTCCATCGTCTTTCAGGCGCATTTGCTGTAGAGGCGTTGAAAATTCTTTGATTTTTTCCCATATGCCTGCGGCTCTTAGGATTTGGACGGAGCTATTCATTAAAGCGACAGTACGCCCTGAATCCTTGGCGTTTTGATCTGTTAAAATTGGCGCCCTATCAACCAAAACACATTGAATGCCTGTTTTTCCTAAAAGAAGCGCTAACGTTAGTCCTGCTATACCACCACCAATAATTAAAGCTTTCGTCTTCATACATTTGTTTTTATAGTATTTTGTTACATTATTAAAGCGAGGAATTTCTGGAAATGAGTCAGACGGCAAAAGTAGAAGTGTATTACTGGACAACGTGTCCATTTTGTATGCGTGCAAGAGCGCTTCTCGATAATAAAGGTGTTGAGTATACGGGGTACGATATTACTGGTGATGAGGCAGCGCGTTCTAAGATGGTTGAACGCACAGGTGGACCAAAATCGGTGCCTCAAATTTTTATCAACGATAATTTGATCGGAGGCTGTGACGATTTGCACGCGCTGGAAGGTCAAGGAAAATTGGATGGATTGTTAAATGAGTAGTCCTTTAACTGTGGCCTGCGTTCAAATGACGAGTGGGCCTGACATTGAAGAAAACCTAACCCAGGCAGGGAAGTTAATTCGTGAAGCTGCTGTAGAGGGCGCCGAATTTATAGCAACTCCTGAGAATACAGATTTTATTCGTAAGGAAACGGGAGATGCTCTTGCCACAGCATTGGAACCGGGAAAACATCCGGGACCTATTTTCTTCGCTGAGTTGGCTAAGCAGCTCGGTGTTTGGCTTTTGATTGGATCGATGAAAATCAAAGTATCTGAAACCAAAATGGCGAACCGCTCTTTTCTATTTAGCAAGACAGGTCAGCTAATGGCGTCTTACGATAAGATGCACCTGTTTAACTGCGAGCTACCGACAGGTGAGAGTCATAAAGAAAGTGAAACTGTTGAAGCGGGCAACAAAGCGGCCGTGGTTAAAACACCGTGGAAGCCAGTTGGGCTCTCAATTTGTTACGATGTGCGTTTTCCTTATATGTATCGTGCAATGGCACAAAGAGGCGCTGAGATTATAGCTGTTCCTTCCGCTTTTACTGTTCCGACAGGAAAGGCACACTGGGAAACATTGCTTCGTGCGCGCGCAATTGAAACAGGTAGTTTTGTCATTGCACCTGCGCAAGTTGGAACACACGAGGGTGGACGCGAAACATACGGGCACTCGATGATTGTTAATCCTTGGGGGAAAGTGATTGCTGAGCGTACAGAAGATACGCCGGGATTTATTCTGCGTAAGCTTCATTTTGAAGATGTAACGAAAGCACGTTTTGCTGTTCCTTCATTACAGCATGATTGTGAATTCGATTTTTACGAAACAAAACTTTAAAAAAAAGTAATTCCTATGACACTAAGAGACGATGCTATTTACATCGGGTCTGAAACAGATAACCCCGATAATAATCTTTACTTTGAACTCAAGTGGGGAAATAGGCATGGTCTTGTAGCGGGTGCAACAGGAACTGGGAAGACGGTAACGCTTCAAAACTTGGCCGAAGGTTTTTCTGATGCAGGTGTGCCTGTTTTCATGGCGGATGTTAAGGGCGATCTCAGCGGTATTTGCCAGCCTTCGGAAAAGCAGGACTTCCTTGTTAAACGAGCAGAAGTGATTGGTTTGGAAAATTACCCATCTCGTGCTTATCCAGTGGCGTTCTGGGATATGTTTGGCAAGCAGGGTCATCCAGTTCGTACAACAATCTCTGAGATTGGGCCTTTACTTCTTTCTCGCATGTTAGAGTTAAATGACACGCAAGAAGGTGTTTTGAACATTGCCTTCCGCATTGCCGATGAAGAAGTGATACTTCTTTTGGATCTGAAAGATCTACGTGCACTTCTTATTTCTATGGCAGAGCGTGCGTCAGAAATCTCATCGACTTACGGTATGGTGAGCAAGCAATCAATCGGTGCCATTCAGCGTTCACTCCTGCGCCTTGAAGACCAAGGCGGTGATAAGTTCTTTGGCGAACCTGCGCTGGAGATTGATGATCTGATGCGCACGGATATGGACGGCAAAGGTTACGTGAATATCTTGGCTGCTGATGAGTTGATGAACAGCCCGCGTCTTTATGCGACGTTCTTGCTTTGGCTTCTTTCAGAACTTTTTGAAGAACTGCCAGAAGCGGGAGATGCGGAAAAACCAAAATTCGTTTTCTTCTTTGATGAAGCGCACCTTCTATTTGATGACGCGCCGAAAGCGCTGATTGAAAAAGTAGAGCAAGTTGTTCGCTTGATCCGCTCAAAAGGTGTTGGTGTTTTCTTCATTACCCAAAACCCAGCTGATGTTCCCGATACAGTTCTTGGACAACTTGGCAATCGTATTCAACATGCCTTGCGTGCCTTTACACCAAAGCAACAAAAA
Organism: Alphaproteobacteria bacterium; assembly: GCA_013215815.1. Lineage (GTDB taxonomy): Bacteria > Pseudomonadota > Alphaproteobacteria > Micavibrionales > Micavibrionaceae. The sequence goes on along the minus strand of JABSQP010000020.1, from coordinate 9,173 downwards.
GCAATTAAGCAAGCAGCTGAAACGTACCGCGAAAACCCAAAGTTTGAAGTTGCTGACGTTATTACAGAGCTTGGTGTGGGTGAGGCACTTGTATCAACACTTGAAGGGAAGGGTTCTCCTTCCATTGTTGAGCGTGCATTAATCCGCCCGCCAATGGCAAAATTAGGCCAAGCAAGTGCGGAAGCAAAACGTATGGCAATGCAAGCTGATGGTGTTGGCGAAAAATATGATAAGAGCCAAGATCGTGAGAGTGCTTACGAAATCTTGCAAAAACGCGCTGAAAAAGCAGCAAAACAAGCTGAAGCGGCGCAAGAGGCAGCAGAGAAAGCCAAAACTAAGAAGCGTAGCTCAAACCGACAAGGCGTGGGTGAAGCGGCAATTAAGTCTTTAGTGCGTTCTGTTAGCTCGTCAATTGGCCGCACAATCGCACGCGAAATTGTCCGCGGTGTTATGGGCGGTTTAAAACGTTAATTATTATGCTTAAATTTAGAATGCCTAAGAAAATATAAGATTTGGCTGTGAACTTCGGGCTTGTTCATTATGAATGTATGAGTCCCATTAACGGTTAAAAAGTCGGTCATTCCTTTAATCTTTGTATTGTTGACAGAGACACGACCGTCACTTTTTCCAGGAATTACAAATGCAGCAACGAAATAGGGCCACTCTTTTGTTCCCGCTATAACACCCAAATCATAATATATATCGCTTTTTATATCCCTTTGAACTTCTGTTGTTAACTCACTACCGGAAGGGCCGTAATACCACTTATAGGGTAGTAGCGTTTGCATGATATCTGCAATTTTACTGCCCTTATTAGGCGGTGCTAGCATTATGATTTTGCCTAGTTTGTCTTTAGGAATATCATTTTTATATCTGTCGAAATAACGCCGAGCGACTAATCCTCCCATAGAATGTGTGATAACATGTATATGACTGTAATCTTTCCATAGAGAATCTATTAGGTGCTCTTTTTTCAGATATTCAGCAAGACCATTGAGATCTTTCTTCTTTGAAGGGTAGGTTATATTTAACGTTGTATATCCATCTTTCTGTAACATGCTCTCAATAGAGTTCATGCTTGAGGATGTTCTTGCTATGCCGTGTAGCAATACAACAAGTTCTTCTTTATTACCAGCTTGCGCGGGTAATGAAAAAAGTAGAGTGAATATCAAAATAAAAAATTTAAAGTTTTGGCGCATCTACACCAGTAACTCCAAAGGAACATTCAAAGCGCGGGCAAGGCTCTTTAGCGTTTTGATAGAGCCGTCTTTGCGGCCTGTTTCAATTTCGGTGAGATAAGGGCGGGAAAGGCCTGTCGCCTGCGCCAGATCCTCTTGCGTCATGCCGCGGTGCTTACGCACAATCTTAATTGCTTTGTCAGGATCAACAGAAAGCTGCTGTAACACATCATCCGGAAGCGCCATGTCTTTTCCTTCATTCTTTAGAGCAGTGAAGTCATGAAGAGGAACAAGAACATGTGGTTTTCCTGCAATATGGATGATGTCGTAATTCATGATGAGAGCCTTCCTTGTATCTAATGACGACATGATAACAGAGCTTTTCGGAAGAGAAAACTCTCTAAATTAAAAACGCGTTGTGAGTGTGACAGAGCCAAAGACGCTCGGATCATCTTGTCCGTCAAACTCTTTCGTGCGGTAGTTGAGTGTGTAGGATAGGCGATAATCATCATAGCCAAATGCGATGCCTGCGTTGGCATCTGCGACGAAATGTCTTTTATCAACACTGTGGCTGCCTTTAAATGTATTTCCGTCGAGGAAAATATTGCGTCCGATAGCACGGCCATCAAGGCCAGCAAATAAATACCAGTTGAACTCTTGATCTGGTGTATCAAAAAAACCAGTGCCTGGCATGGCTGGCCTCACGCGCGGCGGCGTGTCTTGCAAGCGTGACTTGTACGGGCCAAAAGTAATCACGCCACCTGTGCCTGCATAGGTATAGACGTTCCCTAAAGAAACATTGATGTCGGGTTCTAAACGAAAACGGAAATCACCAATGTTAGCTGTATAAAATACTGGCCAGCGGCGGCGCCACGAGAGAATAACTCCAGGCTCAAAATCGAGTTGGTTGCTCCATCCTTTTGGAATATCGGAATCTGTTACGTGACGGTGAATAAGCTTTTGTGTTTGTTCGCCGAGTGCTTCAGGGCCGACAACGCCAAGAGTTACCTCAAGTTCGTCTAAGTGGTTGTTTTCTGCTGTTGCTAAACCTACGGATCCATACAGCCATGCTGCATAAGGGCGATCATTTCTTTGAAGCTGCCTGATGTTGATGTTCTCTGGCGTATAGATGTTCTGACCAAATGTAAAAAACGTACTGGTTGTTCCATTTAAATCAAATGTCGGGATCATGTCTGCCAGTGTATCAATACCTGGAGGAACAGAGGTCTCTGTATCAAAATAGGAAACACGTAGGCCGCTTGTATAATTCTCATCTGTGCCCGCGCCAATAAGATCGTTTTCATAGGAGAAGCTGAGATAGTTGTGATCGTCTGCGTTTTTTACGCGTTCCGAGAGAAGTCTTTCTAAATCCACACGGCCATTTAATTGCTTTGCGATGTTTTGCGCACTTTCTACATTTGCACGCTGTTGCGCCCAAGCGGGAAGGGCGCACACCATGTAAACGGCAAATATGAACAAAGCTCTTATCATCAAAAAGCTTGTAGCGGGAATGATCCCGCTACACAAGACATGGTTTATTGATCGAAAGTTTATTCAGCAGAGGCTTGAACAGCTTCCTTTTGGCTCATACGTTCTTTGACGTAGCCGATGAATAGCCAACCACAAGGAATGGCTAATAGAGATACTGTAATTAACTTACCAATTGGCTCACTTGGTTCTAGAGGCTCGGTAACAGTGTGCCAGTAGAAGTTATCAATGAATGGGACAGCGCTTACCTCGGTAAGTTCGTGGAAGCCGTATAGGAATAGGTGCGCACAAAAGAGCATCAAGAAGATACCAGTTACTTGCATGAATAGGCGCAGGTTGATTTTCTGTGATTGCGTTTTCCAGAGGTACGCAATCATCATAACACCAGTAATGCCAATAACTGCGCCCATTAAGATCTCAGAAACAGCAATATTACTTGATAAGGCACCAAGCATCATGGCTGTTTCCATGCCTTCACGGGCAATCATTACGACAGTAAAAATGAACATACCAAAGATAGCGGCCATTCCTGTTTTGGAGGCTTGTGCTTCAATCTTCTCGTTGATTTTAGCAGGGATGTTTTTAGCATTCTTCATGACCATATACGTCATCGTGGCAACCAAAGCGCCAGCAGTCAAAGCAAGGATACCCTCCATAAACGGGTCTTCGGCCATTTCTGCGATATGCCATGCGGTAGTCGCGCTTAGGAGGATAGCTGCACCAATCCCAAAGAAAACAGGTTTCATAAGGTTCGTTTTACCGGTGCGTACAAGGTACGCCAGAATAATGGCGATTATAAGAAAGGCTTCAAGCCCTTCACGAAATACGATGATGGATGTTTCTAGCATCTGTTTATTTCCTTTTTTAGAATCGGTTTATCTATTCTGCATAGGGCTAAACTAAAGCCCTTGACTAAAGTCAATAATGAGAATGGTTCTCATTATTATTTGTTTGCTGGGGAGAAGCAAGGGGAAAATCACAAAAATACGCTCGTTTTTGGCCACAAATTGTGTAAATTGCCCCTATGTCATTGAGTCTAAACACATATCGCAGTAAATGGACATCGGAAGAGAAGCCTAAGCAGGTTGTCGTGCTATTACACGGCTATGGATCAAACGGGCAGGATTTGATGTCGCTTGTTCCTTATTGGGAGCGCGCTTTACCAGATACAATCTTTATTTCCCCCGATGCGCCCGAACCGTGTGAGATGCCATCACCGGATGGGTATCAGTGGTTTTCTCTTTTATCGGATGATGCGTTAGATGGCTTGCAAGTGAAGGACGCATCCAAATATTTAGAAGGTGTTCGGAAGGCACGTCCGCCTTTAGACGAGTATTTGGATCAAGTTCTCATGGAATACGGCTTGGCGAACGCTGATTTGGCCCTTGTTGGCTTTTCTCAAGGTGCAATGATGGCGCTTCATAACGGGCCACGCCGTAGTGGCAAAATAGCAGGCGTTTTAGCTTATTCAGGCGGTGTTATTGACGATGATGGGCTGGAAAATGCGCACAAAATTCCTGTTTGCCTCATTCATGGTACTTCTGATGATGTGGTTCCGATCGAATCATATTATGCCTCAAAAGAGATATTAGAGCGTAATGGCTATGATGTAAGCGGCCATGAAACAAAGTTTTTAGGGCATGGCATTGATAATGACGGAGTTGAGGCCGGTTTAGCCTTCCTGCAGTCAGTATTTGGTTAATTTTTTATTAAAATCAGCATTTTGTGCCAAAAACTTAAACAAAATTCTTTGTAATTTTATTACTCTTAACCCCCTGAGAAATTGCCATAATTCTTAATGTTATGCTTTAAGTGCATGGCTGTGCCCCGATTTTCTGCGGGTTTGCGTTGGTTAACTGCCTTTTTTACGGTATAATTAGAGATAGAGCAGGCGAGGTCTTCCTTACGTCCTACCTTGAAGATCTCCCCCCGGAACCTGGGTTAAAACGCATGAAAGGAGATTGACACCATGCAAGGCGATAATGTCACAATACCAGCGCTTGAGAGCTGCCCAGCTCTTATACTGAATGCCGACTATAGGCCGCTGAGTTACTTTCCGTTGTCGTTGTGGTCTTGGCAGGAAGCTGTTAAGGCCATTTTTCGAGGTAGTGTTACTGTTTTATCTGAGTATGACCGCGTTATTCACTCTCCTACACAAGAATTCAAATTGCCAAGCGTGCTTGCTTTAAAGGATTACGTTCCTTTATCCCAATCACCTGCATTTACACGATTTAATCTATTTTTACGCGATGGCTGGACGTGTCAGTACTGCACAAAGCCATTTAAAACGAACCAACTAACATTTGACCATGTGATCCCAAGATCGCGTGGTGGAAAGACATCCTGGGACAATATTGTAGCGTCCTGCAAACCTTGTAACACCCGAAAGGGTGCAAAGATGCCACACGAGTGTGATATGCATCCGTTCAAGGAACCAAAGCAGCCGTCTATATATGAACTCCAGGAAACGGGACGAAAGTTTCCTCCAAATTTCTTACATGAAAGCTGGGGGGATTTTCTGTACTGGGACAGCCCACTCGAAGATTAATAATCGGGACGTTGTTTCAGTTAATTCTAACGCAAACAAAGGAGGTTGCACATGTTAGATAAAATCTTAGACGTAGGTCATACACGTTCGACGGTTGGAGCTTTTTGGTTCTACGTCATCTCACTAACGCTGTTAGTCGGTATATCGACTACATTAGTTCATTTTCTAGGACTAGTTGGCGTTGTTGAAGGTGGCGGTACTTTCTTCGTCGGAAGTGACATTCATACATTAATCGGAACAATGTTCGTTCTGATGGTGTCTGGATTGATTTTAACTAGCCGCAAGTTAACAAGCGACATCTTTTCTGTGTTGTTAACTGTTGTTGCTGTGTACCTTTCATACACAACTGATGTGATGATTGGTCTGATCCCAGTAGCAATACTGACAACAATCAAGAAGTAGATTTAGAAGCTAAAAATTAAAAAAGGGCGGGGAGTTCTCTCTCCGCCCTTTTTATTATTCTCAGAATCTCCTGAAACCCGCAAAAACCCTTGACTTGTTTCGTTTTGACGTGTTTATTACTTTCGATAATTACATTTTAGAGACGGGAATAAAGTCATGTTTGACGATCTTTTCAATTTTGAAAAGCAACGGACGTTGAAACAGTCCATTGGTTTTTACTTATTTTACGGCACGCTCTTTATGGGCTTTAGCGGTTTTATGACGTTGTTGGGGGCTTAAGCTTCCAACAACTACGCTTTCTTCCAGATAAGACGCGCTGAGATAAGCGCGATTATTCCCAAACCCAAACAAAACACCACATTATAATTTGCCATCGATAAGCCGAGGATCGGGTCAGCCCATGGAATTTCATCGCAGCGAACAACTTCTGTCGTTGCCTGAATTTGTGCCATCATTTCTTCGATGTTATCGCTAAGCTCTGGTACAGAGCAGCCTTCTAAAAACGACTGCCACCATTTAAGTTCTACACCGCTGTGATAGAAGGCAATGACACTGTTTGCTAAAAATGTAATACCTATAAGGCTCATGATTGCCGTGCTGGTTTTTTTACATTTTCCCGCAACAAAAAAGCCAATAATACCAAGAGCAATAACGATCCCGTAAGGGTAACGCTGTATGACGCATAAATTACAGGGTTGTAGGCCAAAAACATATTGGCTCATTAATGCCATACCAAGCGCAGAAGCTGATATGACTGCCATAAGAGGTGGCATCAATTTTGAACAAGACAGCATTTTTGTAATTATCGATATCATGATGCCAGCTTAATCAAGCTGGCGAATAAAATCTATAGTCACCTGAAATGCTTTATCTGAACTTTCACCGAATTTTTTATTAATTGAGGCATGGTTTCTATCATTGATCATCACGTTTTGATGATACACGTTTTTACGTTTTAAAAGCTCAGCGAACATAGCTGCATCGGAGATAGCCTTCCTATGCTGATCCGCAGTAAGTAGTAAAAAGGGGGGCGTCTCAGAGTGTTCCTCTAAATTATGATAAGGCGATAGCTCTTCCCAGCGCTGCTCATTCGTTCCAAATGTTTTATCGTACATGTCGTCTTTTTTAGCGGAGCGTTTTTTTGTGATTTTATTGGGAAGGTTTAATGCTGCCCCATCAACATGAATAACGGCGCTGATAACATCTGGCGTTAGATCAAATAGAGAGAGGTAGGCGGGGTTGGTCGCAACAAGCGCGCTTAAGTGCCCGCCTGCAGAGTGCCCCATGAGATATAGAGGGGCTTTACTGGTTGATTTATCTTTCACAAAAGCAACGGCTTGAGCGATGCTTTCTGCTTGTAGCTCGACTGTACTGTCAGGTAAGAGAGGGTATTCAACACTTACAAAAACATATCCCTCTTTTGTAAACGCTTCTGCCTTATGACCGACGTTATTCTTTGATCCTATATGCCAGCCGCCACCATGAACGTAGATGATGACCGGAGTATCGGCTTTAACAAGTCGAGGTTTGTAGATGTCTAACTTTTGCGCCTCTAAAGAGCCGTAAGATCTTTCAGTTTTATGAACAGCCCTTGCAGGGTGACTAAAGCCAGCAGCAATAATGCCGTAAGTGATCATCCCAATGAGAAGTGTTTTCATGTTTATGCCCTCGCTTAGTTCGTACTCTTTATACGCAGCAGGCACTTAAAACCTTCTAAAAAAGTGATTTGATGAATTCTTTAATCATATCAATGCCTTCAGTTCCAAAGTAAATCATGAAGACAGTGAGTAGGGTTACCCATGCCAAACCGATGAGTGCCCCGGCGATAACAGCCAATCCATCGCGCATCAGCACTCCAACAGACATCAAGGCAATACCAAAGGCAGGAACCGTATTGGTGAGTGGTAGAGGAATAGAAACAGCCAATGCCATGATAAAACCCATCGCACCAATGATGTTCGAAAAGACACCTTGTGTGATAAAGCCAAGGCGCGGGCGAATGAAAAATTCTAAACGCTTAATCCATGGACGCGCGCCATCGACAAAGCCATAAATGCGCTTTTGCGAGATTGTCTTCGCACTCATTTTTTGAGGGATCCAAATCGTATGGCGGCCCAGCGCTTGTTGCGCCGTTAAAAGGAGCAGGGGCAAGGCAATAATCGCATTAATGCCAATCGCCGGCATAGGAAGTGCCGCCGGAAGTGCAAAAAGAAAGAGAAAGAAGCCAAACCCGCGCTCATGAAACATCTCCAGCAATTGCGCCAGAGAGACTGTCTCGTCTTTCACCTGTTCGCGTATATCGTCCAGTAAATGGGAAAGGGATCGTATGCTCATAGGGCTGGACTATGGCTTTTTTTACACTTTCATGCAAGCGGGCTTGATTTTTGAAGAAATGGTGGATAAAACACACCTGTCTAGCCTTTTGGCATATCTATGCGGGTGTGGTGGAATTGGTAGACGCGCCAGACTCAAAATCTGGTGTCCTTACGGACGTGTCGGTTCGAGTCCGACCACCCGCACCAAGATCACAGCCACTTTCCAAGTGTTCGCAAATGTTCAGGGTAACATTCCAATTTCAAAAGTAGGGTAACACTTGGTAAAACACAACAAAACGCCACAATATATTGTGGTTCATTTTTTATAGTAAGTACTAAATGTTGTGAGGGTAACTAGGCGCCAGACCGTTAGTCTGGCGCGCTTCTGTGCAGAATAATATTAGTATGTTCCCCGAATTGGGTAATCGTTATCAGGGTTTCTAATCCATTCCAAACCTGACGCAAGAGCTTCTAATTCTGGACGAACAAATGGATTATTAGATATATCGACAACATGCAAATTTCCTTTTTCGTTCACAACAAATAACCCCGGTTCAGCAAAATTATGGTCGGTTTCTTTCTCGGAGCGAGGTACAGAAATATAAACGCCCAACGTCTCCATTTGTTTAAGTGAAAGCTCGTAATATATTGGATAGCTAATATCGAGTTTCTTTAACTGACTTTCAAGTTGCTCTTTACTGTCTGCAGATACTGCGACTAAGTCAACTTTATTGGCAAAGAGTCTTTCTTTGTATCCTTCTAATTGGTTTAGGTATTTTGTGCAAAGAGGGCAATGGCGACCACGGTAAACAATAATCATTTGCCAATCCGTGCCTTCTTTTGGTTGTCCCAAAGTAATATCATCACCTTCAAGTGATTTTACGGTGATCTTAGGAAAAGCATCTCCTGCTGCTAGTTTTGTTTGTGTCATTTTTAGCTCGCTTCTTTCATAGGGTTAGATGTTGGAAAAGTTTTTTCCAAGTGGGTGTCAAAACGTTTGAAGTCTTCTTCGATGTTGGCGTTTTTCATCACGTCGTAACAAGAAAATGTTTCCAATGGTTCCATGCCAAAAAAACGAAAATTCATATGCATGGGAAAAAATAAATCATCGACACTTTTACCTTGGAATAGATATTCAGATGGATCATTAAAAGACTCTTCAGGTGCATTAAATGTTAAAGACAACATATATTTCTTGCCTGTCATTGTGCCACCCGCGCCATAATTTTTTTTGGGTTCTTC
>JABSQP010000002.1 GCA_013215815.1 Alphaproteobacteria bacterium | reverse complement strand
AGCAGCGCCTGCTCCGGCGGCGAAAGCTCCTACACCTGCGCCTTCTGTTGTTGCGCCAGAGAAAAAAGGACGTGAAGCGTTTAGAGGTGTATAGTGAGCCTACTTCAATGACATTTAAAAGGTAGGGACGAGTAGCAATGGCTGGAAGCTTAAATAAAGTAACGTTGATTGGTAATTTGGGCGCGGATCCAGATGTGCGCACAATGAGCAATGGTGGAGAGGTTTGTAACCTTTCTGTTGCGACAACGGAGAGCTGGAAAGATAAAAACACAGGCGAGCGCCGTGATAAAACAGAATGGCACCGCGTGGTTGTATTTAGCCCGGGCCTTGTAACTGTTTGTAAAAACTACCTTAAAAAGGGATCTAAAGTTTATCTTGAGGGCGCGCTTGAAACACGTTCTTGGGAGCAAGACGGTCAGAAACGTTACTCAACAGAAGTGGTTTTGAAAAACTTCAACAGCACAATGCTTATGCTTGATGGTCGCGGCGGCGCTGGCGGTATGAATGATAACGCTGGTGGTGGCTACGATGCACAACCTATGGGCGGTGGTATGGGCGGCGCGCAAGCAAGCGCAGCGCCGGCTCCTATCGATGAACTTGAAGATGAGATCCCATTTTAGGTAGAATAGGGTATGACCCGATTTTTTATTCTCTCATTGCTTTGTGCACTTCTGATTTCTCCTGCCGTAGCGCAGGAGGGTGCTGAAGATCAAGCGGTACCAGAAGGGCAAATTGAAGCGGCTGATGATACTCTTTCAGAGGCCGACTTTAATAAGCGCTTAGAGCTGTCAAAAAAAATGCACGAGATTTGGCCGATCCGTCCAAAGATTGAACGTGCATTGGATCGTATCGCCGCGCAGGTTCCGCCGCAAAATCGTTTGGAATTTAAATCTGCGATGCGTAAAGCGATTAACTTTCAGTCTTTAGAACAAGGCTCTATAGAGGCGATGGCCGATATTTTCACAGTGGCTGAACTAGAAGCAATGATAGCGTTTTACGGCTCAAAAGAGGGGCGCTCTGTGTCCTTTAAAACGGATGATTATGAACGTGCGCTACAGCCGCTTTTGAGCAAAATGTTGGATAAAGCTGTGCTTGATACAAAGCTTGGCCAATAAAGCCTGAAATAATATCTTAAGTATCTGAAATTAAATAATATTTCTTACTGGAAAACAGCCCTCAAATCCTTGAGCTTTGGGGGCTGAATTGCTACAAATAAGCATCAATTTTAAGAATCGTTTTTTGAAGGATAAATGAGTATGAGCGATAACGCTGACACGCCCCAAGATGCGCCCAATACACCGGAAAGTGATTTGCCGAGTATTACAATCGAAGAGGAGATGAAGCAGTCGTATCTCGACTATGCGATGAGTGTTATCGTCTCTCGTGCGCTTCCTGATTGTCGTGATGGTTTAAAGCCTGTGCACCGCCGTATTTTCTACGCGATGCGTGAAGGTGGTTATACCTCTGATAAGCCTTATCGTAAGTCTGCGCGTATTGTCGGGGATGTGATGGGTAAATATCACCCACACGGTGATCAGGCAATTTATGACTCTCTTGTGCGTATGGCGCAGGACTTCTCTCTTCGTCTGCCTTTGATTGACGGGCAGGGTAACTTTGGTTCAATGGATGGTGATCCGCCTGCGGCGATGCGTTATACGGAATCGCGTCTTAACAAAGCGGCGGAAGTTCTTCTTCAGGATATTGAAAAAGATACAGTGAACTTTCATCCGAACTATGATGAATCAACGCAAGAACCAGAAGTTCTTCCTGCGCGTATTCCGAACCTTCTTGTGAACGGAGCAGGTGGTATTGCTGTTGGTATGGCGACGAATATTCCGCCGCATAACCTTACAGAAGTTGTCGATGGTTGTTTGGCGTATGTAGAGAACCCGCGTATTTCAACAGAAGAGTTGATTGAGATTATTCCAGGGCCTGATTTCCCAACGGGCGCCCAAATTCTTGGTAAGATGGGTATTCGTAGTGCGTATAACACAGGGAATGGCTCTGTTGTGATGCGCGCGAAAACATCTGTCGAGGAAAAAGGTAAAGATCGCGAAAGTATCGTTGTTCATGAGATTCCTTATCAGGTGAATAAGGGCAAGTTGCTCGAACGTCTTGGTGAAGTTGCACGTGAGAAAATCGTCGAAGATATTTCTGAAATTCGTGATGAATCAGACCGTGACGGTGTGCGTATTGTTCTTGATTTAAAAAGAGGCGCGAACGCAGACGTTGTTTTAAATCAGCTTCTTAAACATACGGCGCTACAAACATCATTTGGTTGTAACATGGTGGCACTTGATCACGGTAAACCGCGCATCATGATCCTGCGTGACATGATCGAAGCGTTCGTGAAGTTTCGTGAGGATGTCATTGTTCGCCGTACGATTTATGAACTCGGCAAGGCGCGTGATCGTGCGCATATCTTGGCTGGTTTGGCTGTTGCAGTTGCGAATATCGATGAAATTATCGCGCTGATCCGTAACGCGAAAAATCCTGTAGAAGCGAAGGAGGGCTTGCTATCGAAGAAGTGGCCTGCGCTGGATGTTGCACCATTGATTGAATTGATTGACGATCCTGAACATCCTGTGGAAGATGGTGGTGTTTATCAAATGTCAGAAGCACAAGCGAAAGCGATCCTCGACCTTCGACTACATCGTTTGACAGGTCTTGAGCGAGACAAGATCGCAGATGAATTGCGCGGCATTACAGATGCCATCGCTGAATTCCTAGCAATCCTTGCATCACGTGAAAAGATGCTCGAAGTTCTTCGCGAAGAATTGGAAGAAGTGAAAGAACGTTTTGGTACACCGCGCCGCACCGAACTTGTCGAAGCAGAGTTTGAAACAGATATCGAAGATCTTATTCAACGTGAAGATATGGTCGTGACAGTCACAAACGGCGGTTACATTAAACGTGTGCCGCTGGATACTTACCGTGCGCAAAAACGCGGTGGTAAAGGTCGTTCTGGTACAGCGCTTAAAGATGATGACTTCGTATCAGATATGTTTGTGGCATCAACACACACACCGATTATATTCTTCACCTCTCGCGGTATTGCACACAGCTTGAAGGTTTGGCAGTTGCCGCTGGCTTCGCCACAATCACGCGGTAAAGCGCTTGTGAACTTACTGCCTCTTGAATCTGGAGAGAATGTATCTGTTTACTTACGTGTGCCTGAGAATGAAGAAGTTTGGGGTGATCTGGATATCATGCTCGCAACCTCACATGGTTCTGTTCGTCGTAACAAGCTAACAGACTTCCAGAACATTCGTTCGAATGGCTTGATTGCGATGAAACTGGACGAAGGTGAAAGCCTTGTTTCTGTGAAAATCGCACGCGAAGATGAAGACGTATTCCTTGCATCGAAAAAAGGGAAGGCTATCCGCTTCCAAGTCGATGCAATTCGTGTGTTCTCTGGCCGTACATCAAAAGGTGTGAGCGGTATGAAGCTCGGCAAAGGCGATGAGATTATCAGTATGTCCGTTCTGAAACGTGAAGAAGAGGGTGCACAAGGGCAAGCTCTGCTTTGTGTGTCTGATAAAGGAATGGGTAAACGTACTTTTGCCTCTGAGTACCGAACATCAGGCCGTGGCGGTCAAGGTGTGATCAACATGAACCTAACGGATAAAACTGGCGACATGATTGCAACATTTCCTGTGACGGATGATCATCAGGTGATGTTGATTTCTGATCAGGGGCAGATGATCCGTATGCCTGTGACTGGCGTGCGCCATACTGGCCGTTCCACACAAGGTGTGCGTCTCTTTAACGTTGCCAAGGATGAAAAAGTTGTTTCTGTCGCATGGCTTGTTGAAGATGATGACGATGAAGCAGGCGTTGATGCACCAGCAGAAGAAAATGCAGAAAGCTCTGCGGCCGCACCAGACGCGGAAGCAGAAACATCGGAAGGGACTGAAAGCTAAGCCATGATTTATGTTTTCGTTGTTCCGTTTATTGTTCTTGTTATTTTGTTTTTCGTTCTCGCGGGCGCGCTAAAACAAAAGAAGAAGAGGGCAGAGGCGTTTGCCTACGGGAAATCACAATTTGATGTGGAGCTTCCCTACAATCCAAACGCACTGCAGGAACTTGTGAAATATAAACTGCCGCTTTTGCAAAATTGCTCGGACGCGGAATGCTTTATGATTCTCATTATTCCTTATATCGGAAGCCTTCACGGCGATAAGCGCCAGAAAATTCAAGGTGCGCTGGAAGATATGTCCGCGAACTTAAAAGTGAATAAAGAAATCTATCGCGCCTTCATGGATGAGTATGAAAAATATGATGGCCTCTCCGATGACGAAGCATCCGATAAATGGCGCGGTAAAGAAAAGCCAGAATAGATAGCACCTTATGAGTGATAATTATCAGACGTTAAAGCGGGATTCTAAGCAGATTATCTGTCGATGGTTTTTCTGGTTTATTGGACTGTTTGTAAAATTATTTAAAGAGATCTTTTCTAAAAATACGAGGAGTTTGCTTCCTCGATATGCAGCTTTGTGTGTTTTTTTACTGGCGCTTATGCATATAAGCGGTTTTTTGGGAGTGTTTAGTATTTTTGGAGTATTAGCTGGCTTTGCATACTCCGGATCTATGGATGCCGGCGCTTATTTTCATGGAATGTTTTTCTTTTCTGCTATGTGCGCGTCCTATGGTGTTTTTCAGAATATACCGTTTTTGCCAATTACATTTATCTTATTGTTTGTCTTGAATAAATTTCAGGCATTTTGGTTAACGCATATAATTATCGTTTGTTTATGGGGAACAATAGTTGCCATTGTTTTATCTGACAGTGATGAGTTCTTTGCAGCATTCATCATAGCGGCATTTTGGTTAAGTATATTCTCTATGACAGCATTTCGTTTGGCTGGTGAATCTATGGGCTTTTTTGAAAAACAGAAGAAAATAGCGAAAAAATCATGACAAAACGTATAGGCATATATCCAGGGACATTTGATCCGATTACAAAGGGGCATTTGCACATTATTAAGCGTGCAAGCAAGCTTGTTGATGTTTTAATCGTCAGTGTTGCCGAAAATGCGAATAAAAAGCCGCTTTTTGACCATGAAGAGCGCTTAGCAATGGTACAGGCTGATATTGATAATATGGAGCGTGTGTCTGATTGCGATATTCAAGTTAGATCATTTAACAAGCTATTGATTGATTATGCGCATGAAGTGAATGCGGGTTGTGTTTTTCGGGGGCTTCGCGCGGTATCCGACTTTGATTATGAGTTTCAGATGACAGGGATGAACATTCACCTTGCGCCAGACATTGAAACGGTCTTTTTGATGGCGGCAGATCAGTGGCAGTTTGTGTCTTCTTCGTTTATTAAAGAAATTCATGCTCTTGATGGAGAAGTCGCAGATTTTGTGACACCCGCGACGTTGGACGCATTAAATAAAAAACAGGGTTAAAATTCTCTAATTTAGGCTTGCATTACAGGGTAAAAACCATTATCTAAGGCCATTCAAAGTGTTATTACATTTTTATAGCCCGCTTTTGAGGGCTTTTTATTTGGATTGACCGGTTAGCTCAGCTGGTAGAGCAACTGACTTTTAATCAGTAGGTCGAGGGTTCGAATCCCTCACCGGTCACCATTTACTTTTAATAACTTAGCTGATTTTTTGATGTTGTTTTTTGAGTGTGAAAACGCTCATGGGACACTTGTGGGACACTCGGGGCTAAAAATGTATGTTTGGGGCCTGAAAGACCATATTTTATGAAAGGCAATAAAGCACAATAAAGAGTTTCCCTAATCCTTAACCTATTGATTTTGCAGTAAAAATTAACTTTTTGCTGTTACTTTTAAATATGGAAAGGAAAAAAGATGGCTGTTATTGAAGAACGTAAAAATTCTAAGGGAAATAAATCGTTTCGCGTTAAAGTACGGATCAAGGGTTATCCTGTTCAAAGCGCAACATTTGATCGTAAAATCGACGCCAAATTATGGGCACAACAAACCGAAGTCGCCATTCGTGAGGGAAAATATTTTAATAATATTGTTTCGAAACGAAAACTTATGAGTGATTTAATCGATCGTTACATAGAAGAGATACGTCTTGTAAGGACAAAAGAGCCAATAACGTGGGGAGTGATTCAGAAATACTTGCACAAGCGTAAAGCTGTTGGCCCATATCTATTTGTAAAAGGAAAATAAAGATGAACGATGCTCTGATGAAAGCTGTCTTATCTATGGATGCATATAATCGTGGTTACGGTGCAGGGATCAAATTTGAAAAATTTTAATTAAGGAAATAAATAATGAATATTAAATACAAGAAAACCCTTATTCTTACAGTCATNTTAGCTGCTTTAGCNGTGTGNGGATACNTATCGGACGTTTANGTGTCTGGAACATGGCGTTATAAAATAACTATTGAAATCGATACACCTGAAGGTGTGAAAAGTGGTTCGGTCATTCGGGAAGTATCAAATTCTGCGAGCAATACTGGCATGGGTTTTTCGGAAAGTACTAAGCCTGCAAAAGTAAGTGGAGAAGCTGTCGTCGTTGATTTAGGAGAGAAGGGGAAGCTTTTCGCGTTAATTAATTGGCGTTCGTACACTGAGTTTAGCGAAGTTTTTGTTTATAGAGAAACAAACGGAATTCCAGATGCTATTCGCTTCTACAAAAATGTACCTGCAGGATCAAAAGGCGAATTAACTAATAAAATGTTCTGGCCAGAGATGGTACGATTTAGAGATATATCTGATGCAAAGAGTATTGAGGCTGTTAATAAAAAAGATATTAGCAAAACATATGGCGATGGTTACGCCATAAAGCGCATAATAATTGAAGCAACGAATGAACCTAAGTCTCAAACTGGTATTTTAGAAGAGATTCCGCAATTTAATGAAGAGTTTAGGAAATGGCGAAAAACCCTTCCATTCAATGATTCCAGAAAAGTTTCAGGTGCACACTTTAATAGAGGAATGATTTAATGCCAATATCAGATGATCTAATGCAGTCTATCTTGTCGATGGATTCATATAATCGGGGCTATGGCGCCGGTGATTCTTTCCAAGAAATAGAGCATGTTATTGGAACAGCGCATCAAGATGACTTTACGACGTTTACTTCGCTGTATCGTGGTGTCATTGCTGACACAGTTTGATCCTGTTTTGGAGGATGCGTCGTATTTAGGCGTCAATCTTTTGCAAGATGATACGCTTACGACATTTTTTAACCCTGGTGGTTCTTCTTTCTTGGAAATCAGTGGTGCAAATTTCTCATTATCAAGTTCAGGGTTATCAGGTTTTGATTTTTCAACACCGACCGCAGCTACAAATGAATTAACAGGGATCAGTAATTACCGCGATACTCTTGAAAGTTTTACAACATCTTTATCAAACAACCTTGGCATTATTGATTCACGCACAAGCTTTATTGAAAGTAGCATCAATACTTTTGAAGCAGGTAGTGATGATCTAACGCTGGTTGATGAAGAAGAAGCAAGCGCAGAGCTTTTGGCGCTTCAAGCGAGACAAGAGGTGCAAATTAGCACATTGGCGTTATCTTCTGTGCGCCCGCAGAGCATCTTAAGTTTATTCTTAGCAAGTCCGCTTCAGAACTAAGAATTTAATGACATAATTTAATTTTTTATATTAAGCTCCTATCAATTATAGGAGCTTTTTTATGCGTTCATTCATTTTTTCGATGTTAATCGTGTTTTCCTTTGTGCCAGTTGCGTTGGCAGATACGGACGAGGGGTTATACGCACCTGCCGTTCCAGAAGGTTCGGCGTTTATACGTTTCTTTAATATGGATGAGGCACCTGTAACAGTATCTGTGAATGGGCAGACGTATGGTGATGCTTCGCCATCAACCGTAACGCCATATTATGTAGTGATTAAAGGCGACCTAAACATAACTGTTGGTGATCAAGTGATCGAAGATCAAATTGATGAGGGTGAGTACTTCACACTTATTCAAAAAGGTGAAGCGGCGCTGTTTATAGATTATCCGAATGAGAATAGAGCAAAAGCAACAGTGTCTCTCTATAATTTAAGCGATGAGCAAGCGGTCGATTTGAAGGCAAAACAAGAAAGTGTAACTGTCCTTGAGTATGTCGAAGCAGGTCAGAATACAGCGCGTGATATCAATCCAATGAAGATTGATTTTAGTGTTACACGTGAAGGAAAGAGCTCTATCCCTCTTGAGCCAGTTATTCTGGAACGCGGTAATCACTATAGTGTTTTCTTTGATGGTAAAACGGCCTTTATAGAGCAGGCTAAAATAGACACAACGCGTTAATGGTCTTCTCTTCTAATATCTTTATCTTTCTTTTTCTGCCGATTTTTCTGGGTGTTTATTATCTAACGCCGCGTGAATATCGTTCTATCCCAATTCTAATTGGTAGCTACATTTTCTATGCATGGTGGCGTGTTGATTTCCTAGCTCTCTTTGCAGGTGTAACGCTCTGGAACTATATAATGTATCGGAGGATGAGTGTTTCCGATAATTCTGCACGATGGATGAAGGTTGGTGTGGCTGGTAACCTCGCAGCGCTTGGTTTTTTCAAATATTTTAACTTCGGTGTCGATAGTTTTAATGCGCTTCTTATTCAAATAGGCGGAAGCCCTATCAGTGCCATGCAAATTATTCTGCCTATTGGTATTTCGTTTTATATCTTTCAGGCTATTAGCTTTCTAATTGATGTGCATCGTAAAGATGCGCCGCATCCAAAAAGCTTTTGGGATTTTGCCGCCTTTATCTCTTTATTCCCGCAACTAATCGCTGGACCGATCTTGCGTTATAAAGACGTGGCAGATCAGTTTCAAAACCGTGTTCATAGCGTTGATAAGTTCTCTGAAGGTGCTTATCGCTTCATGCTTGGCTTTGCACAGAAAGTATTGATTGCCGATAGTGTGGCACCTCTAGCAGATAATATCTTCGCGTTATCGAATCCAACATTTTTGGAAAGCTGGCTAGGCGCATTGGCGTACACGATACAGCTGTATTTCGACTTTATGGGCTATTCATCGATGGCGATTGGTTTGGGTCTCATGATGGGTTTTCGTTTTATTGAAAACTTTAATCACCCTTATATCAGTCGATCCATTACTGAGTTCTGGCGCCGTTGGCATATTAGTCTATCGAGTTGGCTCCGTGATTATCTTTACATTCCACTGGGAGGGAATAGAAAAGGTAAGAGCCGCACCTATATAAATCTCTTTCTAACGATGTTGCTTGGCGGGGCGTGGCATGGTGCGAATTGGACGTTCGTTTTATGGGGGGCATGGCATGGCGCGTTACTGGCAATAGAGCGTACGCTTGGGTTAAAAGAAGTAAACTGGCCGAAGGTTATGATGGTGCCAACTTTATTGGCCGTGATTTTTGGGTGGGTTCTTTTTCGCTCTGAAAATATTACGCAAGCATTATCATTTTATGAGGGGATGATTGGGATGAACGGTTATGCCATCAGTGATCTTATGCAATGGCAAATCAAGAAAGAGCAGCTGTTCTTCTTGGTACTTGGTTGGGGGATTGTCTTTTTGCATCCAAAGTTTTTGGAATTCAGGCGACAGATTGAGGGGCAGGCAGCTTGGAAAACAATTGGTTATCAAAAGCCGTTCGTTTCTCTTGCGACGATAGCTTTATTTATCATCGCTGTGGTTAAGCTTTCAGCTGCCAGTTATTCACCGTTTTTATATTTTCAATTCTAACTGATGAACGGTAGTTCAAAGACACCCGCGACAACGCCAATCAAACTAATGAACAATAGCATTGCACATATATGAAGCATTGTTGATGCGGCGTTGTTCAAGCGTTGTTCCCAGATATTGCCACTTGCCTGTAGCTTGGTTTTTTGACGCGTCCAGCTCTGCTTATCAAGACGGAAGAAAATGAATGTCTTAATCAGTGATCCGTAAATCTGATTGTAATACAGCAAAAACGGATAGCTCCAATGTGTCTCGTGACGCGCGCCAAGGAGCATAAGCGTCATAATCCAACGCGTAAACCCAATCCACACGAGATAGATTGGTAAGAATGCAATCGTGAATTTAAAACACAGCATTGTCACAAAGACAGGGCCGGAGAGGGATGTCCACATAGACAGGCGTTGATCCATTAGGCACCACCACGTGAAAAAACCTGTTGTATGCGGTGCGATATTTAGGGCGCGCTCATTCGTTCGTAGCATGTTGCCAAACCAGCGGCGCATTAAAACCGTTGAGGCAACGAGGAAGTTTTCTGATGGAGGATGTTCAACGGTATGAACTTGTACATCGGGTACATAAAGCATCGACCAGCCATTCTTTAAAACCCAATACCAGCTCGACTTATCATCTCCTGTAAGGAATTTCAAACGGCCAAAACGCCAGTGCTCTAAGTGATCATTTTGAACTTGATCAATGAACTCTGGGTTAGTGATGATGCTGCCGCGGAACATTGACATGCGCCCCGTTAGTGTCAAAACACGTTTTGATAAACCCATAGAGCTCATCAGTAATTGGCGCTGAGCAAAGCGAAGGGAGTGCCAATGACGAATTATGGCTGAACCTTTTACTTCGCACTCTTCATCTGTTGTAAGCGCGCCAATTTCCGGCATCATTTGGAAGAAGGTTGCTGTTCTTTCAACAAGGCCAGGTTCTAAAATTGAATCGCCATCAACAACAGCGACGACTGCATCGCTTGGTGGCATATCGCGGGAAATTGCACGAAAGCCTTGTGCTAACCCATCACGCTTACCTGTTCCAGGAATCCGTACGATTTTTAATTTTACGTGTGGCGGCGGTGCGTAGCTTTCGAAAAGCTGTTTTACCATCACTTCATCGGCGCGTTCGACAAGAGATGGAACGATAGTACATTCTGTGTCGCATCTAATCGCTTCTTCAATAACAGATTTGAACACATCGATAGATGTATCGCTTTCAATGCGAAAGCTAGTGACCAAAAGATAAATCTTTGAAGGTAATAGGCTTTCTGCGTAAGAACGTTCTAACCTTCTGTATTTTGGGAAAACAACGTTTTTATAGATAAGAGCGCGAATAAAGTGTGTCATACCCCAGCTATAGCGCCAGATAGCAAGACCGCCGACAACAAAGATAAACTGTTTTGAACCAGGTTCTAATGCAACGTCCGGTAGAGTAAGCAGGGCAGCAAATAGGCAGAGTGTATAAATTAAAAAGCCGAAGCTACCCTTCGGTAATAACGAAGAGTTTGTTTTTTTGTCTGCGGTAATGTTACCAGCAGATGCCATGATATCCATCTCTCTTTTCTAACTCTTCGTCTAATCGAACAAGATCGAGAATGAGTGTGTTGTCGTTCTCAGCTGATTGAATGATGCTTGAGAAATCTTTGTTACCGTTTCCTATAACAAACAGATCAGCGTCTTTTTGAATTTCTTCGGGTGTTTCAACAAGGTTCACTGAGATGTGCTTGATGACATTGTTAATGTAACTCTGATTTGCACTCTCTGTTTGGCTCGCTTGCCAAACATTGGGGTCGTAAATAGAGATTTTAAAGCCTTGATCCAGTAGTTGATCCGCCAACGTCACGAGAGGACTTTCACGTAAGTCATCTGTGCCCGCTTTAAAACTCAAACCAAGCATGCCAATATGCTTTGCGCCAGAGGCTTTAATCTTTTTAAGGGCACGTGAAACTTGTTTTTCGTTCGCATCAAGTAGCGCGTCAAATATCGGTGTTTCTAATCCTTTTTCTTTGCCCTTTGCGCGGATAGCACGCACATCTTTGGGTAAGCATGATCCGCCGAAGGCAAAACCAGGTTTTAGGTAAGCTTTAGAGATGTTTAGTTTCGTATCCATGCAAAAGATATCCATGACCTTGTGGGAGTCGACACCGCAATCGCTTAAAATATTACCCATCTCATTAGCAAAACCGATCTTCATCGCATGCCACGCGTTATCGGCGTATTTTACACCTTCAGCAATATTGATATCTGTTTTTATACGCGGGGCGTCGATACCATCATATAGCGCCATAATAGTTTCTGCGCTTTTCTCATCAATGCCCCCGACAACAATCTTTGGCGGATTGTAGTAATCATAGATTGCCGTGCTTTCGCGTAAGAACTCTGGGTTGTTTGCAAAACCGAAATCTTCACCGGCCTTTTTTCCCGATGCTTCTTCCAAAATAGGCTTGCACAGATCAATGGCAGTTCCAGGCACCATAGTCGAGCGGAGAACAACAGTGTGATATTCTTCTTTATCTTTTAGTGCGTTTCCGATTTCCGCGCAAACGGCTTCAATATAAGCAAGGTCTAAAGATCCATCTTCGCGCGACGGCGTACCAACACAAATAAGTGAGATGTCTGTTTCTTTGACGGCTTCCGCGCAATCGTCAGTTGCTTTCAGCGTGCCTTGTTTAACGTATTTGTCGATAAGAACATCGAGGTCTTTTTCGATAATGGGGGATTTGCCTTCAGAAATACACTTGATGCGCACAGGGTCTTTGTCTACGGCGATGACTTCGTTTCCGCTATCACAAAGACACGCAGATGTGACTGCTCCAACGTAGCCAATTCCAAAAACGCTAATACGCATCGTAAATACTCCAAATCTCTTAGTAGACTAGGTTTTTATGCCTGAAAGGGAGTGGGATAATCAATCCAAAAAGGTTGTTTTTCCGCGGGAAAAGTGGTTTCAAGAATGTATGTTATCGCTTTTTTCTAAAAGGCAGTACTTATGTGGTGTATTTGCTCTGTTTTTCGGAGTAATAGCCGTTGTTGCGGGCCTTTTTTCAACTGTACAGTCTTTTGATCATAATAACAGGGCTTCATTGTTGAATGGAGATCACGCGTCGGCATTTGAAAAGCGTTTAGATGATAATATGGCCCACCACAATGTAAGTCGTCAGTTATGGGCCGCTTTTTCTTATGTCTTTTTCAAAGAAGGGCGTGATGGCGTGGTAATTGGTGATGATGGCTGGTTGTTCACGACTGAAGAATTTGATTATCCAAAAGGCTTTCAAGAAAATATCTCAAAAAATCTTTCTTACATTGATACCGTTTTTGATGAGTTGTCCAGACAGGATATCAATTTACTAGTTGTCGGCTTGCCATCAAAAGCTGAGACATTATCGAGTGAGTTAGGGGCATACTCTGTTCCATCTTACAGACAGGGCCTGTCGAAACGTTTTGAAAATTTGCAGGCACCTCACATCATTATTGAAGGAAGTGATGGGTTCTTTTTAAAGACAGATACACACTGGTCACCTAAAGGCGCGGAAAATGTTGCTAAAATAATAGCGGAAAAGCATTTACTTAATCAGTACAACTTTTCTTACACGATAGAGAGTAAGGGCGTGAAAGAACATGAAGGCGACCTTATGCGTTACACTGTATCAGGCTTTGGCATTAAGCCTGATCAGTTGCCTGTTGTTGAGGGGTACGGGCAATCTAATGACTTATTTGGTGACGCCAATATTCCTGTAGTATTGGTCGGTACAAGTTATAGTGCTAATACCAAATGGGGATTTGAGCACTATCTTAAAAAATATCTGCAGGCTGATGTTCTCAATATGGCTGATGAAGGGCTAGGACCTTTCGAAGTCATGAAAAGCTATTTAACAAGCAATGAATATGAAAGTAATAAACCAGAGCTGGTTATTTGGGAAATACCAGTACGCTACCTTCCTATAAAGTTTGAAAGGAAATCTGATGATTAAGAACACGCTATTGTTTTTTGTATGTTTTTTGATGTTTACGCCATTGGCGCATGCAGATATCGGAAAGACGATGTGTGATGCTTTGTCTGATGATAAAACCTACAAAGATGATAAGTCATACAAGAAACTTATTCCTGGTAAAGATGGTTGGGTTTTCAGAACGTTAACAGATATGAAAGATGATTTTGAACTAAATGAAATTAGTCAGCGTCGTTTTAAGCGCCTTCATGATGCGTTTGCATCGCATGGTATAGAGCTCGTCATCACATTATTGCCAACACGCGGCATGATGCATAGTGAACATATTGAAATGGATGAGGCCTCTCTTGAAAAGGCTTGGGAAAGCTATATTTCTCTCTCTAAACAATTGGAAAGCCAGGGAGTGCATGTAGCAACTGCCTCTCGTGGAGCTAAAGACTTCTATTATAAACGCGATCATCATTGGAGGCCTGATGGTGCCCGTTTTATAGCGCAAGAAGTCGCAAAGAAGGTAAGAGCGCTTCCAGCTTATGAATATATATCTAAGACACAATATACAACTCAAGAGGATGGAACAGCAGAGCAAGCAGGAACATTTTCTAAGTTTATAAACAAAGCTTGTGGTAGTGCAATTAAAGGTGAAACGGTTCCTTCTTATAAAACAGTAGCTGCAAACACAGATTTATTTGGCGATACCCCGAATGCAGACATTGTGCTGGTTGGAACGAGCAATAGTACGCAGTCCGCTTCAAAAGCAAACTTTGATGGTTTTTTGCGTGAATACATTGGCTCCGATGTAGAAAATCTCTCTGTGTCTGGCGGAGGGATGGATACGGCCTTCTATAATTGGCTTCACTCCGAAAATTATAATGAGCATAAACCAAAAATAGTGATATGGGAGGTTCCTGTTTATCAAGACTTTGATAACGGCCCACTATTTCGTCAGCTCATTCCTGCTGTTTATGGGGAATGTGCGGGCATATCAACAGAAGATGGGACGGTTTCAGAAAAACTCACGCTTTTTAGCGATGTCTGGCAAGAAGGCGGTAAGAGAGGAAACAATCTTTACGCACTCGTCTCTGTTGAAGGCGAAGGTATTCGAAAGCTAAGAGCTGTGACTGAATATGAGGGAGGGCGTAAAGATATTCAAGGATTGCGTCGTTCAGAGAGATACACCGGCGGTAATGTCTTCTTCTTTGAATTCAACCAGAATAGGCCTGAAGCTATAAATAGTTTTTCAATGAGTTTTCCAAAGTCAGCAAATGGTATGAAAGTAAGTGCGTCGTTATGTGAGTACCCAACACCTACCGAATAGCTGTTATTTTTCTGTCTGCGCATCAGGCGCAAATATAATGTCCATATTACCGCCAATGCGGCGTAACTTCATCGGCTCTAGTTTTTTGATCCATTTCTCTGCTTTCGACGAAGGAAAACGTGTGTTGTAGACGCGCAACCATGCGAGAGAATAATTTGTAATCGCTGTTTTTGTTTTTTGTTGTCTACCTGTTAGTGCCGTTAGTGTTGCTTGTTTATTGTTGAGCTCGCTTATAATGAAAGAGACGAGACGGTGGAGACCACCAGCATTTTGATTATATAGATCACCATCATTTCGAGCGACGGTTTCGGCAATCATAATGAGTGGTGTTGTTGCAAATACATGATAAGCAAAGGCACGGCGTTGACGTGCAAGTTCCCTTGGCAGAATGCCGTTATGCTGTATTTCTAGAATACCCCTCTCGGCTCTCTCTAAAGCCCAGTCGTAATATTGTTGATTATCTAAAATTGTGCTGGCCATCATAACCGCCCAAGCCGTCCAGTATATGTGGTTATTCAAGCGTGAATTACTCGTCGTCTTTCTGGAATAGTCTTTTATGACTTGAATTGTCAGTGCTTCAATCCAACGTTCTAACTCAGTTTGCGCGTCTTTTGGTATCTCAACGTTTTGAGAAAGAATATCGTAATGTGTTGCTATCGTCGCCAAAAACCATTTACGAACGGCTTCACCTTGAGATGTCGCTTGTAGATTTAAGAGCGCATCTTGTGATGCCCAGCTGATCATCCAGTCAATCGCACAGTAATCGCTTTCAGAAGCTTTTCTTGCAATAATTTTTTCTGTCCAGGAAGCAATTTGTTTCTCGTACGCTGTGATTTCTTGTATCTGTTCTTTGTATCTGGCTTTTGCCTCTTCATCGACGATAGAAACGCCTTCGCTGCGATCTGTATAAACACTTTTATATTCCATCTTTTCTGGTGGAAGCGGCGGCTTATCACAGGAATGCGGTGGAATAGATCGTTTTTCAGAAAATACAGGCAAGAAAGGACTGTGGATATCTACCGTGTCCTCTTGAGCCAGAGCAGGCTTTACGCCACAAAGAACGGGTATAGCAGTTAAAAATATCGTCGCAAGTAATATAAAAGGCATAGTTTCAGCGGTAATATGACACGTTTTCTTAAAATTGTAGGGTCTCTCTTTGTTGCAGCTCTTATTGTGTCCGCACTTTTGTCATTTATTGACCGTACCTATATTGATGATAATACCGCATCTTACAAGGGGGCGTACAATATTCATCCTCTAACTTCTGAGATGAAGGTTTCTGTGCCTGTATTACCAGATATTACGGCGTATTCGGCGCAAAATATAAAAAACAAGCTACCAGAAGTGACTAAAGGAACTGCGTATGTCGGACCATTCGAAGAGATAATCATTAAATTGCGCGCCGACACAGAAGCTTTTGGTGAGATGCAGGGGCGCCTAGATGCGGTAGCTGTATCTATTAGTGAAGGCGTTTATGGCCTTGATACTTTGTATACTGATATCAATGATGATGAGGTTTTAGAGAAAAGAGGGAATAATATTTTTGTTCTCCATGTACCGATCTTGATTGAACCTGATGCTCACTTGTTATTACAGCAAGGACAAAAACTCTACCTAAATGCACAATCAGGCAGCTTAATTTATAATTTTGGCTATTTAGGCGTCATTGATGCGGTGCTTTATGGGTGGGATATTGAAGAAGATGTCCCGGCTGATTTTGAAGAGAAGTACGCATTTCGTCCATACGTTGCGACATGGTGTGGCGGCACAACTGATATAGTTGGGTCAGAAGTTGCTTATCTGGGTTTTCATGAGGCGATGTCATATGGTTTGACTTATACGTCTTGTGATACATCGGTTTATAAAGATCACGAACATTATTCGCGTAAGAGTTCAGGGCATATTATCGATAGTAAATTTACAAACATGTACTTTGGATTTTATTCTCATAAGGCTGAAGACGTTGTCATTATCCGCAATGAATATGACGATAATATCATTTACGGAATTGATCCGCATGATTGGTCAAAGAACCTTATTATTGCGCATAATACGGTTAAAAATACGCGCGAAAAGCACGGCATCATTACTTCACGCGGTGTTCATGAAAGCTATATATTCAACAATATAAGCGAGAATAATAAAGGCTCTGGCATCATGCTCGATCGTGACAGTCACGATAACGTCATCGCATATAATATGTCTCGTAATAATGGTGGTGATGGATTGACGTTCTACGAGAGTTCAAAGAATATCAGCTATCAGAACAAATTATTAAACAATCAATCCGCAGGAATACGTGCACGCAATAGCTGGGATATTGTGTCTTATAAAGACAAGGTAAATGACAATAGAATAGGGTTAAAACTTTATACGGAAGATTTACTCGCCAACAGTAAAACGAAGAATAGAGATATGTTGCAGGACCCGTATACGAAAAAAGCATCAATGTTTTTAAACGATGTTGAAATGATAGGGAATGAAAACAGCCACTTCCAACTAACGGGCATTGATAGTTTTAAACTGCAGGGTGTTTCATTTTATAAAACCCCAGCTTACGCATTTTCTGGTGATTTTAAACCAAATTCGAAATGGGTCTTTGATCAGCTGTTAAGTGAAGATAGCTTGTTGATCGAAAATAAAAGCCAATAGATCTAAAATCTAAAACGTAACTCGCCAGTACCGCGATATGCTATTTCTCCATCATCAACATCATATGCACCGCCTGGATTAAACGCGCCAAAACGCAATCTAAACGATGTCTCTCTGGCAAACGGATTGGAAAAATCTAGTTCTTTACCGATGTAGATGTTCGCAATCGCATCAAGCTCTTGTCCCAGATCTCTGTCCGTACCGTTTAAAGAAGCTGATATTGATGATGATCGCAGAGCTGCTTCTTTTTCTGCAAGCCAATAACGGTAATATTGTAATCCTATATCGCTGTGTTCAAAGACGGGGAGGGATAAGCCTGCTTGTATAATATGGATGTTTGATAGTTCTGGTCTGAACACTTCGCCATAAGTTCTCTGTGTTTCGTTTGTAAAGCCAAACGGAATACGTGCGCTATTACCGTGAAGGTCTGTTTGTCTGAAGGCGCCGTTTGTGCCGTTTGGATTAGTTCCCTCATCACCTGAGCCATAGGCGTAACCAAGTGTAAGAAGTGGATTAAAGACGTTGTCAAACTCAAGCCCGACACTTCCATCAAATGCCCAGCCGAAAACATCACGGTTGAGATGACCTGTTACGGTGCGTTGCCCTGCGCTGGGGCCTGATGTTGTCGTTTGAATGTCTTCCTCACCAAAAACACCCATGAGATCAGCGTGGTAAATAATGTTTTTAATCGCTGCATGTTCTTTTGTTTCAACTTTACCGGCAGAGCGCACACCCATCCAAAGTAGATTAGCGTCTTCATCATCGCGACTTTCATCATCGACGATTGTCCCATTGGCAAGGAGACCTGAGTGATCATCTTCATATAGGAAACGTGCCGATATCTCGTGGTTTGGTGTGAGGAGGTGAGATGCTTCACCGAGAACGCGGAAGCGATCTTCTTCATCACCTTCAAATTCACTATCGCCACCTGTACGATAAGATGTTTGATTTTCTCCAATAGCAATAAAGCCATTGGTTCGTGTTGAATTTAGAGATAAACGAAGGGCATCTAAATCGCGGTTCCAGAAATTGGTGCGAGATTCTCTAAATCTTTGACGCCCAACTTTTACAGACATGAGAGGATGTATAACCTCATCAAATTCAACCCAGGCCTGGCGCATTTCAAAGAAGTTTTCATCCCGCTCGTCATCATCATCGTCTGTGTTAGAGCTGGCATTGCCGCGGCTTAAAAAGGCACGCCCTTCAACATATGCTGTTGTTTTGTCGGTCGGGTATAAGAAAACACCAACGATTGCGTCCGCTATTGCTGCATTTTCATGCTCTAACCCTCGTGTGCCAAAATCGAAGTTATCTTCGAAAGTGTACTGCGTTTTAAATGAGCCTCTGATGCGGTATTTCTTTTTTTCTGGGATTTCTAAGCTAGCAAGCTCTGTTTTTTCTTTTCCGTCACTTGCTTTCTCAGGCTCAATCTCAGCCAAGCGGCGCGCGGCTCTTTTGTATCCATTATCGGCTGCTTTTTGAAAGTAATAGGCTGCTTCGGCTTCGCGTTCTGCTTTTTGATAGAAGGTCTCTTCTGGTTCTTTAAGCGAATTATATTCTGCAATGACAGTTTTTGCGCCGCCTTTGTACATATTGCGCGCGGTTCTTTTTGTTTCGATGAACGCGTTGTAATCAACTTTTGTCTCGAGTATGCGCGCTTTCCTGGCGGCTGTTTTGGATCCATCCATTTCAGCAACAAGCATAAGGACTAGTGCCTTTTCATAGTCGGGCATAACATGTAGGCCTAGGCGGTACATGTCAGCCATTGCTTCGGCATGCTCGAATTTTTTCTTTTTAAAGTTTTTGAGGCTATCTCTGATGAAATCTTTTGATGTTTGTGGGGTAGGAGCACCGTAATAAGGCGAGAGCTTCTTTTTTTGATATAGTTCGCCAATCATATAATCGCCGCGCGCATACCCTTCCATTGATGCGCGCTCGTACCAATTCTTTGCCTGCAGGATATTAACGGGAGTGCCAATACCTCTCTCGTATAAACGCCCAATTTCGATGAGGGCGCGCTTATCACCATTTTCATGTGCATTTTTGAATAACGCGTAAGCGAGTTTTGGATTTTCAGGTACGCCGAGACCGCGCATATACAGCTTGCCGAGTTCAGTTTTTGCCTTTGGGAAGCCTGCTTCCGCAAGAGGAAGCCAATTTAGATAGGCCGTTTCATAGTCTTTTTGCTTATATGCTTTTTTTCCGACTTTCAAATCCGGAAACAGGATTGCAGGGCGTGATGTTTCCGCCAAAGACGGAGACGTACAGGTCATAAGCCCCACAAAAATAAGAAGAATCCAAGCAATGCGCATGGATAATAGATTAAGATTTACGCGGCACTGCGTCCATAGCTATCGGCGATTCGAACGATATCATCCTCACCTAAATAATCCCCACATTGAACTTCGATAATTTTTAGAGGGACTTTTCCCACGTTCTTAATGCGGTGATGTGCATTTATGGGAATAAACAGCGTATCTTGCGCTTTTAAATTATGATTTTGATCATCGAGCAGGGCGACAGCCTCACCAGATACAACGGTCCAAAACTCGCATCGATGGCGATGGAGGTGAAGACTCGTTTGTGTTTCCGGCATAAGTGTAAGCTCTTTGACGGCGTGACCTGGTTCATGTGAGAGCGTTTTAACACTGCCCCATGGTTTTTTCTCAAGCGGCGGCGCTTTTGTTTCTTTTGCATCGGTCTTTTTAAGTGCTTCAACCATCTTTTTGAGTGATGCGCTGTCATTTTTGTCAGCGATGAGCACTGAGTCGCCATTTTCAATGATGGCTAGATCCTTTAAGCCAATAGCGGCAACCATAAGGGCATTGGAATGAATGATACAATCTTTCGTATCTATTGATGCAACGCGCCCATCAACAACATTTCCGTGTGGGTCTTTAGTGCCTATATCCCACAAGCTGCTCCATGTACCTACATCACTCCATTCGATGTCACAGGGAACAACCGCAGCTTTTTGTGTTTTCTCCATGATTGCAAAATCAAAAGATATTTTAGGCAGTATGCCGTAGACTTTTGGAGAAATAGGGCGGCCTGTTTGATGATCTTTAAAGTAATTATCTAAAACAGAATATATTTCAGGTGCGAGTGCGTTAAATTCATCGAGAAGCGTACTTACTGATACGACAAACATGCCGCTGTTCCAATAGAAGTTACCATCGTTAATGTAGTGTTGAGCTTTTTCCTCAGATGGTTTTTCATGAAATCTTTCAACGCGGAATGTACCATCTGAGAGCTTCTCATCACTTCTTTGAATATAACCATAAGCCGTTTCCGGCGATGAGGGTTTTATACCAAAGGTTACGATGTGACCATCTTGCGCGGATTGTGATGCGTGTTGAAGAGCTTCTTTAAGACCTTGTTCGTCACCAACATGATGATCAGCTGGAGTAATCCAAAGCATTACGTTTTCACCATGAATTTTCTTTGCATGGAACGCTGCATATGCGATAGCGGCCGCAGTATCTTGCGCAGATGGTTCTCCAATTATGTTTTCGAGGGCTGCAGCTTCCAGTTGACCGAACTGATCGTAAGTTTTTTTGAGAAAAGCATCTGATGTGACTGTTATAACATCACTGGCTTTTGCGTTAGAGCATATGAGGACACGATCGAGCGTTTTTTGTAAAAGAGATTGGTCACCATCCGTTAAAGATAAGAATTGCTTGGGCAAGCTATCCCTTGTGAGAGGCCAGAGCCTTGTCCCAGAGCCTCCGGATAAAATAACAGGTATTAGTGGGTAGTTAGTACTCATAATTAATTCTTACATTATAAGAAAAACTCAACAAAGGCAGGGTGGTTAATGTCATCTGCTGTGAGAGGTTTCTCTGGTGTTATCGTCACAACACTTTGTAACGGTTGACCATTGATGTCAGGATTTCTTTGTGTTGTAACGCTTGCCACTTTTCCGGCAATTTCTTTGGCTGAAGCGCTAATTCTGACTTTGGCTTTTGTACCTATCTTAACGCGGTTTGCTTCTTCCATCGGGATAATTGCGGTAACAGTTATATCCGCTTCTTGAGGGATTAAGTTTAATAGCGCCGTTCCCTCAGTCACGTAGGCATTGTTATTGGCGTCAATAGATTGAATGAAACAATTACATGGACTTACAACTGGTATCGCATTTTGTAGAGAAATACCATTCTGTGTCGCTGTCGGTGTTACGATATTTCCAAGCACTTGCCCTTTCTTCACGCTACCAGTTGATTGAGTGATAGCTGATTGAAAAAGACCTGATGTGGCAGACTTTACGCTCACGATATTTGCGCTGACATAAGCTTGCGCTGATTGGACAACTATTAATCTGTTTAGAATATTATTGGCTATATAAAAACTTAAACCAAATGTCAGCAAAACAAATAGGCTGTACAAAGCATATTTTTTAAATGATTTCGCCGCCGTGTCTTCATTCTCATTACCGTGCTTGCGCACTTTGACGAAATTCTCTCTCGCAACAACGTTTAAGATGCTATCACCACTAATGATATCACCTGAAATGAAGGCAGAAAGAACGTGATTAAGGATAGAGAGTTGATTTGCATTTACATCAACAAAACGAAAGCCTGCAATATTTTCTTTCTTGTCTGTGTGAACAACTTCAGCCGTTAAATCGATATCAAGCGCGAAATCGAAGAATGGCAGTATAAGCTTTACATCATGGCGTGAGCTCTTTCTGGGCAGTTTTTCAAACCCACTGATTGCCATGCCTCCAGATGAGAGATCTTTTGCGGTATAGCGAACGCCATCCATTTCCGCATGAGCAGGCATTTTGAGGCGGATAAACTGCCTTTGTGTTTCTGATTCATGCACGACTTGCGCCGATGTTGCTGGCTGTTTGCCCTGTGTGCCCACCACGATCTCCTATATTTGAGTACAAAAGTAAAGATGTACGATAGGGAGGTGGGCACAAAAATTCAAGCTTTTTATATACATAATACTTTTAACTCACGACTATTTTTGCCGTTCGTAATGGAAGTTGATCCGCTGAGTTATCGCGAACAATGTTAGAAGTATTTAAACCGACCATATCATCATAACCGTAATAGAGCGTTTTAGTTGGCTCTGACGGTGTGCTTGCTAACGTAAGGGTTATAGTTGTCGCATTTGTTTGTTCGGTGCTTGTAATCGATATTGATGTGCTCCCATCATGAAATATGAAGCCTTCAATGTTACTTGATGGTGTGAAATTGTCTCCCGCGTCATGAGACAGGGTAACGGTTACTGTATTACCTACTAGAGTCGCATCTGTTATTTCTGGGCCAGTCGTAACATTCGCTTGAGCGTTCTGCTGAAGAAGGATCGCGGCAGAATTACGAGCAGCGACACTCATATAACCATTATCATCTAAGTGAACTTGATCGTATAGAGTTGTGTCATAGGACTCTGCGGCTTCAAAACACCAATCATTTTCTGCAATCAATTCTTCTTGAACTTCCCGAATGGTTTGAACACCTCCTGTGTTTGAAAAACCTGTTCGGCGGCCAATACGCTGAATGAATACAGGAATGTCACCGTAAGTGTGACGCATGCCGGTGAAAATGGATTCAAGTGCTTGCTTGTACTGTGCGCGGCTCGTGTTTGAGCCAATGTGATGAGAGTCTTCCTCACCTTGTGCCCATAGAATGTAGGTAGGAACCACTGCGGCATTCGCCATGTTGTTAATGAATGTATCAAATGCTGGGCCGGCTGTGTCCGTAGCCAGATCCCACCAGTAATTTGTGTCATTGCTAGTTTTAGATGCCGCGCTACTGCCTGTAGAACCGTCAACCATAACGACAGATTTTTCTCTGAGGTACTTACCTATAATGCGCCTGTGTTCAAGATGTCCTTCATCACTATTTGTTTCTTGAGAGATGAAATGCCCACGCATTAATGATTGTCCGCTTCCACCAATGATGATGTCTGATGATCTTTGTAACTTTCGTCCAAGTACAGTCTCATTGATGTCGAGTTTACCTATCTCAACCTCTTGTACATGTCCGTGGATAGGAGAGGCTCCACTATTACGCGCACCGATTTCAAATCGAGTAAGACCATTTGGAAGAGCGGACATAGTTCCGGATCTTTCAGAGCCATTAGAGAGCAATTGCACTTCAGTGCTGTTCCATCTGATGCCACCTGAATAACAAAGGTTGGGCATATGTACGTCACTGTTGTTTGATGTGAATTGTGATGAACTCGCAGCCCTAACATAACCGCGTAACGCGTGATTTGATGAATGGAGACGGAGGCCTACAGTGTCAGATGATGACCCGTCATGAATAACGCCTATATATGAATCTTGGTCGAGAATTTCTCTCAGGCTATAACGGCACGTAAAATATCCTTGATTGCCATCAAACCAATCATACTGTGTGAGGTTATCAACGTAAGGGCGATCAGCAGCTCGTGAAGCTGACGCACCTTGTGTTTTAATGACAGAGGTTGCCATTTGATATTCTTCAAGCTGGTTCAAGATAAAGTAAATTTCTTTGCCAGCATCAACAAGGATGGTCATTTCTCTGCTTGTTGTATCTGGCGTTTGATTTTCAAAAATATATCTTTGCCATGTCGTGTTGCCTTCAATATCAAGTTCGCCAGCTCCTGATGCGAGACGGCAAGTACGACCTGTTGAATTTGGTGAGCGTACATAGACGCTATAGGAATGCGGGTTTAAATTTCCTGTCGCCCCAGTTATTTGAATAACAAAGTCTGTGGTTCCTGCCGAGTTATCGGCGCGGTAAACATTTCCGTTTGTACAAATTTGATCAAGACCTACAGCGGTGAGGGCCGATGAATCATCAACGAGTGATAGGATACCGTTTACATCACCTGATGCACTAACGCCGGATGTTGAGGTTGGGTTAGCGTTATAGTTCTGACATTTATTCGTGAGAGCAGGTTCAATTAAAATGCCCAGACGATTGCCGTGCTCATCATGGTCAAAGCGCGGCTCATGATTCGCGACTTCAACGAGTTGGCCGTTGATGTTTGTAACAGTGGCTGAGGATGCACGTTCAAAGGACACTTCTTGAGGTAATGAGCTTGTCATGACAAGTCTTTTAAAAGCAGGGGCATAAGGTTTGGATACCGCAGGCGACAAACCGCGGCCGACAGATATCAGCATAGGAAACCTCCGTTTTATTAAATTCTATTTGGGAAAATTTAGACGCACTTGTGGCGTATATGAATAAATTCCTATCATATTGTGCGCGGCTGTGTCAAGAAAAGCTTATCGGACTTGCGGTTTTCGCTGAATCCCTTATATGTGTAAGGCGTTATTTTAATTTAGAGAACTTAAAAGGATTATTATGTCTCAGCCTGCTGAAAAACTGGATGCGATGCCAGATGAAAAAGATATGAAAGATATTGTTGCGTTGTGTAAGCGCCGCAGCTTCATCTTTGCTGCGTCGGATATCTATGGCGGGATTAATGGTTTCTGGGACTATGGTCCGCTTGGTGTTGAGCTAAAGAACAACCTGCGCGATTATTGGTGGAAGTGCATGGTCACAACACCGCCAATCGGCCCTGATGGCCATCCTGTTCAGATTGTTGGTGTTGATAGCGCGATTATCCAAAATCCAAAAGCATGGGTTGCGTCTGGCCATGTGGGTGGTTTTTCTGATCCGATGGTGGATTGCCGTGAGACAAAGAAGCGTTACCGCGCTGACCATATAGTTGTTCTTCAACCAAAAGACGGTGGTGAAAAATGGATTGCTGTCATGGAAGATGACGATGAATTCATGGAAAAGCGTCTTAAGAAAGTGGCAAAAGGCAAAACAGCGGCTGATTTTGATCAGGTTCTTCTTGTTGATTTGGATACATCGGATTACGCAAAAGTATTAGCGCCTGATGCGAAGGAGGTCGGAACGCTGACGGAGCCGAAAGAATTCAACCTGATGTTTGAAACATTCTGTGGCCCGATACAAAGTGAAGATAATAAAGCGTATCTTCGTCCAGAGACGGCTCAGGGGATCTTCTTAAACTACAAAAACGTTCTGGATAGCAGCCGCGTTAAAATGCCATTTGGTATTGCGCAAATTGGTAAGGCCTTCCGTAACGAAGTGAATCCACGTAACTTCATCTTCCGCTCTCGTGAGTTTGAACAAATGGAAATGGAATGGTTCTGCCATCCAGAAGATGCAAAAAAATGGCGTGATTTCTGGTTCGAAGAACGTATGAAGTTCTGGGAAGCTATCGGTCTTGCTGGAAGCAATCTTATTAAGCGTGACCATGATGATGATGAGCTTTCTCATTACGCAAAAGAAGGTTTGGGAACAGCGGATATTGAATATCGTTTCCCATTCACGGCGCCAGGCTTTGGTGAGTTAGAAGGGGTTGCACACCGTTGTGATTTTGATCTCACACAACACCAAGAGCACTCAAAAACAAAGCTTCAGTATTTGGATACAGAGCGTGATAACGAAAAATACATTCCTCATGTTATTGAACCTGCAGCAGGTCTAACACGTGGTGTATTGGCGCTTATTTGTGAGGCGTATACGCCAGATCCAGATCGTCCATCTGGTGTTTATCTGAACTTTGATCCAAAAATGGCGCCAATGAAGGCAGCGATTTTACCACTAACAGCAAAAGATGGGCATCCAGAGGTGGCTGAAAAGCTATATATGGAGCTTCGTGAAGAGTTTGCTGTTGATCTGGATATTAAGCAGAACATTGGTAAGCGTTATGCGCGTCAGGACGAGATTGGTACGCCGTACTGTTTCACAATCGATGGTCAGACATTAGAGGACAATACAGTGACTGCGCGTGAGCGTAATACGATGGCGCAGGAGCGTATTTCCCTCGATAAAGTTGCTGAATACCTTCGAGAAAAGCTTAAATAAAACAGATATTTAGGTCATTTTACTGCCTTAAAACCTCATTTTGTGGTAAAATGGGGTATGAAGAGACGTAAACGCCATTACCGTTCTCAAAGTCAGCAAATTGTGTTGGCTGGCTTTTTATTTGGCAGTGTTCTAGTAGGCATTGTTGCGATGGTGATTCTGAGCGCCGGAACGCCAGATAGGTATGCGGATGATAGCGTTGTGCATCAGGATGTTATCGTATCTGAAGTTCTCTCTCGTATAGATGGTAAAGGCGCTTATTAGGCTTGTTCTAATATTTCGATCAGACCAAAACCCATAACAGTATAGAAAGACACGTGTCGTCCGCCAAAAAGGATTGCAGGTTTGCGTGGTACGACAGGTAGAATTCTCAAGCCTGCTTTTTCCATGGCTTCTAAACTGGCATCTAAATCCTGTGTTTCGTAGCAGGTGTGGTAAACAAGCTCGTTATACTTCTTTAAGATATTTTCAAGAGGGCCTTCTTTACCATCTGCTTTTGTAACAAGCTCAACAGACGGTTTTCCCTCGGCCGTGCAGATACGTAAATTTACTTTTTGCTCTGGATCGTAAACAGATGTGCCTTCATCATAGCCTAAGCCTTTTAAGAACTTGAGTGCTTCTTCTTCTTTTTTCAGGGCAAGGCCCATATGATGAAAGGTAAGTCCGTATTTATTCATTCTTGTTTTCTTAATCAGACAAAAAAAGAATAATATATTATAAAGCGTAATAATCAAAGTAACGCTTTATTCCTTTTAGAATTAAGGGGTTGGCATTGCTTTATGTTCCGCAGTACCTCCTGCTGGTGCAGCTATAGATTCTGTTGCTTCAGGGCGGATTGCATCTTGCCAATTACATGATATGCCTCCTCCACGGTAAGTGTTCATTACCGCGCATTTTAAGTCTTCGCCGTTTGTATTTTGACCGGCAAATGTCATGACTGTTAATCGATCACCTGTTTTTACACTGGGGGATGGTACTCTAAATCTACTATGAAGCGTTATGTCTGTCATTTCCTCTCCTTTGTGTTTTTTACATAATATGTTATGTAAAATAGGAATGTCAATGAATTTCGAGAAAAATATAAAAAAATCATTATAAATCAATTGTTTGAGCAGTTTTCAAACGATTGATTTATATTTTCAAAATAAGAAATTAGGCGTTATTTATTCTTTTTCCAGGACGTAAGCCACATTTATGGAGAGATCTTGTTCTTGAGATTCCTCTAATGTTTTTCCTTCATATGGAAGACGAAGAGGGGTTTTGATTTTAAGGCCTGTGCCTTCAATCATTTTCTCAAGCTCGTCTGTCGTGCGCCATAGATAAATGTGATCAACAGCAGGGGCGTTAATACATGTTGTGATATAGATGTAACCGTCATCCTTTGACAGCTCCGCAATTCGCTTTAGGAAAACGTCAGGCTGCTCAACGTGCTCTAACACTTCTCCCATAACTATAGCATCAAAAGAACCTGCCTCTAACTCTGTCGCATCAAGGAAATCCATAAGGCGGAGTTCAAACTTATCTTTAAACTCGGGCTTAAAGTGGTCAAGGATTGCCCCTGTTTGTTTAATACTCGCTTCTGAAATATCGATGCCGAGGAATTCATCAAATGAACCAAGCTCCATCGCTTTCATCAGGTAATAACCGTGTCCCGGACCAATATCGAGATACTTACCACCACGATCGCGCGGTACAGTTTCAACGAACAGGCGCCCCATATCCAAATGGTTCGGCCAT
Source organism: Alphaproteobacteria bacterium (assembly GCA_013215815.1). Lineage (GTDB taxonomy): Bacteria > Pseudomonadota > Alphaproteobacteria > Micavibrionales > Micavibrionaceae. Next base: position 2,008 of record JABSQP010000002.1, on the reverse strand, counting down.
AGGAATGACGTAATGGCGAGGCCATACATGTATTTATTCATATAATCTTCATCATCATAAACATGCCCGGCCACATCCGCGTAAGTTTTGTGGCGGTATTCTTTATGTTTCATGAAGTAGATTTGCTCTTTAAACGTATCGCCAACAATTGTCAGGTACGAGTCAGCCATGTAAGGCAGATTTTGCCCCTTGCTTTGGCAAAAGTCTAAATATTTATCGAGCGTCGCAAGCTCTTCATCGCTCACGTGCTTAAGTGCACCATCAATGAAGCTCGTATGCATTGGATTTTCTTCCAAAATAATATCGATCAATGTTGCGACGTTATCCGGAAGTGTTTTTTCTGTGAGGGCTGCTGCGTTTTTAGACATTATTGGAAGCCTTTCTAAAAGCCTTGGTAGATAAATGGTATTTCAACGGCCGAAGCGAGCGCTGCTGCCATGATTGTAGCGGCGAAAAACAAACCTGTCAGCATTTCTAGAATATATTTTTTCATTGTTTTTCCATTACCATATTAATTTCTGATGATAGGATATTGGGTAGGTTGCCGCTATCACTGAGGTGTAAGTAATCTCTGAATACTAATGAATCGTAAGTTGAGAACGGTATTCTTACCAGACGTATGTTATCTGACTCATATTGGCTTGCAATAGACACGAACTGTGCTTGAACGGCTCTTAAGTTTTGGACTGCAGACGTTTCTGCGAGCTTATAATCGGTGGGAGCAAGGTATAGAAAAGTTGGAATGCCGCTTTTCTTTATGTTTTCTAACAAGTTCCGTAACATCTTTTGTGCAAAAAAGTTTGAGGAAGTATCGTTTTGCTCCATGGCTTTTAGTTGCCATTGTCTTACGTCAAATGATGTGTAATCAGTTTGTGTGTCATAGCGCTGCGAGATCCAAAATAGTAACGGTTTATTGTACGATAATTTTTTCTGTGTTTTGGCGGCAGCTTTCTTCTTTTTGGTTTTGTTGCCTGCAGGCATTATTTCTCGGAGGTAATCATATCCGTTTGCAACCACGTTGTGATGAGAGCCTGCCATTGCCCACAAAACATTGCCTGGTGATGAGAGAAGAGGGATTAGTTGCCAATCATACGGCGTCGCCCATAATTGTGTTCCTCTATTCATAAGATTGGTTTTGAAAAATGCTGATTGATCATTGGCGAGCCAAAAAGGGTTTAATGCAATGAAGAGTGCGTCAGGCTCTCTCTCAATTGCATCTAAAGCCATTGTATAAGTATCAAGTAGACGACTTGCCATTTTGATGGATAGATATTGGTTGGCGCCTGTACTCACCAATGAAGGTAAGAAGGTGTAGTTTTCTCCTTCTTCTTCCTCTTTGACGGTTAATGATGAACCTCCTACCCATATGATTGAGTTGTCAGGTACTTTTTTAATGTCGAGGCGCGTGTATCGGGGATCCGACGGTGTTGACGCTAATGCCGTAATGCCAACTTGCTCCATTCTTTTTCCGTGCGGTAGTGCCGGTTCAATTGATGGTGCTAAGAAATGCGCACAAATAAGGAAGAACATCCCCCAAAGAATGATGCGCAGTAAACTGATTTTACTTTGCTCAGGAAATAAATCAGATGTAAATTTCTCAAGAAATTTTAGTTCGTCGGGAAAGTTGAATAATTTATTCATCTCTTACATCCCTACCAGTGCTAAATAAAATTGACCTGCTTTATCAAGCGGCATAACGAGAAGTGGAAAACTCAAAACAACAAACATATACGTGGCAAAGATGTTGAGCCAATTAAAGACAATGTTGCTTTCCTTTGCTTTACCACGTTTATCACTCCAAATACGGTGAACAATAAGGCCAATACCGTGATACAGCGCAAATAACACCATGCCTATTGATACATCATGCCATAACGCAATCACATCGTTCTCTAAATCTTTAGTCACACGATCAGCGATGACTTCAGACATTTTTAAAAATTCTTTTGTAGATCCACCATTGAATCCACCTGCGTAATATTTTTCTCCTTCCTCACCTGCAGGAACA
>JABSQP010000019.1 GCA_013215815.1 Alphaproteobacteria bacterium | reverse complement strand
TGCGATGCTCAAATACGGTATTCCTGATCTTCGAACATTCTTTGAAAGCGATATTCGCTGGCTTCAGCATTATGGTTTTGATCCATTGGATCGTCCAAATCGCGCAACTGGCGGCAAGTAATGGATATCCGCCCCTTAGCGCGCAGAGACTACGATGCTTGGCTTCCTCTATGGCAGGCTAATTGTCAGGATCAAATAGCCGAAGACATCACAGCCGAAACATGGCGCCGCCTATGCAATCCCAAAGAAGGAGTTTTTGGTCTCGGCGCATTTGATGAGAGTGATACGCTATGCGGTATTTTGCATTACATCCTGCACCCGACAACTGGATTTAAAGAACCCGCATGTTACATGCAGGATTTATATGTGAGTGAAACTTGCCGCCGTCAGGGCATAGCAAAACGCCTTGTTTGGGAACTACATGATGTAGGTAAAAAACAAAATTGGGCGCGGATATATTGGTTTGCAGAAAATGGCAATGAAGCCGTTCAAAATCTTTATAAAAACCTTGGAATCCCAATGGATTTCACGCTATTTATGTTACAAACGCAGAGTTAGATAGAAGCACTACACCCAAGCGTTTTACGCGCATAATCCCAGCGATCCGTTCCACCATTTATACTAGCATTATTGTAATTCCCCTTCGGTGGCTCATTGTAATATTTATGCATATAGCTATCTGTAAATGCGACAGTTTCTGCTTCATATTGCTGACGCCTAGCATCGAACGCTTGAGGCCCACCTGTCACATGACCTGCTGATAAATGATATAATTCATGAACAAGAAGCCGTTGCATAGTCAGCTGTATATTTCGTCCATTAGAGTTATATGTCACAGAGCGCGCTGCCCAACTATTACTAACGCGAATAAAGGGAGTGCCAGAAAATGCATCAGCTTCTCCAACCTCTCTAAAATCATCAATATCAAAATGGATTTTATTTCCATTAAAGCGTGTAACAGCAGATGAAATTAATTGAAAACCTTCTGGCGTATTTAATATTTCCTGTAACGCACTTTTAATAAGATTTACTGTTTCAGAGTCAGAATTCCATTGATCGCCTGGATCATAATCATGACCAAAATAAATCGGCCTTAGCTCATCAGAAATCGTAAAAGAAAAAAACTGATCCAGATTGACTGTTGGACAAGAGGTATATTCCAAACCCTCAGCCAAATCAGAAGATTGGCTTTCACTATCTTTCCGAGCACACCCAGAAACAGCAAAAGCAAGCAATCCCAACATAAATTGTCGCCGTAAATTCATGAGCTGCTTTATATTTTATATTATGTAAAAAATCAAGAGTTTAAATCAACAAATCTGTTGTAAAACAAGCGCTTCATGCGCTAAATATTCATGCGTAAATAAAGGAAAAACAATGAAATTCACATTAAGCTGGCTAAAAGAACACTTAGACACAGATGCATCACTACAAGAGATCACAGACAAGCTGACAGCCCTTGGACTGGAGCTTGAAGGCGTTGAAGATCCACGTGAAAAATTTGCACCGTTTAAAGTCGCTTATGTTGAAAAAGCTGAACAGCATCCTGATGCTGACCGTCTGCGCGTTTGTATCGTGGATACAGGCGAAGAAAAAGTTCAAGTTGTTTGCGGCGCGCCAAATGCACGTACAGGCATGAAGGGTGTTTTCGCTCCTGCCGGTTCTTATGTTCCAGGTACTGACCTCTTTCTTAAAAAAGGCAAAATCCGCGGAGAAGAATCAAATGGTATGCTCGTTTCCGAACGTGAGATGGGTTTATCAGATGAGCATGATGGCATCATTGATCTTCCAGAAGATACACCTGTTGGCACACCATTTACTGAAATTTTCGGTATGGATGATCCTGTTATTGATATTGCACTAACACCTGATCGTGGTGATTGCGCGGGTATTCGCGGTATTGCGCGCGACTTGGCTGCAGCAGGTTTAGGTACGTTAAAACCTCTCGATACGTCGGCTGTAAAAGGAAACGGTGCATCGCCAGTAAATGTTCACATCGAGGCAAAAGATCATTGCCCGCTTTTCATGGGTCGCCTGATCAAAAACATTGAGAACAAACAATCACCAACATGGATGCAAAACCGCTTGAAAGCGGTTGGCCTTCGCCCTATTTCAGCGCTAGTTGATATTACAAACTATGTATCTCTAGACCTTTGCCGTCCGTTGCACGTTTATGATGCAGATCTTCTGAAAGGTGACATTACTGTGCGTCTATCAAAAGATGGTGAAGAGTTCGACGCATTGAACGATAAATCATACACAACAAAAGATGGTATGTGCGCTATTACAGATGAAAGCGGCCTTCTAGGCCTCGGCGGTATTGTTGGCGGCGTATCTACAGGCTGCACAGAAAGTACAAAGAACGTCTTCTTAGAATGTGCTTACTTCAATCCTGACAGCACAGCACGCACAGGCCGTGATCTACAAGTTGATTCAGATGCACGCTACCGTTTTGATCGTGGCGTTGATCCCGAATTTGTTGCTACAGGTGTTGAAGTCGCTACACGTCTTATCATGGAACTTTGTGGCGGTGAACCATCCGACGTTGTTAAGACTGGTGATGTACCAGAATGGAAGCATAAGATTGACTTTGACCCAGCTTACACGAAAAAACTATCGGGTATGGACGTGCCAGAAGATCAGCAACGTAAAATTCTTGAAGATCTTGGCTTCACATTAAACGGTAATAAAGCAATGCCACCATCATGGCGTAGCGACGTACACGGTAAAGCGGATCTTGTCGAAGAAGTGATCCGCGTTATTGGTTACGATAATATTGAGGTGGTTTCTGTGCGCTCTGAACACGCTATCTCGGACAGCGCCGAAACAGTTGGCATTACACGTGCACGTATGGCGCGTAACGCTCTAGCTGCACGTGGTATGAGCGAATGTGTGACATGGTCATTCTTGCAAAAAGATCTAGCAAAACAATTCGGCTCAAATGATAACGGTAATGAAGATAACCTAACGCTATCCAACCCGATCAGCTCTGATCTTGACCAAATGCGCCCAAGCATTTTGCCAAACCTCATCCAGGCTGCAATGAAAAACGCTGACCATGGGAACGGTAATACAGCTCTATTCGAAGTTGGCCCAGATTTCCAAAGCGCAAAAGTTGATGGGCAGCGCAGTGTTGCCGCTGGCCTTCGTTTTGGCGCTCTCGCAAACCGTCACTGGAGCGGCGCAGAATCAAGCCGTGATACAGATGTGTTTGATGCAAAGGCTGATGCAATCGCCGCATTAGAAGCAGCAGGCGCGCCAACAGGTAACTTGCAAGTGGCCCGCAGCGCACCAGATCATTACCACCCAGGTCGCTCTGGAGCGCTTACTTTGGGAAAAAATGTTCTCGCAACATTTGGTGAAATTCATCCAGCTATTTTGGAAGAGATGGATTTGAAATCTCCACTCGCAGGCTTTGAAGTTTTCTTAGATAACATTCCTGGGGCAAAGAAAAAGGGTACAAACAAAGCGCTACTTAACATCCCGCAATTCCAACCCGTAGAACGTGACTTTGCATTCATCGTTGATGAAAATGTTGAAGTGGAAAGCCTTGTCCGCGCAGCAAAAGGCGCGGATAAAAACCTGATTGTTCGCGTTGATGTGTTTGATATTTATCAAGGAAAAGGCGTAGAAGACGGTAAGAAATCCGTCGCCGTGAACGTTGTACTTCAGCCAGTGAAACAAACACTAACAGACAGTGAAATTGAGGGCCTTTCAAAGAAAGTCATCGACGCAGTAGCGGCAAAAACAGGCGCAACGTTAAGAGGGTAGAATTTGACCACTAATCAAATCACTTATGACTATGATCCCAGAAGCATCCCCTCTGAGTACCTAGAAGCACTTGGCTTAATAGCTACCGCGGCGGCACAAACAGAAGACATCCTACAGCAGTTCATAGGCGGGCTATTAGGCATAGATATGATTCAATCAATTGCCCTAACCACCCACCTATCGTTCCCTCTTAAGGACAATATCATTCGCACTCTTGCTGAAATAGATGCTCCAGACATAGATGAATTAGACAAAATTGATTCTCTATTAGATAGAGCTAAAAATGCGATAGATAAACGAAACATTGCTCTTCACAACTCGCTAGCAATCAATCCTTTAACAAATGATGTATTCAGTCATCGACAAACCGCAAGAGGAAAACTAGCAGTATCTTTACAAAAAATATCCGCACAAGAAATAAAAGAAGATGCAGTGGAAATATATCAAGTTGGCATGGAAATATATCAATTTATGATAAGTAGAGGACTACAACCTAAAAATCGAAATAAACCCCTTTCTCCTTCAGTTAAAAGAGGCCCTAAAGCTAGGAAAGAAAGAGGAAACCCTTAGAACTTTCCCGTCAACTCCTCTGCCACAATATCCTTACGGCTGAGCTTACCAATCATTGTCTTTGGCAATGGCTCATCACGGAATTCAATGCGTTTTGGAATTTCCATTGGCGAGATTTTATCGTTCAGGAAAACTTTCAAATCTTCCGCCGTTAACGTGCGGCCTTCTTTGCACTTAATCCATGCTTTCACAATTTCACCGCGTTGAGAGTCAGGCAGACCAGCCACAATGCACTCTTCAACACTTGGGTGCTGATAAATAGCTTCTTCAACATTACGCGGGTAAACATTATAACCATTGGTAATGATCATGTCCTTGATCCGGTCCACAATGAAGAAATATCCATCCTCATCCATGATCGCGATATCACCCGTATGAAGTCGCCCGTTCTTTAACGTAGCAGCCGTTTCTTCATCGCGCTTCCAATAGCCCTTCATCACTTGTGGGCCACGGGCGCAAAGCTCGCCGCGCTCACCCACTGCCACTTCTTTACCCGTTTCCGTATCAATGATTTCAACAACAGTGCGTGGGAAAGGAAGGCCAATAGAACCTAGCTTATTCTCACCCACAGGCGGATTACAACAAAGAACAGGAGAGCTCTCTGTCAAACCATACCCTTCAACAACAACCGAACCTGTCTTCTCTTCAAACTTACGCTTTACTTCGACAGGCAATGGCGCCCCGCCAGAGATGCAAAAACGCAAAGATGACAGATCAAACTTCGCCAGTTTTTTATGATTATTCACGGCATTATAGATAGCGGGAACAGCCGGAAATATTGTCGGTTTTTTCTTATGAATAAGGTCGAGCGTTTGATCGAGCTCAAAACGCGGCAGGGCAACAATTTCCAGCGCCTTACGCACACTCAAATTCATCACAGCGGTCATCGCAAAAACATGGAAGAATGGGATAACGCCAAGCATTTTATCTTGCCCCTCTTCACAACCAAGCCACATACCTGCTTGCTCGGCATTTGCGACAATATTTGCGTGCGTCAACATCGCACCCTTCGGTAATCCTGTCGTTCCGCCTGTATATTGATAGAGCGCAATATCTTCAAGCGGATCGATTTCTACCTCAGTAGGTTTTCCATCATTATCAGTGAGTTTATCAAACCATGAGATGCGTCTATTCTCAGGTACATTGGATAATTCTTTACCCTTAACAAGCTTAAATAGAATATTCTTTGGAAACGGTAAGATATCAGTAAACGAACATACAACAATATGATTGAGGCGTGTGTCGTGCAGCATCTTACTCATTTTACCAAATAACAATTCAAGATCTGCCGTAATCATGGCCTCAGTTTCACTATCCTCAATCATATTGGCGAGCTCTTTTTCGGCGTAAAGCGGATTATAGTTAACCGCTGTCGCACCAACCTTCATGAGAGCATAGTAAGCGATCAGAAAATAAGGACAATTTGGCAAAAAGATCCCGACCTTTGTTCCCTTCTCTACGCCTATAGATTGCAACCCCTTGGCAAAACGCAATACAAGGGAGTTTATCTCATTCCAATCTTGCTTAAACCCTAAGAAATCAAATGCAGGGTAATCACCATACTTTTCAGCTGTTGTCTTCAGCATGTCGTATACGGGATATTTAGGAACCTCAGTATTCCAATCAGCATTCTCTGGATAGTCATTTTCCCATGGATACATGTTGTCTTTAACCATAATTATCTCAGCTCCCATCAGTTATACCTAATATTCTACAACAAAACGCGCATGAATATAGAGAATAAATGTTTGAAATAAAGTTGCGTACAAACGAGTTTGTGGATGCATTTCAATAAAAATGCTGGATCAGGCCATTTCTATGGGCTAAATTAATAAAAGTTAAAGTTTTCTTTTAAAGTAATAACGGGATTAGACTTTTGATTACGACGCCGCTACCCAATGCCGCGGACTATGCGACCGAAGATAGTGAAATGTCATCGGTACGTACCAAGCTAAAGTGGTTTAATTCGACAAAAGGATTTGGCTTTACTGTTCCCGAAGATGATCCTTGTGATGCATTCATTCATATAACAACACTTCAAGAAGCCGGCGTAAAAGAACTTGGTAACAATGCTATTATTCAATGCCAGATGGTGAAGGGCCCAAAAGGCGCTTTAATCACTAAAGTTGAAGAATTAATCGAGCAAGGCGATGATCCTTCTCCAATTACATTCCGTATTGATCCTTCCGAGATGGAAAACCTGGTTACTATGGAAGGTACAGTAAAGTGGTATAAACCTGACAAAGGTTTTGGGTTTATTATCCCTGAAGATGGCCAAAAAGATGTCTTTGTTCACAAGACATGCTTAGATCGTCATAATATGGATCTTCTAATCCCTGGTCAGAAAGTCAAAATGCTTGTCCGTCCGGTTGATAAAGGCCGAGAAGTCGTCGATTTTGAAATTCTCTAAGACATTAATCAGCCAGCTTTAAGCTGGCTTTTTTGTTTTTGATTTAATGAAGGAAGATACACGCATACGTAATCGCGCTGCTTTATCTCTTAACATCAACGCACATGGCGTCACAACAAGCGTTAGTAACGTTGAAAAACTCAACCCAAAAACAATCGCTGTTGAGAGTTGAACCCACCACTGCGTTGATGGTGCGCCATACGATATAGAACGACCGATAAAATCAACGTTCATTTGAAGAACCATCGGCATAAGCCCAAGAACCGTTGTCACCGTTGTCAACAATACAGGACGCAAACGTTGGGCGCCTGTAAGTAAAACGGCCAACCGTGTATCGACACCACGCGCTCTAATTGAATCAAACGTATCGATCAAAACAATATTATTATTCACCACAATACCTGCAAGTGCGATCACACCAATACCAGACATAACAATACCGAAAGGTTGTTGAATAATAAGTAAACCCATCATCACGCCTATTGTCGACATCACAACAGCAAACAAAATTAAAAACGCACTATAGAAGCTATTAAACTGCGTCACCAAAATTACAGCCATGGCAAAAAGAGCGACAACAAAAGCTTTCATTAGAAATTCTTGCGCTTCTCTTTGGTCCTCATCTTCGCCTTTAAATTGAATAGAAACACGTGGATCGAGTTGATCTGCGTTTTCTTCCATCCAGGTTTTAAGCGCGACGACTTTATCATTAATATTAAGCCCAGGCATTGTGTTAGCCTTAACCGTATATATGCGCTGCTGATCCGCACGATTTATCGTACCAACAGCAGGTTGAGGAATACGTTCTACAAAGTTGGTGATCGGAACTGAACCCGCCCCCGTCTCAATACGCACATTATCGAGTTGGTCTAATGTTCTCTCAGATACAGAATGACGAATAACAATATCAACCTCATCCTCCGCACCATCCGGCCTGTAATCTGATACTTTTAAGCCATTTGTAATCATGCGGATATAATCACCGATCAAAGAAATATCGATGCCAAATTTTGATGCCTGGGCACGATCAACCTGCATTTCCCATTCAATTCCAGGGAGAGGACGACTATCTTCAATATCTCTGAAATCGCCATCTTCTTCTAAAAGTGTAACTAACTTTTCAACGACAGGATCTAATGCTTCAGGAAAACGGCTACCAATTTGAATTTGAACATCCTTACCTGACGGAGGCCCCTCTTCTTGCTTCTGCGCTTCAATATATATACCTGCTATGTCTTTTGTACGTTCGCGAATATCTTGAAGTAATTCATCTGCGGGAGGGCGGCTAAACCATTTGTCTAACTCTAGCGTGATCTTACCAATGACATCTTCAGCAACGGTATCTTGTCCCTCTTGGCTCTGCTTACCACTCTCTGTATAAAATACTTTAATGCCTTCTATATCGAGAATACGGTTTTCCACTTCCCTTACGAGCTTATCTTGTTCATAAACAGAAAGGTTGCCTCTAGCGTGAATAAGAATAGTGGCCGCCGTTGGTTCAATTTCCGGGAAAAACTCTACACCGCGCCCAAAAGTACCATAAATAACCTGAACGCCAATCAAGAGAAGAACGGTGCCCATAAGAACCATGCCAGGTATCTTTAAAGCTGCGTTCAGAACAGAGACATAAAAACCTGCAAAGCCTTTCACCTCTTTCAGCTCTTCTTCCGTTTGAATTTTTTCTAGATCCAGAACATCTTTATCTTGCTTGCTTACACTGCCAAATATACTACCCAAAACAGGAACAAATATAAGCGCTACCACCAAGGAAGAACCCAAAACTGCAATAAGAGTAATAGGCATATACTTCATGAATTGGCCAACAATACCCGGCCAGAATAGCAGCGGAGCAAAAGCAGCCAGTGTGGTTGCCGTTGAAGCTATAATAGGCCAAGCCATACGCTTGGCAGCTTCTTCATAAGCCTCTTTCTTGCTCTTTCCTTCTCTCATACGGCGATCAGCATATTCAGTAACAACAATTGCACCATCAACAAGCATACCAATGGACAAAATGAGCGCAAAAAGAACAACAATGTTAACGGTCAGGCCCATCGTAAAAATAATGAGAACGCCTGATAAAAACGCACTTGGAATAGCCACACCAATAAGACCCGCAGCACGCAGCCCCATAACCGCGATAACCACAATCATAACGAGTAGAATTGCGCTAATGATATTATTCTGCAAATCTTTCAAACGTTCGCGAATGTCATCAGATTGATCAAGCGTATAAACAACATCAACGTTATTTGGCCAAAATTTCTGCTCTTCAGCAACAACGCCTCTTACTGCTTCAATTGTTTCAATGATATTTTCGCCCGTTCTTTTGACAATGTTCAAAGCAATGGCGCGTTTGCCATTTATACGTGCGAAGTTTTCAGGATCCTTAAATGTGGAGCGTATTTTCGCAATATCACGCACACGGATGACTGAATCCCCTTCAGTACGAAGTGGCATATCCATGATATCGGTAACATTTTCAAACAGGCCTGGCACCTTAATCGCAAAACGACCGACGCCCGTATCCAGATCGCCTGCTGCGACTAATCGATTAGAACGGTTAAAGAACTGTAAAATGTCTTCTCCGCGCAAATTGTAACTTTCTAACAATACAGGATCGACAACAATCTCTAATAGCTCTTCACGATCTCCCGTAATGTTGGCTTCTAGAACAGTAGGAACGGCTTCTATCTTATCTTGTAGATCCTGAGCCATTTTTATGAGTGATCGTTCAGGAAGATCTCCAGACAAGGTCACAACAAGAACAGGAAAAAGACTAAAGTTAACTTCTGTAACTTGTGGGTCTTTATCCATATTGTCCGGTAATTCAGATTTTGCTTTATCAACGCCTTCTTGAACATCTTCCAGGGCGTCATCCTTATTAAAGCCTGCCTGAAACTCTAAAATAATAAATCCACCTCCCGTATAACCGGTCGATTTCATCTCCTTAAGCCCCTCGATCGAGCTTAACTCCTGCTCCATAGGCCTTAACAATAAACGCTCAGAATCTCCGGGAGAAATCCCTTCAAGTGCCATAGACACATAAAGCGTTGGTATATCAATATCTGGAGAAGATTCTTTAGGAATATTTTGATAGGCGTAACTACCTGCCAACAAGATAAAAACCAGCAACGCCAGAACTGTACGACTTCTGCCTAAAGCCGCGTGTATAATGCCGTTCATAGTAATCCCTCACCATCAGCAGAAACAGGCTTTACGACTTGTCCATCTGTTACAAACTCCTGCCCCACGGTGATCAAGCGTATTTTATCTGGTAAACCAGATATCCATAAAAACTCTGGCGTATCTTTTAAAAATATAACCGGGACAAACTGAACGCGGTCATTCTCATCTATAATTTTAATACCAACAGCTCCTTCATCCGTAAGGGAAAGAACTGAAGGTGAGATACGATAAGCTTTTTGTTGTTCCAGCGGGATAGTAATTTGAGAGGTTATGCCTTCCTTAATTGCATAGTTTTCATTCGGTAAAGATACCTCAACTTCAAAAGTACGCGTGTCAGCATTAGCGGAAGTTGCTATGTATGTAACAGTTCCTTGCGCTGTCTTGCCGCTACTCAATGATATATCTGCTTCAGACCCCAGATCAACGCGCATAATCTGTTTTTCAGTAACAAAGCCAACAATCTCCAACGGATCTAAATCAACAAGATCGAACAGGTCCTGCCCTACAGAGACAAAATCTCCGATTTCAATGTGCTGCCCATCGATCACACCATCAAAAGGTGCTTGGATACTCGTATCACTCAGCTCAATACGCGCCTTTTTAAGACCAGCACGCGCAGATTCAAGTTGCGCCCTCGCTTCAGCCAAACGAACGCGAGAATTAAACCCTTTTTGTTCTAATTCTTTTGCGGCGTTGTATTGAATTTGTCGTTGCTCAAGAAGTTGTTCCGCTTCTCTTACGCTGGCAGCTCTACTCTTAATTTCTAGCTTAGCAATAACATCGCCTTTTTTTACCGCTGCGCCTTTATCAATTAATATTTCTGCAATTTGACCATCAATCTCAGCCTTCATCGATATTTTACGGGATGCTCTTGTACGCCCCGTAATCGTTACATCATCTATCATCCATTCAAAGACCAAGTCACGAACACGAACCTCTGTTAAATCATCAGATCCTTCTAATTCTTCAGATTGAGGAGAATTTTCAGCAGAATAGTTAGAACTACCTTCACCCTGTGAGTTCCCTCCTGACCCACTCATGAACCAAGCAACAGTAACAACAGCGATCGCTATAGCAATAAATATAGATTTCTTCATCAGGGATGCTTTCCAATACAATAATAGCAGAAGCTTCTACCTTCTGCCTAAACACCCCAATTATATACCAAAAAGCCGCCCTAAATGAAAGGACGGCCCGGTAATAAAATTACAATATATAGCTTGTGGTGTTTATGCCGATGCTACGTTTTTGATCTCTAAATCATCCGGAGTACCTGCGTCATCAGCAAAATCCGAAGCATTCAGGGTCTTTGCGCGTGACGTCACCTGATAAGCGACCTCTGCATGTCTGGCGCAATATGGCAATCCTTCAACTGCACGACAACCACAGAAAGAGAAATCTTCACTTTGCGGATCTCCTGAAGGCCAACGACACATTTTCTCAGTTAGCTCTGACAAAGGAACTTTTTTGCCTTCAAAAGCAGGCATTTTAGGTTGTGTTGGCGCACGCTTCACAACGCGTGGCGCTTTTTCAACCTTTTTCTTTTTCGTATTCTGCTGAATAGGAGAAACACGGCTAGATAACTTAAGTCGGTGCGCCTTACCAATAACGGCATTACGAGTTACACCTTCACCTAATTGCTTTGCAATCTCTGCCGCCGTCTTTCCTTCACCCCAAAGCTTTTTTAAAACTTCAACGCGCTCGTCACTCCAACTCATTCAATCATCCCCCAAAAAGAAGTACAAAACCAGATCACTCTGATAATAAAATCTTGTGTTTTTCCTGAAACTAAAATGAGCTTATCAAGGTCATGATTCTCTGACTAGAGTCGGGCCCAAATAAACAACCCTTATCCACAAAACAAAATTTATTTTTTGTTTTTTTTATTTTTATTGTATCGGTGCTTTTGGATCTAAGCCCCATGGAGCATAGCGTTCATCATCATCCAGCCAATTTTCACGAACCTTCACAAACGTTTTCAGATGAACAGGAACATCCCATGATTTCGAAAGTTCATTGCGCGCGGCTTGACCAATTTGACGGATCATAGAGCCACCCTTTCCCAGAATAATTTTTTTATGCGTATCACGCGTTACATATATTGTCTGACTGAGTTTGATATCACCATTATCAAACTGTTCCCACTCATCTGTCTCTACAGTTAAATGATAAGGAAGTTCTTGGTATAATTTTAAAAACAGCTTTTCGCGTGTTACCTCTGCAGCCATTAATCGCATCGGCATATCTGTAATATGATCTTCGGGATAATGCCATATATCCTCAGGCATGCTATCAGCCAAAAACGATAAGAGATCTTTAATGCCATTTTTCTTGAGAGCTGAAATCATAAATGTCGCATCAAAATCATAAAGCGTATTGTAATGAGCTGCTGCTTCAATCAATTTTTCGCGAGATACTTTATCAATTTTATTGAGTACCAAGACTGTTTTATTCGGTTTAATTTCTTTTAACCGCTCAATAATATGCTGATCTGATTTATCGCTTTTCTTTGAAATATCGACAACAAAAACAAGCGTTTCCGCATCATAAACTCCTTCCCAAGCGGCAGAAACAATAGCTTTTTCTAGATTATTTTTTTTACTGGGCTGGAAGATACCAGGCGTATCAACAAAAACAATCTGAGCGTTCTCATGTAATGCAATACCAAGAACACGCGTTCGTGTAGTTTGAACTTTAGGCGAAACAATAGAGACCTTTTCGCCAACCAAGGCATTCATCAAAGTTGATTTTCCTGCATTGGGTGCGCCAGCAACCGCAACAAAACCAAAGCGCTTGTTATTATCATCACTCATTAAGAGCCTGCCTTTTCACTTTTTAATTTTTTAAGCATTTTTCGCGCAGCGGTTTTCTCTGTTTGGCGTCGTGAAGGGCCTTCATCTGTTATAGAGTCAAAACCCTCAACGGATAATTGGATTGTGAAAACAGGCGCGTGATCAGGACCAGACTTAGAAATAATTTCATAAACTGGTAAAGGTAGTTGGCGTGCCTGCGCCCATTCCTGTAACTCTGTTTTAGGATCTTGGGGTGCCTGTTTAAGCGTTTCAATATTATCACCCCATAAGCGAAGTATTACTTCCTGCACAAGATCATATCCGCCATCAATAAAAATAGCGCCCAATAAAGATTCAACTACATCTGCGATAATATTTTCGTTTTGACTACCGCCAGCACTTTTCTCTGCTTCAGAAAACTGTATGAAATCATTTAAACCATGTGCCTGACCAATGATAGCAAGCGTTGATCCTTGAATAAGAGCGGTATGACGCTTTGCCAAACCACCTTCATTCTCACTACGAAACTTTTTAAATAAAGCATCAGCAATAACTAAACCAACAACACGGTCTCCTAAAAACTCCAACCTTTGGTAGTTATACTCATCGCCCGTGCTAGAATGCGTTAAAGCGCGCTCTAATAAGTGGCGATCTTTAAACTGATAGCCAATAACTTTTTCAACTTTTTCATACGGAATAGACATACTTACTTCGCTTCAGGACGAACAGGTCCGATTTTATCAAATATGCGGTCAAACCGTACGGCTTGAAACCATGTCCAAGGCAACAATAACTTTGCCTTTTCATCGACAGAGAAGAATAAAATATCTGCGCGTCCTACTAAATTCTCATACGGCACAAACCCAACGAGTGATTGAACGCGGCTATCTTGAGAATTATCCCGATTATCCCCCATTACAAAGTAATGATTAGCAGGAATACGGTACTCCTTCGTATTATCATTCGCTTCGTTATCAGAGACTTCATATATACGGTGCACTATGCCACCCGGAAGCGTTTCCAAGTATTCAGTCACCGTCCTGTTTCTAAAATCAGGCCCAACATCTTGTATAAAACCAACAGGCTCTCTTTCAACCAATTCACCATTAATATAAAGGCGTCCTGCTATAACTTGAACGCGCTCACCAGGCAAACCAACAATTCTTTTGATATAATCAGTCTTGTTATCAGTAGGAAGTTTAAAAACAACAACATCGCCACGCTTAGGCTTATCATCCTCGCCACCTTCCATAAAACGTCCATCAAAAGACGCCATACCAAACGGAAAAGAGTATTGGCTATAACCGTAGGCAGTTTTACTGACGAATAGATAATCACCAACCTTAAGTGTCGGAAGCATAGAGCCAGAGGGAATATTAAACGGCTCATACAAGAAAGTGCGGATAGCAAGCGCCAAAAACAACGCAATTATAATTGTTTTTGCGAGTTCACTGATTTCTTCCTTATCACGGAGCTTAGCCGCATGCTTTTCGCTTTGCGGTTTTTCTGCACGCAACTCTGTATCCGCTTTTGAAACTTCTTCTTGGCTCATAATACCTACTTTATCTTGCCTCAATAATGACTTGAGCCTGCGCATAAGGCGGCTCATCTGTTAAACTTAAATGCAATGCTGCCTCCGTGCCCTCGGGCAACATTGACTCTAGCACCTCATGTGCACGACCGCTCAAAACAAGAGACGGCTTCCCCAACTTATCAAGAAGAACTTCTATCTCTTTTAATTTAAGCCCATCAATGAACCCTGTTCCCAAAGCTTTTGCGCAAGCCTCTTTTGCAGCAAACCTCTTTGACAACGTCATGATATCTTGTCCGAGCTTTTCTCTACTTTCAATCAAGGTAATCTCACCATCAGTGAAATAGCGACTTTTAAAACGCTCACCAGTCTTCGCCATTAATTTTTCGATACGGCGACTATCAACCAGATCTATACCTGTACCAATGATCACTATTGTTTCTTTCTGTCTAACAACTTCAGTCGAGCGGCCCTTGCTGACTTAACCATAAAATAAAATGCTCCATAAAACAGCGGGAAAGTCATGGCTGTCATCATATAACCACCGACAAGCATAGGGCCTATAATAGCCCAAGGGGCATCAGCAATTCCCGACAAACTAAAGTCTACATCGCCAGTAGGCAACAATTCTTTATATCCAGCCATTTCAATAACAAAAAAGCCCAGCTGATAAGATACAAAGAACATAAAGGGGAATGTCCAGGGATTACCGATAATTGTTCCAAGCAGCGCCGCAAGGTAGTTGGCTCTGAAGACAAAACACAACAAACAAGCCTGTATAATATGAAAGCCTAGTGTCGGCGCCCATGAAATCGACGCTCCAAAGGCCAAACCAGCAGCCACAGCATAATTACTAGCCTGCAAACGAACAACACGATGTTTAATATAGGTAAATGAGCGTTTCCAGCCCATGGAAGGCCAAAAGAAGTTTCTTACCTGGCTCCAAAGACTAGGCTTTGTACGTCTTTTAAAAACCATGGGGGTTTAACGTCCTTTTGCACGATCAACAGACGTGATCTCTGGCGTTGCACGGAGCGCAGCAATCACATTATTAAGATGTTTCGTGTCGTTGACGTACACATCGATTAAGATGTCCCAGAAATCAACGGAACGATTAGTAATTTTAAGATTTACTATATTCCCACCATTTTTACCGATAACCGTCGAAACTGTACCTAACCCACCTGGCTGGTTCAAGAACGTAACATTCAATCGACCGACATGAGATTCCGGGCTGTCATCTCCATCTCCCCATGACACATCAATCCAGCGCTCTGGCGTATCTGCAAAAGTTTCGAGTGTTTCACAGTCAATTGTGTGAATAGTCACACCTTTACCCGTCGCAACAATACCAACAATACGATCTCCTGGAAGCGGATGACAACAGCGTGCAAAATGAACCGCCATGCCAGGAATAAGGCCTTTAATAGGAAGCGGCTTATCCGACCCCGCTCTTTTCGCGAGGGCATAATCTTTAGGATCCTGATCTTTTGGAGGTTGTGCCACTTCAGCTTTATGCGCCGGGAAGATGGCTTTAAATACTTCAGACGCTTTAAAATGACCTGATCCAATATTCGCGTATATATCCTCAACATCATCAACACGAAGTTGTTTGACAACCCCAGACACAGCCTTATCACTAAAGTTATAGCCCTCTTGTTGGAATATCTTCTTTAGCATCGCCTGACCAAGAGCTGCGTACTCAACCTTCTGCTGCTGGCGCACATAACGCTTGATATGAGAACGCGCCTTACCAGTAACAACAAAACGCTCCCAAGCCGGTGACGGGTTTTGTGTTTTCGAAGTAATGATCTCAACCTGATCACCATTGTTAAGCTTTGTATTGAGCGGCGCAATGCGACCATTTACTTTTGCGCCCACAGTTTTATCACCAACACCAGAATGAATAGCATACGCAAAATCAACAGGCGTTGACCCGTTAGGCAGCTCAATTAGATCACCTCTTGGAGAGAAGACAAAAACACGATCTTGAAATAACTCAAGCTTCGTATTTTCTAAGAAATCTTCCGGTCTTTGTGATTGTTCAAGAATTTCGAGGAGTTCTCGCAGCCAACGATAACTCGTCACATCTTTTTGATCCGTCTTCTTTTTACCATCTTTGTAAGCCCAGTGCGCCGCCACACCTAAGTCAGCTTCCTGATGCATTTCTAATGTACGTATTTGAATCTCAATGCGCTGATTTTCTGGCCCCAAGACAGTTGTATGCAAGGAACGATACCCATTTGGCTTCGGTGTTGAAATATAATCTTTGAAACGTCCTGGAACAGTCGGATAATGGGAATGAAGAATACCCAGCGTATGATAACACTCTTCAACACTATCAACCACGATACGGAAAGCCATGATGTCGGAAAGCTGCTCAAAAGAAATATTCTTTCTTTGCATTTTTTTCCAAATTGAATAGCGCGTTTTTTCACGACCTGTAATTTCGGCGTTAATACCCGCCTTCTTCATCTCACCATCAAGAGTTTTAATAATCTTCTTAATGATTTTATTTCCTTCCTTACGAAGGAAAGAAAGACGATTGGTGATACTCGCCTGCGCTTCCGGGTACATATAGCTAAAGGAAAGATCATCAAGTTCTTCTTTGATCTGATGTACACCAATACGCTCAGCCAGAGGGGCATAGATATCTGTCGTTTCTTTTGAGATACGACGACATTTGTCTGGACGATCTTTAAAATGATGAAGCGTACGCATATTGTGCAGCCTATCTGCAAGCTTCACCAAAAGAACGCGAATATCTTCTGACATTGCGACCAATAGTTTTCGGAAGTTCTCAGCCTGCTTCCCTTCAAAAGTTTGGCTCTCAATTTTTGTCAACTTACTAACGCCATTGACTAGGTCTGCAACTTCAAGACTAAACTTTTCCTCCAAATCTTTAAAAGTAGCTGACGTATCTTCCAATGTGTCATGCAATATGGCTGTTACAATTGTTGGCTCATCCATATTCATATCGGCAAGGATTTGAGCGACTTCCATAGGGTGCGTGTAATATGGTTCTCCAGAAACACGTGTTTGCCCATCATGCTTTTCTTTCGCATACTCGTAAGCATGCGTGATCATTGCCGGATCAAGGTTTGGCGTATAGGATTTGACTGTTTTTAAAAGCGTTTTAAGCTGGTTCATTCTTGTTATTTTATGCTCTAGAAGACGATAATCGTTAATTTCTTAAAAAATACCATGGCGCTCAGGAAAAACCCATAAAAAAAGGTCGGCGAAACCGACCCTTTCAAAACTATACATATAAGACTTACGCCTCGTCTACAGGGCTACCGGCCATATCTGTCAAACTTGGCTCGACGTCTGCAGCAGGTGCGGCCTCTTCACTCATTTGACCCCACTCAGCTTCACCGTCCATCATGTCGATGACATCTTCACCATCATCATCCAATGCGATGATACGTTGCTTACTACGTACGATATCTTCTTTTAACTCTTCAACTTCAACTGTGCGATCAGCGATTTCACGCAAAGCAACTACAGGGTTTTTGTCGTTATCACGATCAATTGTCAAAGGAGCGCCTGAACCAATTTTACGGGCACGTTGCGCTGCCACCATGACAAGCTCAAAACGATTTGATACTTCTTCAATACAATCTTCTACGGTTACGCGAGCCATTGTTTTTCCTTTATTTTTAAGCAATTTCGGCTGTGAAAGGCTGTTTATAGGAGGTTTTTCTCAAAACTGCAAGCTTTTATACCGAGAGGCTTGATAACAAAGGATATTTCAGTCAAGTTAGCGCAATGACAACACAAAACAGCCTTACCCAACCGGAACACGACTGCCTGATATGCCCAAGATTGGCGGATTTTCGAGATCAAAATCGCGTTAAATTCCCCGACAAGTTCAATGGGCCTGTTCCTTCCTTCGGTGACATCAATTCAGAGCTTTTAATCGTTGGACTTGCGCCAGGCCTTAAAGGCGCCAACTTTAGTGGAAGACCCTTTACTGGTGATTTTGCCGGAGAGCTTCTCTACGGAACGCTTATTAAATATGGCTTTGCCAATGGAGAGTTTAAAGCACGCGCAGATGATGGGTTAGAGCTTGTTAATTGCCGCATTACAAATGCAGTACGATGCGTACCGCCAGAGAACAAACCAACTGGACCAGAGATAAATGCCTGCCAACCTTTCTTAAAAAGCCAGATTGAGCATATGCCAAACTTAAGGATTATTCTCTCCCTTGGGCTTGTATCGCATAACGCAGTACTAAAGGCGCACGGAGAGAAACTCTCTGCCTACAAATTCGGACATGAAGCAATTCATCAATTAGGTAGTGGTGTTACATTAATAGACAGCTATCACTGTTCTAAATACAACACATCCACAAAGCGTCTGACTGAAGAAATGTTTCATGATGTGTTTGAAACTATTTCGAATAGGTTGGCCAGCTAACAGATGTAGATTCTGTAATCGGTAATTCTGCTGAAGCAATACAGCCAATAGGTTGATACGTCGTATCAAAGCCCGCCTCTTTAAGCTTAGGCAATAAAAAAGGGTAAGGCTGCTCTGCTGAGATGCGCCTCAAGTCAAAATTCTTTGCAATCGCTAAATTGACTTCGGTAAAAGCCGCTATTGCCCTACCCTTTAAAGGATGCGCCCTCCCCTTTAATGACTGAGCCTTCTCCATAGTCAATGTTGACTGGCCTAACCTATGACTACTTCGACATAAGCCCAGAACATGAGATTCAGAAGTTATCGCAATGGTAAATCTTCGAACATCTTGCGTTTGGTAAAAAGGATCTCTCCTCCACTCCAAAGGGGTTCCACCCCACATGGTATGAGCTTTAAAGAGTTCGCAAATCGTAGCAATCGAAACAGATATATGAGCGCCAGTTAGCTCAGACAAGCGCAACGAAGCATCATCACAAGCTTCGTTAATCATTTGCTTGGTGACGTCAGCACTCACATAAACATCTCTGCTATCCAACATAGCTAGAGTTCATAGCAAAACTAAAATATTATGTAAACATTTATTCTGGCTTACTTTTTAGGCGCTTCGTCATCAATTTATTCAATGCATGAATATATGCACGCGCAGAAGATACAAGCGTATCGGCGTCCGCTCCCTGACCAGTAACCGTTTTACCATCTTCCTCAAGACGGACAGTCACTTCAGCCTGCGCATCTGTACCGCCTGTAATAGCGCTCACCTGATAAAGTTGTAAATGCGCATCTGGATGCGGTTCAATAGCACGGATCGCTTTGAAAATAGCATCTACCGGACCGTTCCCTTCAACTTTGACACATTTTTCTTCACCATCAACAAAGGCACACATATCAGCCGTTTGTGGCCCATTTGTCCCCGCAACAATCTGAAGAGATTTAAATTGAATACGTTCATGACCACGTCCGACTTCATCATCAATCAATGCGATAATATCATCATCAAAGATCTCTTTTTTCTTATCAGCTAAATCTTTGAAACGTTTGAATAGATCTTGGAATGCATTGTCACCAATTTCATAACCAAGCTCTTTCAATTTATCTTTAAGCGCATGACGACCAGAATGTTTACCCAAAACTAATTCAGATTTTGTAAGACCCACAGATTCAGGTGTCATGATTTCATATGTTTGAGCATTTTTTAGCATGCCGTCTTGATGAATACCGCTTTCATGTGCAAAAGCATTTGCCCCTACAATTGCTTTGTTCGGTTGCACATTAAAACCAACCGTTGTTGATAACGTCTTTGATGCACGTGTTAGCATCTCTGTTTGAATATTGTTATGAAACGGCGCTAC
The DNA here is from genome assembly GCA_013215815.1 of Alphaproteobacteria bacterium. Lineage (GTDB taxonomy): Bacteria > Pseudomonadota > Alphaproteobacteria > Micavibrionales > Micavibrionaceae. Next base: position 17,347 of record JABSQP010000019.1, on the reverse strand, counting down.
ATCGCTACGTGTGCGCATTGCCATCACGATTTCTTCGAGCGCCGTGTTACCCGCACGCTCGCCAATACCGTTAATCGTACATTCAATTTGACGTGCACCAGCCTGAACGCCAGCCAATGAATTGGCAACAGCCAACCCTAAATCATTATGGCAGTGAACAGAAAGCCTAGCCTTATCAATATTTGGCACACGATCCATTAGCATTTTGATTTGCGCCGCATATTCTTCTGGCACCGCATAACCAACAGTATCTGGAATGTTAATCGTTGTTGCACCGCACTTAATTGCTGTTTCTACACACTGACAAAGGAAGTCAGCTTCTGTACGACTACCATCTTCTGCAGACCATTCAACATCATCAGTAAACCCGCGCGCAAATGTCACACCCTCTGCCACAGACTCTAAAACGGCTTCTGGCGTCATCTGTAATTTGTATTTCATGTGTAGAGGCGAAGTAGAAATGAACGTATGAATACGTTTTTTCTCAGCCGGCTCCAGCGCACTTGCGCTCGCTTCAATATCTTTTTTTGTTGCGCGTGAAAGGCCGCACACTGTCGCGTGTTTTAAAACCTTCGCAATTTCATTAACCGCTTCCCAATCTCCTTGAGAGGCAATTGGAAAACCAGCTTCGATGACATCAACGCCCATTTCATCAAGAAGATGCGCAATGCGAAGTTTTTCATCCAAATTCATTGAACAACCGGGCGATTGCTCTCCATCACGCAGCGTCGTATCAAAGATGATCACTTGATTGGTTGGGTCTTGTTTAACTTGTGCTTGAGACATAATTTTTCCTTATCTTTATCTCGAATTCTTGTTTTAAACTATTTGGAAAGTTTTCCTCTAAGTGCAGGCAGACGAAACTGCCTCATGCCCACTTAGAGGGCGATAAGGAGCAGTAGAAGGCTTAGAAGTTGTGCTTTCATACTTTGCATAGCTTTAGTTTTAAGGTTATTAAGCTTGTAATGTCAAATATTTATTCAAAACACATTCCCATAATTTGACAAAATCCTACGTTTTCCGTAATATTTTTTCATGTCTTAGAAATCAAAATTAATTACGAGCGTAGCGGCGAGCGCTATAGCAGTCGGTGTAGCCGCTCTATTCAATAAAGAGAGCGATACACCACGCATTCCGGAACATTGTACAGATTATCTACCCGAGGGCGAGCTAACCGCTATTCGCTTTGGCGCCGAACCTATTGACCCACATCTTTGGGGGCGTAATACAGTTATTGATAATTCTTTAGAAGATACATTCGGTGTTAATGCTGGTCCTTTAGGTTTTACAAACCATCTCTACGTTGAATTTGGTAATCTAAACGGAGAAGGTCAGTTCACCCCTCTAAGACGCATACATGGATTTGATGGGGCTATGTTGTCGCCTCAATCTGCAGGACAAATCGTTATTGGGGCTTATGGAAGCAACACTATACCTTTTTCGCAAGACCCTATTTACGATGACGATCCGCACAGAACAAACTGCGGTGAGCTGCAAAGCGCTAACAATGATGGTAGCTATTTATGGCCCGGAAATACTGAAGTCATTTTTGAAGGTGGGTCAGAACAAGTAGGCGCTATTTATTTTCGCGCATTACAACTAGTAAACAGGTTTAACGAAAGAGGATATAACTACTTCTCATTAGGAAGCGAAACGTTAGGTCCAAATGGAAATAGCTTTTATGCCGTCCTGACACAGCAAATACAGCAACAAATCGGAATTGAGAACAGTGTGGACTTTAATCCATGGGGCATAGATTTTGGCATTAATTGGCAAGATCCAACTCTAGGAGATAATTTTACTGATATACCCCCAGAACAATTAGAACAATCTATAATAGCTCTAGAGAATAGACTAGCTGTGCAACTAGAGAGCTTTGCTTCTTCACCCCAATCTCTTCCAGACACCTCACTTAGCCAATAAAACCAATAGCCTTAAAAGCCGGCCATTTGTAATAAAATAAATACACCCATTCCAGACATACCAGCGCCAACATAACGAAGAATTGCTTCGCCATTACGAACACGTTTTGCAATGTGACCTATCAAAACACCGAGAATGTGAATACCTGCCGTCCCTGTCATAAAGCCTGCAACATAAGACCATGAAGAGGCTAGCTCTGGGATTTCTAAACCATGCGCATACCCATGAAAAATCGCAAAAAAGGCGACAAAACCGTAAATCACAAAAATAGGAAAGAAAGATTTTGCAGCTATAGCAAAACCAAGAACAGCAACCGACGTTGCTATACCCACCTCGATACCGCCAAGCCTTATATCAAATAGACCCATGGCACCACCGACAGCCATCACAAATACGAAAAGAGCAGGAATAGACCAGACCAGTCTTCCGCCAATCTGCGCACTAATAATGCCGACGCTCACCATGGCAAGAAAATGATCAAGCCCCAATACAGGGTGTAACAAACCAGAATTAAAACCACCTAAAACGCCCGCGCCGACATGAGCATATGCCATTGATGGAAACAGAAGGGAAAGAAGAAATGTAGTTAGATAATACAAAAGGTTTCCCTTATTTTTTAACTTCTGTGTCTTCTAGCGGGCGGGCCTCGTCAATAAGCATCACAGGAATACCATCACGAATAGGATAAGCGAGCGCGGCTTGATCTGAAATCAACTCTTGCGCTTCAGCATCATAGCGAAGCGGTACTTTCGTCATAGGACAAACCAAAATTTCTAACAATTTAGGATCAATATCGTGGCTCATATTTTTACACCTCAAGCGGGCAAGCCCGCCTAGCTCCTTATACTTAATCTGGTTTTGCACCGGACAAATCAACAATATGCGCTTCGTGCCCCGTACTTTCTATAAATTTGATCAAATCCGCAGGCGATAAACCAACAGTCATGGTATTCAAAAGCGGATGATAATTGACGATCTCAGTTTCCATCATACTTTTATCAAGATAAATGGTTACTTGATGGTCGGTATCATTTGTAATTGAAAACGGGCAGACAGAACCAGGCCTGACACCCAGATATTCCCACAAACGATCACTAGAGCCAAAGGAAAGACGGCCAGAGCCCAAAATATCTGGCAATTTCTTTACATCTACATTTGTTGCGTTTTGTAAGACGAGTAGGAAATTTTTCTTATTCTTGTCTCTGAAAAACAGATTACGACAGTGCGTACCCGGAATGTCAGCATCCACTTTTTCACTTTCTTCCACTGTATAAACAGCTTCATGGTGGTGAAGTGAGAAATTGATATCCAATTCTTCAAATTTAGCCATCAATTGGTCAGGTGTTGTCGGTAAATCTTGACCATTCTGACAAACTGCAGATTCTTTTTGCGGCTGACTCATCATTATGTCCTTATTTTTTGATTAACTCTCTTTTTAGCAAAAATATAAATTTTTTCAATATGTTAAAGAAGCGTACGCTCCAAAATTTGTGTTTAAATTAACAATTATGGCAGAATTAAGATATGGCAACACCTCTATCCATGGCTGATTTAAATGTTACAGGAGCCACCGACTTGGCAATTCTGGACGGTGATACGCCACCACCTATGGAGCATTGTGCAGATGCCACAAAAGTTGCCCGAATGGAAACCGATATAAACCAAGGCTTTAACGCAGATTTTGTACGCAGAATGGGAATGCCATCACCATGATCAGATTAGGACAAACACAAGATAAACGCCTTATGGTCGTCAGCAATCAGGACTTTCCGTCAGATGTGCGCCGCGTAGAATATTACCGCGATTTACGCCTTTTTATGCTTGTTTACGAAAATGAAGAAGACGGTAGCGATCTGATGCCATGTGAAATTTCTGAAGATGTCGCGCAAAAGGTCGTAGAGAGCCCAGACATCATTGTTATCGCAATGGCTCAAGAGAATACAGAGCCATATGGCTACCATGTTCCCCTTGTTCAAATCGGTGTTTAAAAATTCAATTTTTATACTTGATTTTATAAAAGATACGCTTATAACGTATCCATCTTATGGATGCGCGGGTGTAGCTCAGGGGTAGAGCGCAACCTTGCCAAGGTTGAAGCCGAGGGTTCGAATCCCTTCACCCGCTCCATTTCAAAACAAGCTCCAGCCTTACTTTACAGCAGATTTCAGAAGAAAATCACACGCCTTTTCATTTTCCGAAAAGACGCGAACAGACCATGAATATGCACGAAAAGTCGGGCAAAACACGGGCAAAATCCGAGCAAAGTCTAAATGCTACCCGCATCTATTCTGGGTAGACACCTCATAGACCTCCCACAAATCCATTCGCGTACTACTGACCTGAAGAACTCATTCGATTTCTTCTAACACTACAGCTTTGTCAATCATTCACGGGGAATAAAAATGACATACGCAACACCAGAAATATTCAAATCAAAACCCATCACAGCCATGGCGTTCCAGTGGAATCCTGAAGACAAGGAGTTCCAGTATCCTAAATGGTTCGCTGACATGATCGAAGGTGGTGATGGTTTCACTGTTCTTAATGAGGAAGATCTGATGAACAAGACAGAATGATTGAACAGTTCCTAGAGAACCATCAGCTTGCTAAACCCTCATCAGACTCTTGGATAAGAAGTTAATGTTTTCAGTAAGTTGTATTTAAGTAGCGTAATAGAAGGAAGGGGAAAACCTCCCCCTCCCCTGGGTTCATATATACCTTATTAATATACTATTAGAGATATTAGATCTCCTCGGTACGAGGTCTTCTAATGTCTTCTAATGGATATGCACATTTCCACATACAACAACTACAACAGGAAACATAAACATGGATGACTACATCTTTAATAGTATTGAAGAACAAGGATATGGTTACTCAAAGAAGTGGGATGCCTTCTATGACCTTAAGACCCTTGAGTGGCTTGAGGAGCCTTGCGGTTGTGAACAATGTGAAGGAAGACCTCCAAGGTTCCCCATGATGAAGGTGGTTGTTAATAATGATAAGAAGAGAATTACGATTTAAACAATCAAATACCCTTGATTCACCATATCTGTTTCATCATGACCATGACCTGTGTAGTTTTCTATCATTGCTACATAGGTCATTGCTGAACCAGTACCGCTGCCATCTTCGTCAATTTGTAGAAATGTATGTGACCCATTATCAACGACATTCACGAAGTCACTAAGTAAGTCAGCCATAGGGTCGTAATTCGTATGCAAAATCATATCGATGTTTATGGCGTCTTCTGTCGTGTTAAAATCCCGAACACGATTATAAGCCCCACCCGTAAAGTCAGCCATATCAGTAAACATAAAGGTATCAAGCCCAGCGCCACCAGTTAAGTAATCCCAACCTTCACTCGCATAAAGAATATCATTTCCGTCATCGCCAAAGAGCTTGTCAAAACCTGCGTTCCCTTGCAAGGTGTCACCGTCAGCGCCACCTTCCAAACGGTCGTTACCATCATTACCGATCAAGCGATCTTTACCTTCATTGCCGTAAAGCTTATCAGAACCAGAACCACCTTCTAAGTAGTCCATGCCCTCTCCACCCTTTAAGGTATCGTTGTTATCTTCTCCATAGAGATGATCGTGGCCCGCTTCCCCATCAAGAAGGTCATTACCGATGCCTCCATAAATGAGATCGTTACCACCTATTGAACTACTAGAGTTGCGGTCGCCAAACAACGAGTCCGCTCCTGCACCACCGTAGATAATGTCATTACCGTAATCGCCTTTAATATTATCGGCGCTGGCACCACCATCCAGGAAGTCATCACCGTCACCACCACGAATAGTGTCAGTACCATTCTCACCATAAACAGTATCATTACCACCATACGGTGCATCTACACTATTGGAGTCACCGAATAGTGTATCCGCACCACCGCCGCCATAAATAACATCATCATCTTGATGTCCTAAGATCCTGTCATTACCGTTATTACCGTAAATGAGATCATCTCCGGCAAAACCCTTAATTTCTTCTGCGGCACCAATGCCATTCAAACCATGAATTACGTCACGATCAGCTGTACCATCTGTTTCTAAAGTTGTTGCACTCAAAGGCGTAAACCAGCTTGTATCAATTGCACCATCAACAAATACATCCATCGCTTCAAAGTTTGACATCGTTAGATTAACAGACGTTGCCGTCACAGATGGTCCTGTAGAAGAGCTTTCATCATAATTTGTTTGAATAAATGTCAGTAAGTTTTGTAGCTCTGTTTGAACAGCTGCTGTGTACTCTGCCGAAGTAAAGTAGAAGCGAATGCGGTCATACCCTGCGCCACCATCATAATCATCAGTAGCAGTGTAGTTATCAGTAACAATATAATCGAGGACATCATCGCCATCATTACCAGCAACAACATCATCACCTGCCCCACCAATTAGATTATCACGGCCATCTCCACCAATTAAATTATCGTTACCCGCGTCGCCTGAGAGCTCATCATTTCCATCATGGCCGAACAACCAATTGTTGCCACTATCACCAGTGATGCTATCGGAATAATCACTACCGCCGATATCTTCAATATCATTAATAGTGTCAACATAACCGAACCCATCAATCACCGAACCCAGTGTTAGATCAGCAATAATACGTGACTCAGACGTCGTATAATCCGCGATATCAAAACCATCACCACCATTGAGTGTATCTGCCCCTTCACCACCAATAAGAACATCATTCCCTGCGTCCGCATTAATGATGTCATCACCAGCGAGTGCATTTAGTGTATCATTACCTGTCGTTCCGTTTGTAGTATTGGCATTATTATCGACCGTATTCAAAACAACGACTTCGAACTGTTCAAAGTCGGCAGCAAACAAACCAAAACTAAAGGTAAAGTCATTACCTAAAGAGCCTTGCGCCGTATGTTGATTGATGTGAGCTTGGTAATTTGCTAGCTCGGTCGCATACTGATCTCGCTGCTCACTCGTTGTAAATGTAATGACGAGCTTATCTGTTCCAGAGCCATTGCCCGCAAAATAATTATCGAGATCGCCCTGGTTTTCATCGTATTTATATCGAAGAGTATCACTTCCTGCGCCACCGACAACAAGGTCATCACCCGCGCCACCATCCAAATCATCATCACCGAAACCGCCAAAGAGAGTGTCATCCCCACCTGCACCATTGGCAGTATCATCACCAAGGTCCAGTTCTATATGCTCGTTATTATTGGAACCCGTAACCGTATCATTCCCACTAAAAGTACGAACCGTCGAACCAATAGAATGAGATGATAAATCAAAGACATCATCATTAAAATCAGTTCCGAAAACACGAGTATCATCAAACGTCGTTGTACTATCGATGGTAAAAGTGCTGCTAAGTGGTGATGTTGTTACATCGTCAAAGCTATAAAAATTGCTGGTTCCAGCACCATCGTACGAGATAAAATTAACCATAGCTAAATAGGGAAAATGATAGTTCACAAAATTCCCTTGACCATCTAACACCTCAATCACTCTACTTTGTTCAATCGTAATTGAGCCAAAGCCAGCGATGTTAAACGTTAAGTCATAATCATAGGTATTTGCCCCTGTACCACTATCAACCAAGCTTCCATTTGACAGCGTTAACGTAATATCGCCTGCCGACACACCGACTGGCAGGTAAAACGCATCAGGGCCATAGCCAACTAACCCTCCCATATTGCTATAAGAAAGCACATCATTACCGCCCGAATACATGTATCCGCCGCCGCTGACACCATTATAATGGACCGTATCATTCCCCGTTCCCGGAGATAAAAACTGAACGGCTTCGTTATTAAACGTAAACTGATCGCCACCCAATGTTCCATACAAGGCGCCGCCACTTCCAGAACCAACAAGAGAGCCTATCGTATCTGTTCCAGCCGCACTTGTAATCGTTCCTGACGTTGTATTCATTGTTGCGGTAATGACATCACTATGCAGGCGATAGGATAAAACCGTATGATTTGCATTATTCGTATAATCATGCCCCATGGTATCGGACATAGCGATCGCATAATCACCATTAAAGTTGACATCTTCTATATTCTGATAGAGAGCACCGTTTGATGTTTCAATGTCACCATTGCTGTTATAAAAAACTGCTTCACTGCTATATTGATACGCAAAACTATTCAGCGCCGCTGCGTCGGAGAAAGTAACCATATCGGTTTCCGCACCGCCATCAATGACACCACGATACAGCGAAGTAAACGTGGTAAAGTCATCTTGTTGCGCTGTTCCAACAACATGCTCAATCGACGTAAAACTATCACTACCGCCAGAACCATCGGTGATAGTTAGCGTCGACGCATCAAAAACGATACCTGCCGTCTCACCGCTGTAATCCAGCGTATCAAAACCAGCGCCACCATCAAAACTGTCATCACCGCCATTACCAATGAAGCTGTTATTAAGATCGTTTCCTATGAAGTCGTCATCATCATTCGTACCAATGGCATTTTCTATCTCTGTGCCATAGGCAATAGCTACATTACCCGCATCATATCCTGTTGTATCCCAAACAACTTTATCGCCATTTGGATTACCGTTCTTACCAATTGAACTGAAATGTCCCTCACGAAGATCAATTTGTGCACCATCTGTGTAGGCGGACACATCTATAGTATCAGTCGAACCACCACCATCCCAGATGGTGTAAACAAACGCATCTGATGCGGTTGCACCAAAGCCCTGCCCCTCTTTATATGTTGTGCCTGTTATATTAGCATCACCATCATCAAAGCCTTCATTTTCATTACGTGTGTCTGTATTTGCGCCATAAATTTCCTGAAGTGCTGCAATGTCATATAGTTGAAGACCTAATGCATGTGGCCCCGTCCTATCTACAGGATCATAATACATTTCTGGATGATTCTGATAAGATGTAATGGTATATTTAGCTGTGTCTTCATTCGTTGTATTATTTCCATGAATGCCATCTAAATTTGAATTTATAATGTCGATACCAAGAGAATGTGCTATCTCTTGATGAATTACTGACCATGAAAATTCGCCTTTAGTAATTAAATCACTTCCGCCACCGTCAACATCCCATAGACTATTATTATTATTTGATGGACTTGCATGATCTACGTTAATCCATATATCTCCATAAATATCTGCAGGATTAGGTTGGGCTGCATCATATGTGATAGCAAAAGCCATAGCATCTGGTTGAGAAGAAAATGTTGAAAACGATCCATTTAACTGACCTACACGTATCAAACCACTATTGTCGGGCAATTGATCAAAATGTATATTCAATGTTTGATTAAAAGATACTCCCCAAATATCACTATCTTCAAAAACATTCTGAAAAGACTGAGATATAAATAATTTATAATCAAAACTTTCCGCAAACTCACTTTCAAAAGGCCCATTATCGTAGGGAGTTCCATCTAAATCATTAGATTCTGCTAACAAAGAATACGTAATCAAGTACTGACCAGCACTATTTTTCCCGACTATTAAACTAGGAACAACACTAGTATTTTCTGCATTCCCCGTAAGGTTATAATCTAATAAAATCTCATCCGAATTATTCACATTCACTCTCCTGTAGTTATACGGCTTTTGTTATTAACTATATCCGCCTAGCCTGTGCCGTGAACCCTTACACCTTTTGGAGTCAAATCATCAGGCCCAACGCCTCCTTGATTTATCTTTTGAGAGTAAAAATACGCCGCACCCACGAGCGTACACACTGCAACAACGCCAACAATTACTAAAACCTTTTTCTTCTTGTCCATATCATCCCCCTTCTTAAGAACATTGCGTTCCTAAATTATCTAAATTTTTGAATATGTTTATAAAACGGTAAAAATAATTTAAAAACAAGTCTTGTAAGATTCTTACCCATATGTTGTTGTGGTGGGTCTTTATTGATCTCTTAGCGTTACTATTCAGAATAAGATGGAAGAGAGACAACTTTTTGAAACAGAGATTATCTAGAACGCCTCAAAAGAGAACACGGCATTACCATCATTATTTGTGTCATAAGAAAGCGCGTAAAAACCAATTGTTTCATGTTTATCAACTTGTATACCGTTTTGAAGAATTTGACCCAGCTCTGAAGAATCTATGCCTAATTGAGCCTTACCTATATTATTACTATTTAATATAATACCGGCGCCATAGCCCCGATTATATGAATCCATCGACAAGATAGACTGCATTAGATCATCTGATATTGGCATTAAATCATTCCTCTATTAAAGTGTGCACCTGAAACTTTTCTGGAATCATTGAATGGAAGGGTTTTTCGCCATTTCCTAAACTCTTCATTAAATTGCGGAATCTCTTCTAAAATACCAGTTTGAGACTTAGGTTCATTCGTTGCTTCAATTATTATGCGCTTTATGGCGTAACCATCGCCATATGTTTTGCTAATATCTTTTTTATTAACAGCCTCAATACTCTTTGCATCAGATATATCTCTAAATCGTACCATCTCTGGCCAGAACATTTTATTAGTTAATTCGCCTTTTGATCCTGCAGGTACATTTTTGTAGAAGCGAATAGCATCTGGAATTCCGTTTGTTTCTCTATAAACAAAAACTTCGCTAAACTCAGTGTACGAACGCCAATTAATTAACGCGAAAAGCTTCCCCTTCTCTCCTAAATCAACGACGACAGCTTCTCCACTTACTTTTGCAGGCTTAGTACTTTCCGAAAAACCCATGCCAGTATTGCTCGCAGAATTTGATACTTCCCGAATGACCGAACCACTTTTCACACCTTCAGGTGTATCGATTTCAATAGTTATTTTATAACGCCATGTTCCAGACACATAAACGTCCGATAGGTATCCCCACACTGCTAAAGCAGCTAACATGACTGTAAGAATAAGGGTTTTCTTGTATTTAATATTCATTATTTATTTCCTTAATTAAAATTTTTCAAATTTGATCCCTGCACCGTAACCACGATTATAGGCGTCCATTGAGAGGATAGCTTTCATCAGAGCATCGTTCATCTTTATTTTCCTTTTACAAATAGATATGGGCCAACAGCTTTACGCTTGTGCAAGTATTTCTGAATCACTCCCCACGTTATTGGCTCTTTTGTCCTTACAAGACGTATCTCTTTAATAGAAACACCTTCACCAAATAACTCTTCGAAACGATCGACAGGATCAGATTTTTGGGTTTGCGGATTAAATTTCCAGCCTTTGACCAATGTCACACTTTTAGGATCAGACATATCAGTGAAGGTCACCACCATAGGGTAATATTTGGGATCTAATACGGCTTCTTTACCGATTGGAATTTTATTGAAATATTGAATCCCCTCTGCAGTCGTAGGACCACTCATTCCATTGAAAGCACGATAAAAATGTTTTGGCCCTACAAGTAAGGAAAAGACCTTTCCTCTCTCACCCAAATCAACAACCACAGCTTCTCCACGAAAATCTGCTGGATTTCCACCTTGCGACAAACTTACTTTTGAACGCGCTCGCGCAGCCGAATTAGATACTTCATTCACAGTTGAGCCAGATTTTACGCCTTCTGGTGTGCTGATCTCGACCGTAACCTTATAACGCCATGTTCCAGACACGACATAATAGTTATATATTCCAATTAAAACAGCAAGGACACCCCCCAAAATAATCAATTTTTTCTTATGTTTAATATTCATATTTTTTTATTTACAGAACGCATTGCGTTCAACCTCCCTCTATATGCATTTTGGATACATATACTAAACCCTTAATAAAATTGAAAAACAAGGCTTGAAGAGTCTTTATCCCTGTGGTGTTGTATAGGGTCTTTAAAAATCCCCTGACATTGCCATTCAGAAGAAGATGGAAGAGAGACAACTTTTTGAAACAGAGATTATCTAGAACGCCTCAAAAGAGAACACGGCATTACCATCAAGTATCTCTCAACCCACAAGATCGGTTCACATACTTACGGGACTTGGATGATGCGTGAGGCTGGGTTGGATATTAAGGGTCTTGTGGATACGAGAAGATGGAAAGATCTTCGTTCAGCAGCTCGTTATGCCCATACAAGCACTTCGGAAGCTAATAAGAAATCAGACGCATTACCTACAATAAACGTGTGCAAACAACGTGCAGAGGGAGTTAAGTAAATGAAAACATTATATAATATTAATCTTGCCAAGGTTGAAGCCGAGGGTTCGAATCCCTTCACCCGCTCCATTTTCTCCCAACAATTACTGACCGAAGTGCTGATCAGAAAGATTGAATATTTCTGTAATTGGTAGATCATCGTTTGCAGGCACTTGGCTCGCACTATCAACAAAATAACCCTCTCCATCATGCTCACCATTTTTAAGCGCGACAAAACCAACCAAAGAACGGAAATCCGCAACAATACCGCTAGCATGTGTAATTGACTCACCCTCAGGAAGATCGTGCGGATATGTCAGCGTAACAAAAAGAGACGTACCGCGATTATCAACCTCTTCAAAAATACGAATGCCATTTTTATCTGTACAGGCCTCTAGTTTTTCCTGCGCTATTTTCGCATCGGCTTCATTCTCACACTCAACCAAGAAATCACGAGACATACGAGCAATCGCTTTTGTGTAAGGAACGCCAATTTTATCTAAAAATGCTTCGTGTTCTTTTAAACGCCAATAAAACACTGGCTCTTCTACTGGGTTTTGATGAAGACCCGTAGCAATAAACACACGCGGTTCACCAGGAAGATTTAGGATTTGCTGCACAATTTGATCGTAACTCTTAAGGCCCTCAAGAAGAGGGTCTTTCTCTGCATTGATATACCAATCAGGGTTCTTATTTTTTCCATCATACGGCGCAGCATTGAATAAGTAATGATGTTGCAAGTGAGCAACACTATTTAAAAACAAGGACGAAAAATCTGGTTTTTTTGACTTCCACGCTGATACAAATACATCTGTTAAAATTTGATCCAACAAAATCGCACGATGGTAATGACTTCTGAGAGCCGTCAGAATAAGAAGGATAATTTTTATATGCCTTTTGATGAGGGAATAACGAAGGACTGCTAAGATCAGATAAATGTAAGTCGTTAGCTTACTACCGCCAGTCGCATTTTCATTCACCGCGTCTGCAACAGCGCCTGCAACCTTCTTCATAAGCCAACCGCCAGTTACCGTTGTTTTCGTCCATGGGTCCGGCACAAAAAAGGCTGGCTCCTTAGCGCGGTTTGCTGCATTAAATGGAGAAAGCGCCGCTACTTTTGTTCCGTACTTCTCCTCCAAATGCTCCCAGATCTGAGTATGACCATTATCAACCACATCACCCAAACGAAAAATACCATGCTCAGAAAATGTTTTTCCTGTTTGAATGGACACCCACTGTATCCATGGTTCTAATTCTTCATAGGTTTTTTCTGATGTTGTTTTTATCAGCTGCGTTTTTTCAAAAAGCTTCTTCAAATTAGGCAAATGACCTAAAGAAATATAGTGCTGGATATATTCAAAATTAACTTCGTTTAATCCAAGTAAAACAAGAGGCTTTTTGTTACTCATCACTGTGTTCCTTTACTAATCATGGAATCGTACACGTCCAAAGTCCTGCTCACAACACTTTCAACATGAAAATCTTTTTCAACCATAGCACGACCCGCACGGCCATAAGATTGACGAAGGTCAAAATCACTTAAAAGCTTATCAATAGCTTCAGATAATTCCTCTGGAGATTTAGGAGAAACCAAGAGTCCATTTTCATTATCATTCACGGCTTCACGGCACCCAGGCACATCACACGTAATAATAGGACGGCCTATTGCTGCGGCCTCCAGCAGTATTTTCGGTACTCCCTCCCCGTAATATGAGGGCAGAGCCATAATTGATATTTCTTTGAACAAGGATGGCATATCTGATACTTGCCCCAACCACTCAATGACCCCCTCATCATGATAACCTTGCATCTCTTCCTTAGAGAGAGAGTTTGGATTTTTCTGATAAACACTACCGGCAATTTGAAAACGCGCTTTTACACCCTTATTTTTTAATATACGTGCCGCTCCAATAAAATCGTCAATTCCTTTCTCACGAATAAGACGAGAGGAAAACAAAACAATGGGCTCTTCATTTTGCTCTTCAGGGGTAAAAGGAAACTCTTTTAGATCAACACCAGAGCCACGAATAATAGTTGTTTGGTTTTCATCAACAACGCCGTGCTTAATCATCAAATTACGATCATCTGGGTTTTGAAAAATAAGGAAGCGATTAGGTCCTCTAAACGCATAACGCAAAAGCGGTAAGGCAATTGCTCGCACAATGTTCATTTTTAAGGAATGATCTGTAAACAAACTGCCAACGCCAGCAACAGTGAACACTGTTGGACGATATTTAATAAGGCGTGTTGCAATACCTGTATAAAAAGCGTGCCGCAATGTAATTGCATGAATGATATCAGGCTTTGTTTCTTTAATTGTTTTAATTATCGCGCGGACAATTTTAACATGAAATAAGAGTCCTAGACCTTTTCCATGATCCGGCAGGTCATGTCCCTCTACACCCATATCTTTAACGCCTTGATCAGAAGACGCCATAGCTGTTGCTAAGCTCAGCTTACTGCCGCGCCCTAAGATGGCCTGAGCAAGCGGTTGGCGATGCGACCAAAACCACGCAATATCGTTCAATACCATTAAAACATGTGGTGCATTTTTACTCATTATCAGGACGCTTTCTTAAATTCAGAGAAATCATGATCAATCATACGCTCAACACCATCAGTCAGCGTGTATTTCGGCTTAAACCCTGTCTCACGATAGCGTTCCGCTTCACATGTTGTGTCTGCACAAAACTTTTGCACACGGACAGAGCTAATTGGAAACTTCTTACCTGTCACCTGTGTTAATACATCAAAACTATAACCTGCCGCTAAACCCAGCGAGTAAGGTAGATAAAATGATGGCCTCTTCCAACCGAGATGCGTATAGATATCGCCCATCAAATTTTTGATCTGATAATCCGGCTTGTCGGCATAGTTATAAACTTTAAACGGTTGTTTTTCATCCAAACAGAACGTCAAAAATTCCGCGACATTGCCAACATACGCCATAGATTTTCGATTATTACCTCTACCAATCATGACGAATTTCTTCTTCGTAATTTGATTTAAAAGTGTGTAAACGTTACCGCGGTTCCCTTCACCGAAAACAACAACTGGACGGACAATTGTCGCGATGTTTTCAGGAGATTCTTCAATCCACTCTTTAAGAGCATGCTCTGCTTGAAGCTTACTTTCTCCATAATCATTAAACGGGCTAGGTTCGCTCTCTTCTGTCGGCATACCTGTATTGAGGCCATAGAGAGCAAAAGTCGATGTAAAGATAATGCGTTTAATACCGTTATCTTTTGCGGCTTGAATAACGTTCTTTGTTCCTTGCGTGTTCACATCATAATACAGAGAACGCGGAAAAACATCATCACTATGCAATGCGGCTAAGTGATAGATCACGTCACAGCCTGCACACGCTTTACTCATAGCCGCCTGATCCATTAGATCAATTGGCGTTTCGTGCGCTGTATC
Organism: Alphaproteobacteria bacterium; assembly: GCA_013215815.1. Lineage (GTDB taxonomy): Bacteria > Pseudomonadota > Alphaproteobacteria > Micavibrionales > Micavibrionaceae. Next base: position 1,936 of record JABSQP010000019.1, on the reverse strand, counting down.
AATAATGAGTGTTTCATGTCCGGCTGTCTTTAAATGCTCAACTAAACGAGAGCCTATAAAACCTGCACCACCAGTAACCGCAATTTTCATCTTTCTTCCTTAAGTTATATCCAGCGATCTGCCCATGCCTGAAACATGAGTGCCGTCCAGAGGGCTTTCTCAGAAACGCTTTTTCGTCCCTCTTGATAGTCCTGCCATGCCTTAGACACAAGATCAGCATCAAATAAACCTTGGTTTTTCAACCGTTCTTTAGAAAGCAAATCACTTCCCCAACCTTTCAAATCCCCACGAAGCCATGTATCCAGCGGCAAGCCAAAGTGACGCTTAGGTCCTTCTGTCAGTTCTTTTGGCAAATATTTGCTTTGTACCTGACGCAGCAGCCACTTTCCTTGTAAACTACGTACTTTCATATTTTGCGGTAAACGCCAACAAAACTCCGCTAACTCATAATCCATCAATGGCGCGCGGAGTTCTAAAGCAACAGCCATACTTGCGCGATCTGCCTTCACCATCAAACCATCCGTACGATAAGACAAACAATCAGAGAGCATCATTTCTTCGGCAAAGGATAAGTCAGATGGCCAATTTTCTTTACCACTCAAAAATAACGAAGGTATTTGTGCATCGAGCACAACGGCTTTGCCCTCAGGCCAAGCGCGCAGAAGCTTTTGATAAACAGAATCCTTATCTTTAAGCGCTATGAGATCGGCGATACGATGAACTTTTGACCCTAATCGCTCTCCACTCATGCCTGTTTTATTGTAAAAATCAGCAGGAATAGCTTTTAATCCACACGATGCGACCTGCCTCAAACCATGTGGTAAACATCCAACTTTTCGCCACAGCGCAGCGACATGTGTATGACGCTCATACCCGCCCAATATCTCATCACCACCATCACCCGTCAGAGCAACAGTTACATGATCACGGGCAAGCTTACTGATCATATGCGTTGGAATTTGAGACGAATCCGCAAACGGCTCTTCATATATATCAGGTAACGACGGAACAACTTTAAGTGCATCTTGCGCACTCACATAAAATTCACGGTGCTCAGTACCCAAATGCTCAGCAATAGCTTTCGCCTTATCTGCCTCGTTATAAGCCTTCTCTTCAAATCCTATAGAGAAGGTTTTAACCGGTGTCTGCGATAGCTTTTGCATCAATGCAACAACACATGATGAATCAATTCCGCCAGACAGAAACGCCCCTAAAGGTACATCAGAAGAGAACATACGTTGAGAAACAGCGCGTTCTAGCAGCTCTTCAAATTGTTCAATAGCACTCTCTTCTGAGAGGAATAGTTTACTGTTCGATGCTACTTTCTCAGGCAAACTCCAGTATATTTTGAAGTGCGCCGATAAGTTTTCACCTGCTGAAACAGAAGAAAAATCGTACACAGCATACGATCCTGGCAATAGCTGCCAAACATTTTTAAAAATAGAATACGGCGCATGCATATATGAATATTGCATGTAAACCGCCAGGTTATTTCGATCTATATCCGCAGCAAACTCTTTGTGCTTATGAAATGATTTCAGTTCTGAGGAAAAAACAAAATCACTTCCGGCCCACCCAACATAAAGCGGTTTTTTACCAAAACGATCACGAGCCAGAAAAAGTTTCTTTTCTTGACGATCCCAAAGAGCAATGACAAACATGCCGTTGAGTTTTTTTAATGTTCGTTCAATTCCCCAATGATCAAAGCCAGCGAGCATTACTTCCGTATCCGTTTTCGTTTTGAAAACCTGCCCTAACTCCTCAAGCTGCTTCTTTAGATCAAGGTAATTATAAATCTCACCATTATAAGTTGCTATATAACGACCTGAAGGCGAATTCATCGGCTGTTTACCGTCATCAGATAAATCGATAATTGCGAGACGACGATGCCCCAAAACGAGCGGTAACCCGTTATCTTGCCAGAGTGAGTGGAACG
>JABSQP010000018.1 GCA_013215815.1 Alphaproteobacteria bacterium | reverse complement strand
AGTGTATTTGCAAATCGCTCTCGTCCTTGTCTTCAATATCATATTAAACGGTGCACCGCTCCCTGTGTTGATTTGGTGAGCAAGCAAGAATATGCGGCGCAAGTTGATCATGCACGGCGATTTCTTTCTGGCGAAAGCCGTGCTGTACAAGATTATTTTGTTGATCAGATGCAAAAAGCTGCTGAAAATGAAGAGTATGAAGTAGCAGCAGGTTTGCGTGATCAAATTAAGGCTCTTGCGGCTATTCAGGCGCAACAAGATATAAATGTTGAAGGCTTGGGTGACGTCGATATATTCGCTCTTGCTCAACGTGAAGGGCAATCCTGTATTCAAGTTTTCTTTTTCCGAAGTGGTCAAAATTTTGGTAACAGAGCTTACTTTCCTAGGCATAATAAAGCCGAAGAGTTGGAAACCATTATGTCTGTTTTTATGGCTCAGTTTTACGAAAATAAGCCTGTTCCTAAAAGTATATTAGCGAATGTCGATCCAGAAGAGCGGGAATTATTACAACAAGCATTCTCTCTAAAAAGGGAAGGGGCAAAGGTTTCAATATCTAAACCTGCACGAGGACAAAGAAAACGCCTTATCGAATTTGTACTGAAGAACGCAGAAGATTCTCTGGCGCGCCGCTTATCAACACAAGCAAATGAGAAGAAACATTTGAAGGCTGTTGCTGAACTCTTTGATATGGACGATGTACCAAAGCGCATAGAGGTTTACGACAACTCTCATATCTCTGGCACCAATCAGGTCGGAGCGATGGTTGTCGCCGGGGAAGAGGGCTTTCAGAAAAACGCTTATCGTAAATTCAATATTAAAAGTGCTGACAAGAGTGATGATTACGGCATGATGCGTGAAGTGATGACGCGTCGTTTCTCCAGAGCGCTCAAGGAAAACGTCGATAAGTCTAGTGAGGCATGGCCAAACTTACTTTTGATTGATGGTGGGAAGGGGCAACTTAGTGCCGTCACTGAAACGCTCGAAGACCTCGGTGTATTTGATGATGTAACTGTCGTGGCAATCGCTAAAGGGCCCGATCGTAATGCAGGAAGAGAGCAGTTCTTTATGAAGGATAAAGATTCGATCATGTTGCCTTTAAATGATCCAACATTACATTATCTGCAGCGGCTCCGTGATGAAGTGCACCGTTTTGCTATCGGGGCACATCGCACACGCCGTAAGGGAGATATTCAGAAATCACCGCTGGATGGTATTCCTGGTATTGGCGCTAAACGTAAAAAAGCACTTCTTCTTCGGTTCGGGTCAGGCAAGGATGTTGCGGCAGCGGCCATTGAAGATTTACGACAGGTAGAGGGCATTTCTGCTACGATGGCTGAGACAATTTATAATTACTTTAATGATAAGTAATTTTAAAGTTGGATGCCCATTCTAGCAAATCGTTGAGCCCATATGTCGGGCTCTATTCTTAATTCATCAGCTAAAACAATATCAAAGTGTAATCCGGGTATTGGATCTCGGCGAACAAATAATGGCGTATTGGGATCTCCATGAGCAGCTTCACAGTAGTCTGTCAAAAGTCTCTCTGTTGCTTTGGGCATCGAAACCACAGCATGGTCTGGATATTCGATCCCATCCTGTTTGAAAGGGCCTATATATTCTCCATCATGAGAGGTAATAAACGCTTTAAGTAACGACAAGGCGTTATCGTACGTCGTCTTACCGATGGTTTTGTCATCGGTCGGTAGGCCTATAGCATATCTTAATTTTGCTTCGGTCATCGATATTACACTTTCACTCATAAAGTGGGGTTATAACGCCAATATTAAGTTATGTAAAATATATAAGGGCTGTATAAAATTACATTTCAAATTTGATCTAATTTCGAAACGATAAATATTGACCAGAAAGCCATAATTAAATTACCATAATAATTGTCAGATATTCTTCTCTTCAAGTGGCGGGACAACCTTGTGAGACGAAAACACAAGAGTTCTGTACGCAAATTTAACTATAAAAAGAAAAGGTGGGTGCTATGTCTTTATCAGCCGAGATGTTTATCATGGTCTCTTTATTACTTGCGGTCTTTGCCGCTATATCAGCCGTTGGAACCAGTATCGTTTTAGGTGTTGGGTATGAACGGCTTCGAGCGGGGTTTGATACCGTTAAAAAACAAACAGCGTTTTTTGCTGACGCTATTCATAAACTGGATAATCGTTCAACCGAGCTTGGTAGAGAGCAGGATGAGATGAAGAAAACGATTGTTACAATGGATGGCCGTATTGAAGCGACTTAAAAGCAATCAGGATTCTTCTTTAGTTCTTTACAATCGTTAGAGTCGCAAATCCTGGATGGCCATGCATCACATCATAAACCTATGCCAATAGAGCGTGAGGAGGTTATGAGTGTGCCTGACAATATGGAATGGGCGTCGACCGCAGATACAAAGCAGTTGCTACAATCAGGTCAACGTATTGTGGAGCAGCCGCAAGCTGAACCCAGCAAGCCATTAGCACAGCGCATTAGTTCATCGGTCTTTAGTTATCTCACAAGCGATAATGCAAAAGAGCAGATGGATAACGTTGTATATCACTAATTTTTATCGACAACGTGTTCTTGGGTGGGATTACTTCGGTAATTTCACCCATTTTTTATTCTAATTATAGGGTATGATCGTTTCGTAATTATGTGTGTCCACAGGTGCTGTTTCCTCTTTTTTTTTTTATTTCAATGTGTTGAAAAAATATTTTGAGTTTTTACCAAATCGTCCTTGCTGATCCAAAAAACCCGTGTTAGCGTCGTTTTCATTCAGATAAATTGTTGTTTGTTTCGGGAATGCCCGTATCAGATATTTTTTGTAACTAGAGTTATATGGAGACGGTATGTTTCATAATATGCAGAAAAAAGCGGTATCAGAGGATCAAGGACAGAATGTAGAGTCTGCCGATCAGCAATCAAAGCAGCAATCAGTCAATTCAAGTGCAACTCCAATAACAATGAACCAGAAGGAAGACAAAACTATGAACGCTCCACAGTCAAAAGATAATCAAGCTCCAAATGCTGGCGATAGCCGCGTTGATATCCCAGGTAACAATTTTAATCGCCCAGGCCAGGCGACAGCAGCTCAGGGCGCTCGTCCTTCATACCCGGGTGCGTCATATCCAGGTGCAGCAGCGTCAACACCTGCATATTCACCGCAACCTGCTAATGAAGCAGAATCAAACGGTCGTAAACTAGTTATTGGTCAAGGCATCTCTCTTTCTGGTGAGATCGAAGCTTGTGATCACTTGATCGTTGAAGGAACTGTTGAAGCGGCTCTAAAAGGTGCTAGCAACATGGACATTTCTGAAGCTGGTGCATTCTACGGTACAGTGGAAATTGAAGAAGCGACAATTGCGGGTCGTTTTGAAGGTGATATTACAGTGAATGGCCGCCTGACAATTCAATCGACTGGCGTAATCATCGGTTCAATTACATACAAAGAATTAGCAATCGAAGCTGGTGCAACTGTTGAGGGTTCTGTAACACCTCAAGGTTCACAAGGTGCCGCTGCAAGATCTGGTAAGAAAACGTCCAAGGCTAAAACAAAAGTAAGTCAGGACAACAGCGCTGAGCTTCCTTTCTCTGAGAAAGTTGCTTCATAAGTTTAGTAGTACTGTATATCTCCAAATAATCTGGCCGGCTTTTATAGTCGGCCTTTTTTATGCTGTTTTGTTTTTAAATCCGCAGAGATCTGAAACGGGACAGCTCGGACAATCTGGCTTGCGCGCCTTGCAGATATAACGCCCATGGAGAATGAGCCAATGATGTGCGTGTAAGAGGAACTCTTCAGGAATAACCTTCTCCAGCTTTTTTTCTACAGCTTCTGGTGTTTTTGCGGGAGCAAGGCCAGTACGGTTGCTTACGCGGAAGAGGTGTGTGTCTACAGCGATCGTCGGTTGTCCAAAAGCCATGTTGAGTACAACATTAGCTGTTTTGCGGCCAACACCAGGGAGTTTAACGAGATCATCACGGTTTTGTGGAACTTCGCTGTTATGTTCTTCGATCAATATTTGAGAGAGTTTGTATACGTTCTTTGCTTTGGAATTAAAGAGCCCAATGGTTTTAATGTAGTCACGAATGGAGTCTTCGCCCAAAGCGGCCATTTTCTCGGGCGTATCGGCCGCTTCGAAAAGCGCCTTAGTGGCCTTGTTAACGCCTATATCTGTTGCTTGCGCTGATAACACAACGGCAATGAGCAGGGTGAAAGGGTTTGTATAGCTAAGCTCGCCCTTTGGTTCAGGCTCTATGGCATGAAGGCGGGAGAAAAAGTCGTGAATATGCGCTTTTTTCATTATTCGAATTGTATCGTTAAAGATCTAACACATCTTCCATGGAATAAAGGCCTGCAGGCTTACCTTTGCTCCATTCTGCGGCACGTAATGCGCCTTTGGCAAAAAGTGAGCGATCGCTTGCGCGGTGGCCAAGTTCTATGCGTTCACCTTGGCCAAAGAATGTCACCATGTGCTCACCAACAACATCACCGCCACGCTGGACGGCATAACCGATATCACCTTGATTTCTTTTACCTTCGCGATCAGTTACAAAATCTCCACCGCCGCGCCCTTCGCGGGCCGCTTTGCCAAGGGCAAGAGCTGTTCCTGATGGGCTATCAATTTTGTGATGGTGATGTGTTTCAAAAACCTCAATATCCCATTGGACGTCAAGGCGTTGCGCGGCTTGCTTTACGAGTGCCAAGAGCATGTTTACGCCAACGCTCATATTTGCAGCATAAACGATGGCTGTTTTTTTCGCTGCGTCCTTTAAAATGTTTTCTTGGTCTTCGGAAAGCCCTGTTGTGCCTATAATAAGCGCAGTACCTGTTTCAGCTGCAATTTTTGCGTGCTCAGTCGTTGCGTCAGGATGTGTAAAATCAATAACGGCATCTGCTTTTTCAAACAACTCTTTAGGATCGTCGCCTTTTTCAATACCACCAATAAAAGTAAGTGTTTCACTTGCTTCTACATTTTGAACCAATAACTGACCAACGCGGCCCTTATATCCTGTAATTCCAATATTCATGGGAACTACTCATAGCGCGTTTTGGAAGAGTTTGAAAGACTTATAAGCCCTCACAGGCTTTGTCTGAGTTTTGTGCAAGGTAACCTGCATATTGAGCAGCAAGTTTTTTATCAATGGCACTCCCTGTTTTCATGGCCTTGCCATAGTTTTGCATAGCAGCACGGCGGCTATGCTCTAGGCGTTGCATGCAGGCGTTTGTTGATTTTTGTTTATAGCCGTCCCAAACGTATCCGAATGACGCGATAAATACGCAGCCAAGCACGAGGAGTCTATAACTCCCCGGCAGGTTTCCCCATAGAGAAACCGGATCTTCTTTGTGAACCAGGTGCATGTTATTTATCATTATACAGTATTGTGATGGTTAGACAAAACCACATCTCCATTATCGCGGCGATTTGGGGTATTTGTAAAGCTTTTTAACCTACTGAAAATAAATAAGGTTTTATTTATCTCTGATTGCAACAGTGAGGCGCGAGACACACGACAGTTTACCATCGTCTTTAAAGATCTCTGTGTTCCAGATATGGAGTGAACGCCCGACCTGGATAGGCTTACATATACCTGTCACGAATCCTTCACTGGCGGGGCGAATATGGTTCGCATTAATTTCTACGCCAACGGCACGCTGTTTATTGGGATCGATGCACATCCATGCTGCGACAGAACCTAGTGTTTCCGATAGCACGCACGAAGCGCCGCCGTGAAGAATGCCAAAAGCCTGCTTAGTACGCTCATCTACGGGCATACGAGCCTTTAGAAAATCATCACCAATTTCAAGGAATTCAATGCCCAAATGCCCAGCCATATTTGCGTTACGCAGGCCATTGAGCATTTCTAGATCGTATTTTTCAAACCACATAAAGGGAATGCTACCTTAATCCGTTAAATCCGTCCAAAGATCTTTCATGCGATCAAAAAAGCCACTGGATTCAGGGGAGTGCTTTTTCCCGTCTTTACCGCTCAGATCTTTATCTAACTTTGTAAAAACTTCTTTTTGTTTTTTATTTAGATTAACGGGCGTTTCAACGAATATCTCAATATACATGTCACCCGCAGCGCTTGATTGCATGACAGGCATACCTTTGCCTTTCATACGCATTTGTTGACCTGTTTGTGTGCCGTTTGGAATTTTTAATTTGGCACGTTTTCCATCAATTGTGGGAACTTCAATTTCTCCGCCAAGAGCTGCCGTTGTCATCGGAATAGGGACGCGGCAATATAGGTTTGCTCCATCGCGTTTGAAGAATTTATGCGGTTTCACGCTGATAAGAACATATAAGTCACCAGCAAGTCCGCCACGTAAGCCAGCTTCACCTTCGCCTGTTAGACGTATGCGGCGTCCGCTATCAATGCCTTGTGGCACGTTAATTTTAAGTGTTTTTTCCCGTCTGATAAGTCCGGATCCGCCACATTTTTTACATGGGTTTTTAATGACTGTGCCAGCGCCGCCACATGTAGAACAAGCACGCTCAATTGTAAAAAAGCCTTGTTGTGCACGTATGCGTCCAGAACCATGGCATGTCGGGCATTCTTCGGCTGATGTTCCGTCTTCTGCGCCTGTTCCTTTACAGCTATCGCACGTGTCTTGTACAGGGATCTTGATTGTTTTTTCTGTGCCTGCATAGGCATCTTCTAAAGAGATTTCTGTAGCGTATTGAAGATCATTTCCACGCATAGGACCGGTATGACGGCCGCCGCCCTGTTGTCCCATGAAATCACCAAACATATCTTCGAAAATATCGGAGAAGTTGCCGCCAAAGCCACCGGCGCCGAAGGGGCTTTGTCCACCACCGCCACCTTCAAATGCGGCATCACCGAATTGATCGTATGCTGCGCGTTTTTGATCATCTTTTAAGATGTCATAAGCAGCATTTACTTCTTTGAACTTGCTTTCCGCTTCTTCGTTATCTTTGTTTTGGTCTGGGTGATATTTCATCGCCAGCTTACGGTATGATTTTTTAATCTCATCCGCGCTTGCGCCTTTTTGTACACCAAGGATTTCATATAGGTCTTTTGACATTATTTTCTTACTTTATAATGAACCTGAATCAGGTCGTCTGTTAGTTTTTTAATATCCAGTAATTTTAAGTCGATATCTGTTTCATGTGTTTTGAATAATTGCTTACCGTCAGCAACTAAGATGGGTTCAATATCTACAATAACTTTATCAACCAGCCTTTGTTGTAAAAAAGAACTATTTAAGATTGTTCCTCCAGATATGAGAGTTCTTTCAAATCCTTTTTCGGTTACTTCATCTAAGGCTTCTTCTGGTGATGTTGCGATCACATGATTGTTATTTTTTGTTTGAAAATTATTTTGTTTTGTTACCACAACAACAAACAGGTCTTTGTGAAGATGATTGAACTCATTACTATCACACATGACTTCATATGTTTTGCGCCCCATAATCATGGACTTTACGTCGTCAACAATAGGGATAAAACCATGTTTCCATTCATCATCAGAAACGAAGTTCGTTTTATCATCTGTACGGCAAATTAGTCCGTTTAATGAAGACGCCATATAGAAAATAACTTCAGGCATTATTTATTCCTAAAAGCAGCCATTGCGGGGCGCAAGGAATGTTCCCCGCAATGATTGTGTATTAGCGTTACCGATTAGTTGTCTTTTTTATCGTTGTCTTCGTCCACTTCTGTGAACTCAGCATCAACAACATCATCTGGCGTGTCTTGTGCTTCAGGTGCGTCGGCTTGTTCGCCTTCACCTGCAGCAGCTGCTTCTTCTTGCTGTTTTTTGTACAGCAATTCACCAAGCTTTATAGATGCTTGCATCAGAACATCAGTTTTTTCTTTGATAGTTTCTGGATTTGCATCTTCGTTTTCTAGGACAGCTTTTAGATCAGTCATAGCGGTATCAATTTCTGCTTTTTCTTCAGCAGGAACATCATCGCCCAAATCTTCAAGCGTACTTTCTGTTTGGTGGATAAGGCTTTCCGCTTGGTTGCGAGATTCTACGCCTTCGCGTCGTGCTTTATCAGCATCTGCATTGGCTTCCGCATCTTGCACCATTTGTTCGATATCTTCATCAGAAAGCCCGCCGCTTGCCTGAATACGAATTTGCTGTTCTTTTCCAGTTGCCTTGTCTTTCGCAGATACTTGCACAATACCGTTGGCATCAATATCAAACGTCACTTCAATTTGTGGCATACCGCGCGGTGCAGAAGGGATGCCCACAAGGTCAAATTGACCAAGAGGTTTGTTATCTGCTGCCATCTCACGCTCCCCTTGGAAGACACGAATTGTCACAGCAGACTGATTGTCTTCTGCCGTAGAAAATACTTGTGACTTTTTCGTTGGGATTGTCGTGTTACGATCGATAAGGCGTGTGAAAACACCACCTAACGTTTCGATACCTAGTGATAAAGGTGTTACATCCAATAGAAGAACATCTTTAACATCACCTTGTAGAACACCACCTTGAATAGCCGCACCGTCAGCAACAACTTCATCAGGGTTCACGCCTTTGTGAGGCTCTTTACCGAAGAAATCTTTTACTGTTTCAATGATCTTCGGCATACGTGTCATACCACCAACCATCACAACATCATCAATATCAGATGCTCTGATTCCTGCGTCTTTTAGTGCAGATTTAACAGGGTCCATTGAACGCTTGATGAGATCGTCAACAAGGCTTTCAAGTTTCGCACGTGTTAGCTTGATGTTTAAGTGAAGCGGTGTGTTTGTATCACCATCCATACGCGCAGTAATAAATGGAATGTTTACTTCAGTTTGTTGTGCAGATGATAGTTCGATTTTTGCTTTTTCAGCGTTCTCTTTCAAACGTTGAAGCGCAACTTTATCATCACGAAGGTCGATGCCTTGTTCTTTTTTGAACTCATCCGCTAAGTAATCAATGATACGAAGGTCAAAGTCTTCACCACCAAGGAACGTATCACCATTTGTTGATTTAACTTCGAAGACACCATCGCCAATTTCAAGAACAGACACATCGAATGTACCACCACCAAGGTCATACACGATGATTGTACCGCTTGATTTTTTATCGAGGCCATAGGCTAAGGCCGCTGCAGTTGGTTCGTTAATAATGCGAAGCACTTCTAGACCGGCAATTTTACCAGCGTCTTTTGTTGCTTGGCGTTGTGAGTCGTTGAAATAAGCGGGAACTGTAATGACTGCTTGGTCCACTGTTTCACCAAGGTAACTTTCTGCTGTTTCCTTCATTTTTTGAAGGATCATCGCAGAAACTTGTGATGGAGCCATTTTCTCGCCATCAACCTCAACCCATGCATCACCATTGTCACCTTCAACAATGTGGAAAGGGGATTTTGATGCCATGTCTTGAACATCTTTATCTTTAAAACGACGACCGATTAGGCGCTTAATCGCAAATACTGTATTTCCTGGATTTGTCACCGCCTGACGTTTTGCAGGTTGGCCGACAAGACGTTCCCCATCCTTGGTAAAGGCTACCATAGATGGCGTTGTGCGCGCTCCTTCTGCATTTTCGATGACTTTTGCGTCTTTACCGTCCATGACAGCGACACAAGAATTGGTTGTACCTAGGTCAATGCCTATTACTTTGCTCATATTTGTTCTCCTTACAATAAGCGAGTTATATATAGTTAAGCCCGTTTTTCACAGCACTTAATGATTTATTTATAGCAAAAACACCAGAGAGAATTCAAGTATTTTAGGCTTATTCACAAGGCTATGTATGTGAAAAACGTTGAGTTTTAATAATCTCAGTAACTTTTAACCCTGAATATCAACTTGTGCACCAGGGTCTGACGGCGTACTGTCATCCGTCGCTTGTGCAATACCGACCTTGGCCGCACGAAGTAGACGGTCTTTAATCACATATCCAGGTTCAATCACCTGAATGATCTGTCCAGCAGCTTTACCTGGCATAGGGGCTTCAAACATCACCTCGTGAAAGTTGGGGTCAAACATTTCATCCATCGGATCAATTTGTGTAATACCGTGACGGTCAAAAACAGAGAGAAGCTCTTTATCCATAGCATTCAAACCTTCAGAAACCGCAGGCGGGGTATCTTCTGGTAAGCTCTTCAAAGCACGCTTAAAGTTGTCGCCAAAATCAAGAAGATCACGCGCGAAGTTAGCAATGGCAAATTTTCCTGCATCGTCACGGTCTTTGATGGCACGCTTACGTGTGTTCTCTGCATCAGCCAGCGCGCGCATTGTACGATCTTTTGCTTGAAGAAGTTCAGTTTGAAGCGCTTCAATTTGTTTTTCAGGCGTCAAAAGCTCTTCAACATTATCACTTTCTGGTGTTTGTGCTTCTGGTTCTTTGTTCTCTTCGTTTTCGTTCGGTGCTTGCCCGTGATTATCTGTCATCGCTTACCTTGTCTTCTGTCAGCTAAAATTGTTTGGGAGCGCTTATAGCGTTTTACCAGCCTTTGTTGCAAACACTTTTAAAGGCTTATCAATAGTTGTGCGTCCGTATGGGCCGTCATAAGGGCGTTGAACCTTTACAGAGCCAACTTCCAAGTACTCACTATTTCCTAGTCGTTCAAGTGTTGCGCCTTCTTCATCCATGAAGAAGAAAGTTTCATTGTTAGACGAATATCTGTTTGAGATATCTTGAGAGAGGGGTGTTAGATTGTTCATGCGTGCAACACGTAAGATTTCATTTGCAACGTCGTCTCCTTGTTCGGCCATAGGAACGTGAAGGGCGATAACGCCTTTGTTTCCTTTATAATGAACAATGGGTCCATTTTCTGTTTTGAATGCCAAAGACGTGATTGGTCTAAGTTCAATACGATCATCGTGCAGAGAGATCGAATATCTATCGCGTGCAACAACATTGCTAAAACGGATTTGTTTCACTTGTTTTGCTTTAAGGTCTGATTTGTTTAAAACGATGAGAGCAGAAACGGTTTGATTGCCTTTTGGGCAGTTGCCAGTCATCGCTGTGCGGCGGTAATGGTTTACTTTGATGTCCATATAGTACTGCTCTGTAAATGACGCTTCATATTCAAGCGGACTTAACTTCCAGCAGCCAGTAATGATATCTCCTGTTTTGATTAAAATTCCGAACTGGTCTTCTTCGAAGTAATCATAATCAACAACAGATAAATATAGTGTGTGGGGTTTGATGTAACCTTTTTTGCTCTCTGCAGCATCTTTCTGAGCATTGAGCATTTCAATTGTTTCATTGACTACTTCTGTTCCCGGTTTTTGGTAGATATGGCTTTCTTGTGCCTGTACGGACATTGAACCAACGGTGAAGATGAGTGTAAAAAGTAAAAATCGCATTTTAAATATCCCTAAATCGTGAGCCCATCATATAGGCGTTTATTGAGCGGCGCAAATATAGCGCAGGCCTTTAATAGCTTTTATCCAGAAAAGTCACGCATGCGGCGGGTTAGAATGTCCGCCATACAGTTAACGCTTGGTATTATTTTTCCGTAATTAAGGCGCGTTGGCCCGATGACACCAATGGCGCCGACTATTGCGTTATGCCCATTCATATAGGGACTGAGGATCAAAGAGTGACCACTGCCTTCAAATATTTTGTTTTCCGATCCAATATAGATTTTAACGCCATTTGCATCGGTTGCTTCGTCTAAGAGCTTGGAGATGGTTTCTTTTGCCTCCAATTGTTCCATGAGGAATTTTAGACGCTCAATGTTCTGTGTATCCGTAGAGCCACGAACGAGGTTTGAGCTCCCGCGAACAATCAGCTTTCCATCATCCAGCTGTATGGCAAGACCCGCCTCAATAACCTTTTGAGTTAAAAGCCCCATTTCTGAGCGGCGCGCCGTCATTTCTTCTGTAATGGCGTTTTGCATTTGCTCGAAAGTCTTGCCGTACAGTTTTTCTGATAAAAAGGCACCAGCTTGCTTCAAGATATCTGACGTGATCCCTTGTGGAACATCAATAACGCGATTTTCGACCATACCGTCATCTGGTACGATAATAACCATGGCTCTTGCAGGATCTAGTTGAACAAACTCAATATGACGAATAGATTTTTGGCTTTTGACGGGCGCAACAACTAATCCAGCACAAGATGATAACTTAGATAGCATTGAGCTTGCGCGTTCAAAAGTTTTTGTCGCGGATGTACCTTGGTCTAGGCATCCTTCCTCAAAAGCGGCGCGTTCTGTTTCGTTTAGGCTGCCTGTTTCCATTATGCCATCAACGAAGAAACGCAACCCCATTTCGCTGGGCATTCTTCCTGCTGAAACATGAGGGGCTTCTAAAAGGCCTAGATACTCTAAATCGGCCATATCATTACGAATTGTTGCAGCTGAAGCCTCAATGGAGCGCGATAGTGTGCGTGAGCCTGTCGGTTCCCCTGTTTCAAGGAAGTTTTCGACAATATGCATAAACACTTGCCGTGCGCGGTCGTTTAACGATTGAAAATCACCATGAATACTCATCTTTCATAATATAATAGGCTTTTTCGAAATTGACAAATGCGTAAGCATGCGTAGAGTTTGCGGCGAATACTTGAACGAACCATTACTCAGAAAGGAATGTCTTATGACATCAGTTACCCGTCCATCTAGCCGCAATTATGATCAAATGCGTCAGGTTGAAATGATCACTGGCTATGCGAAGCATGCGGAGGGATCTTGTCTTATCAAATTTGGCGACACGCATGTTCTCTGTACAGCGACCGTAGAAGAGAAAGTGCCTGGTTGGATGAAAAACTCTGGTAAGGGTTGGGTTACAGCTGAATATGGTATGTTGCCGCGCTCTACAGACAAGCGCATGGACCGTGAAGCAGCGCGTGGAAAGCAATCCGGCCGCACCCAAGAGATTCAACGCCTTATTGGACGCGCATTACGCGCAATTGTTGATATGGAAGCATTGGGAGAGCGTCAGGTGCGTATTGACTGTGATGTACTTCAGGCTGATGGAGGTACACGCACGGCATCTGTAACAGGTGCTTATGTTGCGCTTCATAGTGCACTTCAACATCTCGTGGATATGAAGGTCATTGATAAGCTTCCTTTGAATGATACTGTTTCAGCGATTTCTTGTGGTATGTACCAAGGACAAGCTGTTCTTGATTTGGATTACGCGGAGGACTCTTCGGCAGACACGGACGCGAATTTTGTGATAACAGGCAGTGGCGGCATTGTCGAAATTCAAGGCACTGCAGAGCAAGATCCTTTTAGTGAAGAAGATTTTGTAAACCTCTTCAATCTTGCGAAAAAAGGGTGTGGTGAGTTAAAGCTTATTCAAAAAACAATTCTTGGTGTGAATTAGTTTATGATCGAGACGTTAGTACTAGCAACGCACAATCAAGGGAAGGTTAAAGAGTTTGCTGAGATGCTTGGTGAACTCGTAGGATCATCTGTCAGTAATATTAAAAGTGCCGCAGATTTTGATCTACCTGAACCAGAAGAAACGGAAGACACGTTTGTTGGAAACGCGTTGTTAAAAGCTCGAGCGGCTTGTGAGAAGACAGGGGTACCCTGCCTGGCAGATGACAGTGGTTTGGCCGTTGATGCGCTTGATGGTGCACCAGGGATTTATTCTGCGCGTTGGGCAGAGACATCAAAAGGGCGTGATTTCAATGTTGCTATGGAACGCGTCAATAATGAGTGTGAGCAAATTGATGGAACGCAAACAGCGCGTTTTGTTGCTGTTCTTGCTCTTGTTTATCCTGATGGACGTGAGGAAGTGTTTGAGGGAACGGTTGAAGGTAACCTTACGTGGCCTGCGCGTGGTGATAAGGGGTTTGGTTATGATCCTATCTTTGTGCCGAATGGTCATGAGATTACTTTTGCCGAAATGGACTCTTCGGATAAGCATGCGATGAGTCACCGTGCGAATGCGGTGCAAAAATTCAAAACATATTTGCGGGATAATGTCTGAGCTTTTTGGCATCTACGTGCATTGGCCATTTTGTAAATCAAAATGTCCGTATTGTGATTTTAATTCCCATGTCAGCGAAACAATTGATCATGCGCAATGGCGTGATGCTTATGAGCGAGAGATTGAATATACAGCGTCTCTAACGAAAGGGCGAGAGGTTACGTCCGTGTTCTTTGGCGGTGGTACACCTTCGTTAATGGAGCCGCATACGGTTGACGTTATTTTGAATAATGTTTCGAAACACTGGGATATATCGAATGACGTTGAAATTACATTAGAGGCTAATCCAACCTCCATTGAGGTTAACAAGTTTCAGGACTTTAAAGAGGCTGGTGTTAATCGTGTTTCGATCGGCGTTCAATCTTTAAAAGATGATGATCTTAAATTTTTGGGACGTGAGCATAATGCTGATGAAGCAATTGCTGCTCTCAAAATTGCAGATCAGATTTTTGATCGTTTTAGTTTTGATCTTATTTATGCCCGTCCGGATCAAAGCGTGAATGCTTGGAAGCATGAGCTTAGTGAAGCGCTCAAGTATGCGAAGGGGCACTTATCTCTATATCAGCTAACAATTGAGCAGGGGACACCATTTTATGTGCAGCATGCGCGCGGTGATTTTTCAGTTCCGCAAGGTGAGTTGGCTGCTGATCTGTATGAGGCAACACAAGAGATAATGGGGGCAGAAAATATGCCCGCTTATGAAGTATCTAATCATGCAGTGCAGGGGCAGGAGTCTCTACATAACTTGACGTATTGGCGTTACGAAGATTACGCAGGTATAGGGCCGGGAGCGCACGGACGCTTAACACTTGATGATGTGAAGCAGGCAACACGCACGCATCGTGCACCAGGCGTTTGGTTGTCAAAAACCGCTGAATATAATCATGGATATCATCCATTTGAAACCGTAAACGATGAAGGCCGATTGGCAGAGTGTCTTATGATGGGGTTACGTTTACCTGAAGGTGCCTCTATCGCTAAGCTTGAGGAAGAGGCTGGAAAAACTATCGATGAATTATTCGATACGGGCAAATTAAAAGCCCTCCAACAAGAAGGGCTTTTGACATTTTCTAATACGCACATTCAACCAACAATCGCAGGTATGCAGCGCCTGAATAGTGTTTTGCGATACTTATTGTAGCGACTGACCTGTTTGTTGTTGCATTTGCGCGGCCATGACTTCTTTCATATTCTGGCCATTAATTAGGGTCTGTCCTTGATTGTCTAATACAATTTCTATCGTTTTGACATCACTGCCGCTAGGATCGTCTTGTCCGAACTTCTGTATCATTGAAAGCTGTGCGATTAATTGATCTAGTTGCGCTTTTCTTTCCTCGTTAGCTCTTTCTTTTTGTTTGTTGAGTAATATTATAGCGTTGTTTACTCCGAGAGATTTAATGGTAGCTCCGCCATTAACGCCAATAATAGATTCTTGTGTCGCTTTTAAATGCCCATCAAAAGTGATTTGGTAGTTCTTATGTTTCATCATCGTATCTTTTAGGCTTACCTTTGTGCCTGCATCAGATAGCTTTTGTGGGAGTGACATCATAGCATTCATCATCGCCATTTGGGCGATGTTGTCTTTATTGACACCTGCATCAACAAGTTGCGAACCCATATCTATGAGCGGTTGCAAAGGGAGGTTTTCAAGCGCGAAAGAAAAACTCACGGTTTTTGGAATAGCCTGAGTTTTGTTTTGACGCTCATCAACACCGGAAAGGCCGTGCCAACCAAAGCTTAAAGTATTGCCCAACATCTTTTGTCTTAAGCCTGAGATGCCAAACCCAAAGAATGCTTCATCGAGTTTTAAAGGTTCTCTTGAAACAGCGTTACCTGTCGGTAAAATGTTCAAGTCATTCATTGTAATTTTAAATGCGCTTGAGTCCATTAAGTCTAGAAAAATAGGGAATATTCCCAAGTAAGCTGTTGGATCTTCTACTTCTGAATCAACATCAATGTTATTTGTAAAATCTTCTAGTTTTCTTTGTGCTTCTGCAGAGAACTCACTGGCAGATACAGCCATATTCATTTTACTAATTCTGACTAACGGTGTATAGCGTTCGCCGTATTTTTTCTCGACAACTGTATCCTCAATCAAAATGTTAGATGGTCCTGACCAAAGATTATTTTCATCTTGAGTGAAGTTGCTTTTGATACCAATGTTTCTAACGCGAATTCTAACATCTTTGTCTTCTGATTCTGGGTCTAGGCTAGAAAAAATTATGTCGTTGTAGTTTGCATTTATTTTAGAAAAGTTGTCTAAATCTTCGTTCCAAATGCCCATCATCTGTTGTCGTTCCACGCCCATTTTCATCAGGGGTGTTTGGTTTTCGTCCATGTACTTGATTGGGGTTGGGATGGCGACAGTCATCTTCCATTCTTTTGGATTGTCTGTCGGCAATACGTTCATGCCAATGATCCCGATTTTGGTGATAAGTTTTTTGACTTCGCCTTTACGCTCACGTTGGCTGATAACTGTTATATCTGGCAGTGTCACTGCGTAATAAGTTTTTGCTTGTTCAACCTGTACATCGCCATCAGTAACAAATTGACTTGCTGTTGATGAGTAAGCGTTTTTCTGCCTTTCTAGCATTCCTTCGATCAAGGCTTTCACTTTTGCTGCGCCTTCATCATTAATGGCTGGGGCCGCGTGGGCTGCAGTTGTTAATGTCAGTAAAACAAGGGTGCAGAGTGAAAGTAAGCGCATGAAATATCTCCATCAAAGTTATATCGACGATTAATGTACCAGTTCTTTAGGGCTAACCAAAGGTTTATTGCGGTTTTTTCTTGTGTTTTTGTCTAGGGTTAGCTAGGAAATGGCATGGTTTCAACGACAGTAATAAATTCAGATCCTAAGCAGCTGCGCCTCGCAGAAAACGGCGATATTACGTGGCAAAAAGATGTTACGAACCCTCTGCCGGGCGAGAAAGTGGCCTCTCTTTTAAAGGGGGATAGCGTTATAACGCCTAAAATAGCCTTGGAAGACAATGCTTTGACGCAGGCCGAGGATAATGCGGAACTACAGGAATTTGTACAAAATTGGTTGCTAAGTCATATTCGTGAAGGGTTGGAGCCGCTCTTTCGCCTTCAGGACGAGGCCTTGGAATCCGAACCAGCGAAGGCTATTGCACAAAAATTGTTTGATGCATTAGGCATTCTGCCGCGTGAGGAACTTCAAGCGGATATCGATCAGATGGATGAAGATATGCGCCAAAGCTTACGTCCTAAGAAAATTCGCTTTGGGCCGCTCTTGGTGTATCTGCCAGAACTTAAAAAACCTGCAGCTGTTCGTATGCAGGCAATGCTTTTGAGTTTGTGGAACGAAAAATCCCTTCCTGCTGAAGTGCCTGCTGATGGAATCGTTTCATTCTCTATTAAAGATAAAGATATTGATGAGGGGTATCACCGCGCAATTGGCTATCCAGTTTATGGCCCACGTGCGATGCGTGTTGATATGTTAGATCGGGTTGTGTGTGCGGTTTACGATGGCGCAACAGAAGGAAAGTTCCAGGCACAGCACCAGATGGCTGAATGGCTTGGAAGTAATATTGAAGATTTATACTTGATCTTGGAGGCGATGGGACATAAAAAGGTCTCAGAACCTGCGCCTAAAGAGGAAGTTGCTACTGCTGAAGCGGCGTCTGCTGAAGTCGAAGCCAATACTGAAGAGCAGAAACAAGATGCTTCTCAATCACAGGAAAAGCCGGAGCTCGCGACATTTGCGCTAAAACGCGGTAAAGCAAGCCAAAAGGCAGCAGGTAAGAAGCCGTTTAAGAAAAAAGAATTCTCTAAAAAATCAGGTGAAAAGAAATCCTTTAGATCAAAGGGGAAAAAGCCGCGACAGGATAAACCGCAACGAGACCGTGTTTATAAGGCTGAAGTTGAGGCAAAACCTGAAGATTCACCTTTTGCTATTCTTGAGCAATTAAAGGTCGGTAATGAAGACAGCTAACATATAAACATCATGCGTCTTTTCTTCTTTGTACTTCTTATTACTTTTATAGCACCTTCTTCTGCTTTTTCTCAGGAAGGTAATGCTCTAATATCGGCTGGGTATCTTCATGAGATTTGTAAGCGTAATGATGATGGAACGGAGGCCATTGAAAATGGGCACGCGACTTGTCAGGCTTATATTGCAGGTATAGTGGACTATCATAATTTGCTTCAGTCCTTAGGCACGTCACCAAATGTCGATGTGTGCGTGCCTGCAAACGCAAAGTTAAGAGATTTACAAACTGTCGTATGGAATTACCTTGATCGTAATGCTCAGCATGATGCTTTTATTGCCGCGCCAGCTGTAACGTTAGCATTGTTCCAAAAATATCCTTGCCCGAAGAAACGTTAGTCGTTGTAACGTTTAAAAAGCTCCTTTACCTCTTCTACTTTCTCTTCACGTTTCTTTTGGGATCCATCTGCAAAAGCATCATGAACACAGTGTCCTAAATGCGTTTCAAGAATGTTTGCTTCGACGGTTTTGATTGATGATCGAACGGCGCGAAGCTGCGTTAGGATGTCGGGACAATAGCGCCCTTCATCAATCATTTTTTTAATGCCGTCTAATTGCCCGCTAATGCGGTTGAGTTGCTTTAGTTCTTTATGGTGACAAGGGTTCTTTGGCATTTTATCTCTCAATCGCAACGAGATCATACCCGCCCCATTCAATGAGCTCTTTTATTTCGTCATCTGTTAAATTTTGTCCGTCCTTGAGGTGCACGCCTACAGAAGATGTATCGAGATCAACATTAATGCTTTCTACGCTTGCCTTTTTCGAAAAAACTTTATTAAGCGATTGGGCGCAAAAATCGCAAACCATACCGTCTGCTTTTATGATGATATCATATTTCTCTTCGGCGAAAGATACGCTAGGTGATAGGAGTAGGGCGATAAATGCGAGTAATCGTAATGGTGTCATATTTTTTCTCCCTAAAAACGTTTGATAAAATTGAGCTCGAGAGCTCCGTCAAAATTGTATCCAGCTTCCAGCATCGTTGTGCCTTTAAAAAATCGTACAAGCGGTGTGACGGAGAAGTCATCTTTTGCGCCTGGCTGATATTCTGTTTCCAACATGAGCCAGGTGTGGAGGTCTCCGTAATCGCCGATATAAGGGGCGACGCCAACACGCGCCTTATGTCTTGTAAATTTATCGATATTATCTGCCCAAAAGAAACGGTTTTCATAGGATGTGAAGTAACGGCGCGTTTCCCAATCGGCGGCTATGCCTGTAAAAGCAGCGGGTTCATATTTGCCGTCATCACGCGCTACACCAACACCTGACCTAATATAAAAGTTTGCCTGTTCATTTGTCTTGTTCCACCGTTTGAGCAGATTGTTCATTTGTAGCGTATCAACATGTGTCTTTGTATCTCTTAAATACTCATGTCGCCATCCAATCGATGTGTATATGGAAGGAGAGTAATGGATATGCGAAGAGTTGCTTCTTTTATCATTCATGAGCATTAGCGTCCAACCGCCAGGGTAGGAAATGGGACGTGCTTCCGCAGCGGATACAAAAATAAGGCATGTTAATAGAGCTGTAAGAATGGATTTCATACAGTTATTATATACCCTAAGGGGGTATACGGTCAAATTTAATTATCGATTAATGGATACGAGTTCGTAGCCAGACCAATCAACGATTTTCTCAATCGTTGTGTCTTTTATACGTTGGTCTTGTTTTTGGATAAGCGTCGCTGTGCCTTCTTCCCAGTCAACGGAAACAGCTTCAATTGTATCTTCTTTCATAAATTTCTTTTCGAGCGTTTGAGCGCAAGGCTCACATGTCATACCGTCAATTTTTAGCGCGACGCTATTGTTAGGAGCGCTGCCCGCACATGCGGCAAGAGCTAGAGATAAAAGAATACTGAAAGCTTTTAATCGTGACATTTTGTTTCCTTTAATATTCACGGTGTATTGAAAAAGGTACAAGCGTGACAAGCATGTCTTTAATAGCACTGTCTGGAACGCTTCGTAATGCTTTGATTGCTTGATCTCCGAAACCTTCTGCAAGTGCTAAGCCTTCGCCAAGAGCGTCATGTTTACGAATAAGGTCTTGGGCTTTTTCGAGATCGCTATCATTTTGATCTTTTTGGCCGAGTGTGCGTTCCCAAAAGGCACGTTCTTCATCATTGGCTTTTTCAAGAGCAAAGAGAATAGGTGCTGTCATTTTTCCTTCACGGAAATCATCCCCGATTGTTTTACCAAGCTTTTGTCGATCTGCATCATAATCCAAAACATCATCGGCGATTTGGAATGCCATACCAAGCGCCATGCCGTAGTCACGTAAGGATTTGATTGTTTCTTTATTCTGATCCGCAATGACTGGACCTACTTCACACGCAGCGGCAAAAAGAGATGCTGTCTTACCTTCAATCACTTTCAAATAATCATCCATGCTTGTGTCGAGATTATTTTGTGTTGAAAGTTGCTTTACTTCGCCTTCCGAAATAATCGCAGATGCATTAGACAAAATACGTAGAACTTCTAATGATCCGTCAGAGACCATGAGCTGAAAGGCGCGAGAGAAAAGAAAATCACCAACAAGCACGCTGGCTTCGTTGCCAAAGACAACATTCGCGGACTCCTTACCGCGACGTTCTTCGCTGTTATCAACAACATCGTCATGCAACAGTGTTGCGGTATGAATAAACTCAACTGAGGCTGCTAAAGCGTGCGCGCGGCTCATTTCGCCATTAAAAATTTGTGTCGATGCGAGTGTCAAAAGTGGGCGAATACGCTTGCCGCCAGAGGCTATGAGATAGCTTGCTAACTGAGGGATAAGCGGTACTTCCGATTGCATGTGCTTGATAATCAGATCATTGACTGCGTTCATATCACCGCCAAGCGCCACTTGCAGATCATCAAGCGGGCTTGTTTTTGTTTCATTTTTAGGCTTTAAAACACTCATAAAACAGACTTTAAAGCGCAAAAAAGCTTATGACACAAGAAATAACCGTCCTGAATAAACAGGTTCGTTTGAAACAAGCTGAGAACGGCTTCCGTACATCAATGGATAGCGTCATGCTGGCTGCAGCTTGTCCCGTGAAAAAGGGGCAAGAGCTGCTGGATATGGGGTGTGGTGTGGGAAGTGCTGGGCTATGTGTTTTAAAGCGTATCGATGGTGTTCTTCTTACCGGTATAGATATTCAGGCTGATCATGTCGCCATTGCGGTTGAAAATGCCGAAATGAACAACATGCAAGAGCGTTCCGAGTTTCTTTGTTCCGATATACGTGGCTATAAAAAAGAAAAGGGGTATCATCAAGCTATCTGTAATCCGCCTTATTTGGAGACTGGTGCACATTTACGTTCTCCCAGTGAAGCGAAGGCCACGGCGATGGGGCACAGTGATGATTTACGTACAAAAGATTGGGTAGAAAACGGTTATCGCCTTTTAAGACCTGAAGGTTCCCTTACTATGGTTCATGAAGCGGGTAAGCTTGATAAGATTTTGCAAGCAATGGAAGGGCGCTTTGGCGCAATTGATGTTATTCCTTTATGGCCGAAGCACGGCACACCAGCCAAGCGGGTGATTGTGCGCGCTATAAAGGGGCGCAAAAGCCCTGTGCGCATTCATTCGGGACTTGTCTTGCATGATGAGGACGGCGGATATACTGTAGAGGCAGAAGGAATTCTTCGAGAAGCGAAAGGATTAATCTTATGATAAATTCATTCACTCTATTTTTGATGGGCGTTTTGGCAGTATCCGAAAAAGACATCACGCAGGATTATGTTTTCAAGCATCAGGGATATTGGATGCATCCGTCGCAACAATATGTTGTGCAGCTTAGTGGGTGTGAAACAGGAATGTGCGGTACGATTGCTTGGGTCGCAGATACTGCCGTGAAGCATGATGTAAATAATAAAGAAGAAGAACTTCGTGGTCGTCCTTTATGTGGTCTTCGGATTGTAGATGGTTTGGCCACGGATGGTCATGTGAACATATACAAAGGCGGCGAAATTTACAGAACCGACACAGGCGGCACGACAAGCGTAAAAGCTTCTTACTTTAGTAGCGATGAAGTTCAAATGCATAGCTATAAAGGCGTGTCTATGGTCGGCGATAGTCAGTTATGGAAGCGTGTTGTGCAGAAAGATTATCCGCCATGCACGCCGGCCGAACCAATCGCAATCACATATGAAGATAATAGTGAAACAGTGTTTGATGCGATTAATATTATTCCTTCTGGTGGCGATCCAGATATTACTTTTAATGAATAAGAAATGTGTATGATCAAAATTAAAAAGTTCTGTTCAGAGCTGCCATATGTTGGCGGCATGTTTACGATGAAACCGATGGTGTCGGTTGTGCGTATGGCGGGTGTCATTGCTGATAGCTCACAGATGCGTAAGGCGGGTATTAACTACCAGAAGTTTAATAAGCTGATTGATAAAGCATTTGATGTGCCAGATGTAAAAGCTGTCGCTCTTGTGATTAATTCTCCAGGCGGTGCTCCGGTGCAGTGTTCTTTACTGTCGTCTCAAATTCGTAAATTATCAGAAGAAAAAGACATTCCTGTTTTTGCTTTTGTAGAGGATGTGGCTGCGTCGGGCGGTTATTGGCTTGCGTGCTGCGGTGATCAGATTTACGCCCAAAATTCTTCAATTGTTGGATCCATTGGTGTTATTTCGGCTAGTTTTGGTTTTGAAGATTTTATCAAACGCTACGATATTAACCGCCGTGTTCACACATCCGGTAAAGACAAATCTTTCCTGGATAGTTTTCTGCCAGAGCAAGCCAAAGATGTAACGCGCCTTAAAAAGCTTCAATCAGCTATTCATGATGATTTTAAAGAGTGGGTAAAAGAGCGCCGCGGTGATCGTTTAAACGGCAGCGATAATGCCTTGATGGAAGGGGCGTTTTGGACAGGCTCTGACGCAGAAGAAAAAGGCTTGATTGATGGCATCGGTATGATGCAGGCGGTGATGCAGGAAGAATTTGGCGATGATGTAAAGTTCCTCGATTTTGCGCCAGAGAAAAAATGGTTTGGCTCCATGCTTCCTTTTGCAGAAGGTGATGCGAAGCTAAATGGTGAAATGGTTATTGAAGCGCTCGATGCGCTGGAGACAAAAAGTTATTGGTCACGTTATGGGTTGTAAAGAATGATAGAACTTCGCACAGCAACTGAAAGTGATATACCCGCTCTTTACTCTCTTTATGAAGGTATGGGAAAAAATGATGATGGGTATTTCGAGAGTTGTTTAAAACGCGAATATATTATTTTGATTGCATCGGAAGAAGGTCAGGACGTTGGCTTTGCAATGCTCAACTTTACACCGAAATACGCACTTTATAAAAAATTAGATATTCCAGAGATACAGGATCTTAATGTGTTACCTGACGCGCGCCAAAAGGGGATCGCGACAACAATCGTGAATAAATGTGAAGAGTTGGCTGAAGAAGAAGGAAAGGCACAGATTGGTATTTCTGTGCCTCTCAATAAATCTTATGGTCCCGCGCAACGTCTTTACATCAAGTTAGGCTATATGCCCGATGGTAATGGTATTACGTACGACCGTGAAGAGGTAAGCGCTGAGCATCGCTATGCGCCAGACGATGATTTGTGCCTGATGATGCTGAAAGATTTATAAATTTATTTATTAACCTATACTCATCATGTGAGTGGCAGACCCCGTTAGGCTTCTTTGTTCCCCAGAGAGTCCCATTTGTGCTCGAGCATTTAGAAGATTTTTGCTGACAATTGACCATGCAACATGATCCACGTCATGTAAGATTGTTTCCAGCATTTCGGTAGCATCATGACGCACTGCCCAGCTATGAGCTAATGCTGCATCGAATAAGTTAAATCCTGATTTTTGTTCATTACTTTCTAGGAAGCGCTTGTACATGAATTTGCCAGCTTCTTCGTCTATTAAACTTCTGACAACGATGTTTATGTCCCACTCATTTTCTGTACTAGATCGTGAAGGCTTTGCTATTTCTTGAATTACCGTGGATGACGCAATTTCTTCATATATCTTTGCGGCATTACTATTACTAATTGCATCATATACAGCATCAGCTTCTTCTTGTGTTAGGTCTTTTGGAAGTCTGACAGCAAGCGCTAGTATGTATTCAGGTGATCTTCCGTCTTCGCCAGATTTTTGTACTGCAACGTTGTGGGATTCTAGGTCAGGTTGAGGCAAAACTTGTCTCGCTTTTCCACGAATACGCTCAAATGCCGCATAGGGATCATTTAGGTTTGTTACTTCTAAACTTTCTTCCCTAACGACTCTTCTCGCACGATGTCCTTCTGGGCCAGTAAAGGCACCGTAGGAAGGTGGGGCGTCTTGAATTTCAATTTCCCTCAATGGTTCTGCAGAACTATCAGGAAAACTAAGCGTTAATCTTTTCTCATTAGTACTCATAATAAAACCTTGTTTATTTTTGCCCTATAAACACCATTTTTAATCTTATGTCAAATATTTTTGTATGTTTTTAGAGGGCTTTAACGCTGGATTTCCGGCCAAAAATCTTTAAATTCATGGGTATTCACGATTCATCAAGCAACAGAGGGCTTCTGATATGACTAAATGGGTGTACAGCTTCGGTAAAGAAACTGACGGTAAAGCGGATATGCGTAATCTTTTGGGGGGGAAAGGCGCGAATTTGGCGGAAATGAGCGCAATTGGCCTTCCCGTCCCGCCAGGATTTACAATCACAACAGAGGTCTGTACAGCCTTTTATGAGAATGAAAAGAACTACCCAGAAGAGCTTAAGGCGCAAGTAGAAGAGGCTTTAAAAGCTATTGAAGCGCAAATGGGTATGGGCTTTGGTGATGCGGACAACCCGCTTCTTGTTTCTGTGCGTTCTGGTGCGCGTGTATCGATGCCAGGGATGATGGATACCGTTCTAAACCTTGGCTTGAATGATACAACCGTTGAAGGCTTGGCAAAGAAAGCTGGCGATGAGCGTTTTGCTTGGGATTCATACCGCCGCTTTATCCAAATGTACGGCGATGTTGTGATGGGCTTAGAGCATCATGATTTTGAAGATATTCTTGAACAGCATAAACGCGATGTCGATGTCACAGAAGATACAGATGTGACAGCGGAAGGCTGGAAAGAAGTTGTTACGAAATATAAAGAACTTGTTCAGCGTGAGCTGGATCGTCCTTTCCCGGAAGATCCTCATGAGCAGCTATGGGGTGCAATTGGCGCAGTCTTTAGCTCTTGGATGGTGCCGCGTGCGATTACTTACAGAAACATTCACGATATTCCATCTGATTGGGGGACAGCCGTGAATGTTCAATCGATGGTCTTTGGTAACATGGGTGATGATTGTGCGACAGGTGTTGCCTTTACACGTGATCCATCAACGGGCGAGCATTACTTCTACGGCGAATACCTTGTCAATGCGCAAGGTGAAGATGTTGTGGCGGGCATTCGTACGCCGCAATCACTGACAATTAAAGGCCGTGAAAAAGAGGGCAGTGATCTTCCATCAATGGAAGAAGTTATGCCGGAAGTTTTCAAGCAGCTTGATGGCGTTCGTGCAACGCTGGAGAACCATTATCGTGATATGCAGGATATTGAGTTCACGGTGCAGCAAGGCAATTTGTACATGCTGCAAACACGTAGCGGTAAACGCACGGCAGCGGCGGCGCTCAAGATCGCTGTTGATATGGTGAAAGAAAGCGTGATCAACGAAGAAGAAGCACTTCTTCGTCTTGAACCACAAGCGCTGGATCAGCTTCTACACCCAACACTTGACCCTGCGGCGCATAAAACAATTATAGCGAAAGGTCTGCCTGCTTCTCCGGGCGCGGCATCAGGAATTGTTGTGTTTTCTGCGGATGATGCGGAAGAGCGTGCCAATAATGGTGAGCAGGTTATTCTTTGCCGTACGGAGACATCTCCTGAAGATATTCACGGCATGCACGCAGCGAACGGTATTTTGACGACACGCGGCGGTATGACATCACACGCCGCTGTTGTTGCGCGGGGTATGGGCCGTGCTTGTGTGGCAGGCGCTGGAGCGATTGCGATTGATTATGCAAGTAAGACGATGAGCGTCGGTTCTCATGCTATTGGTGAAGGTGATCTTGTCACAATCGATGGTTCAACGGGTGAAGTGATGCTTGGCGCAGTTGATACAATTCAACCAGAGCTATCCGGTGATTTCGAAGTTGTCATGGGCTGGGCTGATAAAGCACGTCGCATGAAAGTGCGCACAAACGCTGAGACACCGCTGGACGCCCAAACAGCGGTTGACTTTGGCGCGGAAGGTATTGGCTTGTGTCGTACAGAGCACATGTTCTTTGATCCTGATCGTATTCAGCATGTGCGTGAGATGATCTTTGCGACAGAGAAAGCAGGGCGTGAAGAGGCTTTGGCGAAGCTATTGCCAGCGCAGCGCACAGACTTTACGGAGCTGTTCAAAATTAT
The DNA here is from genome assembly GCA_013215815.1 of Alphaproteobacteria bacterium. Classification (GTDB taxonomy): domain Bacteria; phylum Pseudomonadota; class Alphaproteobacteria; order Micavibrionales; family Micavibrionaceae. The sequence continues at coordinate 16,058 of JABSQP010000018.1, read as the reverse complement.
GGGCGAGCGTCCAATTACAATTCGTCTTCTTGATCCGCCACTGCATGAGTTCTTACCGCATTCACAAGAGGATGTTGAGCTGTTCACAAAGCAAGCTGATTTAGAAGCAGATTTTGTTGCACGCCGTCAGGCAGAGCTTCATGAGGCAAACCCAATGCTTGGTCACCGTGGCTGTCGTCTTGGTATCACATACCCAGAGATCTACGCGATGCAGGCACGCGCTATTTTTGAAGCGGCCGTTGAGACAAGCGCTATTCCAGAGGTTATGATCCCATTGATTGCCACGAAGGCAGAGCTTGAGATCTTAAAGAAAGTTGTTATCGAACAAGCAGAGGCTGTATTTGCTGAAAAAGGTAAAACAGTTGATTACATGATTGGAACAATGATCGAATTGCCACGTGCTGCCCTTATGGCTGGCGATGTAGCAACAGAAGCAGAGTTTTTCAGCTTTGGTACAAATGATCTGACGCAAACAACACTGGGCCTTAGCCGTGATGACGCGGCGAAATTCCTTCCTGACTATGTCGGACAGGGTATTTTCGAAAAAGATCCATTCCAGACGCTTGATAAAGAAGGTGTCGGTCAGTTGATCCGCGGTGCTTGTGAGAAGGGACGTGAGACACGCTCTGACATTAAGCTCGGTATCTGTGGTGAGCACGGAGGCGATCCATCATCTATCGCATTTTGTGAAGAGGTAGGATTGGATTACGTATCTTGTTCTCCGTACCGTGTGCCAATTGCACGCCTAGCCGCAGCTCAGGAGGCAATCCGTCAGGGAAAGTCTGATGCCGCTTCGGTTAAGAAAGCGGCTTAGATTCTGTTTTCTCCCAGCTTAATAAGTAGACTCTGACCGTGGTTTGGTCAGAGTTTTCTGGGCGATTGAAGATTACTTTAGTTTCTTTTTTATCGTTTATTCTAATGCCAACTCTATGATCTGTTCGATCAAAATGACCGAAAAAATGAGTGTTATTTTCATGGAGAGATATTGTCGCTTGTGAAATTCCACCATCACAAACAATCTTGAAGTTACAAAAGCTGTTAGGTTCTGCATTTGTGATGCGTATTTTTGTATATGGGGGACTATTATCTTTAGGGTAAATATGTGTGGTGTATACTAGTTGAGGTGTGTTGTAGTTAAATTTATCTTTTTCCCAAGAGCCTAATTCTCTTTCCTCTTTATAAAAACGAAACGGACTTAGGCATAGGTTTAAAAAAAACTAAAAAGGAATAGTTAGGGCTATTGCAGTGCTGGTTTTTCCTAAGTCATTAAAGTCATCTTTTATATCGCCAGCTTTAAAAGAGATTAAAAGAAAAATGGGAACTGTAAGAAAGGAAAATATTTTATCTTTCTCGAATAGAGGGGATAGAGTGTCTCTTATGGTGATTTTCCAATACTGCTTTAATTGGTATTTTAGTTTCCACATGGTCTTAACTAATCAATAAATCAAACGGTTTATCATCGCCGACGGGACGGAAGAAAACAGCCATTCCGGCGGCTTCACCGGCCTCCATGCCGAGCGGATCATCTTCAACAACGAGGCAGTTTGCGGGATCAATTTCCGCGTTCATGATCGCCTTCATTTTATCAAGAGCGGTAAGGTAAGGCGTTGGATCAGGCTTGCGCCCTTCGTAATCTTCTTTGCACAAAACGAACTTAAAGTGACGTGTTAAGTCTTTTGCATCAAGTGCCGACATAACGGAGCGTTTTCTTCCATTGGAAACAACGGCTTGCGGGATGTCGTTATCACTAAAGTAGCGGATTGCATCCAGTACACCAGAGCGGATTTGAATTTCATCAATATGATCGAAGTACCAGTTATCTATCGCGTTAAGGTAATCTTCCTGGCTCATTTCAAGGCCAAGCTTTTTACTCATCCATGCCCAGTTTTGAACGCCGTTATTTTCATACACGTCCTTACGGTATTTTTCATCAAGTGTAATGCCGAGCATTTTTAACGTCTCGACATGTTTGCGCCAGTGATGCTCGGCTGTTTCAACGAGTGTGTTATCGCTATCCCAGAAGACGTATTGGACTTGAATCATCTTTCAAACTTTCAATTGCTGTGTCGTTTATAACGGCAAGGCCCATGTTCTCGCAAGAAGAACGCATATTACCGATCAGTTCACCGTTTAGGTGTATATCGGCAAAAGGCTCAGGGAGGGGAGTATCGCTTTGAAGTACACGCAGGTGCTTCTTCCCTAGATTACGGTGATGCATGCGGGCAGTAAGCTCTTGGCCCATGTAACATCCTTTATCCCAATCAACGCCGTTGAATTGATCAATATTACACTCAAGCAGTGTTGATTTAGTGACGTTCATATCGCGGCTACCATCAGGGATACCGAGGGCAATACGCTCCTGATCCCATTCTCTAAAATCTTCTTGTGGTAAATCGGGCTTTTCAAATACGCGACGACCCATTTTGAAATGTCTAGGATCTGCAATACCAAGGCTATCATCACCAAACACGGCATAAACGGGATGTTTCTCTTCAACGGATAAGAATACGTCCGATCGTAGGCGGTATTTGTTTAAAGTCTCATACAGATCATCGGCGCGCTGTCCGCCTTCACAATCGAGCAGCAAGAAGCCATCACCTTCATGAATAAAGAAATCATGGAGGAAGCGCCCTTGCGGAGTAAGCAGGCAGCTATAGAGGATTTTTTCTTCTTTTACTTTATGAACGTCATTGCTTATCAAGCCTTGGAGAAAATCATAACGATCCTCTCCCTCAACGTGGATCAGGCCTCTGTCGCTTAGTTCAACGTAAAATGCTTTTGACATGCGCTTGTCTTATCTCTCTAATAGCCGTTATGAAAGTACTTTTTATCACATCCACGCGTCTTGGCGATGGAATTTTATCAACGGGTCTATTGGACCATCTTCTTAATGAACACCCTGAAGCCAAGGTCACTGTCGCGTGTGGCTGGTTACCATCAAGTGTGTTCGAAGGTTTCCCAAATGTTGAAAATATTATTGTGATGAAAAAGGAAAAGCGCCACGGACATTGGATTAAGCTCTGGAAGCGGGTGATCGGGACGCGGTGGGACATGGTGATTGATTTACGTGACAGCGCTGTGTCACGCCTGATATTTGCGAGCAAACGCTATATTTTCAGTAAACACATTGACCAAAGCCAGCATAAGGTGAAGCAGGCAGCTGAGGTGATGAAGCTAGACAGCATTCCCGTGCCCAACCTTCATTTTACACAATCTCAAAAAGAGTTTGCTGATATACTGATTACAGACGGTGGTCCGGTGATTGGTGTAGGGCCATCGGCTAATTGGATTGGTAAGACATGGCCAGCCGAGAACTTTATAGAGGTTCTGCAATGGCTTATTTCTGATGATGGGCTTTATCCAGGCGCCCGTGTGGCGGTTTTTGCTGCACCAGGAGAAGAAGAGCAGGCGGCTCCTGTTCTTGAAAGTATTCCTGAAGCACAACGTATTGATGGTATAGCTAAAGGTTTGCCGGGCGACGTGGCCGCAGCGTTATCCAAATGTGATTTCTATATTGGGAATGATAGTGGCCTTATGCATGCCGCCGCCGCAGCTGGCGTGCCGACACTGGGTCTGTTTGGTCCAAGCTATCCGCATCTTTATGCGCCATATGGTGATCATTGCGCTATTGCACAAACGCCAGAAACCTTCGATCAACTTATTGATTTTGAAGGATATTCCTCCAAAACTTTTGACAGAAGCTTGATGGTTACCTTAAAACAGCAAGTTGTTATTGACATAATAAAAAAAGAGTTTGAGATTATTCACAATGCCTCTCATAAGCACGCTTCCTAGGAGAGACAATCCAGCCACTGGCGCTGACTTCAGGTCATGCCTGCATGTTGATCTGGAAGAGGGCGCGCATGAAATCCTTCTTGAAAGGTGGAATAAATTTATTGAGTTCTCACCATCAAGTATATCAACTTTATTTGCAGATTATTTTGACCAAGGCTTTAGGCTGGCTATTAAACGCGGATTAAAGCATTTTAAAACTTCGCAAAGAGGCACTGAGTTAGAGTTTACGCTTTGTATTCCTGGGCAGGAGAGAACAGCGTTTCAAACGCATGCCTATGATTTTGGAGAGGATCAACCAGAACTCATTGTTTCTGAAATTAAGCTTCCAAAAGAAATGCGTGGCAAGGGCTTAGGCACGAGGCTTGATGAAATATTTACTGATTTAAATATAGCGTTGGGTGTGCGTAGAGTAAGTTTTATTGCATATTATGACCATGGTGCATTTGTTTGGCCGCTCAATGGATACCATATGAATATGAATCCAAAGGATAGATTATCTGATGTTAGCAAGGTAAGTGAACGGGTTAGAGCCAGAATATCGGTCTTGGAGAATATTATTCCTGATGACGTTTTTGAACAAGCTATGCGATTAGCACAATTCAATAGTAAGGAAGACGTTAGCCGGTTAGCAAATATGACGTTTGACTTAGAGGGATATATAAGCTCAGAAGATTTTGATTGTTATGATGGCTTCTTGCGCGAAGCTCTCAGAGCTAGCTTTCGTTCTATAAAAGAGATGGATTTGTTTAACGCTCACGGTAACGCGAATAGAGCTGCTGAGGCGATAATGGGCAACATAAGATTTTGCAAAGAGAGAGGAAAAGTGTTCACGTTAGGAGGTTTTTCTCTCATAGGCGAACGTTTAGAATGTTTAGTCGATTATGATGATGACAAACAAGTTCATTCTATTTTTGGTGGTGATCAAAAATTTTCCCATAGTGTTTTTGCGAGTGATGTTCCTGTTCTAACGCCAAGAGTTACATTAGAGCATCGTATTTAAATCACCATAGCTCATTGGCATAGATGTAAATCTAGATTAGCGCGCGCCAATCTGTTTCATAATGTTTCGTACCATGATTTCAGATTGCTCAGGAAATAACTCATTTACAGCAGGCAGGATATTGGCTTCTAGAATATAGAACTCACCTGTTTTGGAGATGAGGCAATCAAGGCTACAGTTATTTACGCCTAACGTTCTTGCTGCTTTTAGACAAATATCAGCTTGCTTGTCAGATAATGGTACCTCTTCAACATTCTGATGTTGTCCGACATGCGATGTCTCGTAGCCATCTTGCGCAATAAATTTTTGAGCAGCTATTATTGAACCATAAGATGAAGCGACGCGAATATGGTGCTTTCGCCCTTCGATCGGTACGAGCTTTTGTATAATAAATTCAGCCCTGTTATCGATGAAGTCTTTAACTTTCTCAATGAAGTCCGAAACATTCTTTGGGATTTCTATGCCTAAACCAACGCGGCTACGGCTGGTTTTCAAAATCACCTTACCATTACAGGCCTGATAGAAGGCCAAGAGCTGTTGTATGTTATCTCCCATTTCTTCTGATGTAACAGGGTAGGAGGCTGGGTAGGGAATATCGTTTTGCTGAAAAATATCGTACGTTTGAATTTTATTCATACATGCAATAAAAGCGGATGAGCTCTCGGCGCATGCAATATTATGGCTTTCTATGAACTGCAGGAATGATATCTGTTTATCGTAAGCATCAATTGTCACAAATGGAAAAAAGAAACCTATGTCACTGATTTGTGTGAGTTTGTCTTCTCTCATGATGAAGCTGGGTACGATTATAGTGCCGGATTTTTGAATACGCACAGATTGCGGTAGCGCAGGCTTACCGTCTTTGAGGACAGGCGTTCCGCCAAACTCTATGTAAGTATGGCCATCATCCAGACTTTTGTAAGCAAAGTCGCCAAGCCCATCAAAGAAAAATAACGGTTCACAGCTTTCAGATAGAATTTCAGTCGGAAAGTGACGCTGTGCTCTGTGTGAAACAAGAACTTTCGTCATGACGAAGCATCACTTTCTAAAACTTATTCGTTGAGATTTTTGAAAGGTGGAGGGTTTTGGTGCGCCGGGTTCAATGACGTCACGTTTTCACGATCACCATAAGAGCTTTTACGTTTGTAGCCCATGTTTTCTAGGTAATCATCACGCGCCTTGTCTATATCTGTGTGGCTTAGATATTCAACACGTTCCCAACCCTTTGAATACATGCATGTTTCAAAATCATGGTAATCGAGATGCTCTGCATAGAGATATCCGTCGCGTTCTGGCGTATCCCACTCATCAAGTTCTGCTTTTGCTGCTGTGCGTGGTTCTATTGTATTACCGTGATTGTAATGTGTCGGTATGACATCACGGATAGCGCCTAATCGCTCTAATTCACGAATGTCATTTGTACAACCAGCAATATCAATGTGTAACATTTGCTGTGCCTTAGGGCCTTGCATGTATAAAGAAGAGCTTACGCTTTGGCGTTGCCAATAGCGTGCGTCTTGAAGCTTTGACGAGCTTGAGTAGCTTGAACACGCGGTAGCAAGCATTAAAGCGGAGAAAGAACCTATAAGCAGGACATTTTTAGAAGTCATACGTGTAAAACCCTTTTGAATCATTACGCTATCTAGAATAGCAGTGAGTAAAGGAACCCTCAATCATCTATTGTGCGTCTTGAGGCTCCATCCACCATGTTTCTAGCACAATGCCGTAAAGCGGTACAAATTCTGGGCGTTTTAACGTGTCCCAGTAAGCTACATAATCATTTGGATTATAATAAAGAGGGACAAAATATTGGCCTTCTTGAAGCTTTTGGTCCAAATTTTGAGCTAAATTCTTTAATTCTTCGCGTGTTTTGGCTGTTGGAATAGCCTTGGCGAGGGTGTCTACTTCAGGATCGCAGATGCCAGCATAGTTCCACCTCGAAGGTGTTTTGGCACTTTCGCAACTCCAATAAAGATATTGTTCGGTTCCTGGAGAAAGGGTCGAATTCCAGTGATAAAGAAGCATATCGAAATCATAATCATTGATACGTGATCTAAAAGCGGCGCTGTCCATGACGCGAATAATGGCTTTAATACCCATTTTTTCTAGATACCTTGAATAGGCGAGCGCAATTTTTTCCATAGATGGTGTATCGGTTAATATTTCGAACGATAGAGGTTCACCTGTTTCTGGATGACCATAATATTTGTTGTCTACAACAACCCAGCCAGCTTCTTTAAATAAAGCGTTTGCCTTACGTAAGTTTTCTCTTTGCTTATGTTCGGGGTGTTTGCCTGTTTCCTTCAGTGCTGAGAAGCCTAAATCAGTGTTTGGAAAGAAGCTGTCTACTTGTTTGTATTCACCGTAAAAGAAGTTATCGTTCACCCAATCAAAATCGAACAAAAGATTAAGAGCTTGCCTTGTCTTCATATCGTTGAAAGGAGCACGGCGTGTGTTAAAAATAAAACCACGTATTTTCTCTGCACGGCCATGTTTGATCTCTTCTTTAATAACGTCACCATTATCAACTGCATCAAACTTATAGGAATTGTTCCACTCACCCGCATCCCATTCACGGCGCATTGATAAATCCCCCTTTTTGAAAGCCTCTAAGGCGACACTGTCATCCCGGAAGTAATCATATGTGATCAAATCAAAGTTATGATGCCCTTTGTTGGTCAGTAAATCTTTAGCCCAATAATCCTTGATACGCTCGTAAGAGATTTTTCTACCAGCTTCAAACTCCTTAATACGGTAAGGGCCGCTACCGAGAGGAGGGGTGAACGTTGTTTGATCAAACTCTTTATCTTCCCAATAGGCTTTAGAAAGAATAGGCATCATGGCCAAGATCATCACGGTCTCACGATCGTAATCTCCGCTAAGTGTAAATGTCACCGTTTGGCTGTCGAGAGGTTCAGCTTTAGCAAGTTTATATATACGGCGCATGTTAGGGCGTCCATACTTTCGCAAAGTCTCAAATGAAAATATGACGTCTTCTGAAGAAATGCGCGAACCATCATGAAAGCGCGCTTTATCATTTAGGTTGAATGTGATGGAAGATCTATCTTCTGGTACTTCAATGCTTTTCGCTATGAGAGGGTAAAGCGTAAATGGCTCTCCCCATACGCGTGCCATCAAACGGTCTGTTGTTAAATTTAAGCCCTTCGCGGCATTTCCTTTAATCGTATAAGGATTGAGGGTGTCAAAAGAACCAATAGCGGCTTGTTTTAATTCGCCACCTTTAGGTGCATTTTCGTTGGCATAATCAAGGTGAGTGCTCTCTACTGTATATTGTGGTGTTCCAACCATAGACAGGCCAAAAAGCTCTTCGGCCTGCGTCGGTGCAGAAAGTAAAAGAAGCGCAGAGAGGAGGGCAATTCCTCTCATTATGCAGCTTTTTTCTCTAAAAGCGTTGATAGCTGCACTTCTGGACGCGGGCCCATGTGACTAATGACTTCTGCTGCCGCTATAGAGGCAATGCGTCCACATTCTTCCATGCTCATACCTTCTGTGTAGCCGTAAAGGAAACCGGCGGCGTAAGCATCACCAGCGCCTGTACTATCAACTACGTTTTCTACTGGTTCAGCGTCAATTTTATAGCTATGACCGCTATTAATAATGATTGAACCTTTCTCGCTGCGTGTTATTGCAGCGATAGCGCATTCTTGATCAACGCGTTTTAAAGCCGCGTCCAAATCATCTGTCTCGTATAGGGACATAAGCTCGTCTTCATTCGCAAACAGGATATCGACGTGATTTTGAACCAAATCTTTAAACGCCTCACGGTGACGATCAACACAGAAAGAATCAGAAAGGGTTAGGGACACTTGTCTGCCAGCTTCGTGTGCAGTGCGGGCGGCTTTAATAAAGGCTTCCATAGCTTGCGGTGGATCATATAGATATCCTTCCAGATACGTCACTTTTGCGTCACTAATGAGTTCTGGATCAATATCCGCAGGAGATAACTCCACAGCAGCGCCCAGAAACGTATTCATTGTTCGCTCGCCATCTGGTGTCACAAGAATCATACAGCGTCCTGTTGGAGCTCCGTTTTCAAGAGGCATAGTGCTGTAATGAATATTTTCTGATTTTAGGCTGTCGGCAAAAGATTGACCAAGGCCATCATTTGCCACTTTACCGACATAAGCACCTCTTCCGCCAAGAGAAGCAAAGCAAGCCATCGTATTACCGGCAGATCCACCGGCCATTTTAACAGGCTCTTTCATCTCCGTGTAAAGGCTAAGAGCGCGCTCCTCATCGATTAGGTTCATTGATCCTTTCTTCATACCGTGCGCTTCATCTTGCGCGGCGATATATTCCTCGTTTGTATGAGAGAGGAGGTCCACAAGAGCGTTTCCGATAGTAATGAGGTTGTAAGTAGGTTGGCTTGCCATAAAAAATCCTTAGTTAAAATATAATCGTGCTTTATTGAAATAATTAAATACTGTTTTATAGTATCGGTATTTAAAGGCAAGAGTTAGACGTTTCTATGGCAGATAAACCACAAGAAAATAAAGGGATGGGCGTTCGTGAGCGTATGATTGCTGCGGCTTTGTCAATTGCGTCAGATGGCGATTGGAATAATATCGGCCTCTCTGATATCGCTGAGAAAGCGAGTATCCCACTTGATGATGTTTATGAACGCTTTGATGAGAAAAGCGATGTTCTGGCAGCATATGATCGCAGCGTAAACCGCCATGCGATTGCAAACACAGACCTTTCTGATGATTTGCCGTGTAGAGATAAGCTTTTTGATCTCGTAATGGAGCGTTTCGATATTCTGAATGAAAACCGTGATGGTCTTTTAGGCATTATATCGAGTTATAAAGGTGATCCGAAAGAGGCTGTTTTAAGCTTTCCTCATTTGGGAAAGTCTATGAGCCGTCTACTTGAAGCTGCAGGCTTATCAACCGACGGTCTTGCCGGAGCGCTTCGCGTGACGGGCATGATTGGACTTTACCTATATGTAGTTCGTGTCTGGCAGGATGATGAGAGTCCTGATATGGGGAAGACTATGGCGGCGCTGGATAAAGGGCTTGATAAGTGTGAGATGTTTAACACTTCTTTTTTGAATAGGATCCCATGCTCGAACGATTAAGAACAATCAGTCAGGATCCCCGGCACTTTCAAATTCTTACGCTAGGGTCGTTGCTGTGCTTTCTTTTCTTTTTTTATGACTTTGCGCCAGCTATAGAAATAATTCCGTTTGTAGTTGGGACTTGCTTGCTCACACAATACGTATTCACAAAAGTTTTTAAACTTTCACATTTTGATTTCCGTTCACCATTTATTACTAGCTTGTCACTTTGTCTTTTGTTTAAAGCATCTGTTTTTTTACTTTATCCGATAGCGGCGTTGTTAGCGATTGGATCTAAGTTTGTAATTCGCTACGAAGGAAAGCATATATTCAATCCAGCAAATTTTGGGATTGTTGCGCTATTGTTTCTTGCACCTGATATGGTTTGGATTTCACCAGGGCAGTGGGGAAGTGCTTTATGGTTAGCGCTCGCTTTAGCTGCATTTGCAACGCTTGTTCTTCTGACCGCTAGGCGCGGGGATATGACCATTTTCTTTCTATTGAGCTGGGTTTTCTTTGTTTTTGGTCGCGCGTTATGGCTTGGTGATCCCCTTTCTATACCGCTTTTATCTATGCAAAGTGGTGCACTCCTTATTTTTGCCTTCTTTATGATATCTGATCCTAAATCAACACCTGATCATATTGTTGGTCGTGCTTTGTTTACCTTTGTAACGGCAGGTATTGCTTATACTCTTCAGTATCATTTTCAGATCAGGGAAGGCTTATTTTACGCTCTCTTTTTTATGAGTATGACGACGCCATTAATTGACAGTTTTTTTAAATCTCAACGCTACCAATGGAGGCAAGCATGATGAAGGAAATAATTTTAACCTTAACCGCATTGATGGTTTTTATGCCGATGCAAGCAAAAGCGTTTTGTGGCTTTTACGTTGCAAAAGCAGATGCGGACCTTTTTAACGAAGCCTCAAAAGTTGTGATGAGTCGTGAAGAAGATCGTACCGTCATGACAATGGCGAATGATTTTCAAGGCGATGTAAAAGACTTTGCAATTGTCATTCCTGTGCCAACAGTGATTAAAAAGTCACAAGTCAATGTCGCGGATAATAAACTGATTGATCACCTGGACAGCTATACGGCACCGCGCCTTGTTGAATATTATGATGATAATCCATGTCATCAACGTGTTTATATGGAAGCGATGCGATCAGGCGCTGCACCTATGACGTCTATGGATTCTGAAGCCTTTAAAGAGGCAAAGAAGCTGGGTGTAACGATTGAAGAATCTTATACGGTAGGCGAATACGATATTCTCATTCTTTCTGCAAAAGAAAGTGATGGGCTTTTAAAATGGCTTAATAACGAGAGTTACAAATTGCCTAAAGGCGCCGAACCAATTTTAAAAAGCTATATTAAACAAGATATGAAGTTCTTTGTTGCAAAGGTGAATGTCAAAGAATTTGAAAGTTCAGGTTTCACATACCTTCGTCCATTGCAGGTTGCATATGAGTCTGAAAAATTCATGTTACCAATTCGTTTAGGAACACTGAATGCAAAAGGGCCGCAAGATCTTATTCTGATGACGCTAACCAAGAAGGGGCGCGTTGAACCAGTAAATTACCGTACAACAAAAATACCGACAGGTAATGATATCCCGCTGTTTGTTGCAAACGAATTTGGAGATTTCTATAAGGCGATGTTTGCAACGCAAGTTGAAAAAGAAAAGATGAAAACGGTTTTCTTGGAATACGCATGGGATATGGCATGGTGCGATCCATGTGCGGCAGACCCCCTGCAGCCAGAAGAGCTTCGTGAGCTTGGTGTGTGGTGGTTGGATGAGGGCACTGGTATGATGTTGCCAGGCCGTCGTGCAATGCCACCGCAGGCGGTGAATGCATATGTTACCAGAATGCATGTGCGTTACGACGCGAAAACGTTTCCGGAAGATCTTGTTCTACAAGTCACAGAAGATCGTCAGAACTTTCAAGGGCGTTATGTGATGCGTCATCCATGGAACGAAGAAGCTGATTGTGAAGAAGCAACGGCTTATTATCAGGATCTTACAAAGCGCTTTGAAAAAGAAGCAAAAACGCTAGCTAACTTAACAGGCTGGGACATTTCTGATATTCGTAAAAAGATGGAAGAAAACGGTCAAAGCTTTGACATGAAACCACATAAAGATGAGCGCCCATGGTGGGAGCAGATGTGGGATAATGGTTAAACCGAACTAACCTGATCTAGCACACTGTGCTGCTTATATAGATTAGAAAGGACGTCGATTAAAATATCGATGTCCTTTTTTGTATGCGCGGCTGTTGCTGTAAGGCGCATACGTTCTGTACCGCGCGGAACGGTTGGGTAATTGATGGGCTGTACGTAGATATTGTGCTCCTTAAGAAGGATATCTGTTAATGTTTTACAACATGTCGCACTACCGACAATGAGTGGCGCGATGTGACTTTCTCCTTCTAACATTGGCAATTCGGCATCTTTCATCTTTTGTTTCATGTACGATGCATTCTCATGAGCAATATCCCGTTCACTTTCTGAGGTTTTCAAGTGTTCAACGCTGGCCAGACATCCTGCTAAAACTGCAGGCGGGAGCGCTGTAGTGAAAATAAATCCGGAAGCGTAGGAGCGGATAGCGTCAATGATGCTCGCTTTGCCAGTAATGAAACCGCCCATAACACCATAGGCTTTTCCAAAGGTGCCCTCAATAATATCAATACGGTCGAGCAAATCGTCACGTTCGGCAATGCCGCCACCACGTGGTCCGTATAAACCAACAGCATGTACCTCATCGAGGTAAGTGAAAGCATTATATTTGTCAGCCAGATCACAAATTTCTTTGATCGGCGCAATATCGCCTTCCATAGAGTAGACGGATTCAAATGCAATAATTTTGAACGCGTTAGCCGGAGCTTCGTTAAGAAGCTCTTCTAGGTGTTCAATATCATTGTGTCTAAATATTTTCTTTTCACATTTGGCGCTTTTCATGCCGTGGATCATCGATGCATGATTTAGTTCGTCGGAAAAAACGATGGGGTTATTTAAAAGACGAATAATTGTACTGAGTGCCCCTTCATTGGCGACGTAACCAGAAGAGAAGGTGAGAGCTGCTTCTTTTTTATGCAGATCCGCAAGAGACTCTTCTAAATCTTTGTGCAGTTTCTGTGTGCCTGAAATATTACGCGTGCCACCTGCGCCTGCACCAAATTTATCGATCGCTTCTTTCATTGCCTTTAGAACGGTTTCGTTTTGTCCCATCCCAAGGTAATCGTTAGAACACCAAATTGTAACATCACGAGAAGTGCCATTTTCGCCATAATATGTCGCTTTAGGGAGATTGCCACACTGACGGGAAAGCGTTGCGAAGGTTCTATAACGCCCCTCTGTCTTTAAATCTGAGACCTTTTCCTCGAAGTATCTTTCGTATGTCATGCTTGTGTGCAACCTACGTGCTAATCATTTGAATTTGCTACATATAGGGTATAATGCCCTAAAAGTCAGGTTGGCAAGTCATGATTGTTGTTTTTGGTTCTATTAATATGGATTTGAACATGCGGGTTAAAAATTTCCCGCAAGCGGGTGAAACGATTTTATCGCGTTCATACACGATGACGCCTGGCGGAAAGGGGGCTAATCAGGCTTTGGCAGCCGCTCGGCTTGGCGTAAAAACAGCTTTGGTAGGAAAGGTTGGCGATGATGGCCCAGGTATTCGTGTCCAAAAAGTACTGCGCCGCAACGAGGTGGTGACATCTGGTGTTACACTGTCAGAAACACTTCCGACAGGTATGGCAACTGTTATCAAAGATAAAAGCGGTGAAAACCGTATTATCGTTGCCTCGGGCGCAAATGCTGAAGTGTCCGCTGAGCAAGCTCCTTCAGAAATATTGGGTAAGGGGAATTACCTGCTGGTGCAAATGGAATTACCTATGGAGCAGAATGCTCTGGTGATGAAAAGCGCACGAGATTCTGGCGCGAAAGTAGTTTTAAATTTAGCGCCGGCAATGGATATTCCTGCACCAATGCTGTCGCTAGCTGATTTCCTGGTTGTGAATCAAATAGAAGCACGTCAACTTGGCGAAAGGCTTGGTATTGATGTTTCTGGGAAGCCTGAAAAGCTTGCTTATGCTTTAGCCAAAAAAGGTAAACTAAACTGTCTCATTACCATGGGGCCTGATGGGTGCGTGCTTGTAACACCTGAAGGGGAGGCTTGGGGGATGGATTCTGTTAAGCTCGATGAGGTTGTTGATACGACTGGTGCGGGGGATTGCTTCTGCGGAACATTTACGGCTTGTTTGCATGAAGGTAAGAGCCAATCTGAAGCAATGCGTTATGCTACAGCTGCTTCTGCATTGTCCTGTATGAAAGAGGGCACACTTGATAGCTATGCGTATTCTGCCGAAATTGAAGAAATGCTAGAAAAGACAGCGAAAGTGTCCAAGATAAAGGTTTAAGCCTTAATATTTACGTTAACGCCTTTAACTGGGGAGCTTGGTACACTCGCAACGGCGCTTTGCAATAAATCTGCAATTTGCTTTTCAGAATCAGCGTTTTGTTTGATTTGACCGACAGCAAAGTCTGCTCTCGTTTGTGCGATCTGTGCGGCTACTGCGCTTGCTTCCATGGTTTTCTCCCTCTACCAACCAGAATATCAAAAAATCATTAAAAGATCATGAAGAAAATGTTCCGCGTATTGGTTCTTAAGATTGCTTTTTCATATTGGCAAGAAAAGCAAATCACTTTACAATTCCAGTTAATTGCAAAATTTGGGTGTGTGGGCCGCAATGGTTCGCTGTTGGGCTGCTGAAAATGCAAAAGGGGAGAGTCTAAATGAATCAAAATAACCAGATTATTATGAATTTTTCATCACCTCCATCTTTGGATGATTTGAATGTTATTGCATCGGGACAGTTGGAGCTTATGCCCGATGAGCTATCAGAGCATATTGAAGAACTCGCTGTTCAAATTGAAGATATGCCTGATGAGGCAACTGAAGCCGAAATGGAGCTTGATGACCCTTACGAATTGATGGGGCAATATAAAAGCGGCAAACAAATTTCTCCTGGTGTTGAAAAAAAATCTGCGAATGATGATGACGTTCTTGTTCTTTATCGTCGCCCTATACTCGATCTTTGGTGTGAAACAGGCGAAGATCTAACTTCAATAGTTCGTGATGTTATGATCGAAGAAATTGCCTCTCAGTACAATTACTCCGAAGAGGATATTGAAGAGATGGCATCACGTCACTATCAGGGCATGCTTTAAATACATTTATTTGGCTGTAACCATCACATAAAAAGGGTACGATCGTATCCTTTTTTTTATTGTCTTGCGTTGTATATAATTCCTGCTTTATCGTTTTTATAAATCAAAAATCTTAATCGATTTTTAAGTGGCTGAAGCCATATAAGCTGCACTCGCAAGGTGTGTTCTATTGCTTAATTTCGGCGTTTACTTTCATTCAAAAATTTGATGATCGCTTGTGCGACAAGGAGGGAAAAATGGCAACTATTTTAGGAACACATGTAGACGATATACTAACAGGAACACCATTCATCTGGTCTGACTCTTTTTTGACGTTAAGTAATATAGAATCTTTTTATGTTTTTGTTGATAGCCAGTTTGTTGATGATTTTACAAACGTTGTTCAGAGTGCGGCAGGATCGACAACAACAACTGGAACAAACACTGACGATACTATTTACGGTAATAATCAGAGTGAAACACTAAAAGGACTCGATGGTGATGATTTTATCTATGGAGCGAATGGAGCAGATTTAATTATTGGTCATCAAGGGGATAATACCGTTTATGGAGGAGGTTGGAGCGATGTTATTCACGGCGATAGTAACAACGCTGCGGCAACCTACTTTGGTGATGACCATCTTTATGGCGAAGATGGTACGGATACTCTCGATGGACAGGCTGGCGATGATAGTCTTTATGGTGGTACAGGCACCGATACACTTCGTGGTGGTATCGGTAATGACTGCCTCGACGGTGGCGCGGAAAATGATCAGCTCTATGGCCGCGAGGATAATGACATTCTTCTTGGCGGATCCGGTGATGATAAACTATATGGCGAAGAGGGAGATGATATCCTTATCGGCGGCGAAGGGTTTGATAAACTAGTCGGCGGTGATGGAAATGATACGCTGCATGCTAACGGGGATTGGGATTATCTAACGGGAGGTTCCGGAGCAGATACGTTCTTGTTTGATT
>JABSQP010000017.1 GCA_013215815.1 Alphaproteobacteria bacterium | reverse complement strand
TCTCTAAGTACGGAAATAATGCGGGCTGTATGGTCACAACAGGTATGGTGAAACGCGGCGCGAAAGTACGCTTGCTTCGTGATGATGTTGTGATCCATGAAGGTACGCTGAAGACCCTGAAACGCTTCAAAGACGAAGTCAAAGAAGTAAAAGAAGGTATGGAATGCGGTATGGCGTTTGAGAACTACGACGACATTAAAGAAAAAGATGTCATCGAATGTTACGAAATCGTCGCAGAGGCACGTTCTTTGGATTAATGCTGATCAAGCAAATAAAGATAGGCAAAAATGTCTTAAAGAAGACATTACTACCCCTAGTGATATATGGGGTCTTCTTATCGTATTTTGCTTATGATGTATGCGATTTCTATTTCGGCATATCTCAGAAGAAAGATTTATTAGTAGTAAATACTAGTAGTGTTTTAATACTATCTATTCTTCTAGTATTGCTCTCGATCGCATTATTTGTATTAGCGGCCGTACTATTAATAACGAAAATAAGACCACATAAATTAGACACGGTTTTATGCTTAACTCTTATGCCAATAATACTAAGTTTAGCATTTTTATTTATAGCCCCTTGGTTTGCAAAGGCGTATTTTATCAATACTGCTACAGATAGAGGCTATACAGTTTGTGAAATTATTAAATCGAGTGGCTACAAATCATTTAATGAACGAATAACATTCTCTCTAAACAAGTGCCCTAATAAGAAGAAATTATAATGAAAAAACAAAACCAGCAAGCAGGACCATCACAACGACAACTCCGTGTCGGGGAGCAGCTTCGGCATATTATCGCCGAAGTGATGCAGCGCGGTCACTTTCATGATGAAGCTCTCATTGATGGCGCGAGCAATGTCACAGTGACAGAAGTGCGCCCATCACCAGATCTTAAGAATGCGACTGTTTACGTTATTCCGCTCGGCGGGAAGGATATTGAACACTTACTCCCTGCTCTAAACAAGGAATCTCAGGTCTTCCAAAAAGAGATCAACAAGCAATCAAACATGAAATTCACACCGCGCGTGCATTTCAAAATTGATGACAGCTTTGATAACGCGCAGCGCCTTGAAAACATTCTCGGCAATATCCACTATTCCGATCAGGAGTAAAAAGCGATGCCAAATCGTTTTAATTACCAATATCGTCAAACCCGACGGAGCGTAGCGACGGCTGCGGGCTTGACGAATGGGTAGACGACGTAAAAGAGGCATCAAAATAGATGGCTGGATCAATCTGCATAAGCCGCTTGGCGTAACATCGACGCAGGCAGTTGGCAAAGTGCGTCGTGCGCTGAATGCACAAAAAGTTGGTCACGGCGGGACATTAGATCCCCTCGCCTCTGGCGTTTTGCCCATCGCCCTTGGTGAAGCAACCAAGACCGTTCAATTCGCACAAGATGCCATCAAAACCTATATCTTTGAGGTTACCTGGGGTGAGCAACGCTCCACTGATGACGGCGAAGGAGAAATCATCCAAAAATCAGATGAACGCCCATCAAAAGAAGCCATCGAAGCTATCCTAGACAATTACACAGGCGATATTGAACAAACACCGCCGCAATTCTCAGCTATTAAGATCGATGGTGAGCGTGCTTATGACATTGCACGTGACGGTGACGTCGCCAATATCAAATCACGCGAAGTTTATATCGAATCTCTAACCATCACAGCGCATACAGACGGCAAAACAACGTTTAAATGTGTCTGCGGTAAAGGCACCTATATTCGCTCCCTAGCCCGTGATATGGGGCTGGAACTTGGCTGTTTTGGCTATATTTCGAAGCTAGAGCGTACAAGAGTCGGTGTTTTTGAGCTAAAAGACGCGATTTCTCTGGACTTTTTCCAAGAATTGATCGATAACACCACGCAAGAAACACAGACAAGTGCTGTGGACGAAGGCGTAGTCCTTCCCCTTCAGACCGTCCTGGACGACATCCCGGTATTGGCCTTGAAGGATCAGGAGGCTACAAGGCTGAAAAATGGGCAACAGCTCAGCTTTATTGCCAAATCCGATATGGAGCGTTTAAACGCAGCGAATATCGATTGGCGTCATGAAGATGGAGATATCGCCCTCGCAACGTGCAATGACCACCCTATTGCAATGGTGGAAGTAAACGGCGCAATCATTCGGTCTCTTCGTGTTTTTAATGTCTAACCATAAGGAGAAAGACGATGTCGATTACAGCAGAACGTAAAGCTGAAGTTATTGAAGAGTACGCAACACAAAAAGGCGACACAGGTTCACCTGAAGTTCAAGTTGCTATTCTAACAGAACGCATCAACAACCTATCTGAGCACATGCAAGGTAACAAAAAAGACTTCCACTCACGTCGTGGTCTTTTGGCAATGGTTGCAAAGCGTCGTAAGCTTCTAGATTACCTAAAAGCTAAAGATGAAGGTCGTTACCAAGACCTTATTAAGCGTCTAGGCATCCGCCGCTAAGCTTAAACAAAGAATTTATAAAACGGCTTTTCCATCTGGTTGAGCCGTTTTTTTTGTATATAAAAAAAGCCGCTAAACAGCGGCTTTAATATTTTCTATGCAATGCGAAGCTTACTTTGCCCGCTCAATACCTTCGTTAATCAGAGTGCGTGCTTCATCAGCATTGCCCCAGCCACCAATCTTGACCCACTTGCCTTTTTCAAGGTCTTTATAATGGCTAAAGAAGTGCTCAATCTGATCTTTCAAGATTGGACGAAGATCATCGAGATCATTGACGTTATCGTGGTATGGGAACAGCTTTGAGATTGGACGCGCGATAATCTTTTCATCCAGACCGCCATCATCTTCCATTTTCAAAACAGCAAACGGGCGAACGGCAATGACGGCGCCCGGCATAACCGGCGTATTACCAATGACAAGCACGTCAACAGGATCACCATCCTCTGACAATGTGTGCGGGATAAAGCCATAGTTACCCGGATAAAACATTGGTGTATGAAGGAAGCGATCGACAAAGACTGCGCCGCTTTCTTTATCAAGCTCATACTTCACAGGCAGGCCGCCCATTGTGTTCTCAATAATGACATTAACCTGTGTCGGCGCATCCGGGCCGATCTTAATTTTTGAAATATCCATGTTACCCTCTTATTTTAGCGTATAGCGTTTTTTAATTTCGCCTTCTTCTAACTCAAAAACAACAGGAACACCAGTCTCCATTTCAGCCTGATTGATAGTTTCTGGAGTTTCTACGCCTAAAATAATGAGCATCGCTCTTAAGGAGTTACCGTGCGCTGCAATCAGGATGTTTTTACCCTCATCCAGCATCGGTTTAATCTCGTTTGTGTAGTACGGTCTGACACGATTTTCGACGACGTCTTTCAAACATTCGCCGCCCGGCGGCGGTGTATCATAAGAACGGCGCCAGATATGCACCTGCTCATCACCGTATTTTTCGCGCGTCTCATCCTTATTCAACCCTGTCAGATCACCATAATCACGCTCACGCAGATCATCATGGCGGATCATCGATCCAAACAGGTCATACTGATCAGCTTTTTTAAGGGCAATATCGGCCGTACGATTGGCGCGTGTTTGTGTACTAGAAAAGACCTGATCAAACTTGATACCGGCGCCAGCAAGAAGAACACCAGCATTTTCAGCTTCAGCCTCCCCTTTTTCGGTTAAATCTACATCGTGAAATCCCGTAAAACGGTTTTGCAAATTCCACTCTGACTGGCCATGCCGCAGAAGAACGAGATAGTTCATATTACCCTCTTATATTTTATGATTTACCAAGACCTGACTTGAAGCCTTCAATTTCTTTTATGACATTGTCTTTTGTTGCTTCTTCACCGCGCTCATAAATACGGTAGCCCGCATACATAGACGCAAGTGCTGCCAAGCTCAGAGCCAAACTCACGAGAGCAAATAGAGCCCCGCTACCTGAGCCCACAATCATCCCTAAAACTAAAAAACCTAAGAATAAGAAACCCATATATTTGAAGTGAGTCGCCTCTTGCGGTTGAAATTGATCGTTAAAAACAAATAGCCCAAGAAGCGCCAGAACAACGCCACCAAGCCCCAAGAAAGAAGCGAGTGTACTTAACGGCACAGCAACACCAATCAAACCGAAAAGGCCTGTTAAAACACCAAAGACAGCTGAAATAAGTAGTAGTATGTAGGTAATTTTTAAATACTTCGCTTTTGGAATTCCGATAATTTTTTCTTCTTGCACTGGTTCGTTCATGTCACTCTCCCTCTGGATCAATAGGTCATTGCACGCAAAAGCATGCCAGAAAATGACTTGTATTAAAAGCTCTCAGTCTAAGAAGTGTTTAATATTAACGGCCGAACGTAGGGATCATATCTGACACATCAGATGATCTAAGTGGCGCAAACAATGTTTGTGCTTGCTTAAGAACCTCAGGATTAACCGCATTTCCACCAAACAAGAAACCGCTTACATCCATATCCGTGCCTTTTTGGGCTTGTGGAAAGTTAATGCCTGTAAACTCTGTGCCCACGTCAAAATCCATAACAAGATTAACCGCGCCAGTAACGCCCTTGGGCAAGTCCACAGTAACACCATGTAAATTATCATAACGATTATTCAAATCATGCCAAACAGGCCCTTTTGAATTGGTCTCAATATGATCCCACGCATCCTTAGGTGCAGCAACGATGACGATATGCACAGCCTCAAGCATAGCACGGCTTGTTGGGAGGCGCCCCAAAACACTAGCCCGCTTTTTCTCTTCAATATGTTCATTGATATTTGTCTCATTCACCACAAACGGTGTAGACACGCTTGGCGTAACGATGGCAGCTAAAGTACCTTGCTCTGCAGGTATATCAGCAAAAACAGCATCACAATGTGCTTGAGCGCCAACCATATCATCACGATATGCATCAACATCCGGGCCACTAACGGTATAAATACCGTTTCTGGCAACAGGATCCCATACATTGCTTAAACCTGCATTCTTCGCACCTACAATACGTGCTGTAACATCACTTACATAGCCCATAACAAATCCTAACTTTATGAAAATTTGAAGGCATTATACTCAGACATTATAGAAAATCAAATCATTCTTTATATAGGTATTAACTCTTTGACTTTTTAGCGTTTTCATGTCAAATATTCGGCTGCGTGAAAAGAGCGCAAATGAGGATTTTTCCGAGGCCGGCATACGGTCGACTATTAAGGGCTTGAACATAGAATCAAACCTTTAACTGTCCACCGACATTCTGGCCTCCCAAAAGTAAACAAATGCGCTTTTTTCGCTTATTGAATTAAACGAAAAAAGGATTAACTATATGTTTAATGTATTTCGCAAAGAGATTGACTTTGCAGGACAAAAGCTTGTTCTAGAAACAGGTAAAATCGCACGTCAAGCTGACGGGTGTGTTATTGCGACGCTCGGCGGAACTTCTGTTCTTTGTGCCGTAACAGCCGCAAAATCAGTGAGAGAAGGACAAGACTTCTTCCCTCTTACAGTTCACTATCAGGAAAAAGCATATGCTGCTGGTAAAATCCCAGGTGGCTTCTTCAAACGTGAAGCACGCCCATCTGAAAAAGAAACACTAACGGCGCGCTTGATCGACCGTCCAATTCGCCCTCTATTCCCAGATGGCTTCTTGAACGAAGTTCTTGTGATGACAACAGTGATCGCACACGACATGGAGAACGATCCAGATATCGTTGCTATGATCGGTGTTTCTGCGGCTCTCACAATTTCCGGTGTTCCATTTATGGGCCCTATTGCAGGTGCACGCGTTGGTTATAAAGACGGTGAATACCTTCTAAACCCAACACTACAAGATATGGAAGAATCAGAGCTTGATCTTGTTGCTGCAGGTACACAAGAAGGCGTCTTAATGGTTGAATCTGAAGCTTCTGAGCTTTCTGAAGATGTTATGCTTGGCGCCGTTATGCATGCTTGGAACGGCTTCCAACCTGTCATTGACGGTATTATTGAGTTTGCTGAAATGGCTGCGAAAGACCCATGGGATCTTCCTGAAAAAGATCCTAAAATCATCAAGCTATATGATGACCTTAAAGCAAAATACGAAGATGATGTTCGTAAAGCTTACGGCAACACAGACAAGATGGAGCGTTACGCTGCAAAAGATGCTGTTAAAGAAGCTGCTCTTGAGGCGTTTGTAGATGAAGAAGGCGAAATTACTAAAGAAATGGTTGCCGCTGAGTTCAAACATTTGGAAGCAGAAGTTGTTCGCGGAAACATCATCAAAACGGGTAACCGTATTGATGGTCGTGATACAAAGACTGTTCGTCAGATCGTTGCTGAGGTTGGGGTTCTTCCTCGTGCACACGGTTCTGCCCTATTCACACGTGGTGAAACACAGGCACTTGTTGTGACAACACTCGGTACTGGTCAGGATGAGCAGATCATGGATGCTCTTGAAGGTGAATACCGTCAACGCTTCCTATTGCACTACAACTTCCCACCATATTCTGTTGGTGAAGCTGGTCGTGTTGGTCCTCCAGGACGTCGTGAGATTGGTCACGGTAAGCTTGCGTGGCGCGCGGTGAACCCTCTTCTTCCGACAGCTGAAGAGTTCCCATACACAATGCGTAACGTATCAGAGATCACTGAATCTAACGGTTCATCATCTATGGCGTCTGTTTGTGGTAGTTCACTCGCGATGATGGATGCTGGTGTTCCTTTGAAACGTCCAGTTGCTGGTATCGCGATGGGTCTTATTAAAGAAGGCGATGAGTTTGCAGTTCTTTCAGACATCCTCGGTGATGAAGATCACTTAGGTGACATGGACTTCAAAGTGGCTGGTACAGAAGATGGTATCACATCACTTCAGATGGACATTAAGATCACATCAATCACAGAAGAGATCATGAAGATCGCTCTTGCTCAGGCGAAAGATGGCCGTATGGACATCTTGAAAGAAATGGCAAAAGCAATCACAGAAGCACGCGGCGAGACATCTGAGTACGCACCGCAAATCGTTTCAATGCAGATCCCGACGGATAAGATCCGTGATGTTATCGGTACAGGTGGTAAAGTGATCCGTGAGATCACTGAAACAACTGGCGCAAAGATCGACATCGATGATGATGGTTCAATCAAGGTTTCAGCTGTGAACCAAGAATCAATCGACAAAGCTGTTGATTGGATCAAAGGCATCACAGATGAGCCTGAAGTTGGCGTTATCTATGAAGGTAAAGTTGTGAAATGTGTTGATTTCGGTGCTTTCGTGAACTTCATGGGTGCAAAAGACGGTCTTGTACACATCTCTGAACTTGCTGATGAGCGTGTTGCGAAAACTACTGACATCGTGAATGAAGGCGATGAAGTTAAAGTTCTATGCATTGGTATGGATGATCGCGGCAAAGTGAAGCTATCTATGAAGCGTGTTGATCAGGAAACTGGTGAAGAGCGTGAACCAGCAAAGCGCGAGCGTAAAGAACGCAAAGATGAAGAAGACGCAGCATAGTTTTTTAAAATCTTAAATTAAGAACAAACAAAAACCCGCTGATTTAGGCGGGTTTTTTACTTTAATAAACAAAGATAATAGATAATGAGTACACAAACACACGGCGCTCTACTCGCCCTCCTCGCTTTTACAAGTTACTCCCTCGCGGATGTGGCGTTAAAATATGCTGGGCAGAGCTTTAACTTTTACCAAGTGGCTTTTTACACACAAGGGTTTGGTGTGCTTATTATCCTTGCTTATGCCCTCATTACACGTAGCTCGATCAAAACACATCACCCACAATTACAGTTTTATAGGTGCTTGGCTTATACAGTGTGTTACGGCCTTATTATTTACGCCTTCCAACATAAGTCGCTGGCAGAAACCTACACGATCTTTTATGTCTGTCCGTTTTTTACCGCAGTTTTGTCTGTCCTCATATTAAAGGAGAAAATAGGCATACACCGGCTAACCAGTATTTTAGTTGGTTTTATAGGCGTTATTATCATCCTAAGACCTGACAAGCTTGAACTAGACTGGATTAGCTTAGGTGTTTTGGTTGCTTCGGCATGTTTCGCTTTTGGAAATGTTCTAACTCGCAAAATTGGTGACAGTGAACCAAAATTAGCCTTCACGCTTTACACAACAGCTTTCATTTTGCTTGCTAACGCAATCCCGTTCGCTTTCAACCCTGCTATTCCAACAGGAATGAACTTGGCCGCTCTGGCTGCTAACGGCGCAATTGAATCATTTGGAACAGCCATTCTGGCCATTGCTTATCTAAAAGCGCATGCAGTAACTGTCACTAAGATGATGTATACAAGTATTATTTGGGCGTTTATCTGGGGCTATTTGATATTCGGAGACGTTTTGGTCGACATCAATACCTTCATCGGAGGCGCCATTATTATATTGAGCGGTATTTACATGATCTATCGTGAGAAGAAGCATAGCGAAGAACAAAACAAATTGACATAAAGTCATTCAATATTTACTTAAAACCATATGAGTAACGGCGTACCACTACAAAGTGCCTGGATTGCAATCACGCACACAAAAGCATTACCTGCAGAACTAATTGCAGCGCACACGCGAGCGGCATCTTCATTAAAATGGCAATATGATCCCGTTGTACATTGTGATATCCACTTTTTGGTAAGGCCCGTAAATCGTGAATTTGCCTTAAATGCGGAAATGACTGATCTGCTTGAGTTATTTGAGGATGCTGGACGAGAAATTGTACCGTACTCTACAGACACAACTCTCAAAGATAGACGCGCCAGTTTTCTTAAAGACGCATGGCAAGAAAACCTTATCTATAGACCATGGCTGCGTTTAGACGCTGAGAAAAGAAAAAAACCTACTGAAAGGCCCGCAGAATTAATAATTTGCGATGAGCTTTTAATGAACAAAACACCCGTATCTCAAGATAGTCACGTCACAATCCATACGGGCTATTCTTACGTTTCTGGTTAAACGCTAATGCTCTAGTCCTGATCAAACCAGATATCGCAGGCATAATCCCAGAAAAGTTCTTCGCCAGGTTGGATATTGCGTAGTGCAAAGACAGTTATTGTCATTTCACCAGTATCACTTTCCATACGGATATTCGCACCACTTTCCGAATGATTGTAAAGCATCACCATACCAAGAGCGAGGCAGTGCTCTTGCCCCTCTTCTTCAGGATCCCAATCAAGTAAGTAACCATCCGGCGCGCCACCTTCCTCAGGTATAGCGCTTGTTGCAACAGGAATAGCTGGCACGCATTCAATAATTTCACCTTCTTTGATGAATTCACGCGCAAAAACACCACGCCCTCTCGCTGTGCCAGTATCTTTCCAGCCGATTTTTGCGCCATTCTCACCGTGAATGCCGTCTAACGCGCCCTGCTCCTGCGTCATAATTTTTAAAATATTATGTGCCATTTGCTCCCTATTGCCCTCTAGCTCTTTGTTAGAGGGCATGTTATGACATGATTCAAGATCAAAAAGCGAGAAAAAAATTACATGTTAAAATTACCAAAAGTCATTGGCCACCGTGGCGCAGCTGCGTATGCACCTGAAAATACAATCGAAGGCATTCATACCGCCGCCGATATGGGTATTGAATGGGTAGAGCTTGATGTGAAGCTGACCAAGGACGATATCCCTATCTTATTCCACGATGAGACGCTGGAACGCACAACCAATGGCTCAGGCTTTATCGCAGAAATGACATACGAAGACATCAAGCAGTTAGAGGCCGGTAGCTGGTATGGCGATAGCTTCGCGGGCATTAAAATCCCAACATTAGAAGAAGCCATTGAAGCACTTATCGACCGCAACTTGGGACTTAACCTTGAAATTAAACCGTGCCCTGGCCGTGAAGTTGAAACAACAGAAGCTGCTCTGGATCTTCTATCAACCATTTGGGATGATCATGATCGTTTGCTTATCTCATCATTCCAGCATGTATCATTAGAAGCATCGAAGGATGTTGCGCAAGATTGGTCGCGCGGGCTTCTTCTGGCACCCGAAAATGATGAGGAAACAGGAGCAGAAGTGATTAATCCGAATTGGGCAGAGATTGCTGATTACCTTGATGTAAAAACAATCAACTTATCGCGCAAAATCGCCTCACGAGATGTAATTGAAGCCGTGATAGATGCGGAACTTCACCCGCTCGTCTTTACTGTTAATGATCCGTTAGAAGCACGCCAATTCCAAAGCTGGGGCGTGGATGCCATGTTCTCCGATGAACCAGATGTAATCGTAGAAAACTTGCTGACTGTTCACTAGATGCTCAGTTACCAGCATATCTACCACGCTGGCAATATGGCCGACATCCATAAGCATTTATGGCTGATAACTGTGCTGGATTACCTGAACAAGAAAGACAAACCCTATTGCTGGTTGGATACACATTCAGGGCGCGGGCTTTATGATCTTAGCTCCAAAGAAGCCAACAAAACAGAAGAGTACAAAAGCGGTATTGATCGTTTTTATTCATCACTGATTGCGGACAATGATCTACCTCACCAATTGCAACTTTACAGACAGATAATAGAAAACTTACAGGGCAATTCAGAACATAAGATAAACACTTATCCAGGTTCGGCATACATATCAGCGAAGATAATCCGCAACGCAGATAGGTTTTATGGCTTTGATCTCCATAAACAGGAATTTTCTCATCTAAAAGAGGCATTAGCCTCCTTCAAGAATGCAAAAATAGAACAAAAAAGCGGTTATGACGGTTTAAAAGCACTTTTCCCGCCTCAACAACGTCGTGGAGGCGTTCTTATTGATCCGAGTTATGAGATTAAAGATGAATATGAGCAATGTGCAAAAGCGATCATCAAGGCGTACAAAAAATGGCCTCAAGGTGTTTACATGATCTGGTACCCAATCATGACGCAAGGATATCACTCCAACCTCTTGGAGCCTCTTAAGGCATTAAACTTAGAGGCTGAAGACTTACTTACTGATGAATGGCATTTTGACGGGCTGTATCACAATATGATTGGCTCAGGCATGGCCATCATAAATCCACCTTACAGCAGTGAAAAAACGATGAAATCAGTACGAAAACATGTATCTAACCTGCTGAAATAGCTTCAAAAACGGCTAAATACCGGCATTCCCTTAAAAGTTGGCCTTAAAAATGGTATAATTGAGTCTCCAACGAGGGTTTTTACCCCCAAAAACAGGAGGTATTTCATGCCAATAACAGCGTACAACGTAAAAACAAAAGAAAAAGGCGTCGTGATGCAAAATCCCATCATTACCCAAACCAAAAAAGGTGGATATATGGCCAAAGGCACCTGCGCAAAATCAGGCGCAACATTATGTGCTATTTTGTCAAAAGACAAAGCCCTAGCTGCCATTGAAAGTGGTGAAGCTACAAAAGGGTTTTAATTAAAACCGCCGCCTTAGATACCCGCTTTTAGAGCGTCTTGTAAAATTGGTCCAAAACCTGTCTTTGGGCAGGCCATTGCGTCACGATAAACTTGAGGTAATTGGTTAGGCTTGTGCTTCGCAACCTTATAGAGAGCCCAATAAAAGGCATTATCCTTTAATGTAGCCTTAATGTCTTCGACGTCAGGAGAAAAACTTTCAAGCGCTTCTTCCATACCTTTCTCTTTTAACAAGAAAGGTTTAGGTGACGCATTCCTTGTAATAAGATACTCGTGCAGATCTTGCGCATTAAAATACCCTAAACCTTGCGTAGAAAGCCATGTATGGGCATCTGCTCGCGTTACAGCTTCTTCAAAGGCAGTCTGATCCTCTGATTTATACGGTACTTCTTGGACAGCTTGTAAATGAGATTCTTTTAAAGCACTAACTCGCATATCACACACTCTTTTTATTATTAACCAGGCGTGTTGTAATAAAAACACAAGCTATATGTCAATTAAAAAGGCGCTATTTAGCGCGTGTACTTTGATATAGTTCTGTAATCTTTGCGGGGGCCTTTAACATCGTGTTTAGCTGTAAAGCCGTTAGGCATATCCGCAAATGAATACTCTGAATCATACTGATCTGGATCACACCAATGATCCGCCGCCGCATCCGCGCCTTCAGTAAAATTAAGAGCATGGAAGCGCTGCCCCTTTGTTGCTCCATCATTGAAGTAAATAACGATATCACCGCCCTCTAGGCGCCACTCGTAAGATCTCTTTGCTTCACTCTCATAACCAGCATCTGTTTTGAGCCCCCCTATTTCAGTGTACTCAAGAACAGTGTCACTTTTCTTTTCAAAAACAGCCGTCCCTTCAAACGTCCCGCCTGGTGTAATAGTACGATTTAACTTCCACTCACCAATCAGGGCATTAAATATATCTGTTACAGTCATTGATACGTTCCTTTATGGAGCAAAATGCTCTGGTAAAAAGTCCCCAGTCTTTACTTTTGGTTCTATCCCAAGGATTGATGCTAATCTTTCTGCAACTGCTGTGTAATCACCGTATGGGAATTGCGGTTTTACCATCATCTCTCTCAGCTCTTTTGCACGTGCAACATTTTGCGATATATCTGCTTGAGACACAAGCGTTTCACCCGCAAGTGTGCGCGCAGCCATTTGCGCCTGTAGCGCCATTGTTAGGAAATAAGGACCACGGTACATACCTACAAAAGCCATATTATCCAACTTGGGATGAAGCCCCATATCACCAATAAGCGCTGGCATAAATCGATCACTGGCATCATAATTCAAAGCCTTCCGTACAGTCTGATCCAAGAAAGAGAGATTTGTATTATAACCCGTCGCTAATATAACTTTATCCGCATCAACAGAACGGCGATCAATATGATCAGCAGCAGATAAAGTAATCGTACCACTCCCCACAGCTTCTAAATATCCGTCAGCAATGGCAACATACGGCGGTTTTGCGCTTTCTGGATTAATTTTAAGAGTCTCATGAATTAGTTGTCCCTCACAAAGAACAGAGAAATATTCATTTGATTGTCTGTATTGCCCAGATAGTGACGAAGGCTTAACTTTTGGATTCTCGGGATCAGAGTGTTGATAAAATAATCGATCAACATCGACCCCTTCCACATTACGAGGTAAGAGCCAATAAGGGCGCCTGAAAGCATGCCGTACTTTTGCTTTGGCACCTGCAAGCCCTGCGGCAATATCACAGCCACTAAACGCGTTTCCGATAACGCAAACTTTCTGACCACTATATTGATTAAATGGGCCTACATTCGTGCTATGTACCGCCCGCTCATCCTCTTGCCAGTGTTTTGGCACATAAGGTGTAGAAAAGAATCCACTGGCAACAATAACTCCGTCGAAAGCCTTCCGCTCAGTGTTCAGTTCGACATCCCACCCGTTATTATTTTGGGACACGTTAGAAATCTCGCTGTCATAGCGAACAACACGTTCCAAGTCATGATGATCCGTATAATCACGCAAATAATCCAGCATATCCATTTGCGTTGGAAAAGTGTCGACAGCACGTTGGTGCGGAAAATCAGGAAAACGACAGGTATCCGACGAAAGGTTCGTCCTCATCCCGTCCCATACATGACCCGTGCCCGCATTCCACAAGCCACCAATACGGTCCGTTTTTTCAAAGACCGTAACGTCCAGCCCTTGCGCTAGACACTCCTTCGCAGAAACAAGGCCTGCAGGCCCTGCTCCAATAATTGCTACTCTTTTCATGAGGTTGTTTTAAAGAATTGAGAAAAATATGTAAATACTACTTTTCGCCAAACTCTTTCAAACGATCTGGCATTGCCATACCGACAGCGTTAAAGCCACAGTCAACATAGTGTGTTTCACCGGTAACGGCGCTCGATAGATCGGATAAGAAATAAAGCGCCGTACCGCCAAGCTCATCAAGTTCTACTGTGCGCTGCATCGGCGCTGTGACCTGATTATACTTAAACGTTGTACGTGCATTTCCAATCACCGCGCCCGCTAGTGTTCTCATTGGGCCAGCAGAAATCGCATTCACACGGATATTGTCTTTACCAAGATCCGCGGCCAAATAACGAACTGATGCTTCAAGAGCTGCTTTCGCTACCCCCATCACGTTGTAATTCGGCATCGCTTTTTCTGCGCCATAATATGATAACGTAACAGCAGAACCACCTTCGCTCATCAGATCACTCGCACGGCGCATGATTGATGTGAAGGAGTAACAAGAGATGTGCATAGACGTAAGGAAGTTATCAAGCGTCGTATCAACGTAACGCCCTTTAAGTTCTTCCTTATCCGAATAGGCAATCGCGTGAACGATGAAGTCAATTTCACCCCACTCTTGCTTAATTGCCGCAAATAGATTGTCGAGGTCTTCTTCTTTGGACACGTCACAGTCCATCACGAAGTTTGAACCAAGACTTTCCGCCAGAGGTTTCACGCGCTTACCGAACGCTTCACCTTGATAAGTAAAAGCCAGCTCCGCCCCATTTTCATGGAGTGTTTTTGCCATACCCCAAGCGATTGATTTGTCGTTCGCAACGCCCATAATCAGGCCGCGCTTACCCTTCATAAGATCAGATTTTACTTCAGCCATGACTTAGTCCTCAACCTTACTCATCACAAGCGTACAGTTCGTACCGCCAAAACCAAACGAGTTCGACATGACTGACTTGTGATCGACATTATCAACTCGCTCACGTGCAATCGGCATGCCTTCCGCGCCTTCATCGAGGTTTTCAATGTTGATTGATGGACAGACAAAATCATTCTGAAGCATCAGGATTGAATAGATTGCCTCCTGAACACCAGTCGCACCCAAAGAGTGGCCTGTCATAGATTTTGTTGAGCTAATATGTGGCATATCTTGATCAAGCTGACCAAACACAGAGCGGATCGCATCCAATTCAGTAATATCACCAGCAGGCGTTGATGTACCATGCGTGTTGATATATGTCACAGGCGCCTTCACTGTCTCCAGTGCCTGACGCATACAACGCACTGCACCTTCACCACTTGGAGCAACCATGTCAGCACCATCAGATGTTGCGCCGTAACCTGTTACCTCCGCATAGATTTTTGCACCACGCGCTTTTGCACGTTCGTATTCTTCAAGAACGACCATACCGCCGCCACCAGCAATAACGAAACCATCACGGTCTGCATCATATGCACGCGCAGCCTTTTCCGGTGTGTCATTATATTTTGAACTCATCGCGCCCATTGCATCAAAGAGAACAGAAAGCGCCCAATCGAGTTCTTCACCGCCGCCGGCAAACATAACATCTTGCTTACCCCATTGGATCATCTCCGCCGCATTACCAATACAATGCGCAGATGTTGAACAAGCAGATGAAATTGAGTAGTTCACACCCTTAATTTTGAAGTTTGTTGCGATTGTTGCTGAGCAAGTTGAGCTCATGCATTTTGGCACCGCAAAAGGACCGACACGTTTTGGCCCTTTCTCACGTGTAATATCCGCAGATGCTACAAGCGCTTTTGTTGAAGGCCCACCAGAACCAATCACAATCCCTGTGCGCTCGTTAGAAACCTCCGTCTCATCTAAGCCAGAATCTTTTACAGCCTGCTCCATCGCAAGATGCGCATAGGCAGCACCATCTCCCATGAAGCGAAGCATACGCTTATCAATATTTTCTGCTAGATCAATGTCAGGCTTACCACAAACCTGAGAACGGAAGCCAAGCTCCGTGTAATCCTCTGCAGCAGAAATTCCAGATTTACCTGCCTTCAAAGAAGCCAGAACATCCTGAGTATTATTGCCAATACAAGAAATAATACCCAATCCCGTTATAACAACGCGTCTTTTTGTATCAGTCATGGAGAGAGTTGTAACGGATTCAGGTTTGGGTAGCAAATGAGAAATTCATTGACATAAGCAACCTAGATTTCTAGAGTTTATGAAAATAAATTTTTGGAGTAAATAATGGCAAAACCAAGCAAAGTTACAATGTTTGTAGGAGGCGTATTCGCATTAGCCACAGGTGGCATTCTACTAGACGACCTACTTCATGATGATGAGAAAAATGCTATATGTCGTGAGAGGCAAAATGAAATCGTGCAAAACCTCGATCTTGATCAACTGGATATTGATACATCCGCCCACATTGGAAACGGTGACATGGAAATAGTTGTTCGATACACCCTATCACGAGAAGAATCTCCACACTGGGCAAGATCTCCAACCAATCGTCGTTGTGACGGTTTCGTATTAGCACGTTAATTTAATCAGAACTCCTCGCGTAACATTCTAAAGCCTTCATCGAAACTAAAAGCATCGGCGAGGTCTATGAACCCCTCTTTACAAAATGTGGCTACATACGGGATAAACTTATTCTTCGGATAGGAATTGCGGCGCCCTCTTATCTCTGTCAGCTTCTTAATAACATCTCTATCGACACGCATACTGACACAAGGCAGCCCTTTGGCGTCCCTTAATGAGTAGAACTTGCTGACATTCCCTGACAGACAGTAATCATAGTCGCCATCGCCAATACAATGCTCTAGAAAATCACCCTCTAAATCCAGAGCATGGTCGGTTTTTAAGCGCACTATAGAATAGCCGTTTTCAAACGTCATAACCGTCTCAAACTCATCTTTCATATTCCCTGCAAGCAATTGCTTTTCTGCCGCATTTTTACGTTTCAAGGCGATCTTGGCGTTTTCTTTGCCCATAATCGTTTCAAGATGATCAAACGATGATGCTTGTAATAACTTTAAAGGCCGTCCTTTTTCATCAACATGCTTCAGCCACTCAACCTCATGAGCAATCATGTATTCAAGCCAACTTACAATGCCAAAGACCCGCCCTGGCAGCTTTACATCGGCACGCTCATCAAATTTATGCCATACCTCTTGCGTGTCCCATTTTTGAATTAGCCACGACGGCGCACCATCAGGGAGCTCTTCCACCACAACCATAGCAGCAGCATGCTTTTTGATAATGTTGGAAAGCGCAGCACATAAAGATAGGCGCAGCAACTCATTCTCTCCGCAGAAGTTGCAAAGATAAGAATCTATGTAAGGAGCATTGATAATATTAAGCGTACTCATAATCCCGATAATCTTGGAATCATACTAGCAAAACCCATATCTAAAACGCAAAAAAACCGAAAATCAGCCAAATTCAGCAGATTACATAAAAAATTAACTTTTTTTAGGCAAGATCATCTTACGAATATTGCGGGAAAAGAAGTGACATGAGCACCATAGAACTCATAGCTGTTGGATTATTTATCTTCGGGGGTCTGTTAAAAGCACCTCGAAAAACTATTGGCATTTATACAATATCCAACTTCTTATTAGCTCTTGTATACCTTCAGGCTGCTCTTTACATGGCATTTGCAGCCATAACGGTCAGCTGTATCCGCAGTATTGCCGCACTTTTCTTAACCTATAAACAGAACAAATATTCGGTCATTATCACAACACTCACAGTTGTTGGGCTAATCGCTGTAGAAATCAGTCATATGACCGACATACTAGTGCTTATTTCTGCAGTCGCCATTGGTACATCGATATACTTTAGAGACAACCTTGTTATGTACAGGCTCTTAAGCATTACTTCCAACACTGTATGGATCATACATTCACTGGTTTTTGGCGTATACGGCATGCTCATTTGCGCAAGTATAGTCGTCTGCACAAGCATCTGGGTGCTTTATAAACACTCAGACCTAAAAAGCATTAAGTCAGAAATATTAAATAGCTTGCTATTTCTTAGAAGGAAAAGCGCTTAGTTACCTGAATTGTCAAACAGGCCAACCTTCATATCGAAGACTTCTGTCGTCAGCTTGCCATCACACTCAATACGACCATCAGCCACGCCCATAACAAGCCTACGGTTAATGAAACGTTTGATGTCTACTGTATAGACAACCTTTTTAGCAGAAGGAAGAATCTGATCCGTTAGCTTCACTTCTCCAACACCAAGAGCGCGGCCAGAACCTTGCGCTCCAGTCCAACCTAACCAAAAACCTGTTAGCTGCCATAAAGCATCCAAGCCCAAACAACCCGGCATGACTGGATCACCCTTAAAGTGACAATCAAAAAACCAAAGATCAGGCTTAATATCGAATTCAGCAACAACCTGCCCTTTACCATTCGCACCGCCATCCATTGTGATGCTTGTAATACGGTCCATCATCAACATGTTTGGAAGCGGCAGTTGCGCATTACCAGGGCCAAAAAGCTTGCCCTCTCCACATTCGATGATCTCTTCGTAAGAATAGCTGGACTGCTGTGTAAACGTCATGTCTTCCCCTAATAACCCTTCGGTTTTTGCGTGTGCATTCATATCGAGAATGAGTCTTACCCCGCTCTTTACGAGGAATCAAGCATAGATGGAAGAAAATAAGCTGTTAAATAGTTATTGCGATAGTCTTGACATTTTTGCATAGCCGATAACTAATAAACGCAATCAAAAATAACAATGCATCAAGAAAGAGTAATATTATGTCTCATACTGCCGCCCCCATAAATCTTGGGCATCCCCTTACCGTTGCAGTTTCTATACAAACATACGCCCCAGAAAGCTTTGATTTAGAGAAACCCTTAGTTGTCACAGATGTGATAAATCCCAACACTATGCTTTTGCCAGAAAATACGGATTTAGTTGATGATGACAAGCTAGAAACATTAAGAACCGCGTGGAAAAACTTTATTTTAACCCCACATGCTATGGATATTACACACGGTAATCCTGACTCCGAGACCTTAACACAACGTGCTTTTCAAAAAGTGGCCGCAGAAATTGGCGATTCTTCATTAGTGGCTCTCGTGCAAGAAGCGCGCTTTCCTATTCCACCTGATTACACCATTAGTTTAGCGCCAAAATCAGCAGATACAAATGTCTCTAGATTAAAAACTATTGAAACTCTCGTGCCATTTAGAAATTTACGAAATATGCTGCTACGATGCGAACAAGAATGGGATTTACCCGTTGCCACCGTCAGAATGGCATCACAACGCATTGAAATGCCCGCAGCAAAAATGAATTAATAACTCACCGCAGCGTAGGCAACACATGCGCCTTTATAGCTCTCAGTAAGAGCTGCCATAGAAAGTGGTTTTGCAATAGCGGGCTCTAACTCCGGCTTTGAGCCACCACACGCAACAGCAAGCAAACGTCCCGCTGCTTTAGCTGCGCATACTGCTTGATCATGATGATCGTACATATGAATACAATCAAAAAACTGCTGACAGAGCTTATCAATCCTATTCACAAGCGTTGTCGGCGGATTAACCGGCATATCATTCGCAGGAAGTCCAAAACGCCAATCTGTTCCCGTTGGAATACCAAGGCGCACCGCCTCTTGCGTCATAACATAGGCCGTTTGATCAAGAAGGTCCGGTAAATCAGAACCTTTAAACCAACAACACTGATTCATACCATCATGAGAAAGTGCAAGCCTACTACCAGCAAGGCCTGAAAGAGCGCTGATACTATCGGCTACATTCCAGCCATCAATGCCCATTTTCTGTTCAATAATAACATCACAAAGCTCTTGTGCGCCAAGCTCATAAGACATCGCACGATAAGTTCCCTCTACAAGAAGGCGGAAACTCTCGCCGCGTGCCTGCGCACCATATTCTTGAGCACTCTCCCAACGCATAAACGCCTGCTGAATAAGGAAAAGCAGCATGTCATGAAACTCATATTCACAATCGAGCCATTCTTCGAAAAACTCACGCGCCATTGAACGTCCCATCTCAGTATCAAAATCAATGATTGTGGATGGAGGCATCGCATCATATTCCATATCGCCGCGAATTGGTTCGCAGCCAAGCATGTCCGCCAATTTAAGGAATGACCCTTGAAGAGATTCTTCAGCACTATCGAACAAGAACGCTGTCTCCACCATCATGCCGGAAAAGAGCATAATAGCTTTCATTGCATCCGTTTGCTGGCAGCCTTCAACACTATCTTCTAAAGATAGCGCTTGAATCGTAGCGCCTATGCGCATGGCCACATCAGCCTTGTTCATATAATCGAGCATATAATCTCGCTAGACTTGTTAAAACGTTACAGAAAAAGCCCAGACAAAGGGTTTCGGTAGGTTGTTAAATTGAAAATTATCACCGGCGAACACCGATAACAACGATTCTAATCCAATTTTTCATCGGCGTAAATGCCATAAAGGAATTTTCTTTGGGTCCAGCCCTCAAAACCGCTCGTAGACACAAAACAATGCTCTTTTTCACACTCTTCCAAGCGGGCAATTACCATCGGCTCGACCAAAGCAACCGGTTTTGAAGTATCGTCGGATTTACGGCGAAGCATTGCACCGTCAGTATTTGTTACCAACGCATAGCGGCGTCCCTGCGTTAAAGACTGGTGAATCCAGCCCTCCTGCCCCTCATGGTCACGAATTTTACGCCATGTATCGAACTCCTGGATCACCTCAACAGGAAGGCTTTGGCGCCGAAACACCCATTTTATTGGGTAGCGCAAAGCAGGCCCCGTACGGACAAACACCTTATCCGAGCGAAGAGAAACAAAACGTGGAATCGGCAAACCAGTGTTATTAAACACATCGTCCTGCGCATAAGAAGCAGGCGCATATGCCGTAATAGATATAAATAAAGCCCAAAAAGTAATGAATATCTTCCCCATGCCCATTGAAATATGCTAAATGACCTCAAATTTCAAGAAGTGGCTGAAAGATTTATGCAGAAACACATAAGCGTCGCACCGATGTTAGACTGGACAGACCGTCATTGCCGGTACTTCCATCGCCTCATTGCGCCTTCTGTATGGCTTTATACCGAAATGGTAACAACAGGCGCGCTGATGCACGGCGATATGCGCCGCTTCCTCCGTCATAGCGATGAGGAGCACCCTGTAGCCTTACAACTCGGTGGATCAGACACAAGTGATCTGGCCGCGTGCGCGAAGATGGGAGAAGAAGCCGGATATGACGAGATCAACCTAAACTGTGGCTGCCCGTCCAACCGTGTTCAGAGCGGTTCTTTTGGCGCCTGCCTCATGAATACTCCAGATATCGTGCGTGATGGAGTAAAAGCGATGCGCGATGTGGTAGACGTACCCGTTACGATAAAAAGCCGTATCGGCATTGATGATAGCCCCGAATACACATTCCTAGAGGATTTTGTCGGAACAGTTGCCGAAAGTGGATGTGACACATTCATCATCCACGCCCGTAAAGCATGGTTACAAGGCCTATCCCCAAAGGAAAACAGAGATATTCCGCCGCTTCAATACGATGTTGTGGAGCGCATCAAGGACACATTCCCTGACCTTAAATTTCCTGTAAATGGCGGCATTCGTACAATAGAAGATACTAAAGAGAAACTAGAACTGTTCGACGGTGTGATGATTGGCCGTGAAGTTTACCAGAACCCTTGGTTTTTACGTGAGGTAGAGAAAACTTTCTACGGAGCTAATGATCTATTGGGCAAAGAAGAGATCATAGAAAAGATGATTTCTTACATTAAGAAACAGCACGAACTATATGAAACACCAATGAAATCAATAACCCGTCATATGATTGGCTTATTTCAAGGAGTGGCTGGCGCACGTGGTTGGCGTCAAGGGATCAGCACCCTTGCCCACAAACCAGAAACTCAACCAGAATTCTTATTAGATATTATGCCGAGATAATAAACTGGTGAGGCTGGTAAATTTGGAAACGGCCACCATGACCTGTCCCCGCATCAACAACAGCCGTTCCTTCACCGATGCCAAAATCAAAGCCGTTTCCTTTGATTACCATGCCTTGGTTGGCAATTCTTGCATCAAATGTAGATCTTAAGCTAACGCCATATAGACCATTCCCCATATTAATATAATCACTTGCTAGCTTTGATTTTGGAACATCAAAACTATTCTCCTCTCTTGCATGCCCCATATCATCTGTTCTCGCCAAAAGAACATCATTGCCCAAATCGGCAACTGCTCAGTATGACGATACCAATTCAATGCGTGTTAGATTTGTAGTATCCCAGTCCCAGTTTTCTGGTCTTTGAACAATTTTAGCCATTTTTCTACCTGCTCTTTCGAGTAAATCTTGCATAGTGACGATATCAACCATGAATACTCCTTGCTATTACCGATAGGGAAACTACATAAATCTTATAATTATGTCAATTAAAATAAATTTTTGATTTTTTTCAAAAAACTTTCAAAAAAACGTCCAAAAATTTGCATTCGGGCTTTTATCCTTGGTACGCTCCTCCATCCCGAATTGTAATTCGGGCTTTAGACATCGTAGCTGAATCAGCTATAGTGGATAGATAACTAAGGATTTCTGGGGAGAAACCGAAGCCATGCATTGGCAAAGATTGGATAGAGATAGCTCGCTCAAAGTCATCGACAGCGTTAAGTCAGCTGCCGATATGGTGATGTTCGATATTGGAACGAGCGAAGTACAGCGCGCTTTTGTGCCTTTTTATAAGGAAATGTTCCTCTTCAAGGTTACAAACTTCGCCTCTCTACCCTCTTTTTCCTTCGAATATCTGGGCGATGGTACGTTTTTTCATTATTTGGATGGCTCAGAAGCGCCCCTGTATGCGGCCAATGACAAAGGCCAACTCAACATTGATCAGCATAACGTGCTGGATTATATCGCTTTCTTCTATAACCACGTGACACCAGCGGATGCTGATGAAATTACAATCATTAAAGATCCACAAGATATGCCATTACTCGATTCACTCGACCCAATGGCCTATGCCAGCGTCATGCGTAATCATAAACCTGCCACAGTTCTCATCAATAGTGATGAAGGCTACACAGTGGAAACGGAAGTTTACACAGAAGGGCAGCTTGTCCGCGCAACAATTGAAGCAACAAAAAAAGGCCGTGTCAGCATTATTGATCAAAAAATGATTGTGAATGAAATGCTTGATTCTGGTGCCAATGAAGCGATATTTTAGACTTTGGGGAAAACGAGAATAAAATGAACGATACAACAGACACAGCAGAATCAGGCGGAGCGAGCGCAAAAAGCGCCTTTGGCGACCGTGGAACGAACGTAAATTCGGGTATGGTTTACGGGCACCCCCATGGTGAAGCCATTATCGAAGGCGCAAAGGCTATTATTCGCGAATCGGCAACAGGCAATAAGCTATTGGTAATGTTGGATAAAAACCTTGTTCCCCTACATATTATGAAGGGAAACGGAAGCAATGGCTTTTCACCGGATATGGGGACAATAATTCTTCAAATCCCAAGTAGCGTTAAAGAAACCAAAGGTGATCATGTCATTCATTTAATTAAAGCTTTGCACGAGGCAGCCCAGGAAAGGGCTGGATTCTCAGCACCTAACCCGCATGAGGACATTATGGCCTATGCAAGCTTTATTCATGGCAGAAACCTCGATTCCATCGTAGAAGTATGCAAAATAGTAAAAGAATTAACTAATTCTTCATTTTATTCGGTTTTACTTGACTCATTGAAGAAAATAGGGTTATATAATGTCTATAACGCATACCTAGATGGCAAAAATAGAGATGAGTTATATACAGAATATGCCGAAGCATATGAAACATTATAGAAGGAGTGTAAAATGTCACTAAAAGCAGATCTAGCAAGAGCAGCTACTCAATTGGTTAGCCCTGAAGTTTCAGGTATCGCACCATCAGTATCTCATGCTGTAGATAACATGCTTACACAAGAGCTGAGCCTAACAAACACTGGCCCTACTCTACAAGCTTAAGTTTATTAGTAGAATTAATTCTAGTAAAAGGCCTCACGGGGCCTTTTGTTGTATCTGGGCTATGACAAAATATCTTATTGCCACAAACCCTTTTCTGCCGTACAGTTCCGCACAATAGAGTGAATTATCACCTCTCTAAGGACTATTGACTGCTGACTAAGACGATCTGACGAACTATTAACTGTTTTACCTTAGCTGTTTTTAAATCAAGAGAATGACGCATTCCCTCTCCTTACAACCCTGAAGACCAAAAGGAGATAAAAATGGCTGAAGGAAAAGTAAAATGGTTTAACCCTGACAAAGGATATGGTTTCATCGAGCCTTCAGAAGGCGGAAACGATGTATTCGTACACATCACAGCTGTACAAGCTGCTGGTATGCAGAGCCTTCCAGAAGGTCAAACTGTTACTTTTGAAGTAGAAGACAGAAACGGCAAGAAATCAGCAACTGACATTGCTGTTGCTTAAGTTTTAAAGCTTTTCTTTAAGAAAATGATCAAGGCCACGGATTCCGCGGCCTTTTTTATTTATCTGGACGATCAACAGTGAAGCTCTCGCCACAGCCACAACGCCCTGCTTCATTCGGGTTTGTGAATGTAAAGCCAGAGCTCATATCACCATCTTCATAGTCAATCTGGGTACCAAAAAGCATCCAACTATGCATTTTAGGGATATAGAGAACCGCACCTTCCTTTTCAAAACGATCATCCTTTGATAGATCTTCCTCTAGAACGTGCTCCATCTGATATGAATTACCCGAGCATCCCGTCGTCTTCACAGTAAGACGAAGGCCCACAGCATCACTGTTTAGCTCTGTCTTCTCTATAATTTTTTCAGCCGCTTTATCCGAAATAATAACTGGTTCTTGTGTCATCCTACCCTCACGTAAACATATTCAATTGTAACTTAGCTGTCTCAGCCATCATCGATGGATCCCATGGCGGATCCCAAACAATATCCACATCAACATTGCCAACAGCTTCTCCCGTTTCAAAAACGGCGCCCTGCACCCATTGCGGCATTTCCTGTGCCACTGGGCAGGCTGGTGACGTTAGCGTCATTTCAACATAGACATCGCTTTTTTCATCATCGCGTTCACTTACGACGATTTTATAAATGAGGCCCAGCTCGTAAATGTTCACCGGAATTTCCGGATCAAAAACTTCTTTTAGCTGCGCTACAATTTTTGCGCATAGCGGATGATCTGTTAATTCCACATTTGGCGGCACTGCAAGTTCGTCATACTCTTCCTCACCGCCGACAGCGTTCTTTACCATCTCTTCATCGGCTACATGATCCATCTTACTCATGAGAGCATCTCCTTAGCTTTCTCTAACGCAGAGACAAGCTGATCTATATCATCTTTATTCGTATATAATCCGATCGAAACGCGCGCTGTTCCTTCAACACCAAAACGCTGCATCAGCGGCATACAACAATGGTGCCCCGTACGAACCGCAACGCCGCACTGATCGAGGATCATCGCAATATCGCTTATATGGGCCCAATCTGCTGTGAAGGACACGATTCCCGCCTTCTCTTGCGCGTTACCGTAATAAGTCAAACCGTCAATAGTTGCAAGCTGCGTCATCATATAATCAAGCAATGCTTTTTCATGTGTCGCAATTGCGCTCATACCTATCTGACTGACGTAATCAATCGCTGCGCCAAGGCCAATCACTTCTGCTATTGCCGGCGTTCCAGCTTCAAAGCGGTAAGGTGCATTTTTATAGACCGTTCCATCAAAAGAAACCGTTTCAATCATATCACCGCCCCCTTGATATGGCGGCATACCATCCAAAACATCATAACGCCCCCAAAGGACACCTATTCCATTCGGTCCATAAAGTTTATGCCCAGTAAAAACGAAGAAATCACAACCCAGCTCTTGGACGTTTACTTCAGCATGAACAACAGACTGCGATCCATCGATCAGGCATTTGATATCCGCGTTAAAATCTTTCGCTGCGGCAATAAACTTTTGAACCGGGTTCACAGTACCCAAAGAATTGGACACATGAACGAGTGTCACCATCTTTGTTTTTTCATTGAGGTAAGAAACATAAGTTCCGTAATCAAGCGTTCCATCATCAAGAACAGGAACAACTTTTAAAACAACACCCGTTTGCTCGGCGAGTAATTGCCACGGAACAATATTGGCGTGATGCTCCATCTCAGTCAGGATAATCTCATCACCTTTTTTAAGGTTATAGCGCGCCCAGCTTTGCGCAACGAGGTTAGCCCCTTCTGTTGAATTACGAACAAAGACAATCTCATTCTCACTCGCCGCACCAATAAAGCTCGCAACTTTACCGCGCACATCTTCATAAGCTTGCGTCGTCACTTGAGAATTCGCATAAAGGCCGCGGTGAATATTCGCATAATGTTTTGTCAGCGCCGTATTCATTGCATCAATAACGACCTGAGGCTTTTGCGCAGATGAGCCGCTATCCAGATACGCTAAAGATTTACCATTCATTGGCTCCTTTAACCCTGGGAAGTCATCTCTATAAGCGCTAAGCGGCGTTGTCATACTAACGCTCCTTGCAACCATTCGTCGGCGCGCTCCATGACTGTTTCTTTGAAATTATCGCAACTAATTTCGTCAATAAGTTCACTGATGAACGCTTTGGTTAAAAGCATCTCTGCATCTGCTTTCTTGATACCGCGCGCACGCAGATAAAATATAGCATCCTCATCAAGACGGCCCGATGTGGCCCCGTGAGAACATTTTACATCATCCGCATAAATCTCAAGCTCAGGCTTTGTATTCATCGTCGCCTGAGGTGATAAGAGCAATGTATTAGAGAGCTGATATCCATCTGTCTTTTGGGCGATCTGATGAACATGCGCTTTACCTTGGAAGGTCCCTATGGCTTGATCTGTTACAACATTGCGCGCGTTTTGGTTCGACACACAATGCGGCGCTTTATGCTCCACTGTGATTGTCGTATCTCCTACCTGCTTACCAGAAAGGAGATTAACACCATTCACATGCACATCTGCATTCTCACCAAGTAATTCAACATGAACTTGGTTACGGCTGAGCGCAGCGCCTGTGGTTAGAGTAAATTCCTCATACAAACCGCCTTCTTCAATCTCAACATGTGTGTTTTGTGTGTAAAGGCTCTCTGCGCTATTATCTTGCATACGAAAGAGACGAACGCGCGCGCCCTTCTCGACTTTAATTTGCGTCAGCGCATTCTTCCAATAGGAGCCCTGACCAGCATGCGTTTCAATCAACGTAATTTCAGAATTTGCCGCTGCACGAATGAGCTGGCGATACGTGCTCGCCGATTCATTGACCGCATCATATTTAATCAAAACAGGCTCTGATACTTTTTCGCCTTCAGGAACGTTTACAATATGGCCGCTTGCGATCAAGGCATTGGCCAAGTCCCATAGCATCATATCGCCGTATTTATCTTCACCAACAGGCATCACTTCTAACCAACGCTGAACGCATTCTAATTTCCAAGCAGCAGTTAATTCCTGAACGAACTCTGTGTTACCGTTCACTTCTATGTTGGCTGCGCCGAACTCTAACACATTCTTTTTCAAATAAGCCGGCAAGTTAAAGTACTTAAAGCGCTCTAACTTTGGCGTTGGCAAGCCAGCCATACGCACTTTTTCAGCCGAACGCTTACGCAGCGCCTGAATATAATCAGGCGCATTTGTTTCCGCCACAAACGCATCCCAACCTTGCAAAGCTAGATCTGACGTTTCGGATTTATACCGCGCCGCAAATTTAATGGCTGCTCCCATCGTTAAGCTGGCTCTCCTACAAATTCTGCATAGCCTTTTTCTTCAAGCTCCAGAGCAAGCTCAGGACCGCCTGATTTTACAATCTGACCGTCTGCCAACACATGAACGTAATCTGGCTTAATGTAATCAAGAAGACGTTGATAGTGTGTAATCACAAGGAATGAACGATTTTGCGCGCGCAGGGCGTTTACGCCATCAGCTACGATTTTCAGCGCATCAATATCCAGACCAGAATCTGTTTCATCCAGCACAGCAAACTTTGGCTCTAACATTGCCATTTGCAGCACCTCGTTACGTTTTTTCTCACCTCCTGAAAAGCCAACGTTAACCGCACGCTTCATCATGTCTTCTGAAATACCAAGTTTCTTACATGTGCTCTTCATAAGCTTTAGGAAACCAAGCGCATCTAGCTCTTCTTCACCGCGCGCAGTGCGCACAGAATTCACAGCCGTTTTCAAAAACGTTGTCATTTGAACGCCAGGAATTTCAACTGGGTATTGGAATGCCAAGAAAACACCTGCCGCCGCACGCTCATCTGGTTCGAGCTCAAGAATATCTTCACCATCCAGCTCCGCGCTACCGCCGGTCACTTCATAACCATCTCGGCCAGACAGTACGTAAGACCGCGTTGATTTACCCGCGCCATTTGGCCCCATAATCGCGTGCACTTCACCATTGCCAATAGAAAGGTCGAGGCCTTTGATAATTTCTTTGCCGTCAATTTCGGCTTTTAAATTTTTAATTTCAATCATAGCTTTACAACTGCTTTAAAATTAATTGTTCAATTTTTAGTTTTTTAGGATCTTCCACATTCAAGACCACAATAACTCGGGCCTGTTTACTGCTCACTTTCAATCCCGAATATAGTCCTATAGAAACAGAAAATTCGTATATAATTTGCGACACATGTCCCGCCTCATTTTCTCTTATACTCATCATCACGGCAGGAGTATTTGGAAGCGTATCTACAACAAAATTATTTCTGGTAACGATATCTTTAGAAATAAAACTGGAATCAATTACTTTTAAAAAGCCCGCATAAGCCTGGTCAGTAAAATAAGGTCGAACGCCTTCCATTCTCTGATCAAAATCATTAAACCCAAAACTAAGTGCTCGGCCGATAACTTCAGCAGCCCATAAGATGTACCCAGAGTCATTTGCGGCTATTGTTTTATTGCGATAGCCTTTTTTAAACTCCTGTTCTAACAATACGCCCTTATGCGGCTCTGCAATATAATCGTAATATAGGGCTTGCAATTCTTTCTTTGAGTCGTCCTTTACTTTTTGAATCTCCAAGGAATGCGCTTCTTTCAGTTCTTCTACTTTTTGACCAATAACTTGTGTAGACCTCATCAACACCTTCTTATCAACGCTTTTCTCCAAATTACCTACAATCCAAGAATGATAAGCAATCCCAGAAGAAATTAGAGCGATAAATAAAATAAAAGTTACACTTAATAAAACACGCATAGCACTACCCTTTCG
The DNA here is from genome assembly GCA_013215815.1 of Alphaproteobacteria bacterium. Classification (GTDB taxonomy): domain Bacteria; phylum Pseudomonadota; class Alphaproteobacteria; order Micavibrionales; family Micavibrionaceae. The sequence continues at coordinate 21,922 of JABSQP010000017.1, read as the reverse complement.
TTACCATCCACATACCACCGAACGTGACCAGAATACCCAAAAGTTGCATTGGTCTAATCACCTCAGAGAGAAGTAAAAAACCAAGCATTAGCGTCACAACGATAGAAAATCCATTTTGCAAAATTGCCGTTAAAGACGCATATCCTCCTTGCTTATAAGCAAGCGCCAATAAAATATTCGCTGCAGCGACCCCTACCCCCGCAAGCACACACAGCAACATAGGCTGCATCGCCACGCTCTCTGGTATAAATGGTTGTGCCGTTTGCATACGATTAATGATGTAATACCCTGCAGAAACAACGGTCATGGCAATTGCAAGAATAAGCGCAGCAAGCGCAGCATCAATTTGCCCGCCAGCGGCCTTAAAAGACAGGTTTCGCGTGGCCAAACCTGCGCCAGACATAATTGCGAGTATCCACCACGTATTCATCATTCTAGCCCTACCTGTTCCATTCTAGCATCTGCTTCGAGACGCGCGCTGTCTCTCATCTCATCCAAGCTCTGTGGATTCATAATGGCGTTATAACCATCAAGACAAAATAAAACCGCCAAAGTCGGTAGCACGATCCAACGCATAAAAACATTTACGTCAAAAATTTGCTTCCGCATAAAAACGTAAACAGCCATCATCAATGCAACATAAGCGAAGAGATAAACACCGTAACGCATAAACACTTCAGCCAATGCATCACCTAAACCACCACGTCCTAGTACAGGCGCTAAAAGTGCAAGTAAGACAAGACCAACGGCTATGCCTGTGAAGTGACCACTAGAGAAGAAAATTTTGAGCGCTTTCTTCTCCTGCTCTTCTTCCATAAAATTTTTAACTTCCTTATCAATCATGAAATTGCCTCCGGATTATTCGACTGAGGGTCAATGCGTTCCATAATACGCAGGCCGCTCATTGTTGATTGACGCAGAAGCCCAACCGCGTTTTGCAATTTATCCATGAGCGCCTTATCTACCCCCTGAAACTCACCGAGACGACCGTGGAACTCTGCTGCGGCCTGATCATAGATCTTTGCAACATGCTCTTTATCCATCTCATTCATGGAAAAGCTCGTCCCGTCGTTTTGCGCAAGCGCATTTGTTTCAATATCCATACGCGCGCAGAGCTCTTCTGTGATCTCAAGCATTTCTTTCACCGCTTGTGTTGGTTCCGCCGATAGAATTGGTTTGTTATTTGTCATTTTTCCTACTTTTTATTTTTGGTTATTTATCAGTAATTATTTTAAGTAACTTTGCGCCAAAGCAATAAGACCAAAATGATCAACCAGCCATACCAGCAAAGCAATCGATCCCACCCATACAAGGATCTTTCTAAGATTGAACTTACTCAAACGCTCTTGTAGCGATTTCGCAAATGGCACGAGCACCAAAATCAAAATAAAAAGCCCAACCATGATCGCAAGCGATCCAATCGTTGAGTTGGGCAATAAATCCGCCCCTCTAAACCACGTATCCGTCATCTCTGGCGGCGTTGTCGCCGGTATTACTTGTAACATCATTACCTCATTACCATTTAAATTCGTTTTTTACTTTTTCTCTTACAAAAAAGATAAGTTATTAAAGCGAAAACACTAGAACAAAACATTATAAATAACTCAGGCTGAGCTATATCCCACGGAGTATCTAACCCTGAAGGTGGCCCCAGAGAAAAAAACCAAACAATTGCATTAAAAATAAAAAGTACAAATGTAAGCAAACTGAGAACAACAACCATCGTAATTTCTTTTTTAACCAACACTCCCCTCCAGACTAATCCCGACAAGCTTTTGTGCTTCAACGGCGAATTCCATAGGCAGGTTTTGCATCACTTCACGGCAAAAACCATTCACGATTAGAGCGAGCGCTTCTTCTTCGTTAATGCCGCGTTGCTGACAATAGAACAGTTGATCTTCACTGATCTTACTTGTTGTTGCTTCGTGCTCCAACTGCGCGCTTGGATTTTTTGTCTCGATATAAGGCACTGTATGCGCGCCGCACTGATCCCCAATCAGCAAGCTATCACACTGCGTAAAGTTACGCGCGTCTTCTGCGCCCGCCAAAATCTTCACCGCGCCGCGATATGTTTGATCGGATTTACCGGCGCTAATCCCTTTAGAGATAATACGGCTTTTCGTATTTTTGCCCATATGGATCATTTTCGTGCCCGTATCGGCTTGCTGCATATTGTTTGTAATGGCAACCGAGTAGAACTCACCTTGTGAGTTATCACCTTTCAGCACGCATGATGGGTATTTCCATGTAATTGCGGAGCCCGTTTCAACTTGTGTCCAGCTAATCTTTGAATTCGCGCCTTCACATAGGCCGCGTTTGGTCACGAAATTATAAATCCCGCCCTTACCGTTTTCATCACCTGGATACCAGTTTTGAACAGTGGAGTATTTAATTTCTGCATCTTCATGAGCGATCAATTCAACCACAGCTGCGTGGAGCTGATTTTCATCACGCATCGGCGCCGTGCACCCTTCCAGATAAGAAACATATGATCCTTTATCCGCGATGATCAATGTACGCTCAAACTGCCCTGTATTAATCGCGTTCATGCGGAAGTACGTAGACAGTTCCATCGGACAACGTACCCCTTCAGGGATGTACACAAATGATCCATCGGTAAAGCAGGCTGTGTTCAAACATGCATGTTTGTTGTCTGTCATCGGTACGACAGAGCAAAGATATTTCTTCACTAGCTCAGGATGTTTTTCAATTGCCTCAGAGATTGAGCAGAAAATTACGCCTGCTTCTTCTAGCGATTTTTTAAATGTTGTCGCGACAGAGACAGAATCAAAAACCGCATCAACAGCAACCTTTGGCGCGCCTTCAACGCCCGCAAGGACTTCTTGTTCCTTTAAAGAAATACCGAGCTTTTCATATGTTTCCAAAAGCTTTGGATCCACTTCATCCAATGACTTTGGTTTTGCGTTCATATTCTTTGGTTGCGCGTAGTAATACGCATCCTGATAATCGATTTCGGGAAACTCTACTTTCGCCCAATCTGGTTCCGGCATTTTCTGCCAACGCTCATAAGCCTGCAAACGAAGGTCGAGCATCCATTCGGGCTCACTCTTTTTCGCCGAAATCATACGAATGATTTCTTCGCTTAAGCCCTTTGGCGCGTACTCCATCTCGATATCAGTTTCAAAGCCCGCTTCGTATGTAGAAAGCGACTTCACTGCATCGATCGTTTCCGGATCTACATGTGAAGGCGTATTATCACTCATTCGGACAACCTTTGTTATTGATCATCTGTGCCAATGACACACGCTCCAATGCCTGCTGCATGGCAATATTTACAGGGTTCCAATGCCCTTTAATTTTGCAATTATCGGCATAATCACAACACTCTGGGCTTGCCTCAACGCAAGCCGCCAAAGCAATCGGTCCATCAAGCGCCGTGATGACAGAGGCCATATCGATCTCTGCAGGTGCCTTTACAAGCGAATAACCGCCGTTAATGCCGCGCTTTGATGAAATAATCATGTTTTTCGTCAACAGCTTTAGAATTTTCGACACGGTTGGCTCGGGCAACCTTGTGTGTGACGCGAGACCCGCAGCACTCAACAATTGTCCATCTCTGGTGGCCATTTCAGCCAAGATAACAACAGCATAATCCGTCATTTTTGATAGCTTAATCATTTGTTTTTATTGAGATTTACTCTCACCTTCAAATCCGTACTACAAAAGTACACTTTATATGCCTTTTTTTCGCCTTAACCGCAACCCCTTTTGCCCCGAAATAGATAAAAAATGACCGTTATTGGTTCAATTTTTCGCCGTTAACCGCTTGTAAATGTTTTTAAACGATGATGATAAGAACGAAGGAATTAGATATGACTGAATTAAGTGAAAGTATTTTTACAACTGCGGCAACAGGGACCGTTGACCAAATCATGCACGGCCCCGCTTCAGAAGCAGAAGTTACAGAATTTCAAGCTAAAGCAGCAGCTTTAGGGCTTTAAACATCAGTTGACATAAATTTCTCTTTTGCCTATCTATTCTTATGGCAAAAGATACCTCCATTGAAGTTGGCTCATTCATCGCAATTGGCGAGCCCCCACTTCCCGACCATATAGAAGAAAGAGAAGTTAGCTTCTCCACTGAGGATGGCGCTACAGTTAAAGGCATCCTGTGCCAGCCCAAAAACATCCCCGTTACACAAAAAGCATTGTTCCTATATGAAATCGAAGGACATACAAATGGCGGATCAGTTACAGTCATATCAAGACGCTATGCTGATTTAGGTATTGCCAGCCTAAGAATTGATTTCAGTGGTCATGGAAAACGTAAAGATGAATGGGAACGCTATTCACCACAGTCCATGCTGCATGATGCTACGGTTTCTCTTAATTGGTTAGACGAAGAGTTTCCTGAAATTGATAAAACAATGCTATGCGGCTTTTCGACTGGTGGCGGTATCGCCATCTTACTTCGTGAAATGGATGATCGTATTTCAAAGTCATGTCTTCTCTATCCCGTCTTATCTTTCAAAAACAACTTCATCGCGGCTGCATACGATGATGAAGACCTCCTCTTCCCCTTGGAGCTTTGGGATGGAGCAACACCATGGAGAGCACATGAATTTACAAAAGAGAAACTTGAGGCAAGCCTAAAGAAAGACAAACCATTTTCTCTAAGCGCTCACACTTATGGGGCTAACTTTATTAAAGGATGTAAAGAAGTCTCCGAAGCCGGAGATATTACACGTGCTCTATTAAACAGTGGAGAAGTTAAGTCGCCTACACCGCTCACAGTTATTCAAGGAACGCATGACATATGCGTTCCCCACCCCCTTGCTAGAATTTATTACAGTTGGGGTAAGGCCGTAAAGGCACCTTTCCGTCTAGTTTCGATGAAGTATATGGATCACTTTGTTGCACCACAGTGGAAAAAATCGGTTTTACACCAATTCCGCAAAGCAGCGTTACAAAGCCCTGAGGAGTTCAAGCCCAACCATACGGTTGTTAGCCTGCGCCCTCAGAAAAAGGGTTTTTTAGATCTGGAGACTCAACTTCGATTAGCCAAAGATCTGGATCACGTTCGATTGAACGTTTAGAAAATTCATCTGCTTTAATTTCGTCCAATATATCTTCAGATAAAGCGTCTACCCATTCCAGCTCACCATCCAAATTGCGCTGCTGAATAAGGAGCTTACATTTACCTGCCATGTCAGAAATTTTAAGCAGAACAGTTCCGTCGTTCTTTTCGCCTCTTTGCATGATATAAACGCCAATACCTTGCATGGAAAGTTCACGCACCTTTGCTTCAACCCACAAATGAGTTGGCATACGAGGAGACGATTCAAACATGTATGACGGTTATTTCTTTAGTTTGCGGCCGTAAAGTTCAAGACGACACTCTACGAGCTCATAACCTAGGTTAGCGGCAATTTTTTGTTTCATCTTTTCGATTTCATCATTTTGAAATTCTAAAACTTTACCGCTATCAATATCTATCAAATGGTGATGATGCTCTTCGTTAACTTCATAACGTGCGTAATCCGCATCACTGAATTCATGACGAAAAACCAACCCCAGTTCATCTAGAAGGCCCAATGTACGGTACACTGTTGCCATGCTAATTGATGGATCTTTCTTTTTTGAACGCTCATAAACCTCTTCAACAGACGGATGGTCATGAGCATGTGCCAACACATTAAGAATAACACGGCGCGGCGTTGTCATCTTAAGACCAGCATCAATACATTTTTGTTCTAAATCCTGAGCGCTCATAGAGATGGTTCCCTGTTCAAGTAAAGCGCTATGCTACTCTGCGGATTGAATTAATTCAACCTCTTCTGATGCATTTGGATGTGTCCCTTGTAACAAAGGAGAATCTGCTTTTGCATAACGCACTCGCTCCTTTGGGAAGGATATGGTAACAGAAGTGCCTTCACCGACCTTAGACTCTAAATTCAGACGTCCATCGTGCATTTCCGTCATAACTTTTGCCAGTGGTAAACCTAGACCTGTCCCCTGATATGGTGTGCTTTGTATCGGATCATGTGTCTGACCAAAAGGTTCCATCGCTTCTTGAATACGATCTTTAGGGATCCCCATTCCGCAGTCTTGTACAATAACGTCTAAGCCACCCTGATCGTTTTGCGCGCCCGAAATAGTAATAACACCTCCATCAGGTGAATATTTAACCGCGTTTGTTACAATATTAATCAAGATCTGACGCACCAGGCGTGGATCAGAGTAAAGCCTTGGAAACTCTTCAGGTAAGTTCACTTGAACAGATAAGTTGCTACTGAACGTTCTTGATGTCGTAATACGAGCCACCGTCTGTATCAGCGCAGAAACATCAACCTCTTTTTCATCAAGGTCAACACGCCCTGCCTCAATCTTAGACATATCAAGTACTTCGTTGATAATTTCGAGCAAGTGGCGCGCACTCAAATGAATATCATCTAAATATTCCCCATATTTTTCATCACCAACTGGCCCGAATGTCTCTTTAATCATCATTTCAGAGAAACCGATAATGGCATTAAGCGGCGTACGAAGTTCGTGACTCATATTTGCAAGAAAGGCTGATTTAGCGTGGTTCGCTGCGTCAGCCTGCTCTTTCGCCAAACGAAGGGAAATCTCCATCTGTTTGCGTTCTGTAATATCAATCAGCGTGGTAACCTGAAAACGCCTATTTTCGCTCAACTCTAACGTTGCCGTGGCGAACCAGGCATTGGCTATGTCTCCATCCTTACGAACAACTTTGACCTCACCAACCTTGCGATCACCGTCCTCGATGAACTGATCATGATTACGCGATGCAAGAGCCTGTTCATCTGGCGTAACAAAATCCACAAAGTCTTTACCCAAGGCGTCATGGCGATCCCAACCGTAAATACGTGTAAAGCTATCGTTGATTTTAACAATATGGCGCTTTCTATCACTCACAAGAATGCCAACTTCACTCGCATCAAAAATTGAAGTCAAAAGACGAAGAGCATCATCTCTTTCACGCTCAATGAGTGACGTATCTGTAACAGATGGCTGAGCGATCACATCAAGGAGAATGATCTCACCCCCCTGAAAGATTGGGTTCACCCAAAAACCACTAATGTATATGGAACCTTCTATTCGCTTTGGCGCAGGAATAGTCACCGCCGTACGCTTTTCTACACAAGCAACAAAGGATTCATACATCAAAACGGCATTTTCGGAGGCAAATAGGTCTTTAATGAGCGTTCCGATGATTTCTTCAGGCTTTTTACCAAAGTATTCGGAAGCTTTGTCATTTAATTCACAGACAACAAAATCATCCCCTTCTGGTTTAACCAGAAAGCGCGAAACAGGCATCTGATCGAACAGCGCCTTATGATTTATGTCATCATATCCCATACATCACCAAATAATCTGTAAAATAGAGTATAACTAAAACCTCACAAAGATGCACATTCTTTGTTCATTTTCTTAAAATCAAAAAATCGTTGAATATCAATGAATTACAATAATGTTAGAGTTTTTGTAATTTTATTACCCCTGAAGGTCGTCCAAATATCGTTGCAACGGGCTCACCTCAACAAACTTAAGCACAACGTCATCATCACTTTCAAAACTGTCTAAATCACTCTTCATATTAGCAATTAAGTCTTCTACGTCGTCACAAGATACCGGCTCACTCATACAGTATGAAAGCGTAATATTATTCTCATTCTCTTCATCTGTTTTTACAAAATTCTGCAATCTGTTCGTCGCAGAAGTAGCCCCTATCATATCAGCTTGCTTTAAGCTTATAACGAAATTGCCCCCGCCTAAATAATAGGCATCATCAAACGTTCTCATACATTTCTTGATGTTATTGGACACAATGCGGATAACGTTTTCCTTATCCTCATGTGTAAAAAAGCGATCGATACGTGTGTAAATGATACTAAATGGGCTGCCGTTACGCGCAACACGCTCCATTTCCTTTTCAAGGTCATCTTTCATGACTTTATCATTGCGAAGACCAGTTAATTCATCAAAACCGGCCCCTTCGGCAAGACTATCGCGCTCTAAACGCCTTAAACGACCCGTAAATGCATCAAAAAGGTGCTTAAAGTCAGTAAAATCGGCATAATCAGGGCGATTACCGCTCGCCGCGATCTCAATAATGAGCTCACCACGAGACATCATGTCCAAATGCATCTCGTTAAGGTTTTCGATGATATCCTCTGCGACAGAGCCATCTTCCTTCCCCTTTTCTACCCAAGAGGTAAAACTAAGAGGCTTGTGAATATTATCAGTAATATTCTTCTCTTCAGGATACGAAACAGCCGTTACAACAAGGCCAAACCAGTCATTGTAATCATCTACAATGCCCGCAACAACTTCTAAATTTTGATTTTCTTGATCGTATTCAAGCGTCATAACGAAAATAAGTATATAGGAAAATGGCTTAATGAATAGTTTCTAAATGTGAAAACTAGTCGGCGAGCCATTCTTTTTCTAATTTGTCTAGCGTATCTGCCTGAATAGCCGCGCGTACCTCACGCATTAGCTTGTTAATCACCGCCACGTTATGCTGACTAAGGATTTGATAAGCGAGCATTTCCTTCGCTTTCAAGAGGTGGTGAATATACGCTTTCGAATAATCACGAGAGCACGGAATATCCAAAGATGGATCGAGTGGCTCAGGGTCATCTTTATACCTTGAATTCACAAGATTAATACGCTCCCCCGGAACGCCCTTCATCAGCGCCATACCATGACGCGCAATACGTGTCGGCATCACGCAATCAAACGTATCAATACCATAACGCACCGCATTAATGACGTCCCGAATACGGCCAATACCAAGGAAGTGGATCGGTCTATCAGGATGATTGTGCTTCTGACACCATTCTAAAATGCCGTACATTTCTTCATCGGTACCGCCGAGACAGCCACCAATTGCGGTACCAAAGAACGGGCGTGATGCCACATATTCGGCACTTTCTGTACGAAGGTCTTCGTACACACCACCTTGTACAATACCGTAAAGCCCCTGCTTTCCATCATGTTGCTTTTCAAAAGCAGAAAGCGAACGATCGCCCCAACGCATACTCATGCGCATGGATTTTGCCGTGTAATCTTTTGTCACCTGATACGCCGTACACTCATCCATCTGCATAATGAGATCTGCGCCAAGTTTGCGCTGTAAATCCATAGAGATTTCAGGATTTAACATCAATTTACGGCCATCAACGTAGGATTTAAAGTAAGCCGCCTCTTCCGTAATCTTCAGAAGACTTTCTTTCTTAGAGCTGTTACGCCCTTTGATCTCGTCCGCGCACGTGCCGTGCCCCATAGAAAAGACCTGAAAACCGCCACTGTCCGTTAGCATCGGGCCGTTCCAGTTCATGAATTTATGAAGGCCACCCATTTTTTCAACGATTTCAGCGCCTGGCTGAATCATAAGGTGATACGTGTTGGCGAGAATAATATCTGTCTGCGCCTCTTTCATGTGCGCAGGCGAAAGGTTCTTAATCGACGCTTTTGTGCCACAGAAGATATAATTCGGCGTTTCAATCGTGCCGTGCGGCGTAATGAGTTTACCTGTGCGCGCCCCACTCTTTGGATCTTTGTGTGTTATTTCAAAACCAAAATTAGGGTATTCCATGTTTTTATTAAATTCCATGGGCAGGGTTATGCACTAGACAGACTTGTAAATAAAGTGATTTTTAGGCGACAAGAGCGACAAGAGGTCTGCGTTTTTCGGGACGTCGAATATTCCCATTTACCCAATCTTTTGCTGCTTTTTGGATTTTATCATTAACGTCAAACTTATCTTCATTACAACGATCAACAAAATCTTGAGCTATCTCAATTTTAAAAAAACCATTCCTTTTATCTAAAGTTTTTTCAAAACGAATAACAACAGCTTCGTCAAAAACTCCATCAAACTCATCTATGGAAACACTCGGAATGTATTCAGTATTTAATGCTTGCTCAGCATCAGTATCTATTACAGACAACCTATCCCTAGCATGATGAGTCAATTCCCTGCCAGCATCTCTATCAAGCCTCAACTTCCTGATAGCCGTGCTTAACGCTGCCGACACATCTACCTTATCAGCCTTTGCATTATTGATGATTTTTTTCCTTAAATGCGCAGGATAATCTTCTTCCACATGCTTTACCCATTGCGATTTTAATTCAGCTTTTAGAGCCTCCTTAATCTCAGGAGTAAGGCGCGTCATTTTATCCGTATCAGCCAAGTCAACCGCCTTAAGAGCTTGTGTAGATACTGCATCAATGCGAGAAGGAATACTCACAACAAAACGATAAGGCGCTGTTACTTTGTGCCAGCCAGTTGCCCCAACCTTTGCTACAAATGCAAGGTTTTGCCTAAACCTACCAAGGTCTTTTGTTTCTTCCTTATTTTCAGAATAAGCCTTACGTGTGCTTTGTATTACATGTCTTGGAACCGTATAAGGAGAAATGAGAGTATGACCTACACCTCTCCATGTCATGCCAACTTGTCTTCCAACAAGCTTGTAAGTCAGTGTCGCAAATAGATGATACGTATTAGAGGCAAAGAAACGTTTAAACATATAATAACTCGTTAATTACTTTAAAACGAATTTACATATCTTAAAAACCACGTCAATAAAAAACCCGCCGAAGCGGGTTCTTATTAAAAGATAACTTTAAAACTACTTCGCAGCAGCCTGTTTTTTCTCAACTTCTGCCTTGATTGGGCGAAGAGCAGGATCCAGCTTTGTTTTTGCTATGCTTGTTACGAAAGCATCGATACCACCTTTGTGGTCCAATGTACGAAGACCAGCAGCAGAAGCACGGATACGAACTTTACGACCCAATGTTTCACTGTACACAGATGTATCTTGCACGTTTGGCAAGAACTTACGGCGTACTTTGTTCTGAGCGTGAGAAACGTGGTTACCGCTCATTACTTTTTTACCTGTAATCATACATTGACGACTCATGATCTTTTCCTTCAAATTCGGCGCTTTCCGCTAAAATATAAGCGCTCTTTATTAAATTCTGGGCGGACAATAGTCGAAATCGCCTTTAAAAGTCAATAGCAGATCGCGCCATATCGCCGATATTCGTAAAAATATCACTTACGATACTATTTTCACCGTAAATCATCGCTCCCAAAAGCGTAGAAATAAACAAAATATGGGCAATAATCACTAAATATACCATACGGTGTAATTAGACGGCATCAAGCTGCGCTGAAGCGCGCTCCGGCCCGACCCAGCCACGCTGAATTGAGTCGCCATTCACATCCTGAGTCGGCCCACCCAAACTAGCGTTCAGCGCCCATGCGCCAGATGTTAAAGGACCACCACCTTCTTCATACTTCGCGCGCCCTTTTGAAGCCAACCAACCCTTCACTGCCCTACTCGTACTAGCCGTGGGTGTAAAGGTCGCGGCAAATGCCATAAACAGCCCTGCCATAAAATTAGGAATGGCGCCTAAAAGACGCTCTAAACCAAGCGCGCTCTGACCAAAACCGCTTGATTTGCCGTCTTTACCAAAGCGCCAAGCAAGGCCTGCAAGACCTGTATACAAAAACGCTCCACTCAGCCCAAAAATCAAATACCAAAGCACGGGAGACACAACGCCTTTATCAAAATTACGTGCTAGCATTCCCATGCCAACACGCGTGATTGTGTAATCATCACTTTTGCTCAAATTCGTCCGTGTTGACCGTGCAATACGGTAGTAAGCATCTTCATCAACATTCTTATTATTCAAAGCTTTATACAATCTTGCTAAAGCAAAAACTGATGTTCCAGACGCCATACATAAACAAAGAACAAAGACCTCATAAACGTCTGAATACGGCAATGTTGGTACAGCCGTGTCAAAGAAACGGCCAAATAGAAATCCCATTGAAGTGACCATTAAGGTCAAAAGCAGCCCACGAAAGATCAAATCCCCCTTCAAGCGGTCTTTTTTATCCATTCGATCGCCCAGATTACCGAACAGCTTATCAATTAAGTGCCAGAATATCGGAGCCGTATTACCACCAAAGGGCGCACGAAACATACCAACAAAAAGGATGATAAGAACCGCCGCTATAGCGATTGGCAACCTATCTGGATCAAATATTTGTGAGTGCAGTGTTTGGAAGCTTTCGGCGAATGATGACATGATAAGAACTCCTGATCAGCGTATCATAGCACTTCCGGCATCAATGCAAAGCGGATAATAAGCCACAAATATCCTTACCGTTGATAGAATTTACTTATCCACACGCACGCCTTTTTGTAACTTTCTGTCTTGCGGAAAAATAGGATCATCCCCCATAGTCGTAAGTCTGACTATTGATAATAGGGAGTGGTGAGTAATGTTTAGTAATTATGGTGGAATAGAAAAATTCATAGTCGGCGCAAGACCTGTGCTGGATATGCAAGCAAGCTTTTTACGTGCGGGAGCTACTCTTACAAGAGCAATAGGTAGCATGACCCACTCTCCGCTTATGGCTGCACAGTTTGGCATGGCCGCACGCTATTCCGAAGCCTGGGCGACGATGCTCAATAGAACATTCATGGAATTTCCAAAGCCTGAGTTTAACTTAGGAACGACCGAAATTGATGGTCAGGAAATTGGTGTCAGCGAAGAGGATGAAAAGATAAACCCCTTCCTTACACTCAAGCACTTCGTTCGTGATACAGATCGTAAAGATCCGCCAGTACTGTTAATTGCCCCTATGTCTGGCCACTACGCAACATTGCTACGCGACACAGTTAAGCAAATGCTACCGTATCATCAGGTCGCTATTACAGACTGGGAGAACCCAAGAGACATCCCTGTATCCGAAGGCAAATTTGATCTAGATAATTATACAGAAACCATTGAACAAACACTTGAGCATATGACACGCAAATATGGACAGCGTCCACACGTTATTGCCGTATGCCAGCCGACAGTACCTACTCTGGCAGCAACAGCTCTTATGGCATCAGAACAAAATGCAGCGCGACCAGCCTCATTGACATTAATGGCTGGTCCTATCGATGTCGCAGCGGCGCATTCTGAGGTCTCTGTTTTCCCAACAACGCGTGAAGCAGAATTTGAAGTTTATAAAAACCATGCCATTCAAAAAGTCCCACCGCAGTTTGATGGTGCCGGACGCAGCGTTTATATGGCCTACGCACAACTCATGTGTTTCATCATGATGAATCCGGAAAGACACACGCAAGCCCATATCGATATGCTCAAAAACCTATTTGATGGCTCACCAGAAGCTCTCGCTCAGGCAAAGAAGGACATGGACTTCTACAACGAATATCTGGCTGTGATGGATATGACCGAAGAATTCTACATAGATACAATCGAACGTGTCTTCATCAACCGTGAGCTTGCTAGAGGAAAAATGCTTATCGGAGACAGACACGTCAACCTGAATGCCCTGAAGGATATTCCTGTTATGACCGTCGAGGGTGGTACAGATGATATCTCTCCTGCTGGTCAAAGCAGCGCTGTCTTTGGACTGCTTCGCGGATTAGCAGATCGTCTGAAATTTGCTCACATTGAGCCAGAAGCCGGTCATTATGGCGTATTTGCAGGATCAAAATGGCGCAAGAGTATTCAACCACAAATAGCTGCGCATATCAGAAATGCTGATAAAATGCGTAAAATTGAGCATAGCACTGTTCCGGATGATACTTTGCAGCAACCAAAACAAGCGCGTTTCGTTACCCCCCATGCGAAAAAAGAACCGGCAACAGTTGCGCAAATCGCCTAAAAAGAACTATCATAAAGCTATCAAAAGGGCTTTTTACGTGCCCTTTACCAACCTTTGCTCTTGCAAGTCTTATAACGGGCGCTATTATTCATGGCATACGATTTATTTGAATTTTTTGGAGAAAGCATGAAAAAGGCTTCAAAACCTTTGCTATCCAGCAAGTTAAGCGCGCCATCGAGCAAAGATTTGCTCGAGGAAAGGCGTGAGAAAGCCCAAAATCGTTACCCTTTCCATGAAATATCCCCTCATTTAGACATCAAAATCAGCCCGCGTGCCCGCCGAATGGCTCTTCGCGTTGAAACAAAGAATAGAACTGTAAAGCTTGTCATTCCTAAGCGCGCCAGCATTCGCAGCGCGTATGAGTTTGCTTTAAAGAATGCTGAATGGATACAGCAAAGCATTGATGAACTGCCAAAGCCAATTGAGTTCACACATGGGACAGAGCTGCCTGTCCTAGGAAAAATGCGGATAATCGACATTTCTTACGATCCATCAGCGAAAGTCACAGATATTGAAATGACAGATGATATTATTCGCGTCATCACCAATAAAAAAGAGGCTGGCTCCCGTATCCGCCGATATCTAATAGATGTAGCGAAGAAAGAGCTGACATCTATGGCACATGAAAAAGCTGAACGTATTGATAAAGATATTAAAAAAATAGATGTTAAAGACACGACAAGCCGCTGGGGAAGCTGTTCCCATGACGGAAAACTCTCATTCTCATGGCGCCTCATCTTCGCGCCAAGCGATGCTATGGATTATGTGGTTGCCCATGAAGTGGCCCACCTCTCCCACCTAGACCACTCTCCCGCCTTTTGGAAAGTCTGTGAAGCTTTATCAGAGCGCTACACCAAAGGAAAACGTTGGATGAGAGACAATGGCGGCGATTTAATGCGCTATGGTGGTTAATATTTGACATAATTACTATTTTGGGCAAAATCCCCTTATGAAAATAAAAAGGCGGGCATTATTGTCAGGCGCAGCAGCAGCAGGCTTCTTTGCTGCTGTTAATCATTTTGGGCCTAAGTATGTTGAGAGAAATGCTCAAGACTGGGGGCTATGCGATTATCCGGATGGTCGAGATAATGGTAACCCTAATGAGTTTCTATCACGCCCTTTATTGGAAGGGCAAAGCCTCGCTGATATTTGTGCTGAAAAACAATACACGTTGGTTGGCGACAAAATCACAGAGATCTAAGATTGATAAAATATTTCTGTTCCCCTGAAAATATTGCGCAAATGCAACAAGCAGGAGTAAGAAACGTTTGCTTGGAGCACCCCATCAGAAGACAACCCGTTTTTGATAATTTGGCAAATGGTACTATGCCTCCAAATGAATTTGCCGCCTACATGGTTAACGAACTCCCTCTCCTTACCTCAATTGATATTGAGCATAAACTAATTCCATTAGCCGAAGGAATAAAAACAATGGCTGATGCGGGTATAGCCGTTCACGCAATAGATAGTAATGATGAAGTCGATAATTTCCCTCCAGTACAGGTGCAAATTCGTCGAGAACTTGAGCAATTACACAGAAATGCCTGTGAGGTTACACATGGCGAAATAAGTGAAGGTCTATCATCATTATACACTCTTCTAAACCCCATCAAATTGGGCAGAGCGCTTATAATAAGACAAGAAGATATTAGAGACTTACGTGGAAACGATGAAGAACAATCAGCAAGAGTTATGCACGCAAGCGAAGGAGAAAAAACTGTTGTTCTGATCGGAAGCCTGCACTTAGAAGAGCGAAGAACCAGTATGAAAAACATTCTGGGTGCAGAAAACGCATCTCATGTCGAGCTATTCCATGATAGAAATGTTTTTAAAATGGACAGGCGCTCAAATCCAGATTTTCTTTTCTTTGTCGATCAACAGCAATTATACGATTGGCAAAGTCGCGATCGAGCAATGGCACCTCAAAGACAAAATAGTATGTCACCTGCCTAGACTATCCAAAAAGCCCTGTAAAATATGAAGCGCGGCGAGTTTATCGGTGAGACCAGATTCTTTTGCCCCCTTCTTTGCCATTTTCGGCATATCCACACGCTCATCCACAAATCCATCCACAGCTTGTGTGGATAAACGCTCATCCCAAAAGCCAATCCATGGATCTTGTCCAAATAAATCAGAGACTTGCTTCATTTCATGGGCAAATGATCGCGTTGCGTCGCATCGCGCCCCCTCCGATCCATCCATATTGACGGGCCAGCCGAGAACGTAGGCTTTAACATCAAACTCCTGAACAATTTCGCCAAGAGCCTTCAGGTCTGCAGTTAGTTTTTTCCGCTGTATTGTTGTGATTGGCGTCGCCAATGATTGCGCTTCATCACTAACAGAAACACCTATTGTTTTCGATCCAAAGTCGAGCCCAAGGATACGCCCCTTCTTGGGACACCCTTGGCGCCTATCGTTACTGTCATTTTTTATTACTTTTATCGGCATCGCACTCTTGCACCGCGTATAGCGCGGTGATAGAAGATTTAAACAATATTTTAAGCGTTTAATAAAGGATTACCTCTCTTATGTCCCTTGATAAAGATGCAGTGATGAAAGTTGCGCGATTGGCGCGCCTGAAAATCACGGATGAAGAAGCTACAAAATACGGCGGTCAGCTATCAAATATTATTCAGTTTGTTGAACAGTTGAATGAAGTTGATACGGATAATGTTGAGCCACTCGCAAGTGTTGTGGATATTGATCTGCGCCTTCGGGAAGACGAAATTACTGACGGTGGCATTCAAGACGATGTTTTGGCGAACTCACCAGAAACTCTAGAAGGTTTCTTCGTTGTACCAAAGGTAGTTGAATAAGATTATGCCAACAGTCGAGAAAAACGAAATACCAGCTAACGCAAAACCTGTCGTTATGGCGATGAAAGCAAGCGCTGTAATGTTCTGGCTTGTCGGTATTAGCTGCTTGTTATTCCCGACAGCGATAGGCGGTTTTTTAGGCTTTGATGACTCTCACCTCCTACTCTTTGGTGGAATATTTTTTGTCGTTGGAATTGTAGAATTTTTTGTTATTCCCTCGATCCTCATACAAGCACACAAGAATAAATAAAAACGGAAAAGAAAATGACGAACCTCACAAACATGACAATGGCCGAAGCATTAAAGGGCCTGGAAAACAAAGACTTCACATCCGTTGAGCTCACACAGGCGCACCTTGATGCAATGGAAGCAGCGCGTCATTTGAATGCGTATATTACCGAGACACCTGAAATTGCTATTAAGCAAGCCGAAGAAAGTGACAAACGCCGCGCCGATGGCACAGCTGGTTTGCTTGAAGGTATACCAGTTGCCGTTAAAGATCTTTTCTGTACGAAAGGTGTTCAAACAACTGCTGGTAGTCACATTCTTGAAGGGTTTGTTCCTGAATATGAATCAACAGTCACAACAAAACTGTTTGCTGATGGCGCAGTGATGCTCGGTAAAGTGAACAATGACGAGTTCGCAATGGGCTCAGCCAACACGACGAGTTATTACGGCAAGGTAATTAACCCATGGCAGCGTAACGATGGCTCAAATGCTGAGCTTGCGCCAGGCGGTTCATCTGGTGGTTCTGCTGCGGCAGTCGCAGCGCGCATCGCAATGGCCGCAACAGGAACAGATACAGGTGGCTCAATCCGTCAGCCTGCAGCATTCTGCGGTATCACAGGTATTAAACCAACTTATGGTCGCTGCTCTCGTTGGGGTATTGTGGCTTTCTCATCATCTCTAGATCAAGCAGGATCATTTGCGCGTAACGTTGAAGACAGCGCCCTCTTCTTACAATCAATGTCAGGCTTTGATCCAAAAGATAGTACAAGCGCAGATGTTGAAGTGCCTGATTTCATGTCTGCTCTTCAAGGTGACATTAAAGGACTTAAGGTCGGCATCCCGAAAGAGTACCGCGTTGATGGCATGCCAAAAGAAATCGAAGATATCTGGCAAAAAGGTATTGAGTGGGTCAAAGATGCTGGCGCAGAGATTGTTGATGTATCTCTACCGCATACAAAATACGCTCTACCGACTTACTACATCATTGCACCGGCAGAGTGTTCATCAAACCTTGCCCGTTATGATGGTGTTAAGTACGGCCAGCGCGTTGAAGGTGAAGACCTCATCGATACATATGAGAAAACACGCGCGGCAGGTTTTGGCGACGAAGTAAAACGCCGTATCATGATTGGTACTTATGCCCTTTCATCTGGTTACTACGATGCGTATTACATCAAGGCACAAAAAGTGCGACGCTTGATCTCTAATGACTTCATGGAAGCATACAAAAAATGTGATGTTCTTCTTACACCAACAGCGCCGAGCGCAGCATTTGCCCTTGGTGAAAATGAAGATGATCCGATCAAAATGTACCTCAATGATGTCTTTACGGTTCCAGCATCACTGGCAGGACTTCCAGGCATGTCAGTCCCCGCAGGCCTTAATGAGCAAGGCTTACCGCTTGGATTGCAAATTATTGGCCGTCCATGGGATGAGGCCACCGTCTTGAAAGTTGGACAGGCTGTAGAAAAAGCTGCTAACTTTATAGAAATGCCGAGCTTTAATTCAAAAATGGCGGCATAGCCAAAAAGGAAAAAACGATGAAATATTTACTCGCCCTACTCTCTTTAGTGACACTTTTCGGGGCGAGTACAGCGCAGGCGCAAACGCCCGTCTCAAAAGAAATTGCCAACAATTATTTCATCAATTGTAAATCACAAACAGATCCACGTTTTTCTGCAGCATCTCAAGAAATATTCTGTGCATGCACAGCAGCGAACATGGTGCAAAGCTATACGTTAGAAGATATGCAAAATGCATCTCGTCCAGATGAAATAGGACGCGCGGCAGCGAACAAATTGATCATTAATGTCTATGCACCATGCATTCAGTTCCCTGCACGTGAATATCACTACAATTCTTGCGTCCAAAATCCGCAAACAAAAATTTTAGGTGGTGACCCTCAAAAGTTATGTGCTTGCACGGCAGAGCGTGTTGCGGCGCATATTCAGCAAAACGCACAAAGCATGTTCTCACAAATCCTGGCGGTCAATCCAACTATTGCCGATCCCATGCAGGCGTTATATAGTGACAATAACTTTCAAAAAACAGCGCAAGCGCAGTTAATGGCCTGCCTCGGTCGTTAGAGGCACATAACACATTATAAGGATTTCGATATGTCTTTAGTTTCTAAAGATAAACAGGCGATGTTGTTCTCGCTTATAGGTTTCAGCCTGTTCGCAGTAGGAGATTTGTTTATCAAATTTCTCGCAGACGACGGATATCAGCCCGTAGAAATTGCATTCTTCTTAAACTTCTTCTACCTGCCTTACCTATTACTCCTATCGCCTATCCTTGGCGGTATCAAAGCGACATTGAGAACAGAAAAACTTTGGCTTCATGTTTTACGGGGCATTTTAGGCGTTGGGATTTTCATCATCAACGTGAATGCATTCCAAAAGTTAGGCCTCAGCCTTTCTTATACATTGATGTTTGTCGCACCATTCTTTGCGGCATTTATGTCCGCGGTATTCCTAAAACAAACAATTCACGTACACAGATGGATTGCCATTGTCATGGGGTTTACTGGCGTCCTTATAGTATTACGCCCTGGATTAGAACCACTGGAACCTGCGGCTTATGCCGTTTTATTCGGTGCATTCCTAATTGCCACGAACCACTTGCTAGCGCGCCGTATTGGTGAAGATGAACCTCTTATGGCCTTCTCTCTATTCAACTGCATTATTGCTATACAAGTTTTTGGTGTACTAAACTTTTGGGACAGTGAAATGAAAATCCCTGACCAAGAAGGTTGGATGTTATTTTTCATCATATCCATCTTCCACATGGGCGGCAGCTTGTTAACCTCAAAAGCATTTAGCATGGCGGATACTGTGATTGTTGCGCCGTTCCACTATGTACAGCTTCTATGGGGAACAGGGTTTGGCATTTTGATCTTCTCAAACGTACCTGATTACTGGACCGGCCTTGGCGCACTCGTCATTGTATCGAGCGGTATTTACCTCATCTATCGAGAGCATGTACGGAATGTCGAGCTCACAACCGCAACAACGGCTCATGGGGCTATTGATCAGGATTAGGCATGTCATTATTTCTAAAACTATCCCCCAAAGGCCAAGGCCTCTTATACGCGATCCTCGCATATAGTATTTTTGCGTTCACGGATGTTTGCTTAAAAGTAACAACGCAGATCTACGATCCGTTTTCTGTTGCGCTTTACATGAATATTTTCACTATTCTGTTCCTCATACCCGTTGTTCTTTTCAATGGAGGTTTCAGAAAAACAATGGCGACAAAAAGCCTGAAGTTTCATGTTTTACGCGCTCTACTCATGCTCGGAAACTTTCTACTCGGTATCTATGCACTAGGAACGCTTCCGCTTACGACACTGTATGTTATTATTTTTTGCATGCCTTTTATTCTCAACATCCTGGCTGTCTTCTTGCTCAAAGAAAACATCTCCGTTCATAGATGGGCTTCAATTGCTATTGGATTTATAGGCGTTCTTATTGCACTAAGGCCAGGTTACACACCGATTAGCCTCGGCATTATTGCCGTTATTATAGCGACGTTTACACTCGCTTTCGCGACAATCAGCGTGCGTTATATTGATAAAAAGGATCACTGGCTGTCTTACATTATATACTTAATGCTTACGCAAACGCCGATCCTCGCGTTAATCGTTATGTACCGTGGAGCGCCTCTTTTACCAGATTTTACGGATATGGGCACAATGCCGTGGTTTATTTCAGCAGGCATACTGTATGTCGCCGCTCTATCTCTTATGCCTCAAGCCATACAAAAAATAGACGCATCAATCGTTGGCGGCCTTATCTATCTTGTATTTCCTTGGGGTATCCTATATGGATATTTTATCTTCGGAGACGTTGCAGACCTATGGACTTTGGTCGGTGCCGCGATTATTATCGTTGGCGGTTCGTATCTGATTTACAGAGAGAAAATTGAAGCAAGTAAATTAAAAGAAATAGAAGAGCGTAATATAGATCATGGCACAACTCATTAAAGGCGAAACAGGCGATTGGGAAATTGTTATCGGGATGGAAATCCACGCGCAGGTTATTGCGCAATCAAAGCTGTTTTCCGGATCAGCAACAACGTTCGGCGCAGAACCTAATACACAAGTCTCTATGGTTGATGCAGCGATGCCAGGCATGCTTCCTGTTCTTAACAAAGAATGTGTAGAGCAAGCCGTTAAAACTGGCCTTGGCTTAAACGCACAAATCAACAAAACATCTATATTTGCTCGTAAGAATTATTTCTACCCAGACCTCCCACAAGGCTATCAAATTTCACAGTTTGAAGACCCTATTGTTGGTCTTGGTAAAATTGAAATTGACCTACCAGACGGCACAACAAAAGATATTGGGATTACACGCCTACACCTTGAGCAAGATGCGGGTAAGTCTGTTCACGACCAACACCCTACAAAATCATATGTTGATTTGAACCGTTCAGGTTGTGCGCTGATGGAAATCGTATCAGAGCCAGATATTCGCGGCCCCGAAGAAGCAGCCGCCTACATCAACAAAATCCGTATGATCCTTCGCTACCTTGAAACTTGTGATGGAAACATGGATGAGGGCTCCATGCGAGCGGATGTGAATATTTCTGTGCGTAATCCTGGGGATGAGTTCGGAACACGCGCTGAGATCAAGAACGTAAACTCCGTTAAAGCAATCCAACAAGCAATCGACTTCGAAGTAAATCGCCAAATTGATCTCATCGAAGGTGGCGGTGAAGTTGTTCAGGAAACGCGCCTGTGGGATCCTGTTAAAATGGAAACACGCTCTATGCGTTCAAAAGAAGAAGCACACGATTACCGCTACTTCCCAGATCCAGATCTATTACCACTCGTTTTGGAAGATGGTCTGATTGAGCGTCTGCAAGCAGATCTTCCTGAGTTACCAGACCAAAAGAAACACCGCTTCATGAGTGATTACGGCCTCAGCCTGTATGACTCTAGCGTTCTTATCGCTGAGCGTACACGCGCGGAATATTTCGAAACAGTTGCCAATGACAACGATTCAAAACTAGCGGCAAACTGGGTGATTAACGAACTTCTTGGCGCTTTGAATAAAGATGAGAAGAAATTGGAAGACTCCCCTATTTATGCAGCGCAACTTGGCGGCTTGATCAAACTTATTTCTGACAACACAATCTCAGGCAAGATTGCCAAAGAAGTGTTCGCTGAAATGTACAAAACAAGCAAA
>JABSQP010000016.1 GCA_013215815.1 Alphaproteobacteria bacterium | reverse complement strand
TATGATTGTTGGTGAGCACTCACGTGATAATGATTTGGAAGTGAACGTTCTTAAAGGTAAGAAACTGACAAACGTACGCGCATCAGGAACAGATGAAGCGGTAACATTAACGCCGCCACGTAAAATGAGCCTTGAAGATATGATGTCTTACGTGAATGAGGATGAACTTCTTGAAGTGACGCCACAGAATTTACGTCTTCGTAAGGTGCATCTCGTCGCGCATGAGCGTAAAAAAGCAAGCCGCGAAGCGAGTTAGAATCTCTATCTTGTGTTTTGTTTTTGAATGGAGGAATATGCAGTCCTGATGAGTTCAACGGCAGAGCACAAAACACCATTTTGGAAAAAATTTAAAAAGCCCGGAAAAAACATGTTCTGGGCGTGGATTGCTTATCAATCTATTAAAGGAATTTTGACCACCTCATTGATCTGGATTCCTCTTATCTGGGCTTGGCTACATTAAAACGTATTATGCTCTTTGTTTGAAGAGGAGCTGTTCGTACGCGTGTAGTTTTGAACTTCCTTCTGCATCACGCGCATCATAGAAATCAGAATACTCACCGTACACGGACCCTTCAGCGCCGAGCAGATCAAACGGACTATCAACCGTCACAGCCTTAATAGCGTAAGGCTCAAGATATACTTTACATGTGCCTGATACGCGGCGTTGAGAACTTTCTAGGTAACTACGTAGATCATCGATGAGTGGATCGAAAACGCCAGCCTCATGGATCAATTTACCAAACTCGTTCGCAATCGATTGTTTGAAGAAAATCTGTGATTGCGTCATCACATGCTTTTCAAGTGTGCGGTGTGCCTCGTAAAGAATATCAGCCGCTGGTGATTCATAGGCAATACGACCTTTTTTACCAGGGATCGATGTGCCGAGGTGATAGTGACGGCCAATTCCCATACGGCTGCCGATGCGGGCAATCTCTTGGATAACGGCAAGTGCGCCAACAGTTTCACCATTTTCTGTTTTGAGCGCGACAGGCTCACCTTTATCGAAAGTGATGTCGATGGTTTGCGCTTTTGCATCTTTTGATACTTGTGAGTACCACGCTTCTTCTGGAATTAGACCATCCGATGTATGTGTTTCTTCGCCGCCAATAGAAACGCCCCAAAGGCCAGCGTTGTAAGAGTACTTTGTTTTGTCTGCGACAGAGATACCGCGTTCTATGAGGAAGTTTTGTGAAAACTCACGCTTAATATTATGCTCACGCACTGGTGCAATTGATTCAATGCCATTGCCCATGACATAAGCTACTAGATCAAAGCGGTATTGATCATTACCTGCACCTGTACAGCCATTAGCAACAAGTTTTACATCACGCTCATGCGCAAATTTAATGGTTTCGCGAGCTTGAATAAGACGTTCAGACCCCACTGAAAGCGGGTATCCATCACGGCTGACGTTACCAAAGATGAGGTGTTTAATGATCTCATCATAAAAAGCTTGAGATGCATCAATGTATACATGCTCATCCGCACCTACTTCATCGGCACGCATCTCAACTTGTTTTTGGATTTTGGTATCCATGCTTCCTGTATCAACGACGCAGGTGATCACTTTATCGAGGTTATAGTTTTCACGCATATAAGGAACGAGCATGGATGTATCAAGCCCGCCTGAAAAAGCCACTACTGCTGTTTTTGAATTTGTATCGCTCATATTAGTCTCCGGATTTAAGCGTCTTCTATACAGATAGGCAGGTAAAGCCCATCTTCTTTTTCAATATGAATAGGGGAGGCAATATAAAATCTTTCGCCTTCATCAATGCGTCGTTGCATACCCTTTTTTGTTTCCGTGTCATCACTCTTTAAGAGGAAGTCGTAATCTTGCTTTGCTTCAGGTATCCCTTGGGATAAGCGGTTTTCATCGAGTGTCACCTTCATGCTGTAGGTAAAGCTCATCTCTTGTAGAGGGTGAAGCGGCATGATGGTTTGGTCGATATACATTTTTTCACCAAAGAGAGCATGTGTTTTTAATGCCTTATTGTTGTACTGAGATAGGCCAATAAATTTTTCACGCTCTTGCGCGTGGTATACATGAAGGGCTAGATATTTTGTATAAGCTCCAAGCTTTGGGATTTCCATGTTGGCCAGTTGACGGCGTAGAGAGAATAAAGAGAAACCCGTAAGTGTTTGACCATCAATACCAAGCGCAGCAATTTGACCGCTGACTGGAATATAATCAAGCGCGTCAACATTCACGTATGGATCATCTTCATAAAATGAAACCAACGTATCGGGCGCTTTTTCTACAGGGAGCGCAAAACCAACTACAGCGCTTTGCATGAGAACACAATCGATATAAACCCAGTTCGGCATTTTAAGATCCGGGTTACCAAAGCCGAGAGAGTTGGAAACAAGGTAGGCTTCGTGAAAATTACGCTCGCGCGGATCTTCGAGGAATTTCACGACTTCTTTGCCGTCAAATAGGCTTGTATCCAAATATGGCATGAAGGTTTTGCTGGTTGCGATATAAGGCACCAGACCAAGATCCATCAATTCGCTAAGCCATTGTTTCATATTGCGCTTTATCCTTGTTTTCTATAGTGCTTGTTAAAGACTTTTTTGACGCGAAAGTCTAGGGTAAAAGAAGGAAAACGTGCTGTAAGGGCAGCGAGTAAAATGACAACAAAAAAACAAGAGACGCAAAACAAAATGTGGGGTGGCCGTTTTGAGGCGGCACCGTCTGATATTATGCAGCAGATTAATGCATCGATTGATGTTGATCATCGTTTATGGCGTCAGGATATCGCTGGATCTAAAGCGCATTGTGCGATGCTTGTTTCCCAAGGGATTATTAGTCCTGAAGATGGTCAGGCGATTACTCAAGGCCTTGATTTAGTGGCTAATGAAATTGATGAAGGCCGTTTTGAGTTTAAGGTTGAGCTTGAAGATATTCATATGAATATTGAAGGGCGCCTTCGAGAGCTGATTGGTGATGTTGCCGGTAAACTGCATACAGCGCGTTCTCGTAATGACCAAGTTGCCACAGATTTTAAACTCTGGGTACGTGAGGCCTGTCAGGATGCATGCGATAAGATCACCTCTCTTCAGAATACAATCGAAGATCTGGTAGAGAAGTATGACGATCACATTATGCCAGGATTTACTCATCTTCAGGTGGCACAGCCTGTGACGCTAAATATACATCTTGATGCGTACTGGAATATGTTAGAGCGCGACAGAACGCGCTTTGTTGATTGTCACAACCGCCTCAATCAATCGCCTTTGGGTGCTTGCGCGCTATCAGGCACCGGTTTTAACACAGATCGTGAGATGACGGCTCATATGCTTGGTTTCGACGGAGCGATGGACAACACAATGGACGCGGTTTCTGCGCGTGACTTTGCTGTTGAGTTCTTATTCTGTAGTGCGCAGTGCGGGCTCAACCTATCTCGCCTCTCTGAAGAGATAATTCTTTGGGCAACACCGCAGTTTGGATTTATGACACTTTCTGATGACTGGTCGACAGGCTCTTCCATTATGCCGCAGAAGAAAAACCCTGATGCAGCTGAACTCGTTCGGGCAAAAACAGGTCGTTTGAATGGTAATTTGCTTCAGTTGATGACTGTGATGAAAGCACTGCCACTGGCCTATAATAAAGACATGCAAGAAGATAAAGCGAGCGTCTTTGAAAGCTTTGATACATTAAGTCTGTGCTTAGAGGCGATGACGGGCATGTTGGAAAGCGCGACGTTCCACAAAGAGCCAATGCGCGCGGCGGCAGAAAGTGGGTATGCAACAGCAACAGAAATTGCTGATTGGCTTGTGCGTAATCTCGATATGCCATTCCGTGATGCACACCATGTAACAGGACGCATTGTGAAAATGGCGGAAGAGAAAAACTGCCAACTTGATGAGCTTGACCTATCTGATATGCAAGCCGTGGAAGAGCGCATTACAGATGATATTTATGAGTATCTAAACTGTGAAAAGGCTATCGAAAGCCGCTTACCAAAATCTTAAGCTAATAGATTGATCGCTGTTTTGAGCAAATCAACGCCGCCTTCATTGATGGCTATAAAGCATACAACCATAAAGGCTGATAACTCCCATGGGATGCGCAGTGTATGTTTAAATATGAAAGCCAATATAGCGTAAGCGTAAAGGGAGGAAATAATCATGGTCGGGTAGAGGTCATCATAGCTATAGGTGCCTTTCACCATAAGAAATAAAACAGGTAGAAAGAGTAAAGCGCCTATCATTGCTGACCAGTTTGATGTGATTAAAGCTTTTTTAAAATGCTGGCGGCGTCCTGTGAACTTACACATAGCATAAATAAATCCGACAGATGCTGCAAAAGTGAGTGTCTCTTTTGCCAGAAGAAGGTTTGTCAGTGATATAAGGCTGATTTTTTGAAATTCTGTGTCAGCGCTATATGCATAAGGTAGGGCGGCTATAAGCAGTCCGAATGTTGCAATAATAGGGATGATAAAAGATAGATAGAGTGCTTTTTGATCGTTTTGAAATCGCGAGAAACCATCTTTCATAAAAAGAGAGAGTTCAAAACATCCCAGAAATGGGTTTTTTGTTATTTCATTATTACTCATAGCTTATTTCCCCCGTCTTGCTTATAAATATAATAATATCATGTGCGGGCACCTGTTCGCAAAAAGAGGGATTGATGAAACCACTTGTCATCACAATGGGTGAGCCAGCAGGGGTTGGCGGAGAGCTAACGATATCGGCGTGGAATAAAAGACAGGAAATGGATCTCCCTGTCTTCTTTGCGTTGGATTGCCCAAAACGGCTTAAAACGATTAATCCTGAATGTCCCATTAAAGAGATCGCTGCGCCGGAAGAGGCGGCAGATATTTTTGATCATACCCTCCCTGTATTGCCTATAGAATTGTCCGAAGAACCAAAAGCAGGTGAACTTAATTCTGCAAATGCGAAGGCTGTGATTGAAAGTATAGAGCGTGGTGTACGTTTTTGTTTGGGCGGTCAGGCAGCGGGGATTGTGACTAATCCAATTCATAAAGCTGCTCTTTACGAGGCTGGTTTTAATCGCCCGGGGCATACTGAATTTATTGGTGATTTATGTGAAGAGACAACGGGTGAAAATACTGTACCTGTTATGATGCTGGCGGCTAAAGGTTTACGTGTTGTTCCTTTAACTGTACACATTCCTTTGAAGGATGTGCCCGCGTCTATTAACCCAGAAATACTTGAGAAAACTGCCAGTATTATTGATGAATCAATGCGAAAAGATTTTAAAATCGATTCGCCTCGTATCGCTGTTGCTGGGCTTAACCCGCACGCTGGAGAAGAGGGGAAAATTGGCGTAGAAGATAGAGATGTAGTTGCTCCAGCTATTCGTTCCTTGCAAAAAAATGGCATGGATATATCGGGGCCATACCCGGCGGATACAATGTTTCATGAAGAGGTACGTACAGGCTATGACATTGCTATTGGGATGTATCATGATCAGGCATTGATCCCGCTTAAGACTCTCGACTTTCATGGAGGTGTTAATGTAACGATCGGCTTGCCGATTGTACGAACATCTCCAGATCATGGTACGGCGCTTGATATTGCTGGGAAGGCAAAAGCTCGTGCAGACAGCTTTATCAATGCGATTAAAATGGCTGAAGAGATGGCAAAGAACAGAGCCGCCACATAAATATTTGCATCTAACGTAAAATTTCTATGGTCAAAGACATATTTTTCGACTATAACCTCAATATTCCCAACATGATTACAGTTCAAAAAAGCCAAGCGGCTTTACGAACCAATGGGAAAAGAAGGTATTTAAAGGAATTTGAAATGACAAAAACAAGTCCGACAAAATTTGTTCAAGAAGTCAAAGGTGAAGTGAAAAAAGTTACTTGGCCAAGCCGCAAGGAATTGATTGCGAGCACGATTGCGACACTGATTATGGTTGTAATCGCGGCGTTGTTTCTCTACTTCGCAGACCAAATTATTGCGTATGTAGTGTCATTCATTCTGGGTTTTGGTGCTTAATAGTTAAAGAGAAAAGGTTAAGATCATGGCGATGCGTTGGTATGTTTTGCATGTATATTCAGGCTTTGAAAATAAAGTAGCTGATTCAATTCATGAGAAAGCACGTAAATTAAAATTGGAAGACCGTGTTGGAGACATCATGGTTCCGACAGAGGAAGTTGTTGAAGTAAAACGCGGTCAGCGCGTTAATGCGGAGCGCAAATTCTTCCCTGGTTATGTGCTTGCGAAGCTTGATATGAGTGATGATGTTTGGCACATGGTGAAAGATACACCAAAAGTAACAGGTTTCCTGGGCGCAAATAACAAGCCTGCTCCTATTACACAAAAAGAAGCAGATGCGCTGATCAAACAGATTCAAGAAGGTATTGATAGCCCACGTCCATCAGTAACATTTGATATTGGTGAAGAAGTGAAGGTAATCGACGGACCATTCGCCTCTTTCAACGGTATTGTTGAAGAGATCGATGAAGAGAAGACAAAATTGAAAGTGTCTGTATCTATCTTTGGCCGTGCGACACCAGTGGAACTGGATTACGGTCAGGTTGAAAAGTCGTAAAGACATATTTTCATAACATTATTGACGGGAGCGTTTTTCTATAATAAGAAGGACGCTCTTTTTATTTGTGTGAGATTAATTCTGTGAGTGTTCCAGCAAGAGCCAATGATCATTTTTTGCAAGCTACGAGGCACGCAAAATGGAATACACATGACGAAATGGTGAGGGGGTTATGCGCTTTAAAAGATATCTTAGAGTCGCATAATGCTGTTCAAACTTTTGCTTTTAAGGGGTGTGCGTTCGATCGTGATACGAATACATTGTACGCACGTTTCAAAATCGATGACTTTGCTGATAATCAGACGGATATTTATTTAACGCCTATCGATTTGAGCGATATGGTTCGGGTTATTGAGCATAATCGTTCTCAGGTTGATCAAATGCCTCAGGAGTGGCAAGTGTTTCTACGCAGGTTTGATGCGATTTCTAATGAAGCTGTTGAGCAGCTTGTCGTTCATCAAAAAACAGTAGAATGGCTAAAGCATAGGGCATACGATAGCTTCGATTATAATATGAGCGCATAAAACGCTTGCAATCCCTAGAAAAATCCCTATAACACCGCATATTAAACGCTGTGGGAGATAGTTCCCCTCATATAAGACCATTGGGAAGTCTGACCACGGCACTCTACTAACCTTTTTTGTTATGGAGATTAACAATGGCAAAAAAAGAAACAGGTTATATTAACCTGATTATCGGCGCGGGTATGGCTAACCCGGCTCCACCTATTGGTCCTGCTTTGGGTCAACATGGTGTAAACATTAAAGCCTTCACAGACGATTTTAACGCAAAAACATCAGACATGGAGCGTGGCATGCCTATTCCTGTCGTGATCACAGTGTACGAAGATCGTTCTTTCGACTTCATTATGAAGAAGCCACCAAACAGCTACTTCATCAAGAAAGCTGCAAAACTTAAATCTGGTGCGAATAACCCAGGTCACGAAACAGTGGCAACAATTCGTAGCTCTCAGGTTAAAGAAATTGCAGAAGCAAAAATGGCAGACCTTAATGCCGTTAACATCGAAGGTGCGATGCGCATCATCGAAGGTTCAGCACGCTCCATGGGCGTAGAAGTAGTGGAGGGCTAATACAATGGCTAAAATTTCTAAAAAAATGAAAGCAGCAAACGAGAAGCTAGATCGTAATCAGTTCTACTCAGTTGAAGAAGCTGTTAAAACTCTGAAAGCTTGTGCTTCTCAGCGTAAATTCGATGAAACAATCGAAATTGCAATGAATCTAAACATCGATGTTAAGCACGCTGATCAGCAGGTTCGCGGTATGGTAACTCTACCAAACGGAACAGGCGCAAGCGTACGCGTTGCGGTTTTTGCTAAGGACGCGAAAGCGGATGAAGCGAAAAAAGCAGGCGCGGATGTTGTTGGTTCTGATGATTTGGCTGAAAAGATCAAATCAGGCGATATCGACTTTGATCGTTGTATTGCAACACCTGACATGATGCCACTTGTTGGTCAGCTTGGTAAGGTTTTGGGTCCTAAAGGTCTTATGCCTAACCCTAAGCTTGGTACAGTGACACCTGATGTTGCGAAAGCTGTTGAAGAAGCAAAAGGCGGCGCAATTGAGTTTCGCGCTGAAAAGAACGGAATTGTTCACGCTGGTGTTGGTAAAGCAAGCTTTGATGAGAAGAAGCTAGTTGAGAACGTAAACGCGTTTATCGAAGCTATTCAAAAAGCACGCCCATCTGGTGCGAAAGGTACTTTCATCGGTAAAGTAACTGTTACATCAACAATGGGCCCAGGGATCAAAATTGATCACACTGGTGAAGCGCAGGCAAAAGCTGCTTAAGCTTTATTGATATAATTTTCTAAAAGGGCGCTTTTATAGCGCCTTTTTTTATAATAATCTTAATCGCATGTTGTGGTTCGTCTTTGCTCTCCTTCATAGTGTTTTTCAGGCCGTTTTTAATGAACTTAATCGCTCATTCAAAATGGATAGCTGGCAACTTAATTTTCTGCATTGTGCCTTTTCAACGCTATTGCTTCTTCCTGTTCTTTTCTTTGGGCTTCCTGTCATGAGTTGGACATTACTTGCGGCTTCATTGGTTATCGCCAGTATTTTGACAATTGGCTGTCAGGCGCAAATATATATGGCGGCCAAGCATAATGGACGCGTGGGTTCTATTTTTAGACCAGTAAGTATATTTGTGGCTTTTGTGCTTTGGATCGGATTCTTTCCAGAAACGGCGAAAGAATATATGGAAGATCCGCTATCTCTAGTCTCATATTGTTTTCTTTTGCTATTATCATTTTCTCTATCGTATTGATTAGAAAGAATGATATCGGATGGCGTGCGTTCCTTATTATGGCGCCTGTTGGAGTGCTTTATGGTGTGGTTGCTGTCTTGTCCAAGTATGTTTTGGATCCTGATCAAGCCATTATGCAGGCGTTGGCGTTTTCTTTATTGGTTTACTTCTTTATGTTTGTGTTTTCGTCTGCGGCATTGGTTGCCAAAGGAAAGCTGGATCGTGCTTTGTTTTCAGCATCTAACATTAAGATTGGGTTAGCCATTAGCGCGGCATCGGTTTTGGGGTATATCTTTATTGTGTTGGCTTTTATCTGGTCTCCAAATCCTTCATTTCCAAGCGTTGTAGGTAGTTTGTCGCCAGTTTGGATTATGGTCTATCATCACATTATAGGGGTGAAGGATGATGCCAGCCCGATTGCTGGATTAGTTATGATTGTCGCTTCAATTCTGCTTGTGATGGCGACAGTTTAGATTTTATGTTGACATAATGTTTTTTTGGAGGCTAGTGTAATCCTATATGTTTATTCACTTTGTATAAGGGGTATTACTAATGAGCGTATCAGATGAGAAGAGAAGGCAGCTTGTAGCGTTATTTACTCCAATGGTGCATTGTGCTGAGGAGCCTGAGCTGTTAGCAAGACCTTCAGCGGGTGGTCCACAGCCTTCTGCAGACAAACCTATCAAGGTAACTATTGCGCGTGCTGGCGAAGGTCCAGGGTATCGGTATATGGGTGATCCTGACGAATTAGATAAATTATTAAGTTCTGATTTAGGTGGACCTATTCGTTCGGTTGAATTGGGTTTTGCCACTGTAATTAGTAAGCCTGGGCCTGTGTGATAAAATATTGGTCAGAAAAAAGCTTTTGCGCCCTAATTTTTGCTTGACGCCCTCTGAAAAATCACTATAACAGCGCACAAACCTATCCAAGACCGTTGGGGCGATAGCTTAATAAGCCAGCGATAGATGGGGTTCATAAAGAAGCAGCATATGGCTGTTACCTTATTAACCTTGTTAATGTTTTGGATAGCGACTTATAAGATAAGTCGCTTTTTTATTTGTTTAAATGTGAAAGGACAAAGCCATGGGAATGACCCGTGAAACAAAAGCAACAGAAGTCGCTCAGTTGAATGAGCGTTTTGAAGATTCTGAAATCGTTCTTCTAACGCAAAACCAAGGTCTAGATGCAAAAAGCATTACAGATCTTCGTCTGGCGATGCGTGAGAATGGTGTTCAGTTCAAAGTTGTAAAGAACACACTTGCGAAGATTGCTGTTAAAGGCACACGTTACGAGCAAATTGCAGACATGTTTGCTGGTCCTGTCGGTATGGCGACAGCGAAAGATCCGGTTGCTGCTGCTAAAGTTGCGAACGACTTTGCAAAGAAAAATGACCGTCTTGTTATTGTTGGCGGTGCTTACGGTGATATGATTCTTGATGAAGCTGGTATTAAGCAGCTTGCATCTCTTCCATCACTCGACGAGCTACGTTCGAAGATCGTTGGTCTTCTTCAGGCTCCTGCAACAAAGATTGTTGGTGTTACACAGGCTCCTGCACGCGAGCTTGTTGGTGTAACAAAAGCATACGGCGAGAAAGCCGAGTAATTATTTTAAGTTTTTTAGCTATTCATTTTATTTAAAGAGGAGAAAAGAAAATGGCTGCAAATATTGAGAAAATCGTAGAAGATCTTTCAGCACTTACAGTTCTTGAAGCTGCTGAGCTTTCTAAAGCACTAGAAGAGAAGTGGGGCGTTACTGCTGCTGCTGCTGCTCCTGTTGCTGTTGCTGCTGCTGGCGGTGCTGGCGAAGCTGCTGAAGAGAAGACAGACTTTGATGTTATCCTAGCTTCTGCTGGTGGTAACAAAATTGCTGTGATTAAAGAAGTTCGCGGTGTTACAGGCCTAGGTCTGAAAGAAGCGAAAGAATTGGTTGAAGGCGCTCCTAAGCCACTTAAAGAAGGTGCTAAGAAGGACGAAGCTGAAGAAATCAAGAAGAAGCTTGAAGAAGCAGGCGCGACTGTCGAACTCAAATAGTTCCTTTTCAATAATTTCTAGGTGTGGGGCGATGGTCGTCCCACCCTTTAACTTTTTGAAAAGAAATACTATTTGGGAGTAGACATTGACTTTTATTTCGGCTAATTACTGATCACGTTTATGGCGGTAGCCCTTTGAGGCTTATCGCCGTTTCGTGCGTTTAGCAGAAAAAACACTGAAAGTTCAATAGTTTATTCTGTTTTTGATAGACGGACTTGGCAACTAATGACGCCTTAAAATAGGCGATCCGTCTTTAAATAAAGCCACTAATCGCTCAAAAGAAGCGAAAAAGAATTGGATAAAACGATTTATAGATAAGGAAATCGGCAAATGGCATCAGCAGCAAAAAAATCAACATCAGACTATCAGGCAAGTTACACAGATTATAAACGTGTAAGACGTTCTTTCGGTCAAATCCGTGAAGTAGCGGAAATGCCTAACCTTATTGAGGTTCAGCGCGATTCATACGAGCAGTTCTTGCAAGCAAACGTGCCTGCAGCTGAGCGTGCGATGCAGGGTCTTCATAAAGTTCTGACAGAAGTATTCCCGATTAAGGATTTCTCTGACAAAGCTGAAATTGACTATGTATCATATGAGCTAGAGCAGCCTAAATACGATGTTGAGGAATGTCAGCAGCGCGGTATGACATTCTCTGCTCCATTACGTGTCACACTTCGTCTATCTGTATTCGATGTTGATGAAGACACGGGTCTTCGTTCTATTCGCGATATTAAAGAGCAAGACGTTTACATGGTTGATATGCCATTGATGACAGATAACGGTACATTTGTTGTGAATGGTACTGAGCGTGTTATCGTTTCTCAAATGCACCGTTCACCTGGTGTGTTCTTCGATCACGATGGTGGTAAAACACACGTTTCAGGTAAATACTTGTTCTCTG
The DNA here is from genome assembly GCA_013215815.1 of Alphaproteobacteria bacterium. Taxonomy (GTDB): domain Bacteria; phylum Pseudomonadota; class Alphaproteobacteria; order Micavibrionales; family Micavibrionaceae. The sequence goes on along the minus strand of JABSQP010000016.1, from coordinate 39,911 downwards.
CGCGTGTTATTCCTTATCGTGGTTCATGGTTGGATTTTGAATTCGATGCAAAAGATCTTATGTATGTTCGTATCGATCGTCGTCGTAAGCTTCCTGTAACAACATTCATGCGCGCACTGGACTCAGAAGCGACTGTTAAGTACCGCGCAGAGTGTGAAGAAAAAGATCAGCCAGTAGATGAACTGATGATCCAGGGTATGGCGAATGAAGAGATCTTATCTACTTTCTATGAAACAACGCACTACAAGAAAGAAAAAGAAGGCTGGAAGATGCCGTTTAACCCGGATAACTTCCGCGGCGTGAAGCTTGTTCACGATCTTGTAAATGCAAAAGACGGTAAAGTTGTTGCTGAAGCTGGTGAGAAAATCACACCACGTAAAGGTAAGAAACTTGTAGAGGCAGGTCTAAAAGACATTCTTGTTTCTGATGAACAGCTTGTAGGTTCTTACCTAGCCGAAGACTTGTTCGATGGTGAAACTGGTCAGGTTTACTTCGAAGCTGGTCATGAAATTACAACAGAAGATCTCGCTGAGCTAGATAGCTTCTCAATCAAAGAACTTCCAATTCTTGCGATTGATCACGTAAATGTTGGTCCTTACATCCGTAACACAATGATGGTTGATAAGTGTGACACACGTGAAGAAGCACTTATTGATATGTACCGCGTTATGCGTCCTGGTGAGCCGCCGACAGTTGATTCTGCGTCTGCTCTATTCCAGTCACTATTCTTTGACCCAGAGCGTTATGATCTATCTGCTGTTGGTCGTGTGAAAATGAACGCACGTCTTGACCTGACATCTCCTGATGATCACGGCACACTAACAAAAGAAGATCTTCTTGCGATCTTGCAATATGTTCACGGTCTAAAAGATGGTCAGGGTGAAGTCGATGATATCGATAACCTTGGTAACCGCCGTGTCCGTTCAGTTGGTGAATTGATGGAAAACCAGTTCCGTGTTGGTCTTCTTCGTATGGAACGTGCAATTCGTGAGCGTATGTCATCTGTTGAGATTGACACTTATATGCCGCACGACTTGATTAACTCTAAGCCTGCACAAGCAGCTGTTCGTGAGTTCTTCGGTTCTTCACAATTATCTCAGTTCATGGACCAAACAAATCCACTGTCAGAAATCACGCACAAGCGTCGTCTTTCTGCTCTTGGGCCAGGTGGTTTGACACGTGAGCGTGCGGGCTTTGAAGTTCGTGACGTGCACCCAACACACTATGGTCGTATTTGTCCGATTGAAACACCGGAAGGTCCAAACATTGGTTTGATTAACTCGCTGTCGACTTTCGCGCGTGTTAACCAGTACGGTTTCATCGAGAGTCCATACCGCCGCGTTGTTGACGGTAAAGTGACAGATGAAGTTGTTTACATGTCTGCAATGGAAGAGTCTAAGTACACAATCGCCCAGGCGAACGCTGAATTGACGGATAAAGGTGCGTTTGCAAACGACCTTATTTCTTGTCGTGAAGCGGGTGAAAACTTGATGGCGCAACCAGAAGGTATTGACTTCATGGACGTTTCACCAAAACAGATGGTATCTGTTGCTGCGGCGCTTATCCCATTCCTAGAAAACGATGATGCGAACCGTGCTTTGATGGGATCAAACATGATGCGTCAGGCTGTGCCTCTTCTTAAATCAGATGCACCGCTTGTTGGTACGGGTATGGAAGCAACTGTGGCGCGCGATTCAGGCGCTGCTGTTACAGCACGCCGTGCTGGTCACGTTGTGCAGGTTGATGCAACGCGTATCGTTATTCGTGCGACAGAAGATCTTAAGGCTGAAGAAGCTGTTGTTGATATCTACAACATGAAGAAATTCCAACGCTCTAACCAATCAACATGTATCTTGCAAAAGCCACTTGTTAAAGTTGGCGATGAGATCAAAGCCGGCGATATTATCGCGGATGGCCCATCAACACAGTTTGGTGAGCTAGCTCTTGGCCGTAACGTGCTTGTCGCGTTTATGCCTTGGAATGGTTACAACTTTGAGGATTCAATTCTTCTTTCTGAGCGTATCGTACGCGACGATGTTTATACATCTATTCACATTGAAGAATATGAAGTAATGGCGCGTGATACGAAGCTTGGTACAGAAGAGATCACACGTGATATTCCAAACGTTGGTGAAGAAGCCCTAAAACATCTTGATGAATCAGGTATCGTTCACATCGGTGCCGAAGTTGGTCCTGGTGATATTCTGGGTGGTAAGGTGACACCAAAAGGTGAAAGCCCAATGACACCGGAAGAAAAACTTCTTCGTGCGATCTTTGGTGAAAAGGCAGCAGATGTAAAAGATACATCTCTACGCCTTCCATCAGGCGCTGTCGGTACAATTGTTGATGTGCGTGTATTCAATCGCCGCGGCGTTGAAAAAGATTCACGTTCAATGGCGATTGAGCAAGAAGAGATCGAGGTGTTGGCAAAAGATCGTGATGCTGAGCGCAAGATTATTGAGCTTGGTTTTTATGGTCGTTTGGAAGAATTGCTTGCAGGTCAAACTGTTGCAAAAGCGTTCAAAGATGGTGGCCTGAAGAAAGGTGACAAAATCACAAACGCTGCGCTTAACGAAATTAAGCATGGTCTATGGCGTCAAATCGTTATCGAGAATGACAAGATCATGGAAGAAATCGAAGCGATGTCTAAAACATTTGATGATGCGATTGATGGTATTAAAGAGCGTTTTGAGAACAAAGTTGAAAAACTTCAGCGTGGTGATGAACTTATGCCTGGCGTGATGAAGATGGTTAAAGTCTTCGTGGCGATTAAGCGTAAGATGCAGCCTGGTGATAAAATGGCGGGCCGTCACGGAAACAAAGGTGTTGTTTCTAAGATTATGCCCCAAGAAGATATGCCATACACAGAAGATGGTCAGCCAGTTGATATCGTGCTTAACCCTCTTGGGGTTCCATCACGTATGAATGTGGGTCAGATTCTGGAAACGCACCTCGGTTGGGCATCTGCTGGCCTTGGTAAGCAAATTGGTGAAGTGATTGATGGTTTTAATAACCAAAAAGAACCAACATCTGATGAAGTGAAGACACTGAAAGTTCAGCTAGAACAAGCTTACGGTAAGTCAGAATTCGAGAAGAAAGTTGACGGTATGAACGACAACCAAGTTGTTGAAATGGCGCAGAATCTTCGCGGCGGTGTGCCAATGGCAACACCAGTGTTCGATGGCGCTGTTGAAGATGACATCAACGTACTTCTTGAAAAAGCAGGTTTGGATCAAACAGGTCAGGTGACATTGATTGATGGTCGTACAGGTGAAAAATTCCACCGTCAGGTGACTGTTGGTTACATCTACATGTTGAAACTGCACCACTTGGTTGATGATAAGATTCACGCCCGTTCAATCGGTCCATATTCACTTGTGACGCAACAACCTCTCGGCGGTAAGGCGCAGTTTGGTGGTCAGCGATTTGGTGAAATGGAAGTGTGGGCGCTTCAGGCTTACGGCGCGGCATACACTCTTCAAGAGATGCTGACAGTGAAATCTGATGACGTTGCCGGTCGTTCAAAAGTTTACGAGTCGATTGTACGCGGCGAAGATAACTTTGAAATCGGTGTTCCAGAGTCATTCAACGTTCTTGTGAAGGAATTGAAAGCTCTCGGTCTAAACGTCGACATGAAGCAATCTGGTAATTAATCGTAATTTAAAAAATATATAAGATATAAAGCGCAGCTTATTAGGAGCAAAAAATGAACGAACTCATGAACCTATTTGGTCAACCACAGGGACCACAAAGCTTTGACAGCATTCGCATCGCGATTGCATCACCTGAGCAAGTGCTCAGCTGGTCTTTCGGTGAAGTGAAAAAGCCGGAAACGATTAACTACCGTACATTTAAGCCAGAGCGTGATGGTCTTTTCTGTGCGCGTATTTTCGGGCCTGTTAAAGATTACGAATGTCTCTGCGGTAAATATAAGCGCATGAAGTACAAAGGGATTATTTGTGAGAAGTGTGGCGTTGAAGTGACACTGACAAAAGTCCGTCGTGAACGTATGGGTCACATTGAACTCGCCTCTCCTGTGGCACATATCTGGTTCTTGAAGTCATTACCATCACGTATTGGTCTGATGACTGATATGACACTGAAGTCACTTGAAAAAGTTCTATACTTCGAAGCTTACATCGTTGTTGAACCAGGTATGACACCGCTTAAGCCTATGCAGCTTATGACGGAAGAAGAATACATGGATGCACAAGATGAGTACGGTGAAGAAAACTTCCGTGCAGGTATCGGTGCTGAAGCGATTAAAGAGATCTTGATGAACCTTGATCTTGAAGAAGAACTTGCAAATGTTGAAGACGATCTTCGTGAAACTGGATCTGAAGCGAAGCGTAAGAAACTTGTAAAGCGTATGAAGCTTCTTGAAGCTTTCATTTCTTCAGGTACACGCCCTGAGTGGATGATTATGGATGTTGTTCCTGTTCTTCCGCCAGAACTTCGCCCACTTGTTCCTTTGGATGGTGGTCGTTTTGCAACATCTGACCTTAACGATCTATATCGTCGTGTGATCAACCGTAACAACCGCTTGAAGCGCCTTATGGAACTTCGCGCACCTGACATTATCGTTCGTAACGAAAAGCGTATGCTTCAAGAATCTGTTGATGCATTGTTTGATAACGGTCGTCGTGGCCGTGTGATTACTGGTGCGAACAAGCGCCCACTAAAATCACTTTCTGACATGCTTAAAGGTAAGCAGGGTCGTTTCCGTCAAAACCTTCTTGGTAAGCGTGTTGACTATTCTGGTCGTTCGGTGATCGTTGTTGGTCCTGAGCTGAAACTACACCAGTGTGGTATTCCGAAGAAAATGGCTCTCGAACTCTTTAAGCCGTTTATCTATCACAAGCTTGAAATTTACGGTATGGCGACAACAGTGAAAGCTGCCAAGAAAATGGTAGAAAAAGAGCGTCCGGAAGTTTGGGATATTCTTGAAGAAGTTATCCGCGAACACCCAGTGATGCTAAACCGTGCTCCGACATTGCACCGTCTTGGTATTCAGGCATTCGAACCAACATTGATTGAAGGTAAAGCGATACAGCTACACCCACTCGTATGTACAGCTTTTAACGCTGACTTTGATGGTGACCAAATGGCTGTTCACGTGCCATTATCAATCGAGGCACAACTTGAAGCGCGTTGCTTGATGATGTCTACAAACAACATCTTGTCTCCTGCAAACGGTAAGCCGATCATCGTTCCGTCACAGGATATTGTTTTGGGTCTTTACTACCTGACAATCGCTCTAGATGGTGAAAAAGGTGAAGGCATGATTTTCCGCGGTCCTGGTGAGATCCAGCACGCGCTAACAGAAGGTCACGTTTCACTTCATGCAAAGATTAAGTGTCGTTATCACACAGTTGATGAAGAAGGGAATAAGATCACAACGCTTGTTGATTCAACAGCAGGCCGTATGCTTCTTTCTGAACTTCTTCCACGTCATCCAAATATTCCATTTGATGAAATCAACAAAGTTCTAACGAAGAAAGAACTAACAAACCTGATTGACGTTGTTTACCGTCACTGTGGTCAAAAAGAGACAGTTATCTTCTGTGACCGCATGATGAAGCTTGGTTTCCGTCAAGCATGTATCTCAGGTATGTCATTCGGTAAGTCTGACTTGATCATTCCTGAAGCGAAACAAACACTTATTGATGAAGCAAAAGGTAAGTCAGCTGAGTATGAGCAGCAGTACCTTGATGGTTTGATTACAAAAGGTGAGAAGTACAACAAAGTTGTCGATATCTGGTCAAAATGTACAGACGATGTTGCGGATGCGATGATGAACCACATCTCTAACGTTGATGAGGTTGGTCTTAACTCTGTTTACATGATGGCACACTCTGGTGCTCGTGGTAGTGCCGCTCAGATCCGTCAGCTTGCAGGTATGCGCGGGCTTATGGCGAAACCTTCTGGTGAAATTATCGAAACACCGATTATTTCGAACTTTAAAGAAGGTCTGTCTGTGCTTGAGTACTTTAACTCGACACACGGTGCGCGTAAGGGTCTAGCTGATACAGCGCTTAAGACTGCGAACTCTGGTTACTTAACACGTCGTCTTGTTGATGTTGCACAAGATGCGGTTATTACAGAAACAGATTGTGGTACTGAAAATGGTATTACATTGGCTGCTGTAATGAACGGCGCGGACGTTGTTGTGAACTTGGCTGAGCGTATTCTTGGACGTACAGCGCAAGGTGATATCGTGAACCCGCTTTCTGGTGATGTAATCGTCAAAGACGGTGAGATCATTGATGAAGTAACATCAGAAGAGATTGAAACAGCTGGTGTTGACACTGTTAAGGTTCGCTCTGCTCTAACTTGTGAAACACGTAACGGTGTTTGTGCAAAATGTTACGGTCGTGATCTTGCTCGCGGTACACCAGTTAACATGGGTGAGGCAGTTGGTGTTATGGCTGCTCAGTCAATCGGTGAACCAGGTACACAGCTTACAATGCGTACATTCCACATTGGTGGTGCGGCGCAGAAGGGTGCTGAAAAATCATCTTATGAAGCAGCTGTTGACGGTAAAGTTGAAGTACGTAACCAAAACGTTGTTAAGAACTCTGAAGGTGTGGCGATTGTTATGGGCCGTAACACAGAGATTGTTCTTCTTGACGGTAAGGATAAAGAGCGTGCAACACACCGTGTTCCTTATGGTGCGCGTCTTCTTGTTGAGGATGGTGCGAAGGTTAAAGCTGGCGATAAGATGGCCGATTGGGACCCATTCACAATGCCTATTATCACAGAGAAAGATGGTGTAGCTCAGTTTAATGACCTTATCGATGGTGTTTCTGTTGCGGATCAGGTTGATGAAGCAACAGGTATCTCATCTAAGATTGTTATCGACTGGCGTTCACAGCCTAAAGGTGGTGAGCTTAAGCCACGTATCTCATTAACAGATGCGAAAGGTAAAGTTCAGAAACTACCAAATGGCTTGGAAGCGAACTACTTCATGTCTACGGATGCGATTATCTCTGTTGAGAATGGCGCAGAAGTTAAGGCTGGTGATATTCTTGCTCGTATTCCTCGTGAAACATCGAAAACACGTGATATTACAGGTGGTCTGCCACGTGTGGCTGAGCTATTTGAAGCACGTCGTCCAAAAGACTTTGCTATTATTTCTGAAGTTGAAGGTCAGATTGAATTCGGTAAAGATTATAAGGCGAAGCGCCGTATTATCGTGAACCCAACTGATAAGACATTAGAGCCTGCTGAGTATCTTGTACCAAAAGGTCGTCATATGGCTGTTCAGGAAGGTGATTTCGTACGCGTTGGTGACCCAATCCTTGATGGTGCGATGGTTCCACACGATATCCTTGATGTTCTTGGTGTGGAAGCGCTGAGTGACTACCTCGTGAACGAAATTCAGGACGTTTACCGTCTACAAGGGGTGAAAATCAACGATAAGCACATTGAGGTGATTGCACGTCAGATGATGCAGAAAGTTGAAATCCAAGAAGTTGGTGATACAACATTCCTCGTTGGCGAGAACATTGATCGTGAAGAGTATGAGGCAGTGAACAAGAAGTACATTGAAGATGGTAAGCAGCCTGCAAAAGGTAAGCCTGTTCTTCAAGGTATTACAAAAGCGTCATTGCAGACACGCTCATTCATCTCTGCCGCATCATTCCAAGAAACAACACGTGTTCTTACAGATGCAGCAGTGAACGGTAAGATGGACAACCTACACGGTCTGAAAGAGAACGTGATTGTGGGTCGTCTGATCCCTGCTGGTACTGGTTCATACGTGAACAAGGTTCGCCGCATTGCTGCTGATCGCGATGAGATTGCATTGGCAGCGCAGCAGCAAGCCGAGGCGCTCAACCCTGCGAACGAAGAAGCACCTGCTGAGATGATCGAAGATGCATCTCCCGCGGATGAGGCACAGGAAGCAGCAGCTGGTTAGTTTGCTAACACAATAGAATAAAGAAAAAGCGGCTTAATCAGCCGCTTTTTTTATGCATTTGGATACGCTTTAATAGTAAATATTTTTCCGCGGTCTACCAACGGCTGGTGCCTCATCTTGTGTCTTAATCCACTCGTTACGACCAAATGGCTTATATGACAGAGAACACGCATCGTCTTCATTCACTATTTCATAGAACGGGCCGCCATTAATGCTGTGTAAGAGTTTCACACTAATTTTCTTACTAGGATTTTGTCGGCATTCTTTTTGATAGACACGGAACCATAACTGGTAAGGGTCACAGCGGTTTCTAGCTGTCTTTGATGTGTGCTCAAAAATAACTTCACCATTTTCATCGCGTGCTTCGGCAAAGCATTGATGGTTTGCTTCAAACATATACAGACCATAGAAGTTGCCTTCTAGAGTCATCTTTTCATCGCCTGGAATAGCATGCGATATCATTTGGCAGGCAAATAGGAAAATGATAAAGAGCCAACCAATAATTGCTTTTCTGTTGACTGGAATATGGTCAAACGGTTTGAAATGTGGGCCGAAGAATATGATCAGTGATGGTGTCACAATCGTCGGATAATGGTATCCTACCAATGTTCCCGAATAGAGGTGGAATATAAAGAAGAATACAAAGACTGTTCTTTGGATAAGCTTGTTTTTACTAAAGAGGAACCAAGCCATGACCATTTCCATGACAATGACAAGGTTGGTCATGAGTAATGTGAGCTCTTTTGGGAATACGGGCAGCCCAGTCTTCATAGATGTGAAGTAGGTGCCGAGTGTCCAGCTTTCATGGATCTTTGTTGCTGTTGAAAGATAATAGAATAAAACAACTGACAAAGCGCCGAAGAAGCGTTTATGTGGCACAAATAAGAATATGAATGCGAAAGCTGTCTGGTAGTAATCATAGTTTGCGTTGTAGCGGTAGTTTATAGAAACGACATAGGCTTTCCATAGAAATAAGATGAAGATACATATATGCGCCAACGTTGCACGGCGTGTAGCTAAGCCGTAAGCAGCTGTAAATATAAGGCCAAGCATTCCCATAAAGATGGTGTTTTGCACGTAGGCATGCGGGCGACCCATCATAAAAAACAAGTCATTACAGTTTTGAAAGAAGGGCCAACATATTGCGAGGCCGTTTTGCTCTGCCCACGTAGTTAGTGTGTAGTCATTTTCCCATCCTCTAAAGCTTGCCAAAAAGCCTAATAAAACCGCTGCTCCGAAGAATCGGACAATAATATCATTATAGATCTCGCCTATATTAAAGATCTTCCAGTATGCTTTATGGGTTTTTTGTATAAATCCTGGTGCATTGATAGCTGGATATTTATCTTCAGGAGAAGATGTTTTTCCATTTGATATCAAGGGCTTAAATAAGAAACGGAATATAAGAAAAGCTGCCGTTGCAAAGAATACCAGCCATAGAAACTGATGGTAGTACTCTATATAAGGCAATAACGCTTGTTGTAGCTCGTTATAGCCTGTTGGCTCGTTATAAGCTGTTTTGGACGATTCTAAGATAGGTAATTGCTGGAATTCTTCTGGTGACATGGAACTTATACGTCTCTTTCGGGGCTGTTTTCTCTATTTTTTCACAATCAATTTTTAGGTAAATATAATTCTATATAAAAATATTTTAAAAATACCTTATTCTGCATAATAAAGCTTAAAAAAAAGCTGTATTTGACAGGAATCAAATATTCGTAAAAAAAATATTAACAACCGCTTGACTCTGATGTTCTTTTCACCTTATAGTCCGCTCGAAATTAGGAATCGGATGGATTGGCTGTAGCCGGTAAGGCTTTCAAAATCCTTACAGATTAAAGGCTAGACGCAGTTCAATATTCTTAATTTTTAAAAGATAAAATCGCTTAAACTTTGCGAAAGTTATGCAAGCGCCAGCGAAAAAAGCGCAGTTTTGATATCTAGATACAAAAGATATCGTTTTTCTGCTCTTGTTTATCATTTAAGAGACCATCCGAAAATATTGACTAATGTGATTAAGGAGAAGGCATCCTATGCCAACGATACAACAACTTATTCGTAAGCCTCGCGCCATTGGTGGTAAAAAGGCAATGAAATCAAAGAAAAACCGTGCCCTGAAGCATAACCCGCAGGTGCGCGGTGTTTGTACACGTGTTTATACGACAACACCTAAGAAACCGAACTCTGCTTTGCGTAAAGTTGCAAAGGTTCGTCTAACAACAGGTTTTGAAGTTATTTGTTACATCCCTGGTGAAGGTCACAACCTTCAGGAGCACTCAGTTGTGCTTGTACGCGGCGGTCGTGTTAAAGACTTGCCTGGTGTGCGTTACACAGTTGTTCGTGGTTCTCTTGATACACAAGGGGTTAAAGATCGTAAACAATCACGCTCACGTTACGGTGCTAAGCGTCCTAAGTAAGGTTTGAGATAAGGAATTAAAATATGTCACGTCGTCACGCAGCAGAAAAAAGAGAAATTCTTCCTGATCCTAAGTTCGGGGATAAAATTCTTAATAAATTCATGAACAACCTTATGCTCGATGGTAAGAAGTCGGTTGCTGAGAAGATTGTTTATGGTGCTCTTGAGATTATGGATGATAAGGCTGGCGCGATTGCTACTGATGATGAAGATCAGGGTGATGCAGGTAACTCAGGTATTCCTGGTGCAAAAGGTCTTAGCGTATTTCATAAGGCGCTTAAGAAGGTGCGTCCGCAGGTTGAGGTTCGTTCACGCCGTGTTGGTGGTGCAACTTATCAAGTTCCTGTTGAAGTTCGTAATGAGCGTGCGCAGGCTTTGGCTATTCGTTGGTTGATTGGTGCAGCGCGTAATCGTTCTGAGAATACAATGGTTGAGCGTCTGGCTGGTGAGCTTTTAGATGCGGCTAATGATCGCGGTTCAGCAGTTAAGAAGCGTGATGATACTCACAAAATGGCAGAGGCAAACAAGGCGTTTGCTCACTACCGCTGGTAAGAAATTAAGTAATAGAGAACTTTTAAATAAGAGATACAAAAAATGGCACGCGAACACGCAATTGAAAACTACCGTAACTTCGGAATTATGGCCCACATTGATGCGGGTAAGACGACAACAACTGAGCGTATTCTTTACTACTCAGGTAAGTCTCACAAAATTGGTGAAGTGCACGATGGTGCGGCGACTATGGACTGGATGGAGCAAGAGCAAGAGCGTGGTATTACGATCACATCTGCTGCTACAACAACATTCTGGAATGGTCCTGCTGGTGGTAACTATGATGGTGAGCGTTTCCGTCTAAACATTATTGATACACCAGGGCACGTTGACTTCACAATTGAAGTTGAGCGTTCACTTCGTGTGCTTGATGGCGCGATTGCTGTTTTTGATGCAAACGCTGGTGTTGAGCCGCAAACAGAAACAGTATGGCGTCAAGGTGATAAGTACCAAGTGCCACGTATGTGTTTCGTGAACAAAATGGATAAAATTGGTGCGGACTTCTATAACTGTATCGATATGATGATTGACCGTTTGGGTTGTCAGCCTCTTCCAATTCAGCTTCCTATTGGTGCTGAAGATCAGTTCGCAGGTATTGTTGATCTTGTTAAGATGAAGGCTATTATCTGGGATGCTGAAACTCTTGGTGCGGCATTCCACGAAGAAGAAATTCCAGCTGATCTTGCTGATAAGGCTGCTGAATACCGTGAGAGGCTTGTTGAGTTGGCTGTTGAGCAGGATGATGCTGCAATGGAAGCTTATCTAGAAGGTAGTGAGCCTGATGAGAAAACTCTAAAAGCGTGTATCCGTAAGGGTACAATTGCAGGTGACTTTGTTCCTGTTATGTGTGGTTCGGCATTTAAAAACAAAGGTGTTCAGCCAATGTTGGATGCTGTTGTTGATTTCCTACCATCACCACTAGATATTGGTGAAACAAAAGGTACGGATGTTGATGATTCAGAAAAAGAAGAAAACCGTGCTCCTGAAGATGATGCGCCATTTGCTGCGCTAGCGTTCAAAATTATGAACGACCCATTCGTTGGTTCTCTGACATTTGCGCGTATTTACTCTGGTACAATTACATCAGGTTCTTACGTTCAAAACTCTGTTAAAGATAAGCGTGAGCGTGTTGGTCGTATGCTTCTTATGCACTCAAACAACCGTGAAGAACTAACAGAGGCGTTTGCTGGTGATATTGTTGCTTTCGTGGGTATGAAAGACACAACAACAGGTGACACGCTTTGTGATGCTGCTAAGCCAGTTATTCTTGAGCGTATGGAATTCCCTGAGCCGGTTATTGAGATTGCTGTTGAGCCAAAATCAAAAGCTGACCAAGAGAAAATGTCTACAGCGCTACAGCGTTTGGCTGCTGAAGATCCATCATTCCGCGTAAAAGTTGATCATGAATCAGGTCAAACAATTATCGCTGGTATGGGTGAACTTCACCTAGACATTCTTGTTGATCGTATGAAGCGTGAATTTAAAGTTGAAGCGAACATTGGTGCGCCTCAGGTTGCTTACCGTGAAACAATTACTGGTGAAGCTGAAGTTGACTACACACACAAGAAACAATCTGGTGGTTCTGGTCAGTTCGCGCGTGCAGTATTTAAAATGCGTCCTTCTTCAGTGGATGCGGAAACAGGTGAGAAGCCAGACTTTAACTTCATCAACAACATCGTTGGTGGATCTATTCCAAAAGAATTCATTCCTGGTTTTGAAAAAGGTATTAAGCAAGCCAAAGAAACAGGTATTGTTGTTGGCTTCCCAGTGATCAACATTGAAATTGATCTATTTGATGGTGCTTACCACGATGTTGACTCTTCTGTTATGGCTTTTGAAATTGCTGGTCGTTCAGCGTTTAAAGAGGCGATGCAGAAAGCGGGTCCACAACTTCTTGAGCCGATGATGAAGGTTGAAGTTGTGACACCTGAGGAATACATGGGTGATATTATTGGTGACTTGAACTCTCGTCGTGGTCAAGTGAACTCAATGGAAGATCGCGGTAACGCAAAAGTGATTACAGCGGCTGTGCCTCTTGCAAACATGTTCGGATACATTAACCCACTTCGTTCTATGTCTTCAGGTCGTGCGCAGTTCTCAATGGTATTTGATAGCTACGAGCCAGTACCAAATGCGGTTGCTGAAGAAGTAAAAGCGAAACTGGTTGGATAATTATTTAAGTAAGGGCAAAAACAATGGATGCACAAACTATTAGAATTCGTCTGCAAGCTTTTGATCATCGTATTCTCGATACATCAACAGGCGAAATCGTAAATACAGCGAAGCGCACAGGCGCAGGTGTTCGTGGACCAGTTCCACTACCAACAAAGAAAGAGCGTTATACAGTTCTTCGTTCACCACACGTGAACAAGAATTCTATGGAGCATTTTGAAATGAGAACACACAAGCGTTTGATCGATATTGTTGATCCAACACCGCAAACAGTTGATGCGCTTATGAAGCTTGACTTGGCCGCTGGTGTAGACGTTGAAATTAAAATCGGTCAAGTGGCCGCATAAATAAGAAGGAATTTCTTCCGCATGGTGCGGAAGAGCTATGGTCATTCCGGTGACCCTCTGGAAAGGAAAGAAAAATGAGAACTGGATTAATTGCACGTAAAGAAGGGATGACACGTATCTTCACTGAAGATGGCGCTCAGATTCCTGTAACAGTGCTAAAAGTTGATAACTGTCAGGTGGTTGGCCACCGTACGGAAGAGAAGAACGGTTACACATCTGTTCAGCTTGGTGCTGGCAGCGCAAAAGTAAAACGCACATCAAAAGCGATGCGCGGTGTTTACGCTCAAGCAAAAGTTGAGCCTAAGAAAAAAGTTGCTGAGTTCCGTGTTGAAGCAGATAACCTTCCTGAAATTGGTGCAGAGCTGTCTGCAGCGCACTTTGTTGCTGGTCAAAAAGTTGACGTTTGTGCAACATCGAAAGGTAAAGGTTTTGCCGGTGCGATGAAGCGTCACAACTTTGGCGGTATGCGCGCAACACACGGTGTATCTGTTTCTCACCGTGCACACGGTTCAACAGGTCAGTGTCAAGATCCAGGTAAAGTTTTCAAAGGCAAGAAAATGGCCGGTCAAATGGGTAACGAGCGTGTAACAACGCAAAACCTGGAAGTGGCTGCTATTGATCTTGAAGATAACCTTGTTTTGGTTAAAGGCTCAGTTCCTGGTCCAAAATCAGGTTGGGTATTGATCACAGACGCTGTTAAAAAGCCATTCCCTGAAGGTGTTCCAATGCCAGCAGGTTTGAAAGAAGCGGCAAACGCAGCGGATGAAAAACAAGAAGCGCCAGCTGAAGCGGAAGCTCCGGCAGAAGAAGCGGGCGAATAGTAACGGCTAGTTAAGGAATAGAAAAATGAAAGTAGCTGTAAAAACAATTGATAATAAGGATGCTGGTGAGATTTCTCTAGATAAAGCAATCTTCGGCGCAGAAGTTCGCGCAGACATCATGCACCTTATGGTGACTTACCAGCAAGACAAGCGTCAAGCGGGTACACACAAGGCGAAAGAACGTTCTGAAGTGAGTGGTACAGGTAAAAAGCCATTCAAACAAAAAGGAACTGGTAATGCGCGTCGTGGTGATAACAAGCGTAACATCGACCGTGGTGGTGGTGTTGTGCACGGCCCACGCGTTCGTTCACACGCAACAGATTTGCCAAAGCAAGTACGTAAAGCTGCCCTTATTTCTGCGCTTTCAACAAAAGCGAAGGAAAAGAAGCTGATTATTCTTGACGAAGCGAAAGCAAAAGATCATAAGACTAAGCCAATGGCGGCGAACATCGCCAAATTCGGTTTTGATTCAGCATTGATTGTCGGTGGTAAAGAGATTGACGCGAACTTTGCTCGCGCGACATCAAACCTACCTAAAGTTGATGTTCTTCCATCACAAGGTGCAAACGTATACGACATTCTTCGTCGTGATGTTCTTGTGCTGACAAAAGATGCTGTCGGTGATCTGACAGAAAGATTGAAAGGGTAAGTAAAATGGCTGCTGCAAAGAAAAAAGATAAGATCGACGTAGCTGAGTGGATGTACGAAATTATTCGTGAGCCTGTTGTCACTGAGAAGTCAACAATGGGGTCTGCACACGGTCAGGTTACTTTTAAAGTTCCTTTAAGTGCGTCTAAGCCGAAAATTAAAACGGCTGTTGAGACACTATTTAAAGTGGATGTTACAAAAGTGAATACACTTGTACAGAAAGGGAAAACAAAGCGTTTCCGTGGTTCTGTAGGTAAGCGTAGCGATCAGAAAAAAGCAATTGTGACTTTGAAAGAAGGTCAAACAATTGATGTTGGTACAGGCGTATAAAAAAGATTAGTTAAATTAGGATTAGAGCAATGGCACTAAAGAAGTTTAAACCAAATTCACCAGGGACACGTCAGCTTGTAACAGTTGATCGTAGCGGTCTGCACAAAGGTGCACCTGAGAAGACTCTTCTTGAAGGTAAGAAGAAAACAGGTGGTCGTAACAACACTGGTCGTATTACTTGTCGTCACATCGGTGGTGGTCACAAGCAAAAATACCGTGTTATCGACTGGAAACGTCGTAAGTTCGATGTTGAAGCAACGGTTCTTCGTTTGGAATATGATCCAAACAGAACAGCTTTCATTGCTTTGATCGAGTACAAAGACGGTGAAAAAGCTTATATTATTGCACCACAGCGTTTGCAAGCTGGTGACAAGGTGATTGCTTCTGAGAAAGCGGACATCAAGCCAGGTAATGCAATGCCTCTTAAAGGTATGCCTGTTGGTACAATCATTCACAATATCGAGATGAAGCAAGGCAAGGGCGCTCAGCTATGTCGTTCTGCTGGTACATATGCTCAGCTCGTCGGCCGTGACCAAGGTTACGCGCAGGTAAAGCTAGCATCTGGTGAGCTTCGTAAAGTGCGTCAGGAATGTATGGCAACTGTTGGTGCTGTATCTAACCCTGATCACATGAATACAAACATGGGTAAAGCAGGTCGTAAGCGTTGGATGGGTGTCCGTCCTACAGTTCGCGGTGTTGTTATGAACCCGGTTGATCACCCACATGGTGGTGGTGAAGGTCGTACTTCTGGTGGTCGTCACCCTGTATCTTTCTCAGGTGTGCCAACTAAAGGGTACAAAACGCGTAAGAACAAGCAGACAGATAAATTTATTATCCGTCGTCGTAAGCAGAAATAGAAGTAAGGATAGGATAGAACAATGTCACGTAGTGTATGGAAAGGTCCATTTATTGATCGTCACCTTCTTAAGAAAGTTGAGAAGTTTCGTGCTGGTGAATTGAAAGGTGTTGTAAAGACATGGTCACGCCGTTCAACAATCTTGCCACAGATGGTTGGTATTACATTTGGTGTTCACAACGGTAATAAATTTATTCCTGTTCTTGTAACAGACAACATGATCGGACATAAGCTCGGCGAATTTGCGCCAACGCGTACTTATTACGGTCACGGTGCCGATAAAAAAGGCAAGAAATAGTAAGGCTTTAAGTTAGGATTAAAACAATGGGACAAAAAGCGAATAACAGAAGGGTTGCAGATAACGAAGCTATGGCAATGGCGAAGTATCTGAAAACATCTCCACAAAAGCTTAATCTTGTGGCGGACACAATCCGTGGTAAAGACGCAGGTACTGCGCTAGTTGATCTTGAGTTCAACAGCCGCCGTGTAGCACAAGATGTGCGTAAAGTACTTCAGTCTGCAGTAGCAAATGCTGAAAACAACCACGGTCTTGATGTTGATAAGCTATATGTTGCTGAAGCTTACGTCGGTAAGTCTATCACAATGAAGCGTTGGAGAGCACGTGCACGTGGTCGTGCAGCAAAAATCATGAAGCCATTTAGCCGCATGACAATTGTTGTTCGTGAGCGTGATGCAGAAGGTAAAAAAGCACCTGCTAAAAAGGATGCTCCTAAAGCGCAAGAAGCGAAGAAGGCTCCAGCTAAGAAAGCTGAAGCAAAGACTGAAACAGCGAAAAAGGCTCCTGCTAAAAAAGCAGCGGCAAAAAAGACTGCAGCAAAGAAAACAGCTGCGAAGAAAACAACTGCTAAAAAGACAGCATCTAAAAAGACTGCTGCCAAGAAAGACACGAAGTAAGGAGCATTTGAAAAATGGGTCAGAAGGTTAATCCAATTGGTATTCGCGTCGGCATCAACCGTACTTGGGATTCAAGATGGTTTGATGATAGCGATTATGCTGACAAGCTAGTTCAAGATCTTGAGCTTCGTAAATATGTTCAGCAAAAGCTTAAAGCGGCCGGTATCAGTAAAGTTATTATTGAGCGCGCTGCGAAGAACACTCGCGTAACTGTATACACAGCACGCCCAGGTGTGATCATCGGTAAAAAAGGTGCTGACATTGAAAAGCTTCGTAAAGATCTTTCAGCACGCGCTGGTAACGATGTTGCTTTGAACATTGTTGAAATTCGCAAGCCTGAAATGGATGCTCAATTGGTTGCTGAAGGTGTATGTCAACAGCTAGAGCGTCGTGTTTCTTTCCGTCGTGCAATGAAACGTGCAGTTCATGGTACTCTGCGTATGGGTGCTGGCGGTATTCGTATTAACGTATCTGGCCGTCTTGGTGGTGCAGATATCGCGCGTACTGAATGGTATCGTGAAGGCCGTGTGCCTCTACACACACTTCGTGCTGACCTTGACTATGGTTTCGCAGAAGCGTTGACAACATACGGTATTATTGGCGTTAAGGTTTGGATCTATAAAGGTGACGTAATGGTTCAGGATCCAATGGCTCGTGATAAGCGTATGCAAGAACAAGGTAGTGCGCCACAACAGGCACGCTAATATAAGGATTGATAATTTAACATAATTACGGTATAAGACGATGTTACAACCAAAGAAGACAAAATTTAGAAAAGCGCATAAAGGCCGTATCCACGGTAATGCGAAGGGCGGTACAACGCTTAACTTTGGTGCTTATGGTTTGAAGGCAATGAGCCCGAACCGTATTACAGCGCGCCAGATTGAAGCAGCACGTCGTGCAATTACACGTCACATGAGACGTCAAGGTAAAGTATTTATTCGTATTTTCCCTGATGTGCCTGTGTCGAAGAAACCTTTGGAAGTACGTCAAGGTAAAGGTAAAGGGTCAGTGGAATACTGGGCATGCCGTGTGAAGCCTGGCCGTATTATGTTTGAACTTGATGGTGTTTCTCGTGAGATGGCAGAAGAAGCGTTCGCTTTGGCTGCTGAGAAGCTTCCTATCAAAACAAAATTTGTAAGCCGTATTGGCGAATAAGAAGATTAGGTTCGGAGAAGAATAATGAAAGCAGAAGAGCTAAAAGGTAAAAGCACAGACGAGCTAACAAAGATGCTTGTTGAGATGCGTAAAGAGCAGTTTAACCTGCGCTTCCAACAATCTGGTGGCCAGCTTGAGAATACAGCTCAAATGCGTAAAGTGCGCCGTGATATTGCACGCGTAAAAACAATGTTAACACAGCAGCAAAAAGAAGCTGCGTAAGACGAATTGAAGTAGGAGAAAGATACAATGCCACGCCGCGTCCTAGAAGGAACAGTCGTAAGTGACAAGATGGACAAGACAATTACAGTTCTTGTTGAGCGTCGCTTTATGCATCCTAAGTATAAGAAATACCTGAAGCGCTCTACAAAGTATGCAGCGCACGATGAGAACAACGCATTCAAAGAAGGTGATTCAGTTCAAATTATTGAATGTGCTCCTATCTCTAAGCGTAAGAGCTGGACTGTTGTAGAAGGTGATGCAGCGAAAGCAGAAGCACCTAAAGCAAAAGCTCCTGCAAAGAAGGCGGAAGAGAAGAAGGAAGAAAAAGCAGCTACTAAAAAAGCTCCTGCAAAGAAAGCAGCAGCGAAAAAGACAGCCGCTAAAAAAACAGTAGCGAAAAAAGCACCTGCTAAAAAAGCTGCAGCTAAGAAAACAACGAAAAAAGAAGATAAGTAGGATAAAGCCATGATTCAAATGCAATCAAATATGGATGTTGCCGATAACTCAGGTGCACGCCGAGTTGAGTGCATCAAGGTTTTGGGTGGATCACACCGCCGTACAGCAAACATCGGTGACGTTGTTGTTGTTTCTGTTAAAGAGGCAATTCCACGTGGTCGTGTTAAAAAAGGTGCTGTTCACAAAGCTGTGATCGTTCGTTCAAGACACGGTCTTAACCGTCACAGCGGTGAAAAAATCCGTTTTGACACAAATGCATGTGTTTTGATTAACAACAATGGTGAGCCTGTGGGAACACGTATCTTTGGGCCTGTTACTCGTGAACTTCGCGGTAAAGGTTACATGAAGATTATCTCACTTGCTGGTGAAGTGCTGTAAGGCTTTTAAAATAGAGAGATTTAAAAATGACTGCTGCAAAAATGAAAATTAAAAAAGGCGATTCTGTCATTGTTCTTACAGGTAAGGACAAAGGCAAAAAGGGTGAAGTTCTAAAAACGATCCCTGCGAAATCTCGTGTTGTTGTTCAAGGTGTTAACGTTGTTAAGAAGCACCAAAAGCCTACACAGTTTTCTGCTGGCGGAATTGAAGAAAAAGAATTGTCAATTCACGTATCTAACGTTGCTCTGGCTGATCCCAAAGAGGATAAGCCAACACGCGTTGGTTATACAACACTAAAGAGCGGTAAAAAAGTTCGCGTAGCGAGACGTTCAGGTGAGACAATCGAATAGGAATTTTTAACCAGAGAGGCGATCTGCTGAAAGATACAGATAAGTCACTCAAAAAATGGAACCAAGAAAATGACACAACCTAGATTTAAAGAAAGATACCAGAACGAGCTACATGCAGCTCTGAAGGAAAAATTCAGCTTCAAAAATGACCTTGAAGTCCCAAAGCTTGATAAAATTGTTATCAGCATGAGCCCAGGCCGTGACGCTGTTGTAGATCGTAAAGCAGTTGAAAATACAGCGAAAGACTTGGCACTTATTGCTGGTCAGAAGCCTGTGATCACAAAAGCGAAGAAATCTAACGCTTCATTCAAAGTGCGTGAAGGTATGGATATGGGTTGTAAAGTAACACTACGCGGTGAGCGTATGTACGAATTCTTAGACCGTTTTGTAACAATCGCATTGCCACGTGTTCGTGACTTCCGCGGTATTAACGGTAAGAGTTTCGATGGTCGCGGTAACTACGCTATGGGCTTGAAAGAGCACATCGTATTCCCGGAAATCGAATACGATAAAGTGGACAAGATCCGCGGTATGGACGTCATCATTTGTACAACAGCTGCAAACGATGAGCAGGCAAAAGAATTACTTCGCGGCTTTGAAATGCCGTTCAAGAACTAAGATTAGAAATCGGGAGCTTATAAGAAATGGCAAAGGTAAGTGCAGTACAGAGAGATCTTAAGCGTCGTCGCATGAACAAATCATTGGCGAACAAAAGAGCAGCTTTGAAAAAAGTAATTATGGACAAAGAAGCAAGTGTTGAAGAGCGTTTCTCGGCAACATTACAACTTGCAGAGCTTCCACGTAATTCTGCGAAAAACAGACAGCGTAACCGTTGTGCACTGACAGGTCGTCCACGTGCACACCACCGTAAGTTCCGCTTGTCTCGTATTGCTATTCGTGACTTGGCTTCACGCGGTGAACTGCCAGGTGTTGTAAAATCAAGCTGGTAATATTTGAAAGACAGCTAAAGAAGAAAAGAATTTTTAAGAAGAGGATAAAGAACAATGTCTATGAGTGATCCTTTAGGAGATATGCTAGCCCGTATTAAGAACGGTCAGCACGCTAAAAAACCAGCGATTGAGTGTCCGCACTCAAATCTTCGTGAATCAGTTTGTAAAGTTCTTACGGAAGAAGGCTTTATCCGTGGTTACGAAACAGTAACTGCTGAAGGCAATAAAAAGAATTTGATGATTGAACTTAAATATGATGAAGGTCAGCCAGTAATTCGCGAACTAAAGCGTATTTCTAAGCCGGGTCGTCGTGTTTACTCAAAAATTAAAGATTTACAACCTTACCACAATGGTTTGGGCGTATCTGTGATCTCTACACCTCAAGGTGTTATGACTGATCACACAGCGCGTAATGAAAACGTTGGTGGAGAGGTTCTTTGTCAGGTCTTTTAATCTGGCGATAGATATTTAAAGGAATAAGAAAATGTCACGTATTGGAAATAAACCAGTTGTCGTTCCTGAAGGTGTAACACTTGATGTTGCAGGTCAGGATGTGAAAGCTAAAGGATCTAAAGGTGAACTATCTGTTCGCATCCATGATGATGTGTCGGTGAAGCTAGTTGATGGTCAAGTTGTGCTCGAGCCACGTTCTAACTCATTGTTCGCGAAGAAAATTTGGCCGACAATGCGCACACTTGTATACAACATTGTTATTGGTGTGACGGAAGGTTACTCAAAGAAACTTGAAATTCACGGTGTTGGTCTTCGTGGTAACATGCAAGGTAACACTCTCGTGATGCAGCTTGGTTACTCTCACGAAGTTCGTTTTGACGTTCCTGAAGGCGTGAAAGTAGAAGTAGAAGATCAAACAAAAATCACAGTAAGCGGTATCGACAAACAAAAAGTTGGTCAGGTAGCTGCTAACATTCGTGAGTTTAAAAAGCCTGAGCCATATAAAGGTAAAGGTATTCGTTACGCTGATGAGTACATCCTGCGTAAAGAAGGTAAGAAGAAATAATTAGGATTTATAAGGAATTAAAGCGATGACACAAAGATTGAAACCAGCAGCGCGTCGTAAGTTCGGTACACGTCGTAGGCTTCGCCAGGTCAACATTGAGCGTAACTCGAATCGTGATGTGCGCCCACGTTTGTCTGTTCACAGAACAAATAAGCAGATTTACGCTCAAGTAATCTGTGATGTTGAAGGTAAAACTTTGGCAGCTGCGTCAACAATGGATAAAGACTTGGCTCTAAAAAACGGTGGTAACAAAGAAGCTGCTGAAAAAGTAGGTAAGTTGATTGCTGAGCGCGCTAAAAAAGCTGGCGTTTCAAAAGTACAATTCGATCGCGGAAGCTTCCTTTATCACGGCCGTATCAAGGCTGTTGCAGAGGGCGCTCGTGAAGGCGGTCTGGAATTCTAAGAGATTAAAAGGTTATTAGGAGCATTATAAAAATGGCAAACCCAGCAGAAAATAAGCAAGGCAGAGACTTTGAGCGCGAAGAACCAGAATTCGTAGAGAAGCTCGTTGCTGTTAACCGTGTTGCAAAAGTGGTAAAAGGTGGTCGTCGTTTCGGCTTTGCTGCTTTGATCGTGGTTGGTGATGGTAAAGGTCGCGTCGGTACAGGTCACGGTAAAGCGAAAGAAGTGCCTGAAGCAATTCGTAAAGCGACTGAAGCTGCGAAAAAGAACATGATCCGTGTTCCTCTTCGTGAAGGTCGTACTTTACATCATGATGTATCAGGTCGTTTTGGCGCAGGTCGCGTTCACCTTCGTACAGCTCCTTCAGGTACAGGGGTTATTGCTGGTGGTCCACTTCGTGCAATCTTCGATTGTTTGGGTGTTCAAGATGTTGTTGCGAAAGCAATCGGTTCTTCAAACCCATACAACATGGTAAATGCTACTTTTGAAGCATTGAAAGCTATTCAATCTCCACGTCAGGTTGCTGCACGTCGTGGCCGTAAGGTGAGTGACATTGTTGCGCAACGTGAAACTGCACGTGGTGGTTCAGTAGAGAAAACAGCTGAATAATTTAAGATATCGGGATTAGAACAATGGCTGAAGAAAAGAAAACAACAAAAAAAGTTCCTGCTAAAAAAGCAGCAGCAAAAACTGTGACTGTAACGCAAACAGGTTCACCAATTGGTCGTCAAGGTTACCAACGCGCGACATTGATTGGCTTGGGCTTGAATAAAATCGGCCGTACAAAGACACTAGAAGATACTCCAAGTGTGCGCGGTATGATCCGTAAAGTGTCTCACTTGGTACGCGTTGAAGAAGCAGCTTAAAAGAATTTATAGCTAAAGGAATAAAGCGATGAAACTCAATGATTTACAACCTAACGACGGCGCAGTAACAGAGCGCAAGCGTGTAGGCCGTGGTATCGGTTCTGGTAAGGGCAAGACTTGTGGCGTTGGTCAAAAAGGTCAAAAGGCTCGTTCTGGTGTAGCGATTAATGGTTTTGAAGGTGGTCAAATGCCTTTATACCAACGTCTTCCTAAGCGTGGATTTAATAATCCAATGGGGAAAAAGCACGTTGAACTATCATTAGGTCGCCTACAGGAAGCGTTGGACAAGAAAATGATTGATGCAAAAGGCACAATCGATGAAGCAGCTTTAGTGGCTGGTAAAGTGATCAAAAACGCTAAAGACGGTGTTCGTCTTCTTGGTTCAGGTGAACTGAAATCAAAAGTTAATCTTCAGCTATCAGGTGCAACAAAAGGCGCTGTAGAAGCTGTTGAAAAAGCTGGCGGTAAGATCGAAATCGTTAAGAAAGAGAGCAAAGCGCCTCTTCCTAAGCGTGGTGGTCCTGACGCGAAATAATTCGGCGGGCATCCAACGTAAAATTTATGTATTTATTAGAAAGGCCGTCTTGTCAGATGGCCTTCTTTCTTTTAAAGATAGTAGAACTTCAAAAGAATTTAGATAGAGGATATCCATTATGGCATCAGCCATCGAACAACTTGCTAAAAACGCAAACTGGGGCGCTTTTTCAAAAGCGACGGAGCTTAAACGACGCCTTCTCTTTGTTGTCGGCGCGCTTCTTGTTTACCGTCTTGGAACATATATTCCTGTTCCGGGCATAGATCCAGGCGTGTGGAAAGAGATCTATTCCGATAAACAAGGCGGTATCCTTGACATGTTTAACATGTTCTCTGGTGGTGCGTTGCAGCGTATGACTATTTTTGCGCTCAACATTATGCCTTACATTTCTGCATCTATTATCATGCAGCTTGTGACAGCGATGTCGCCGAAGATGGAAGCGCTGAAAAAAGAAGGCGAGTTTGGCCGCATGAAGATTAACCAATATACACGTTTCTTAACGGTTCTATTGGCTTCTGTTCAGGCGTATGGTTTGGCTGTTGGTCTTGAAAGTTTACAAGGCGCACAAGGTAGTGCCGTAATTGATCCAGGGCTTTTCTTCCGTGCATCAACAGTGATTACAATTGTTGGCGGTACAATCTTCCTTATGTGGCTGGGTGAGCAAATTACGCAGCGCGGTATTGGTAATGGTATCTCGCTGATCATTTTTGCGGGGATTGTGGCTGAACTACCCCGTGCGTTGGGCACGACTTTGGAGCTCGGCCGTCAGGGGCAATTTACATTCCTGACCATCCTTTTCTTGGCGGCGATGGTGATTGCGGTAATTGCGCTCATCGTTTTCTTTGAGCGCGCGCAGCGCCGCGTTACGGTTCAGTATCCAAAACGTCAGCAGGGTAATCAAATGGCAATGGGATCGCAAAACCATATTCCATTGAAGCTAAACACTGCCGGTGTTATTCCGCCTATTTTTGCTTCTTCACTGCTGCTATTGCCTTTGACAATTGTTGGCTTTACAGGGGCAGAAGGTGGTGATTTTACGGCAACAATCTCTAGATGGCTACAACACGGGCAACCGGCTTATATGCTGCTTTATGGTGGTTTGATTATATTCTTTGCATTTTTCTATACGGCGATTGTTTTTAATCCGGAAGAAAATGCAGAAATGCTGCGTAAACACGGCGGTTTTGTGCCGGGTATTCGTCCAGGTAAGAGCACGGCGGATTATCTTGATCACGTTTTAACCCGTATTACGGCGGTTGGCGCTCTTTACCTTGTGTTTATTTGTTTGTTGCCTGAATTTATGATTTCGCAATATAGCATGCCGTTTTACTTTGGCGGTACATCACTTCTTATTGTTGTGACGGTGACCATGGATACTGTGGCGCAAATTCACTCACATTTGATCGCACATCAATATGAAGGACTTATTAAGAAGACGAAGTTACGCGGAACAGGTCGTCAACGTCGCCGCTAATAAATAAGCAGGAGGGTTTATCAATGAACATTATCTTTTTTGGACCGCCAGGTGCTGGTAAAGGGACGCAGGCTAAGATTATCGAAGATAAATATGGCCTAAAGCAGCTTTCAACAGGCGATATGCTTCGTGCAGAGGTGTCTGAAGGGACTGAGCTTGGTCTCCAAGCAAAAGAGATTATGGATCGTGGAGAGCTTGTTTCTGATGAAATCGTGATCGGCATGATTGCTGCGCGCGTGGACTCTCCTGAATGTTCAAAAGGCGTTATTTTTGATGGCTTCCCGCGCACAGAGGCACAGGCTGCAGCCCTTGATGCTATGCTGGTTGAGCGTGGTCAGAAGATTGATATGGTATTAGAACTTCTTGTCGATGATGAGGCGCTCGTTGCGCGTATAGAAAAACGTGCTCTCGAGGAGGGGCGTAGTGATGATAATATCGAAGCGCTTAAGAACCGTTTAGCGCAATATCGCAGTTATTCTGCGGAAGTGTTGCCATATTATCGCGCTCAGGGCGATGTTCCAGCTGTGGACGGCATGAAGCCTATTGATGAAGTAACAGCGCAAATTGAGAGCATTTTTGCCTCTCAAGAAGCCGCTTAAAATATCTTCAAAATCGCTGAAATTAGCTGTTGACGCAGGGTGTTTTATGCCTATAATGCGGCAAATCTGAAGACTTGTATTGGGCTTAACTTTCCTCGGAAAGCAGCAGTTTTGCAGGACTTTTGATAAGTTTAGGAACCGGCGTTTCCGATCATATTAAGATCCGAAATTTAACGGTTTTGTTGGAAATTAATCATAAAGGAGCAGACATGGCCCGTATTGCAGGTGTAAATATTCCTGATCGTAAGCGTGTAACAATCGCGCTGACTTATATTCATGGTATTGGACGTACGAAAGCACGTGAAATTTGTGAAGCCACAGGCATCGACAAAACACGTCGTATGAACGAATTGAGTGAAGATGAACTGAACCAACTTCGTTCAGAAATCGATACAGATAAGTACGTTATCGAAGGTGATCTTCGTCGTGAAGTTTCAATGAACATTAAACGTTTGATGGACATGGCATGTCTACGTGGTCTTCGCCACCGTAAACACCTCCCTGTGCGCGGCCAAAGAACACGCACAAATGCCAGAACACGTAAAGGTCCTGCGAAGCCAATCGCTGGTAAGAAACCAGTCGGTCGTTAGGCTTTAGGATAACTTTTAGGATTTAAGGAATAAAAAATGGCTAAACAACAAGTAGCAAAGAAAAAGACGAAAAAGAATATCGTAGCTGGCCGCGCCGTTGTGAATTCTTCTTTTAACAACACAAAAATCATCATCACAGATGTTCAAGGTAACGCAGTTTCTTGGTCAACAGCTGGTATGATGGGTTTTCGTGGTTCTCGTAAATCAACACCATATGCTGCGCAGATGGCTGCTGAAGATGCAGGTCGTAAAGCGCAAGAGCATGGTATGAAAGAATTGGACGTTTGTGTGTGTGGACCAGGTTCTGGTCGTGAATCTGCACTACGTGCGTTGAGCTCAATCGGCTTTAACATTAAGTCAATTAAAGATACAACACCAATCCCGCACAATGGATGTCGCCCACCAAAGCGTCGCCGCGTGTAATTAAATATTAACAATAGTAACAAGAGACCGGTTAAGACCCGGGTGAAGTGAAAAGGAAAAATTAATGATACACAAAAATTGGCAAGAACTTATTAAACCATCAAAGGTTGATATTGCGCATGGCTCAAACCCACAAGTAACAGGTAAGATTGTTGCAGAGCCTTTAGAGCGTGGTTTTGGTTTGACACTAGGTAACGCACTTCGTCGTATTCTTTTGTCATCTCTTCAAGGCGCTGCTGTTACAGCGATTCAAATTGATGGCGTATTGCACGAGTTCTCATCTATTGAAGGTGTTCGTGAAGATGTAACAGACATCGTTCTTAACGTTAAAGCGATTGCTGTGCGTATGCACGTTGAAGGCCCTAAGAAGATGCGTCTTCAAGCTGAAGGTCCTTGTGAAGTGACTGCAGGTATGATTGAAGCTGGCGCGGACATCGAAATCATGAACCCAGACCTCGTGATTTGTACTCTTGATAAAGGCGCAACACTGAACATGGAAATGACAGTGAATACAGGTAAAGGTTACCGCCCAGCGGCGCAAAACCGCCCAGCAGAATGTCCTGTTGGTCTAATTCCTGTAGACAGCGTGTTCTCTCCAGTGCGTAAGGTTACTTACGAAGTTGAAGATACACGTGTTGGTCAAATCACTGACTATGATAAGTTGACACTTCAAGTTGAAACAAACGGTGTTATCACACCTGAGGATGCTGTGGCATTTGCGTCACGTATCTTGCAAGATCAACTTCAAGTCTTCATCAACTTTGATGAGCCAGAAGCACAAAACGAAAAAGAGGAAGAGGAAGAACTACCGTTCAACCGTAATCTTCTACGTAAAGTGGATGAGCTTGAACTATCTGTTCGTTCTGCGAACTGCTTGAAGAACGATAACATCGTTTATATCGGTGATCTTGTTCAAAAATCAGAGAGCGATATGCTTCGTACACCGAACTTCGGTCGTAAGTCATTGAACGAAATTAAAGAAGTTCTTGCGAATATGGGTATTCATCTTGGTATGCAGGTCGAAGGTTGGCCACCAGAGAATATCGAAGAACTTGCAAAGAAATTAGACGACCCATTTAGCGCGTAAGTGTTAAGGGAATAATAAAAGCGGAGCGGGCTTGCCCGCCTAAGCAATAAAAAAGGAAGGTATGCCATGAAACACGGCATTAAACAAAGAAAACTAAACAGAACGTCACAGCACCGTAAAGCGATGCTTGCGAATATGTCAGCGGCACTTGTGAAGCATGAGCAAATCACAACAACGCTTCCAAAAGCAAAAGAGCTTCGTCCTTTTGTTGAAAAGCTAGTGACACTCGGTAAGAAAGGCAAACTGTCTGATCGTCGTTTGGCAATGTCAAAAATGCGTGATCAAGAGCAGGTAGCGAAGCTTTTTGATACATTGGCTGAGCGTTACAAAGAGCGTAACGGTGGTTACATCCGTATCATGAAAGCTGGTTTCCGTTATGGTGATAACGCACCTATGGCAGTGATTGAGTTTGTTGATCGTGATGAGTCAGCAAAAGGCCAGGATAGCGGTCCAGTATTCGACGA
This sequence comes from Alphaproteobacteria bacterium, assembly GCA_013215815.1. GTDB lineage: Bacteria > Pseudomonadota > Alphaproteobacteria > Micavibrionales > Micavibrionaceae. The sequence continues at coordinate 11,961 of JABSQP010000016.1, read as the reverse complement.
TGTTCCTGAAGAAGTAGCAGAAGAAGCACAAAAGGCTGCTGCTGCATAAACGGACAAACGTAGGTAAAAAGATTTAAAAAAGCGGCTTTATAGGCCGCTTTTTTTATTGTCATCCTGTAAGTATGTCAGAATTATTTCATCGGACAGTCGTGCTAGATTATCTACGGTCTCACGAAGGCGATTAGCGAGTTCAGTTTTTGTAAACTGATCAGGAATGGGGTCCGGCATATTGATCTCCACAAAGTTTTAACAATAAAATACAAGAAAAATTGTATTTTTGTCAATTCGCTTTATGTTATGCCGCGGCCTTATCTTTGTATGTGTTTTCTGAAGAGGGGAATTCGCGTGCACGAACATCTTCCGCGTATTTAGAAATGGCTGTTTGGATACCTTCTTGTAGAGCTGCGTATTGCTTAACAAATTTTGGCTTACGGCCAACAGATAGGCCGAGCATATCCTCTGTCACCAAAATCTGACCATCACACGTATTGGATGCGCCAATACCAATTGTTGGGATAGTGACAGATGCAGTAATTGCGCCGGCGAGAGACTCTGGAACAGCTTCGATGACAAAGCAAAATGCACCAGCGGCTTCTATCGCTTTTGCATCTTGCATTAATTTCTGAGCTTGTTCTTGATCACGTCCTTGAACTTTAAAACCGTCCGGTGTGTTTACAGATTGGGGAAGGAGGCCAATGTGTCCTACAACAGGGATATCATTATCCACGAGGATTTTGATTGTTTCAGCCATGTCGCTGCCACCTTCAAGTTTTACGGCTTGGCAGTTCGTTTCGCTTATAATGCGTTTTGCATTCTCAAGGGCTAGCTGTGGGCTCTCTTCATAAGACCCATAAGGCATATCAACGATAATGAGGGCGTTTTTACTCGACTTTACGACGCCGCGCCCGTGCGCGATCATCATATCCATCGTCGCTTGCTGTGTGCTCTCTTCACCGTATAGAACCATCGATACGCTATCACCGACAAGTAGCATGTCGCAGTGATTGTCACAGGCGGCAGCGATAGGCGCTGTATATGCGGTTAAGCAGACAAGGGGCGGCTGTCCTTTTGAGGATTTAATAGCTTCAAATGTTTTTCTCATAAGAAAGACATAGGTGATCACAAAGCGAAAGAAAACCTCTTTTTATTTGACATAATTAATTATTGAGGTATATATATTATTGATATGCTAAACGATCAACTTAAAGAAGATAACAAAAGACATATTATGGGTGCTTTTGCTCTAGCTGTGAAAGCTTATAACCCTGATTTAGATGTCGTCAGCGAAGATCGTTCTGATCTAAGCACCTATAATTCAAAATCATCCGTTCAGGGCAGGCAAGCTGCTGTTGAATTAATTAAGGCGGAAGATAAAGAAACATTTCAGGCATATTTTGATTATCTGTTTGAAGACGATAATTTAGAAGGAGCGTGGCTTGCTACAACGCATGGCGTTTTAAGACTTGCTGATGAAAGCGTTACTCCTGAAGATCGTCATAAAGAAGCTGTCATTGTGCTGAATAGCCTTGCTAATTTCAGGCACGTTCATAGTAGACCGAATATGTCCTAACTTGCCATTTTTCGATCTTGAGATTGCCATTTTTCATCATTAAAAAAGACCCTATGTTAAAGGGCATTCTTGGTTTTCTAGCAATAGGTTTAATCGGTATTGGTGCAGGCGCATTTGCGCAGGACCGCACTGTGCCGCACGCACGTGAACAGGTGATGCTTTCTTACGCGCCGCTTGTTAAGCGTGTTTCACCCGCGGTTGTAAATATTTATACAAAACGTGTTGTCACAAGAAGTTATAGCCCCTTTGGTGGTGACCCGTTTTTTGATCAATTTTTTGGCAATAGTTTTGGTTTTGGGGGTCTCAGCCGCCAACAGGTTGAAAGCTCTCTAGGCTCGGGTCTAATAGTCGACAAAGAAGGCGTTGTGGTAACAAACGCGCATGTCGTGAAAGGGGCGCAGGAAATCTCCGTTGTTCTTAATGATGGACGTGAATTTGACGCTAGTGTTTCAATTTCGGACAAGCGTTCTGACCTTGCCGTTCTTCGTATGAAAACAAAAGGGGAGTTACTTCCTTTTGCGACATTTAAGCCTAGTGAGAATTTGGAAGTCGGCGATATTGTGATCGCCATTGGCAATCCATTTGGCGTTGGTCAGACTGTAACCAGCGGAATTGTATCGGCCTTGGCGCGATCATCTCTAAATATCAACGATTTTAATTTTTTCATTCAAACCGATGCCGCAATTAATCCAGGTAATTCCGGTGGCCCTTTGGTTGCTATGGATGGAAGTGTGATTGGTATTAATACGGCTATTTACTCACGTTCTGGTGGTTCGCTTGGTATTGGATTTGCTATCCCTTCGGAAATGGTTCAAACGGTTATTGCTGCGGAAAAAACAGAAGAGAAGAACATCACGGCGCTTCGCCCATGGATAGGTGCCTCAGGTCAAACTGTGACGCCTGACATTGCGGATTCGTTGGACCTTAAAGTACCAAGAGGCGTTCTTATTTCTAAACTGCACTCCAAAAGCCCTGCAAAAAAAGCGGGCTTACAAGTAGGAGACGTTGTCATCGCTATCAATGAACGTATGATTAACGATCCTGCAGAAATGCGTTTTCGTTTAGCAACAGTACCAATAGGCCAAACGGCGAAAATTGATGTCATGCGTAAAGGTAAAAGAAAAACTCTTTCCGTCGTTGCTATGGCGCCTCCTGAAAACCCGCCACGTAATGAGACGACTTTATCAGGTTCTCATTTACTGAACGGCGCTACTGTTGGAAATATGAGCCCGCGCGTCGCAGTTGAGCTAGGTTTAAAAGACGATGATAAAGAAGGTGTAGTTGTTCTTGGCTTTAAAGGGCGTTCTACAGCGCGCCAATTTGTATCACCAGGTGACATAATTATTTCAATTAATGGCGATGAAATTAACGATATAAAAGACTTAGAGAGAGAGTTGGAGCAAGCAGCGCGCCGTGGTATATTCGACCTTATCACGGAAAGGAATGGCCGCCGTAACCAGATTGTCATTCGTTAGATTTAAAGAAAGTACTCTCTCCTATGTCATTTTTTAAGGTCAAGTCGCAGGATAATCTTCCCGTTCTTCTATGGGCATTCGTTCCTTTTATTGCATTATTTACTACTATAATTGTTGAATATTTTTCTGATGAAGAACAACGTGCCTGGCTTGTTGGCGAAAATGGGCCTTATGAGGTTCTACAGGTCATTGTTTTATTGCTGGCTTTGACTTTGGCGATCTATACTTTGATCAAGACCTCTGCAAAACATAAATGGCTTATAGCTTGGATTTCCTTTGCCTCTTTATGTTGCCTATATGTTGCTGGAGAAGAAGTGAGTTGGGGGCAACATATAATGAACTGGAGCACACCAGAATATTGGCAGCAATTAAACGATCAAGGAGAAACTAATCTTCACAATACGACGTCATACCTCGATCAAAAGCCTCGGCTTTTACTCGTCATTGGCGTGTATATTGGTGGTTTGATCCTGCCCCTCATCGCGCTTTTTAAACCTAAAACGCTTGAAAAACCCTTGTTTAAGCGTTTTGAAATACTTTATCCAACGTCACAATTTATGATAGTGGCAGTCATTTGTTTATTTATTAAAATGGCTGATAAGCTCGCAGATGTCGTCGATTTTCAGCTTTTGGCGCGTAATGCGGAAACAGAAGAGCTTTTCTTGTTCTATTTTGTCTTTCTTTACCTTCTTTTGATGAAAAAGCGCCTGATTTCTGTTAAAAGCTAGGAATGGAGCAGGCTGAAAATCTATTTGAAAGCGCAGGTATGGGCGAGGATACTGCTCGTCCTTTAGCTGATTTATTGCGTCCGCAAGATTTTGATCATGTTTTTGGGCAGGATCATCTTCTTGGTGCAGATGGAACACTAAAGCGCATGGTTGAAGCGGGCAGTGTACCATCCTTGGTTTTTTGGGGACCACCTGGATGCGGTAAGACCACCATGGCGCGTATTCTTGCGCACCACACAAATAAGCATTTTGAGCAACTCTCAGCGATTTTTTCTGGTGTTGGTGATTTAAAAAAAGTTTTTGAAAGTGCCCGATTGCGCAAACAGGCAGGGCAAGGCACGCTCTTGTTTGTTGATGAGATACACCGTTTTAATAAATCACAACAAGATGCGTTTCTACCCGTCATGGAAGATGGAACCATTACGCTTATTGGCGCGACCACAGAAAATCCATCGTTTGAATTAAACGCGGCGCTTCTTTCAAGATGTCAGGTTTTGGTTTTGAAACGTCTCGATGAAGATGCGTTGGACAAGTTGTTTCAAAACGCGCAGGAGCGTTTAGGTGGTGATTTGTCATTAACCGATGATGCAAAGCAAACATTAAAGGCACTTGCCGATGGGGATGGACGTTATTTCTTATCGCTTATTGAACAGCTGCATGCGCAAGCTGGTGATAAAGAGATAGATACTGATGACCTTTTGAAAGTCATTCAAAAGCGAGCCCCTGTGTATGATAAGGGCGATGATAGTCATTACAATTTAATTAGCGCTCTTCATAAGTCAGTACGTGGATCGGATGTTGATGGTGCGCTTTATTGGTTTGCACGTATGTTGGATGGTGGTGAAGACCCACGCTATTTGGCTCGCCGTATTGTCCGTATGGCTGTTGAAGATATTGGCCTTGCAGACCCGCAAGCACTTCAACAAACTATGTTGGCATGGCAGGCGTATGAACGTCTTGGTTCTCCAGAGGGAGAACTTGCTATTGCTCAATCATTAATCTATTTAGCAACGGCGCCAAAATCTAATGCAAGTTATGTAGCGATCAAGCAGGCAATGCGAAGCGCCAAAGAGACGGGATCATATATGCCCCCTGCGCATATTCTAAATGCACCAACGAACCTGATGAAAGATCTCGGGTATGGGGTAGGTTATCAATATGATCATGACGCAGAAGATGGCTTCTCAGGGCAAAATTACTTTCCTGAGGAAATGGAGCGTCAAACCTATTATAAGCCTGTTGAGCGGGGTTTTGAGCGTGAAATACGGAAACGCCTCGATTATTGGCAAAAATTAAGGGATAAGAAGAGCCAATGAACATGATTTTTGCAATTGCTGCTGGTGGCGCTTTGGGTGCTGTATCCCGCTATTATATTTATGGTACGTCTCTTCGTGCTCTAGGGGATGGATTCCCCTATGGAACAATGATGGTAAATATCATCGGAAGCCTTGCTATGGGTATTTTGATCGCTTTATTTGATTCTTACTGGCAGCCATCACCTCAAGTAAAAATGTTTTTAATGACGGGGTTTCTTGGCGCATTGACCACGTTTTCTAATTTTTCTATGGATGCTGTTTTGATGTTCGAAAAGGGTGATGTTATACAATCCTCTTTTTACGTAGCGGGCTCAGTATTCTTTTCAGTATTCGCCTTGTTTACAGGCATGTTAATAGTTAGGCAGTTTTCATTATGAGTGGTGTACGGCATATCGAAGTAAAAGCAGATGATGATGGTCAGCGCATGGATCGCTGGCTGTCTAGAAATCTAAAAGGCGTGCCTTTTGGTCTCTTGCAAAAACTTATGCGTAAAGGACAAATTCGCGTTGATAGTAAACGTGTGAAGCCCGATACGCGGCTTCAAGAAGGGCAAGTTGTCCGCCTTCCGCCTATCGAGCAGCGTGATGAGAAACCAAGAAAGCTTTCTAATGAAGATAGGGAGTATATTAAGTCACTGGTTATCTATGATGATGGTGAAGTGCTTGCGATTAACAAACCAACAGGCTTGGCAACGCAAGGGGGTACCAATATCAAACGTCATGTAGACGGCATGTTAGAAGCATTGAACAATAAAGAAGGTGTAACACCCCGCCTTGTTCACCGTCTTGATAAAGATACATCTGGTGTTCTCTTATTGGCGCGTTCTGCCAATACGGCGCGTGATTTGGGTAAGATTTTCAAAGGCCGTGATATTCAAAAAATATACTGGGCTTTAGTTGCGCCTGCGCCAGAAATGAATAATGGTGAAATTCGTGCACCCATTCATAAAGTCGGTGGACCAGGGAATGAGAAAATGGTTGTCGATGTGGAAGAGGGACTACCAGCGACAACACTCTTCGATATTATTGATCGAGCTCATAAACAAGCCGCTTTCATGGCATTTTGGCCGAGAACAGGACGTACGCACCAAATCCGTGTGCATGCAGAGAGTATGGGGTGTCCCATTATTGGCGATCCTAAGTACAATAAACGTGAGATTGAACATGAGCATGAGTTTATGACGCTGGAAGATGTGGATTTGGCAAAGCGTTTACACCTTCATGCACGGGAAGTTTCTTTTAAACATCCGAAGACAAAGAAAATCGTTACGATTCAGGCTGATTTAGCACCAGATTTGCAGAAAAGTTGGCGCGCACTTGGTTTTGACCCATCAACGAAACAAAAACTGTTCCAAGATATTGATTTTCGTTTTGGTAAAAAGAAGAAGTAGAGACCATGGCAAAAAAAGAGAAAAAGAAAAGATCATTTTGGGAAGGTTTTTTTACAAAGCTTCCATGGATTGTAGCGTTTTCAATCTTTTTTATGATTTTAAGTTTGAAAGCGATGGAACGTTTCCCTATCCCGCTGAAAGAGGGATTTGAAAATTATTTCTCGAATATATCTGGCCAAACAGCTTCAATAGGAGTGCTCCGAAAATCTCAATTTTTTCCATCTCTTTATATTCAAATGGAAGATATTTTATTGAGTCAGAGCGAGAATGTTGCACAACAATCAATGAGCATTCAAAAGGCTCAGGTTCATGTACCTTTTGTGAGTATGTTTATAGGCGGTCGAGAGTTTTATAATTTTGGGATCGAGGAACTAAAAGCTGAAGCCAAAATTTTCACTGATCATCCAATATCTATTGAAAAACTCAGCATTATAGATAGTGAAGTTTCAGAGAAACAAGCAAGCCTTAGTGCTATTGGGCAATATGCTAATCAACCTATGGAAGCTTCAATTGATTTGAAGCGTTCCAAAACGCTTTTTGGCTCAATTGTTTATAAGATCCCTCGAAATGCTGAAATGAGCATGTCTATCGGGAATGTATCTATTAACGGGCAGGTGGTGACTAGGGGAACCAATATTTTTATAAATGATGGAACTATCAAAACAGCAGGGAACACAAGCGTTTTGAGAGGTCATGATGTCGTGATAGAAGGCACGATTAATAAGGATAATATTATATCTTGCCTTTTGGCTCAGGATTATAAAAATGTTAATAATATTTGCTTAGATTACGTCTTAGAGGATGCGGACGAGATTAAAGAATAAGGAATAATAATGAAGAAATTCTATACTATGGTATCAGCGAATAAGGTTGATGAAGGTTATGCGATCCAACTTGATGGCAAGACTGTTCAAACTCCTTTAAAGCAAGATTTAGTGGCGCCAACGCAGGCGCTTGCTGATGCAATTGTTCAAGAATGGAGCGCTCAAGATGAGGATGTGAAACCCGATACCATGCCGCTTTCACAGATCTTGATTACTGCGATTGATAAAATACGTGATCGTGATGCCATTACAGACAACATGATGAAGTATCTGGATACGGACCTTGTTTGTTATTGGGCGAAAAAGCCACCTGAATTAGCGGCCAAACAAAAAGAAGTTTGGGGACGTTGGGTAAAGTGGTTTGATGAACACTTTGAAGTACCGCTGTACACGACCAAAAAAATTGAAGCAATGAAGCAAGAAGAAGAGGCGCATAAGCGCGTTTGGAATTACATCGAGGCACTTGATGATTATTACTTCACTCTTCTTCATATTTTGACATCTCTTACGGGCTCTATTGTTGTTTCTCTCGCTTTTTGTGAAGAAGAAATTACGCCTGAAGAAGTATTCAATGTTGTAAAGTTAGAAGAGCTCTTCAAGAGCGAAATCTACAACGAGGACGTTCACGGCGCAGCGCCGAATGAAGAAAAAGATCGCGAAAATCTACAAAAAGAGCTCGCGGCAGCGTCTCAGTTTTTAGAGCTTGTGAACGCAGAGTAAATGTCCAAAACAGGCTTAATTACAGGCGTTGACGGGAAACAGCGATGCTGGTGGCCAGGTAATGATCCTGAATATATTCGTTATCATGATGAAGAATGGGGGTGGCCCGTTTCTGATGATTATCGATTGTTTGAAAAAATTTGTTTAGAAGGCTTTCAGGCCGGTTTAAGCTGGATAACAATACTTAGAAAGCGTGAAAATTTTCGTGCTGGGTTTAACCATTTTAATTTTTACGAAGTCTCTAAATTTACAAATGATGATGTTGAGCGTCTTTTAAAAGATACAGGCATTGTTCGGCATCGAGGTAAAATTGAATCAACAATCAATAATGCAGCGCGTGCAATTGAGATCGTTGAAGATTTTGGATCGCTTGCTTCTTATTTTTGGAAATTTGAACAGCCTGAAGAAACGCGTCCGAAGAAGTGTGATTATGCTACACTATCTCAAATTACAATGAGTGATGAATCAAAGGCTTTATCAAAAGACTTAAAGAAGCGCGGATGGTCTTTTGTTGGACCAACAACATGTTACGCTTTCATGCAATCGATGGGTATGGTCAATGATCATGTAGAAGGATGTCATTGTCGCGAGAAAGTTGAACAAGCACGTAAAGCTTTTAAACGTCCTTAGAGGAAGTTTGCTTATTGTCCTGAATAACATCGTTCGCGGGTTTAATAGGCTCGTCCGATATAGATCCGAGGTTGTTTAGCACTTTATTTAGTAGATCTGATACAGGTATGACATAGGCCATTAAACTTGTTCTTTTCCTTATAAAAAACAAATCTAAACAAGAAAATACAATATTTTGAGTTATTTTACAAGTGAACTTGTCATGAAAAAACAAGTTTTTTTGTGTAGCCTTGCCTTATGAATTTGAAATCTATGCCAAATTTAGCAGATCGGCTTCAATATATCCGCCAGATTAAAAACCTGAGTCAGGCGGAACTCGCTGAAATTGCGGGTACAACACAGCAAGCTATTCAGCAAGCCGAAAAAGGAAAAGCCCGTCAGCCGAGATATCTGCATAATTTGGCAATGGCTCTCGATCTTTCAATTGAATGGGTTTTGTTTGGAACAGAAGAAAAAATCAGCACCACAGATCTTTCTGGTTTTTCGGAAAAATCAGCCGAAGTGCTCGATAATTTTTTTGCGATGCCAGAAGAAGATCAGGAGCTTATTTTCAAATTGATGAAATCTCGCCAGAAGAATGACGCAGACAAATCATAAAGAAATTTCACCAGATATAATTTTCTGAACTGTTTCGATATAAAATTGAGGCTCTGCAGCTTTCACTTTACTTTCAATATCATCAACTGTCTCTTCAGGTGTCAAAAGAATTTCTTTTTGCGTTACAATTGGACCTTTATCGTATTCACCGGTTACGACATGTATTGTAATACCTGTTTTATCCTCGCCATTGGCTTTTACTGCCTCATGAATATGGCGGCCGTACATGCCTTGTCCGCCATGTTTGGGGAGAAGAGCAGGGTGTACATTCAGAATACGTCCTTCAAAAGCTTCAATGGTTCTCGGTCCTATGAGCTTCATATAGCCGGAGCAAACGACAAGTTTTATTTTCTCATCCATAAGCTTTTGGGCAATGGCTTCATCTAAGTTTTCTTCATTTGGATGTGTTTTGCTGTTCAGACAAATTGTCTTGAGACCCTTATCTTTCGCCCATTCAAGGGCTGCACTACCGCCATTATTACTAATCATCAAAGTGGGCGCAGCGCGGATATCACCTTCAAAGCAGCTTTCAGTAATGGCTTTGGCCGATGATCCGTTGTAAGAGGCTAAAAACGCGATATTCATTATTTTTCCTTTTTAAGCAATCCAACTTTTCGGTTTTTCTAGTGGAGTTCCTTTAAGTGCTAAAAGAGTTCCTTTTCCAAAACGAACCAAAAAGTAAAGAATGATAGGCGTTCCAGCAATAATCGCTGCTGTTAGAAACACCTGCATATTATCCTTCATAAAACCATCCATACACGGCGCAATGAAAGCATATAAACGTCTTATGTCGGTATCGTCTGGGTTATTGAGGATATGTTCCGCTAATGGTTGTGCGCAAATATTCATTACACTCGGGTCATAATTTGGAAGTAGATAGAGAGTGGCAATTGTCACTGTTACGGCTGGTAATATAAAGATTCCAAACCATAATCCGCGAATGATGTAAGTCGTGTGATTATAAGTTAGGCTTTTTTCGTCAGATCTTTTTTTGACGATATAAGTTGTAATGAGCAAAATGATAAATAGAATTGTTGCAACAATCGCAAAGGAAACATCAGGAATACATGTGAGAATAATGCAGGCCCATAGTGCGCCATAGAGTTGTACTATTTTCTGTTGTTCTTTACTCGTTGCTTCACTCATCTATCATCTCCTTTATCGGCGCCCGAAGAGTTTTTCAATATCTGCTAAATCTAACGTAATATAGGTCGGACGGCCATGATTGCAGTGACCCGAATTTTCTGTGATTTCCATCTCTCGTAGAAGTGCGTTCATTTCGTCGGCATTAAGGCGGCGCCCAGAGCGTACAGAACCATGGCAAGCCATAGTGGATAATATATCATGGAGCTTCTTCTCTAAAATCGTTGAGCTATCTTGCTCTTCGAGCTCATCCAAGATGTCATTGATAAGTTTTTTAATATCTATGCGATTCCCCAGAAGCGCGGGAAGGGCACGGACTGCAATAGAGCCGCTACCAAAGCTATCGAGTTCAAGACCTAGTTTAGATAGGTTATCTTTGTGTTCTAAAAGCAGACCGGCCTTATCTTCGTCGATATCAATAATTTCGGGTACAAGAAGACCTTGCGAAGCGATATCGTTATCTGAAAACTGTGATTTAAATTTCTCGTAAACAAGACGTTCATGAGCGGCATGCTGATCGACGATCACTAACCCTTTATCGTTTTGAGCAATAATGTAGTTCTCATGAATCTGTGCGCGCGCAGCGCCTAACGGGTGGCTTTTCTCTTCTTGTGTCGATTCAGGTGTTTCTTCAAATCGGGCCGTTGGCGTAAAGGCTGTTTCCTCGTTTATTAAAGCGCTCGGCGCATAGATTTCCTGATGCTTCTCCGCCAAGTTGTTATTGCTAAAACCTGTTGCATAGGAAGAGGGAACTGCTGGTGTGTTGCTACGACTTAGAGGAAGAGAGGGCGTATAATGTGTTTTTGCTTTTGATAAAGCTGCAGTCGAAATTGTTGATGACGTTGTCATACCTGCTTCATGAAGCGCACTTTTAAGCGCTGTAATCATGAGGCCGCGCACATGTCCTGCGTCTTGAAAACGAACTTCTGCTTTCGCTGGGTGCACGTTGACGTCAACGGATGCAGGTGGCAGGTCAATGTAGAGCGCAACAATAGGGTGACGACCACTGTGGAGGACATCCATATAAGCCGCCCTGATACATCCTAAAAGCAGGCGATCTTTGACAGGACGCCCATTCACAAATAGGAATTGCTGCATTGTATTGGCACGGCTCAGTGTTGGTAGGCCTGCATAACCGGTCACAGATAGCTCTTCACGGATAGCCTCAACGGGCACTGAGTTGTCACCAAACTCTTTTCCTAAAATTGCAGAGAGCCGTTCACGTCTTTGATCAAGGAGGTTGCCTTGTTCAGGTGGTAAGTGCAGTGAAGCTTTATCATTATGCGTGAGTTTAAAACCAACCGCTGGAAAAGCCATGGCGATACGTGAGATTGTATCTTTAATAGCACTAAATTCTGCACGGTCAGTTTTTAAAAACTTTAAACGAGCAGGGGTTGCATAAAAAAGATCACGGACTTCAACAGTTGTACCCTCTGTATGTGCAGTTGGTGTAACACCTTTATTCTTACCGCCGTGAACCTGTATTTCCCACGCATCACTACTATCTTTTGTTTTTGATTTTATCGACAGTCTGGAAACGGCCCCAATTGAAGGTAAAGCCTCACCGC
>JABSQP010000015.1 GCA_013215815.1 Alphaproteobacteria bacterium | reverse complement strand
CAAATGGCCTCATTATCCGTGGTGAGAGGGATGATTTCATTCCTGAGGAATCAACTGACAAACTCATTGAAAAACTGAAGAAGCTCTAGATTGTTACGCTACCTTCTTCAGTAAATTTAATAGCATTTCCTGTCAGGTTCAAAAGAACTTGGCGTAAACGTGTCGGGTCACCTTTGACGTATCGGGGTAGTTTTTCATCAATGTCAGTAACAAGTTTGATATTCTTTTGCGTTGCGTGCCCATTCATCAATGTTGCAACACCTTGTATCAGTCGGGGAAGATCGATCCCGATGTTCTCGATCTCCATTTTTCCTTGTTCAACTTTTTCGAAATCAAGAATATCATTTAAAAGCGCAAGCATGGCATCTGAGGAGTCTTGAATCGTCTGTGCATATTCTTTTTGCTGCTTGTCCAAACTGCTGTCCAGCAGCATTTTAACCATACCCATAATGCCTGACATAGGTGTTCTAATCTCATGACTGACAACGGCAAGGAATGCTGATTTTGCACGGTTCGCATCATCTGCACGCTCTTTTTCAACGCGCATTTCTTCAGCGCGTCTCGCTTCACTTTTTCGAAGCTCTCCAAGAACTTTACGCTCTTGTTCGATTACTTTCATAAGGCGTTCTTGCTCTGCCAGCTCTTTAGATTGCCTGAACTTATTGACGTTTTCGTTCTCAATAATTTCCATTGTTTTGGCGTGAGACACGTTGGTGTCGTTTGATTTAGATTTTAAATGTAGCGCATAGATGAATAAAGCTGCTTGCGGTATAAGCGCATACCAAAATGCATTTAATGTCGCGGGTAATGGAGGCATTAACCCTGATATGGCAAGGGCTGAAATACCCAAGCCACACAAAAAGAAAAACCAGCCAAACACAAATGGCATTTCATCTTGCTTCCCGTGTTGTGATTGAAGTAGGGACAGAGGAGGGACAATGGCCATGGTTAATAAGCAAGGTCCAAAAAAGAGAACCGCTTTCGGGAAACTTAAACCTGCAGGAAGGGCGAAGGCTATAAGTGGAGATACCCCCAATATGATAACCACTGCTTTGAATATAGTGTTAAGCGTTTCGCTTTCTTCTATCTCGTCCCACAGTATTTTGATTGTAATAAGGCTGGCCATGGCAAGTAGCGTTAAAAGAGCGGGTATAACAAGCGCGGATGCTACTGGCACAAAGAAAAACAATTGAGCCTCGACTAACGTCATTAGACACAAAATAATATAATAAGCTGCAAAGAATGTATAAGCTGGAGATGATTGGGAAACGCACAGCGACATGAAGAAAAAGACCATCCCAATTAGTCCAAAAAGGACATATGTTTGTAAGTCTTTTCGGCTATTATCTATTCTTTCTTTGGCGGATATTGAAGCAAGCTTAAGGGGTAATGTTGTAGGTATGCCCGCATGTCCTTGTAGGCCGATGGATATGATAGATCGCTTATCTTTAGGTAGTACAAGTGATATGGCGCTACTGGATTGTTTATTGTTAATCGTCTCTTTATACAAAACTTCGCCATCAAAGTTTGTAATGAAAACGTCTATATTTTTTAATAACCCGAAGCGCCCGCTGAAGTAATGCCCCAGATCGATAAACCAGTTTTCTGAATTTGATTTGTTGAGAGCTTCAAAAGAAACCCAAAGCGCTTGTCCATCTAAACCAAGGGGTATAATACTACTTCTGTAAGAACTGCCATTGAAGTGGCTTGTGCCTTCTAATCTGTGCGAGCGAAGCACTAGATCAGTGTTACCTTCATTAATAGGTTGATTGTGTTTTTTTAAGTAGGGCGCTAAATACTGCTCGCTAAAGCTGTCTGTTAAAACGAGCGCCGCAGGCCTTGAAACTTGCGCATTTGCACTGTTAAATAGATTAAAAGCAAATATCACCATTACTGAAAGAATAGTGAAAAAAGCAATTTTTAATTTTCGGTTTTTAACGGTGTTAATTCTCAATAGGGTGGCTTTCTTGCTATAACCGAAATTATAGAAGAATGAGAGCGAGAAGAGCTAAAACACCGCAGGTAATGCCGACGGCAATTTTTGAAAAGAAAGTGAAGCCGTTCCATAGCGCTTGCGCTTTTTCAACTTCCTTCGGATCAACCTCTACAGCTTGATGGTTTCCCATTTTTATTCCTCGCTTAACATCCTAATAGATCGATATTGTCAATGTGAACGGCAGAAGAGCCGTTTGAGGCTCTAATATAGCCTATTTCCATCACATTTTCACCCTCAGCTGTTAATTTTTCATGAATATTCGCAGCATTTTTTTTGTCGACAATAACAACCATGCCGATACCACAGTTAAGTGTGACCGCCATGTCCTCAGGAGAGAGGTTTCCATTATCTGCTAACCATTGAAAAACTGGCGGTAATGTCCAGTTTTTGGCGTCTAATTGCGCATCCATTCCTTCTGGTAAAATTCGCGGAATATTTTCAATAAGGCCGCCACCTGTGATATTGGCGATCCCTTTAATCATTGGGTTTCCATCGTCGTCTTTAAGCTTCAAAGCGGCAAGAACTGATTTAACGTACAGTTTTGTCGGTGTTAGCAATGCTTGTCCCATTGTTTTGCCATCTTCAAAAGGGCATGGGCTATCGTAATCATGGCCTTGCATGCTATCGACAACTTTACGAACAAGAGAGAAGCCGTTTGAGTGGAGGCCACTTGCGGCCAAGCCTAGAATAACATCACCATCATTAATTGATTCACCTGTTAGTTGTTCGCCGCGTTCAACTGCGCCGACTGTGAATCCGGCAAGGTCATAATCGCCTTCATCGTACATACCAGGCATTTCTGCTGTTTCACCGCCAATGAGCGCGCAACCGGACTCTTCACAACCTTTGGCAATGCCGCCCACAATAGCTGCTGCTGCGTCTACATCTAATTTTCCGCAAGCAAAGTAATCGAGGAAAAAGAGGGGTTCTGCCCCTTGTACAATCAAATCGTTTACACACATTGCAACGAGATCGATGCCAACTGTGTCATGAATACCTGTATCGATAGCGATTTTTAACTTTGTTCCTACACCATCTGTTGCAGATACTAGGATAGGGTCGTTGTAACCTGCTGCTTTTGGGTCAAAAAAGGCCCCAAATCCGCCTAAACCGCTCATCATACCGCTTCGATGTGTTGCCTTTACAGCAGGTTTAATGCGTTCGACAAGCTCTGCCCCCGCATCTATATCCACACCAGCATCTTTATAAGCACTTTGTTTCATTGTTCTTTATAGCCACTTCCGTTATAAAAAAGTCATATTTCACATCTAACAATTGCATAATGACTTTATTGATGATGTTCCAATCTTATAAGCATTACGGACCTATGCGTACAGTGTTTTGTGCGCTTTTCACCCTTGTTTTTTGCCTTTTTGCAGCATCTTTTAACGCGGCGCGTGCCGATCTCTATACAGTTGAGGGGGTTGAGGTTGATGTAACGGCTAAAAATGCGCTCGAAGCGCGGGAAAAAGCCTTCACCGAAGCGCAAGTCAAAGCTTATCAAGAGCTTAGGGAGCGCTTGGTAAATAGTGATGTAGAGGCGCAAGCTGGGGAATTAGATGCTGAGTCTATTTCTTTTATGGTGAAGGATTTTGAGGTCACGAAAGAACAATTATCTGCCAAGCGCTATAAAGGGACATATACGATCCGTTTCCGTCCAGATTCATTCCAAAAACAAGTCATTGAACAAGGGCAGACCTATTCTGATATTCCGCGTGGCGCCGTATTGGTACTGCCGTTTTATCAATCAGGATCGCAAACCATTCTTTGGGATAGCGCAAATCCATTTTTAAGTGCTTGGGCGCGCGTACGCGGCAATGGAGGTGTTATGGCATCAACGGTTGTTCCCGTTGGTGACATTGATGACGTGTCACAGGTTAATGAGTATTCGCCACTTAATTATGATCCTGTGAAGTTAGAGCGTATGCGTGATCGTTATGGTGCAAACGAAGTAAGTATCATATTAGCATCGCCAGAGATTTCGCCTGTTGGGGTAGAGAATTTACGCTTATCTTTATATAGCGCTAAAATCCGCGGACCTCAGTTTGCTGGTCAAATGACAGTTCAGGGACAGGCGGGGGAAGCCCAAAGCGTCCTTTATGATCGTGCTGTTAACCAGCTCATGAGGCGTTACAAAAGTGACTGGAAAGAGGAAACGGCTGTGGCTTCTGCAGATGTTCAGCTTATTCGTGCGATTATGAATTTTACGTCTGTGCGTGAATGGATCAATGCCAAGCAAACATTAGAACGCGTGCCCGGCATGCAAACAGTACGCGTTGATCGTCTTACGCCGAGAGAGGCGAGTGTTTCGTTATCTTTTCACGGTGATACAAACAGGCTATCGCGTGCGTTACAAACTTCTGGTTTAATTTTAGGTCAACCAACTAATATTTATCAGCAGCAGGTTTATCGTATTTATCGCGCTGCACCGCAACCATATAATGCACCTGCAAGTGCACCGGCACAAAACGCACCAGGATCGGGCTATAATCGATCTTATTATTAAAAAAAACGGGGAGAGTATTGGTATGAGCACTATAACAAAACCACAGGCCCATCTTATGTTTTGGGGCGCAACAGCATTACTCTTTTTTGGGTTCGTGTGGATTTTTAAAGGGGTTCTTACACCGTTTGTTCTTGGTATTGCGATCGCTTACTTGTTGGAGCCTGTTGTTGGTATTTTGATTAAATTGAAATTACCACGCATTGCTGCGGTTCTTCTTATTCTTTTATCTTTCTTTATTTTCGTTGCTGGTGTTCTTGCGTTTGCAGGGCCGCCGCTGGCGAGAGAAGCCGCCGGATTAGCGGAGAGTATTCCTGGTTATGTTGATCAGTTCGTAGAATTTTTAACGCCTTACCTGACATCGGCTCAAGAAAAATTTGGCGGTGATTACGTTGAAAATTTAAAAACGTTTTTGCAATCTAACGCCGGTAAGGTTATTCAGGTAACGGGCGGTGTTGCTTCTGGTTTGGCTTCAGGAGGCCAGGCTGTAGTAGGGTTTTTGACAACAGTGTTGCTAACACCATTAGTTGCATTTTTTATGATGCAAGAGTGGCCACGTGTTACGGCATGGATTAATGATTTAATTCCAAGAGAGAAAGAAAGAATGATTAAAGATCTTTTGTCGCAGATGAATGCAAAAGTATCAGGTTTTGTTCGTGGGCAAATTACTGTCGCGTTTTTCTTGGCTGTGATAAACGCTGAAGCCCATACTATTGCTGATTTAAACTATGGATTTTTAATCGGTATCTCTGCTGGTGTTCTCTCAATTATTCCGATGGTCGGATCATTTTTTGGTTTATTCGTCAGTTTAATTGTTGCGTGGTTCCAAGCCGGCGAGCTTAGCTATGTTGGTATCATTGCTGCTATTTTTGTGGCAGGGCAAATTATCGAAGGAAATATTTTATCGCCAAAAATTATTGGTGATAGCGTTGGTCTTCATCCGCTTTGGATTATCTTTGCGTTGATGGCAGGCGGAAGTCTCTTTGGTATTCTTGGAATGCTTCTCGCTGTTCCGGTAGCCGCAGTTATCGGTGTTCTGGTTAGCTTTGCTATTTTGCAATACAAGGCGAGCCCGCTTTACAAGAAGTCGCCGCCAAAGGCAAAGCCGATTAAAAAATCGGTAAAGAAGAAGGTTAAAAAAGCAGCCAAGAAGGCCGTTAAGAAATCAACAAAGAAAACTGCGAAGTCATAAAATATGGGGAATGCTTTAGAACAAATTCCCCTCGATTTGGGGAACAGGACAGCGCTTGGTCGACAGGATTTTCTTGTTGCGCCATGCAATGAGGATGCTGTTGCGTGGATTGACCTATGGCCGGAATGGCCTGCTCCATCCCTTATTCTATATGGTCCTGTGGCGAGTGGTAAAACCCACCTTGGCGCTGTATGGGCTGAGAAGACGTCGGCGATTTGTGTAAAGGCATCGAGCATCAATGAAGATGTTATTCGTGATATTGCGGATATGGAACACCACGTCATTATTGAAGATGCAGATAATCTTATTGGTAATCTTGAGGGAGAGAAAGGGCTCTTCCACCTTTATAATATTTTCAAAGAGGAAAAGCGTAGCTTTCTTTTAACGTTACTGGAGCCGCCAGTGCGCCGCACTTTTGCACTGCCTGATCTGGCATCGCGTTTGCGCGCGGCACCTTCTGTTTCAATTCGTGAGCCTGATGAGCAGCTTCTAACGGCTGTTCTTGTTAAGTTATTCAATGACCGTCAAATTCGCGTGAGTGCGGAAGCGCTTAATTATATTTTGCCGCGTATTGAGCGTTCGTTTGAAGCTGTTCGTGATTTGGTAGAAGAGGCCGACAGACGTGCTCTTGTAGAGAAGCGAAAAATCTCTATTCCACTGCTTAAAGATATTATTTCTTGACTTTTTACATAATGAATGTAATTTCATCGCTCTCAAAGTAAAGTGATGGTGTATCTATGGATTTAAATATCGTATTTCAAGGCTGTAATTTTTCGAAAACCGATGGGTACCGTTATGTTGAGGTTGATACTCCTAGTGGAGAGGTTCAGAAGCTAATGGAGTCATTGGAGCTTACTTTTAATGATCAACGAGGTGAATACCAAATTCCATACTTGCATCCTAATGCAGGGCATATTGTTACATTTATTGATCAGAAGTTGGGCCTATAATTCAGGAATAATCAGATCTAAAAGCCTGTTGCTTTGCGGTTTAATATCGCTCCAGTTTTCTACATCACACTCAAAGATAGATAACGTTGCTGGATTGTAAAAGATATTCAGCTTTTCTAATTGCGCTTCATCACCTTTGTCGGCAAGTGAGCGTGCCAGTAAATGAATGCCGGGGTTATGCGCGACAATTAGAATATTCTCTGAACTACATTCCTGGATAGCGCTGAGAAGATCGCCCGCAGAAGCGTTATATAAATGATCCTGATATTCGATATTTCCTAGATTACCGCCAGCACTTTGAACTGCGCGTGCTGTCATCTGTGTCCGCTTGGCAGAGGAGCATAATGTCTTTTGAATGTCTTGAACATGAGAGGCGAGTGATGAAGCCTGCGATACACCGTGTTGCGTGAGCGGGCGATCTTTATCTTCTTGGTTAAAAGAGGAGGCGGCCTGTCCATGACGTAGAAGGTAGAGTTTAGGCATCTTTGCTTACCTTTTGAATTCTACCATCATGAAGGCCAAGCGTTAGGTTACCCTCTTTAAGAGCCTGCGCATCTTTACCAAATAATTCAAAGCGCCAGCCTTTCATAGCAGCAATGTCTGGATCTGCCTCAACGGCAAGTGTTTCCAAATCACTTTTTGATGCGATCATTTTTGCGGCGACGTCAGCTTCTGATGCATTAATCTTCAGAAGCAGTTTAAGCATTTCTAATGTAGGTGTGGCGTGCTTAGGGAAGATGTCTTTTTTCTTCACTTGTGGCCATGTTGATTTGTCGGATTTTTTTGCTTTTGAAACGAGAGATAAAATGGTGTCCCCGCGTCCTTTTGCTACATCTTTGGGAAGGCTGCGAATGCGTGATAAAGCATCTTTATCATCCGGCATGTAAATTGCGATATCCGCTAAAGCGTCATCTTTGACAACTCTGTTACGCGGTACATTTTTTTCGCGTGCTGTTTCTTCACGCCACTTTGCTAATTCTCTTAACACAGCCAAAACCTTTGGTTTGTCTGATCGAATTTTTACACGTTGCCATATGTCTTCTGGTTTTTGTTCGTACGTGCTTTCGCTAGTTAGAATCTCCATTTCAGCCTTGAGCCAGCTTACGCGTTTTTGCTCTTTTAATCGCTTATCTAGAGTTTTATAGACATCGCGAAGGAAAATCACATCATCTAGGGCGTAATTTAATTGTTTCTTTGACAAAGGACGTCGAGACCAATCTGTAAATTGTGCGTTTTTTGCTAATGCATGCCCTGTTACATCCTGGACGAGACGGTGATAAGCAATTGAATCGCCATAACCACATACCATTGCTGCTACTTGTGTATCAAAGATGGGGTGTGGGATTTTTTCGTTCATATAATAGAAAATTTCCAAATCCTGACGCGCGGCATGGAAAACTTTTAGTACGTTCTCATTTTGAAGCAAATCATGAAGTGGTGAGAGGTCTAAGTCATGTTCAATTGGGTCAACAGCAACTGCGTCGATACCCTCAGCGGCAAGCTGGATAAGACATAGAATGGGATAAAATGTCTTATCTCTCAAGAATTCTGTATCGATCGTTATGTATGGTTTTTGCGCTAATTTGGCGCAAATATCGTTCAGTTGGCTCTGCGTTTGAATAATCATTGGCCGTTTTTACACGGTAAATCAGATATTTACAAAGAAAATATTGAATTATGTAAAAAATATTGGATATACTTATTCCAGAATTAGTGAAAGTACAAAATTCATGTCATATACGGCTAAATGGGTGAAGCGAGCAGGCGCTATAGGTGTTGTTGCATTAACAGCAACGTCCAGTTATGCCGACAGCTTAGGTGATGCATTTGAGGGATGCGCTCGTGATGTTTTTACCTCAGATCTTGGTGATGACATCACCGTTGAATTACATGATAAGACCATAAAAAAGCAAATAACGGGTTATTCGCATGAGCGCCGTCCCGAATACATAGATGATCGAGGTGTTGAGTATACCGATTACTCCAATTATGCCGGATATGTTGGTGCTCTTGACGGCAACGGCGGAATATCTTCTCATCGCTTCGAACAAACTGTTGAAATGAAAGACTTAAATGGTGCTGGTATTTCTCATAAACTGCAGATGCAATATATACCAGCCAGTGCAGGTGTCACCTGGCAATTAGTCGATGAAGATGGCTTTAAAGAGCCTGGCATAAATAGTGATTTCTTCTCTAACAATGACGTCGAAGAAGCGAGGGAGCGTATGAAAGTAACTTATACCGCTCTTTCTGCCTGTTTAGGGTAATAAATAGCTTTCCATTTGCACCTAAAATCCGCTATATAACCCCTTGAATTATTGAATTTTAGCCAATTTAAGGGGTTTTTCTTATGCATCAGTACCGCACACATACTTGCGCAGAGCTTCGCGCAGATCATGTTGGTCAAACAATCAAGCTATCGGGTTGGATTTCTCGTAAGCGTGATCACGGCGGCGTGGTGTTTATTGACCTTCGTGATACATACGGCGTGACCCAGTGTGTTGTTGATGAAGGATCACCACTGTTGGCAGAAATTGAAAAATGCCGTGTTGAATCAGTGATCACAATTTCTGGTGATGTGCGTCAACGTCCGGGTGAGACACAAAACAAAAATATGCCAACAGGCGATATCGAAGTGTACATTGATGCGCTGGAAATTCAGGGCGCTGCAGAAGTGATCCCATTTCAGGTGGCGGAAGATGATGGCGCGGGTGAAGAAATTCGCCTCAAATATCGCTACCTCGACCTTCGCCGCGAAAAAATGCAAAAGAACATCCGTCTGCGTAATGACGTAATTTTTGCCATGCGTGAAAAAATGCATGCGCAAGGTTTCCAAGAATTTCAAACACCAATTCTAACTGCGTCTTCTCCAGAAGGGGCGCGTGATTATTTGGTGCCATCACGTTTGCACCCAGGTAAGTTCTACGCTTTGCCGCAGGCGCCACAACAGTTCAAACAGATGCTAATGGTTTCTGGTTTTGATAAATACTTCCAAATTGCTCCATGTTTCCGCGATGAAGATGGTCGTGCGGATCGCTTGGCAGAGTTCTATCAGCTCGACATGGAAATGTCTTTTGTCTCTCAGGATGATGTGTTCAACACAATGCAGCCTGTGATTGAGAATATCTTTGAAACGTTCGGAGATTTCACAGGCACAAAGCATAAGGTTGAATGGTTGCCGCACCTTCGTTTTGAAGATGCGATGTTAAAATACGGGTCAGATAAACCTGACCTTCGTAACCCATTAGAAATCGTTGATGTAACAGAAGTGTTCGCACGTGATGATGTGGAATTTAAAGCGTTCAAAGGCACAATTGAAAAAGGCGGTGTTGTACGCGCTATCCGTGCACCTAAGGTTGGTGATCAACCACGTAGGTTCTTTGATAAGCTAAACTCTTGGGCACAAGGTGAAGGTGCGCCGGGTCTTGGTTACGTTAAGATGGAAAACGGTGAGGGTGCGGGCCCAATCGCGAAGTTCATTCCTGCGGCGGCGCAAGAAGAACTTAAAAAGATTGCTGGTCTTGAAGATGGCGATGCAATTTTCTTCGTTTGTAATAAAGAAATGGCGGCTGCCAAGTTTGCAGGGCGTGCTCGTGATGCAATTTGTGATGCGCTTCCTGAAGGCCACGAAGCAGAGCGCGAGAAGGGTGTATATAAATTCTGTTGGATTATTGATTTCCCAATGTATGAACGTGACGAGTTCACAGGCGAAGTTGATTTCTCCCACAATCCATTTTCAATGCCACAGGGCGGTATGGATGATCTTTTGAATAAAGATCCTGAGAAAGTTTACGCATACCAATATGACGCAGTTTGTAACGGGTTTGAGCTATGCTCAGGTGCGATCCGAAACCACAAAGCAGAAATCATGGAAAAGGCATTTGAAATTGCTGGCTATGATAAAAGCGTTCTGGAAGATAAGTTCGGCGGTATGCTTAACGCTTTCCAGTACGGCGCTCCGCCGCACGGTGGTTGTGCATTTGGCATTGATCGTATCGTGATGCTTCTTGCTGATGAGCCTAACCTTCGTGAGGTTTATGCATTCGTAATGAATGGTCAGTACGAAGATCAAATGATGAGCGCGCCAAGTGATATCACGAAAGAGCAGCTAAAAGATCTTCACATCAAGCTCGATATGCCAAAGCAGAAAGTTGAAAAAGAGCAGGCTGCTTAGGAAATGAAAGAGAAGGCGAAGAAAATTATTATTCAAATCCTTCTCGTATACTTTTGTGCTGTCGCTGCGCTGTATTTAGTGCAGCGAAAAATGATCTTCTTTCCTTCTGCTGAAGTTCCAAATGTTTCTGCTTTTAAAGCGTTTGACATTGAAGATATTGAGTTGGTTAGGTCAAATGGTAACCGTTCAATAGCTTGGTATAGGGCGCCACAAACCGGAAAAGAAACTCTTGTTTTCTTTCATGGTAATGCTTCCAATCATGTGGGGAATGTTTATTTAGCCGCGCTATATCTAAAGCAGGGATATGGATTTCTCTCCGTAGGGTATCCCGGGTATGGCGGGAATGATGGCAAACCATCGGAACAAGGCCTTTATGACGCTGCGCGTTCATCGATCACTTACCTTTTGAATGAGGTAAAAATACCTGAAAACCAGATTGTTCTATATGGTCAATCAATAGGAACGGGCGTTGCTGTTCAAATGGCAACAGAGTTTAAAAATGTACGAGCTGTCGTTTTAGAGTCGCCCTATACAAGCTTGCCTGATGTTGCGGCGAAGCGTTATTTCTTCGTTCCTGTTCGCCTTCTTATGAAGGATAAATTTGATAGCTTTGCTAAGATTAAAACGATTAAAGCGCCTTTATTTGTTATTCAGGGCATGAATGATCGTGTGATACCGCCATCATTTGGACAGCGACTTTTTGATACGGCGAATGGGCCAAAAGAAATTCTAAAGCTAGAGGGATACGGGCATAACGACCTACCTGATGAAATGATCTTTCCTGCCGTAGAAAAATTTTTAAACAAGCAATAATCTTTTACAAAAAAAAAGCGAACCCGGGCTCTTAGGGGAGAGCACCGGGTTCTAATCGCCTGCCTAGTTTGGGTTCACGGTTAGGGAGGGGCGGCAGGCGAATTCCTTTTTATCGTCTGTTTTTAACTTTTGACTGTGTTGCGGCGCGCCTCGTGTCGGATACGACACGTCGTTGCTTGCGCCTTATCAAAAGTCAAAACCATTTGATAAATTCTTATTTTCTTCACTTTCGTTTTACTTGCGACAGCCCGATCAAGCACGAGCACCTCCTTCAGGAGACACATCATCCTTGATACGGGGTTTGTCGGAATACACTGCTGCGTGAGCAGTAGACAAAATGCGTCCAATCTTATCGCCCGGTGCGTATTCTTTCACACCAACGGAAGCGCGGATATCAATCTCGTGCCCGTCCCATACGAAGGAGAGGTTATTGAGCGTTTTAATTAGACGCTGAATACGTGGCAGGGCTTTCTCCCGTGACGTACCCATGAAAAGGGAAATAAACTCATCGCCTTCAAGGCGCGCGGCAACATCCATCTTGCGGATGTCCATCTTTAATGTCTTCGCCACCAATTTGAGCGCTGCATCGCTTGCTTCTATGCCATACATGTCGTTGATCGTCTTGAAATTATCAAGATCGATCATGACAACCACGCCGCCTTGCTGGCGCTTAAGGCCGCTTCGCTTTTCGCGGCCTATGCGATCAAGCTCGCGTTCGAACACTTGGATGAAGCCACGGCGATTTAAAAGGCCGGTTAATTCATCCGTGGTGGCAAGTCGAGAGAGTTCATCGATACGGGCTTGCTGACGCGCAAGTAAGGCCTTCGCATCTTTTAAAATCGCATGCATGGAGGAATTGCCTGCTCTCATCGAGCGAAGTATCGCTTGATCGAGCGCGGCTGCACCTTGATTTGTAAAATGCCCTGTTTGCATCGTGGGAACGCTCCCTGTTAATCGTTCGTGACCATAAAAACCTAATTCCATCGTTGCGAGATTTATGCCAAAATAAAAATTGATTAAAATCAATAGCTTATGGTTTCATTTGCGCTAATATTGCAATGTGAAAAGGTGAATATGGGATGCAAAAAAGGCCCTAACGGCAAGTTTTGCCCTTTCTCTTTTCGAGCGCGGCAAATTCCCGTATGATGTTGCGTTAATGATGAATCGATTAAAAACGGTATATTTAATGGGGTTTCGTAGCATTTTGACTGTTTTGGTGGTCGCAGCGTGTTCTTTGGGCGCGCAAGTGGCGATTGCTAGCGGCCCTGAGGATCTTAATGACTTAGCCAAGGCACGTTCAGGCCTTGTTCCGCATAAGGCCTTATATGACATTAATCTTGTGGCGACGCGCAGTGGATCGCAAATTGTCAATATTAGCGGTAAAATGTTCTATGAGTGGAAACCAGCTTGTGGCGCTTGGATTACGGATCACCGTTTTAATCTCTTCTATGAATACGCCGATAGTCCGGCAATGCGTATTACATCAGATTTCTCAACCTATGAGACATATGATGGTAAAAACTTCAGCTATTCTGCGCGTCGCCGTCGTAATGGGGATCTCTATGAAGAACTGCGCGGACAAGCGGATTTAGCTTCTACAGAGCCACAGGCACTCTTTAGCATGCCGGATGGGCTTACTTTTAACTTATCTAACAAATCGATGTTTCCGATGACGCATACGCTACATATGATTGATCATGCCAATAAGGGGAAGAAGATCTTTAATAGCGCCGTTTTCGACGGAAGTGATAAGGATGGCCCTGTCGAAATTAATGCACTCATTGGTAAGTCTGTGAATGCTATGAGCATTGTTGAAGCGAATGAAGCGTTAGACATGGGGCTTATTAATACACCGGCTTGGAAGGCGCGTATGGCGGTATTTCCTATGCAGAACCAAGAAGAAGCAGCTGATTATGAAATGAGCCTTGTTTTTCACGAAAATGGCGTCATTTCAGACATGTTGATCGAGTATGATGATTTTTCTGTCACGCAAAAGCTTGTGGCACTAGAAAAGCTTGATTTTGTGGGCTGTAGTCAGGTCGAGCAAGGCCAAAAAGATCAAAAAAATTAATACTTTATAAGGAATATTCTTGATATTCTGAGGTGTCGGGGCAAAAGACGAGAAATTTAAGGGGCATGAGCAAAACCGTACTAATTGTTGAAGATAATGAGCTTAATATGAAGCTCTTCCGTGATCTTTTGGAAGCGCAAAAGATTGATACAGTTGAGACGCGTGATGGTCTTAAGGTTCTTGATATCGCACGGGAAAAAAAACCCGATCTCATTTTAATGGATATCCAACTTCCTGAAATCTCAGGTTTGGATGTAACAAAACAGCTAAAAGCTGATGATGAGCTATCGGATATACCCGTTATTGCGATTACTGCTTTTGCTATGAAGGGGGACGAAGAAAAAATAAGGCAAGGGGGATGTGAAGATTATATTTCTAAGCCAATTTCTGTCGTCAGTTTTTTGGAAACAATAAATAAGTATCTAGAAAAGAAATAATAATAAAAAAAGTGGAGAGAGAATGTCTGCCCGAGTTCTAGTTGTTGATGATATTTTACCGAATGTGAAGCTTTTGGAAGCAAAGCTTGCGAGTGAATATTATGACGTTTTAACTGCGACCAGCGGTCCAGAGGCCTTAGAGTGTGTAAAATCAGATAGTCCTGATATCATTCTTCTTGATGTGATGATGCCGGGAATGGATGGTTTTGAAGTTTGTAAAGTGATCAAATCTGATCCGGATTATGCGCATATTCCAGTTGTTATGGTGACAGCGTTGACTGATGCTTCTGACCGTGTGCGTGGTCTTGAAGCGGGGGCAGATGATTTCCTCAGTAAACCATTAAATGATACAGCGCTCATGGCACGTGTACGCTCACTTGTTCGTTTGAAGATGACAGTTGATGAGTGGCGCGCACGCGAAAACACAGCTAATCAGCTTGGTGTAAGTGATGAAACGCCAAATGCGATGAACGAACCTGTCGAAAACGCCAAGGTCCTCGTTGTTGAAGACATGGAGTTTGAACACGATAAAATTATATCAACTCTTGCCCAGGATAATGACGACGTTGTCATCGTTGACAGTGGCGCTGAAGCTATGGAGAAAGTCACGCAGGATGAGTATGACCTTCTTGTCGTTAGTTTGAACTTAGAATCGGAAGATGGCTTGAGATTATGTTCTCATCTACGTTCAAGCGAAAGGACACGTTCTATCCCAATTCTCATGGTTGCGGAGGATGGTGATATGTCACGCATTGCTCATGGGCTTGAGATTGGAACACATGATTATATCCTGAGGCCTATTGATAGTAACGAGCTATTGGCGCGAGTTCGCACGCAGGTGCGTCGTAAGCGTTTTCAGGATCGTTTACGCTCATCATATGAAGTGAGCCTGTCTATGGCATTAACTGATCCTTTAACAGGGCTTTATAACCGTCGCTATTTTGAGGTTCACCTGCAGAAGATGATGCAGCAAGCCAAGCGTAATAATAAAGAGATGTCGCTTCTCATCATGGATATTGATCACTTTAAAGCTGTGAACGATACATACGGGCATGGTGTAGGAGATGAAGTCCTCAAAGAATTTGCTGACCGTGTACAAGAGAAGTTGAGAAGTTTTGATCTTGTAGCCCGTTTCGGTGGTGAAGAGTTCGTCGCTATTTTGCCTGACGTGAATGAGCGAATGGCACATATTGTCGCGGAACGTTTAAGATCTGCTTTTGCCAACGAGCCCATAAAATGTTCAGCGCCAGATGGTCAAATTAATGTGACAGTTTCCGTCGGTGGAACTTTAATAGCGGCAGATTCTGAAGCTTCGATCGAAGATTTGTTAAAGAGTGCCGATGATGCTCTTTATGAAGCAAAAGAAAATGGACGGAATGTCTGTTATTTTGAAGATTATGGTCGATTGGACCCCGATAAATACAAACCGCAACCGCGGATGTTCATTGAAGATTAACGTGCAAGCAATAAAAAAGGCGCTGAATAAGCGCCTTTATTTTTAAATTCGTCAGAAAAACTAGTTTTTCTTTGAAGGTGGCATCTTCTTCTCTTCGAAAAGAACGTGCGCGCCTTTTTTACCAGTTTTTTCGTTTACGGCCCATGGGTCGTATTTCATCATTTTTAGTTTCTCAGTTTGCGTCTTTGGGTTCTTCTTCTTGTAGTAGCGATACCCTGTTCCTGCAGAACTTTCCATACGCACTTTAACTGCTACTGCACCTTTAGCCATTGCTTAAATCCTCATAAATATAAAATTCTGCGCCGAAAATAAGGATTTTGAGCGTATTGTCAAGAAATCAATTTTATAACAATTGATAAAACCTGATTTTTATGAAAATATCCTTGTGTTTCTGCGTATATCTAAGGGTAACTCTGAGGGATAATGTATAAAGGCGATAGAAAAAGCCTGGTAGATAAGGATGGACAAGCCATTAGTCTGTCTATTCTGTTTTGCGCGCTAGCTAATGGTGATACGGCGCGTGACCTGAAAGTTCGTTTCAATTTAAGTAGAAAATCGATTTCATATGTACGTGGTGCTTTTATTGCGGCTAATCCTGAATTTATCGATAGAGTTCAAAGAGTTAGTAAAAAGCAGATAATAGGAGCGTATCGCCCGCAAGAAAAACAATTACGCTTTCTTGTCGATGAATGTGTTTCTCCGGCAATTACATACTACGTATCGCGATATTTAGGTTGGGCGACGCATATTTCTTTTGAAGGTATGAATGGTACAAAAGACCCTGAAGTAGATAGGCATCTTGTTAAAGCAGAGTTTGATGCCATTTTTACAATGGATCGGGCCCGTAATAAGGGAGCTGATTTAGTCAATGGCCGTGGTGAAATCGAAGATTTGACGGATTTGGCGTTTGCTCGAGCAATTCAGGCACGACATGCCGAAAGGAAAGGAAATGGTTACCAAGAGGATGTGCGTTTCCATTCACCTGTTGTGATAAGAATAGAAGGGCGTAAAGATTGGGACAACGTTCGTCAGCGTATTCGAAAATACACATCGGAATTGGAAGAGGCGATTAGGCAACGGATATCCCCTCTTATTATTTTGACGCCTAAAGGTGTGGTTTATGGACCGACATATCAGGATATCTTTCATGAAGCGAAGAAACCTTCAGATAAAGATCTATTTTTAAAGAAAAAAGAAGAAGTGTCTCCTGAGAGATGGCTTGTCGATAAGTGGCTTGATAATGCAGCTAAATCAAATGGTCGTCCGTTATCTAGAAAACAACGTCGGAAAATTCGTAACAAGTGCTTGAATTATCTGAATGGTGATTCCCAACCCTTTACAACAACACCTTCTGTTTAACGCTTTTTGTGTTTAGCTTTAGGTTTCTTTCCGCGCCTAGGGTTAACTTTACCGGGCGTTTTATTTCCCTTTTTTTGAGAACGGAAGTTTTTCTTAGAAGAACTTCTTTGCTTTTTCCCGTTTGAGTGTTTTGTTTTCTTAAAAGACACACCTTTAATATCGGCGCTTTTATCATTTGCCACTTCAAAGACGGAAGAGCCAGTAATACCATCAGCTTCTTTGACCCGCACTTGAATTGGCGCGCCGAGACGATAAATGCGACGATGTCGTCGGCCGATGAGGGCGTGTTGTTGCTCGTCATGAATGTAGAAGTCATCTGGTAGTGAGCGCATCGGAATAAGGCCATCTGCGCCGTTTTCATCGAGAGTCACAAAAAGCCCAAAGCGGGTCACACTGTTAATTTTACCGCTAAATTCTGTGCCTATATGCTCACTCATCCAGGCGGCAGTGAATCGATCAACGGCGGAGCGCTCGGCATCTGCTGATGTGCGCTCTGTCGTTGAGATATGATCGGCTTTTTCTTCTAATGTGACAGTTTCTTCATCGCTTAACCCGCCTTCGCCAAGTTTATACGCCCGTATGAGGGAGCGGTGTATGAGTAGGTCGGCATAACGGCGAATAGGAGAGGTGAAGTGCCCATATTTATTAAGCGCAAGACCGAAGTGACCGACGTTCTCCGGCGAATAAATCGCCTGCGATTGTGTGCGTAAAATAACAGTTGAGATCAAGCTGGAATAATCAGATTCAGCGGCTTTTTTAAGGAGGTGATTAATTTGCGCCGGTTTTGCAATGCCACTTGGTAGTGTCAGGCCAAAGCTATCAAGAAATTCACGGGCGCTATCTAGTTTTTCTGTCGATGGACGATCATGAACACGGTAGACACATGGTGCGTGTTTGGCTTCAAGGGCCTGCGCCGCCGCAACGTTAGCAAGAATCATGAACTCTTCAATGAGCTTATGTGCATCAAGGCGATCACGCGTTCTAACGCCTGTCATTTTACCTTTATCATCAATGATAATTTGGCGTTCAGGCAGATCCAAATCGAGTGCACCGCGTTTTTGACGCGCTTTATCAAGAACCGTGTAAGCTTCATATAATGGCTCAATGACATCTGTCATTAGAGGCGCAGTGAGGTCATCCGTGACTCCGTCTTTGGCGGCTTGCACTTGTTCATAAATGAGTCGTGCATGAGAGCGCATGAGACCGCGGAATACTTTATGTTTAGTTAGTTCTCCGTGTTCATTGATCCAAAGATGGAAGCCCATACAAGCGCGATCCTCGTTCGGACGTAGTGAACAAAGATCGTTCGATAGCGCTTCAGGAAGCATCGGAACGACGCGATCTGGGAAGTATGTTGAGTTTCCGCGGCGATATGCTTCTTTATCTAGATTTGACCCTGCACGGACATAGTGTGCAACATCGGCAATTGCTACGATTAAATGAAATCCTTTGTCGGTACGTTCAGCAAAGACCGCGTCATCAAAATCACGTGCATCTGATCCGTCGATGGTGACGAGAGGAATATCACGTAGGTCTTCGCGTTCGAATTTTTTGTTTTTAAGTGGCGGTACTTTGAGATCAACAGTTTCTTCAATCACCTTATCGAGGAACTTCTCGTGCATGCCTGCTTCGTGCAGGGCTATAAGGCTAATCGCGTTCACATCATCGCGGTGACCAAGAACGTCTTCGATTTTTACTCTCTTACGGCGAAGCCCTCTGGCCGAAATAACCTCACCAATGGCTAAATCACCTTCTTTGGCATCACCCAAATCGCCTTGCGTGATATCAAAATCGTACTTCGCCTTTTTATCGACGGGTTGAAGAATATAGCCATTTCTTGTTTTCTTCACTTGCCCCATGACGGTCGCGCGCTGCTTATCCAAGCGGCGAATCAATGTGGCTTCATACAGCTTGTCGTTATATTTCTTTAGCTTGGCGAGGACGCGATCACCTTCTTTAACAGGCGCGTTGGAGAGTAGCTCTACGCGTGGTTTCTCTCCCTGAACTTCTTCATCCCATTCAAGCGGAACAGCGAATACATCGCCATCAATATCAATGTGCGTTATTTGGATAATACCGACAGAAGGTAGAGCGTTTGGTACGCTATAAGCGCCTTTCAAGCCTTTGACGATCTTGCCTTCTTCCTCCAATTCGCGGAGTTTAGCCTTTAATTTGCGGCGATCATCGCCTTTAATACCGAAAATACGGGCAATTTCACGTTTCGAAACAGGTTCCGATGCGACGCTGATGTGTTCTAAAATCTCTTTAATATGGGGAAAGGCCATGCGCGCTTATAATCTCTCTTTAATACAATTGTAAAGCGCGATAAGGTGGACGCAACGAATAGATAAGGAATTATAGGCGTTATGCAGAAGATATTGGTAACTGGAGCGGCAGGGTTCATAGGATTTCACCTTGTACAGCGCTTATGTTCCAAAGGTGTTGAAGTGCTCGGCATCGATAATATGAATGATTATTATGATGTGTCGTTGAAAGAGGCGCGCCTTACAGAGCTTCAGAAACATAATAGCTTTAAATTCATTAACGCTAGTTTAGAAGATGAAAGCGCGATTGAGGACGCGTTCTCTGATTTTAAGCCGGACGCTGTTGTGAATTTAGCGGCGCAAGCAGGTGTGCGCTACTCTCTTGATAATCCGCGCGCTTACACATCCAGCAATATTGTAGGTTTTCTCAATATCTTAGAAGGTTGTCGCCAGCATGCTGTAAAGCATTTGGTCTTTGCATCATCATCATCGGTTTATGGTGCCAATACAAAAGTTCCTTTTGATGTCAGTGATAATGTTGACCATCCGATTAGTCTTTATGCGGCGACAAAGAAAAGTAATGAGCTAATGGCGCATTCATATGCGCATCTATATGGATTGCCATGTACAGGTCTTCGTTTCTTTACCGTGTATGGCCCGTGGGGACGTCCGGACATGGCGTACTTTAAATTCACGAAAAAAATTATGAACGGTGAGCCAATTGACGTTTACAATAACGGTGATATGAAACGCGATTTTACCTACATCGATGACATTATCGACGGGGTGGAGCGTCTTATTGGCCATACTGCAACGTCAAGTAGTGGATGGAATGGTGCGTCGCCTGATCCTGCAATTAGCAATGCACCGTATCGTTTGTATAATATTGGGCACAATAACCCTGAGAATCTCATGGATATGATTGGTACTTTGGAAAAAGCATTGGGTAAGAAAGCAGAGATCAACATGCTGCCTATGCAACCGGGTGACGTTTATGAAACTTATGCCAATATTGATGCCATTAACGATGCCGTGGGATTTGACCCTACGATCTCCCTTGAAGAAGGGATTACAAAGTTTGCTGATTGGTATTCATCTTATTACAAAACATAAAATATGATCTCTCGACGTAAATTTTTAAAAATTCTTGGAGGTACGACTGCTTTTGTTTCTGTCGGCATCCCATCATTTGTTCAAACTGCTTATGCACGATCCATGATTACAATGACAGATTTTGGAGGTTTGATTGTTAAGCGTGTTGCTGGAATTGTTGATCAGGTTAACGTGGCACAAGAGGCTATCAAAAAAGGTGATATAATCCATCCGCGCGGTATGGGGCATTCTAATATGGGACAAAGTATGCGCGAAGGTGCATATGTTTTTTCTCCCGAACCCCAGGATATTCGAATGGAAGGCAATTTAGTTGTCGCATCAGCAGGCACGACGTTACTTGAGATTGATAACTTTCTTTTACCGAAAGGCTTAACATTACCTGTGTCTCCAGATCATAGGAGCTTGAGTTTGGGCGGCGTACTTTCCGTGGGCGGCTTTTGATGTTGGTTCATGCGTTTTTGGATCACTGGCTTCGCATGCACGATCTTTGGATCTGATGGATCACGATGGTAATATTTATAAAAATGTTTCTACGTCGAAGAGCAGGGCAGGGCGTGTATTAGGCGGTATTGGTAAGCATGACATTATTTTATCTGCCAAGATGAGGACTGTTAGGAAGCCTCAGAAAACATTAGTTCATAAAACACCATTTCAAACAACTCGAGAGTATGTTGATATGGCGGCCAAATTTATTGAAGAAAATCATTATCGAGATAAAGAACGTTTAGACAAACTTGATGTTTGGTATGGTGATTGGAATGCTCATGGTAGTTGGGTTTTTCGCGGCCAACACATTTATGACGATACGATCGTTAATCCATTCGTTCAAAATGATGCTATAATAAAAGATGATTTTAGGCAGTTTCGTAAAGAAGAAACGGACCGTTGGTTTTTTGGTAAACCATATAAGTATCATATTTGGTCAGATCATTCTGTTTACTTGGAATATCTTGAGAAACAGATTGACCATGCTCTTGAATTGAAGGCTGAGGCGGAAAGGATAGGAGGCGATGCTCCTTTGTATTGTCTTATTGTGAAGGCACGCGCCTTTAAGCCCGGACAAGTAGACTTCAAAGGAGATTATATGTTTTCTGTTGGGCTATATGCTAACTTTTTAGAAGAGCATGCTGATGAAATGGACGCTTTTTCGAAGATGCAAATTGAGTATAGTAAAGTGTCTCAACTTGAAAGAGAGGCTGTTCCATATTTGTCTGGCTGGTACTGGGAAAATGACGAGGTAAAACAATGATTTCAAGACGACACTTCTTAAAAGTTTTTGGCGGTGCTATTGCTTTTGTTTCAGCAGGGATACCATCTGCCTTGCATGCAGCAGCACAAAGAGCGCGTACGATGATGTCGGATTTCGGCGGCATGATCCAAAAACCAATTAAAGGGTTTACTGATAGCACAGAAGAAGCTGTTCAAATTATTTCAAATAACGGTCTTATTCATCCACGAGGTACAGGCCATTCTGTCGTAGGGCAAAGCATTCGTGAAAATGCGATGATATTCACGCCAGAACCGATTGATATGGTCTTCAATGCTGAAAAGAAAACTGTTTATGCTTCTGCAGGATCGACATTGTTGGAAATTGACGATTACCTCGAACAGTTTGGTTATATGGTGCCCACTTCTCCTGATCACCGTGCTGTAAGTCTTGGTGGCGTTCTCTCTGTTGGGGGATTTGGTGTAGAGGTTTGCAAATATGGCCCCCTAGTTGAGCACGTTGTAAGTGTTGACCTGCTACGTAAAGATGGAACGATCTCGCGCGCTGTTCCTGCGGATCATGCTGATGTAAGGCAAGTTCTAGGTGGTGTTGGGCAGCACGATATTATTCTGGCAGCGCAGATTAACTGCCTGAGGAAGCCGCTTTATAATCATTTAAAGTTAGAGCCAATAAAGGATGCGGATCACTTTGTTGCCTCCTGTCGTGCTTATATAGAAGCAGATGACAAGGATGGTATGTTTGATGTTTTTTATGCGCATTGGTCTGATAATGGTAATCAATTGATGACGCATGGCTACACAATTCATGAAGAAAATAAGGATGCTCCGTTAAAAGAGGGGTATAAAGTTTTTAAGGATTACAGAGCTAACAAGAAGCGTATTAGTGATGATTGGACGTTCAGAAAACCATATAAATATTTCGTTTGGTCTGACCATTTCTTCAAGATAGATGATTTAAAAGTAGGTTTAGAAAAAGGTTTAAAAATTGTAGAAGAGGCGCGTCGTGATGGCGGCGCTGCTATTATCTACTCTTCTTTAACGAAGTCCAATAACACAGATACACACTTCCCTCACTACACAGATGATGCGGGCTATGTTGTTAGTGTCGGTATTTTTACTAATTTCTTAGAAGAAGATCTTGAGGCGGCTAAAAAATGTGCACGCAGTCAAATGCTATACAGTAAAGAGATGAAGGAGCGCTTTGCCGCTGGAGCTTATCGTTATGGCTGGGAGTGGGATGAGAATTTCAAAGATCTTGACCTTAATCTCTGATAAAATTGGACGTCGAAGATAGGGAGCACATTATGATTACCAGACGGCATTTCTTAAAAGTATTTGGCGGCACTATAGGTTTGCTGGCAACTGGCATATCGTCACTGGCGCATGCGAGTTAAAACAAAGCATATCTTTACATGTCTGACTTTGGTGGGTTGATTAGAAAACCAATCAAGGGCTTTACCGACGATAATGCTGAAGCGCAGGCAATAATAAAACGTCAAGAACCCTTGCACCCAAGAGGTACAGGTCATTCTAATATGGGACAAAGCATTGTAAAAGATGCGACGATATTTACGCCCGAAGTGATTGATATTGTTTTTGATGCGGAGAGTAAAACAGTTTATGCCTCTGCTGGAGCGACATTGCTTGAAATTGATCATTTCCTTGAGCCGTATGGATATATGGTTGCGACATCCCCAGATCACCGTTCTGTCAGCTTAGGTGGTGTGCTCTCTGTGGGCGGTTACGGGGTAGAGGTTTGCCGATATGGCGCTCTTGTCGATAATGTTGTTAGCTTAGACCTCATGTATAAAGATGGACGTGTTGTGCGTAATCTTCCGGCACACGCACCCGACGCAAAGAAGGTTCTTTGCGGTATTGGAGAGCACGGTGTTATCTTGGCGGCAAAGGTAAAATGCATTCGCAAGCCAATTTATAGCTACATCAAGTCTGAAGATATCCCGAATGTTGATCATTATGTCGAAAAGGCTTGGGATTATATTAATGACCCGAATAAAGATGACAATATTGATATTTGGTATGCGCATTGGGGATCACGCCATAACAAAATGTCACGCGGGAAAATGGTTTATGAAGAAAATCGCGATTGGAAACCGCCCGAAGAGGGGTATCGTAAGGTTTCTGACTTTAGAGCATTGCGTAAAGAAAAAAGCGATCAATGGTCTTTTGGTAAGCCCTACAAATATCACATCTGGTTGGATCATTTCTTTACGATGGATCACATTAAGCCAGCAATGGAGCGGGGATTAGAAGTTCGTCAGCAAATCGAAGATGATGGTGGTGAGGTCATTGTTTATTCTTCGTTGGGCCCGACGATTAAAGATAAAGATTCGCAGCATTTTCCTCATTATTCTGAATCTGATTATCTTATGAGTGTTGGTATCTTTGCCAATTTCCTTGAAGAGCAAGAGGAAGCCGCAAAGAAATGTGCAAAACGACACATCCTTTACAGTAAAGAGATGCAGGAAAAGCATAACGCTCGTTTATATCGCTATGCATGGTATTGGGATAAGGATTTTGATGAGATCGATTTAAGCGATATTCAGCTTTAAAGTCATGATGGTGTATAGTGGTTAATGTTCTTTAAAGTGCTGTTAGTTAAAACAACGTTACTTCTAATTTCTGGTGACTGACTTCTTATTTCATCATTGTCACATGAGTCTAGTAATGCGGTAACTGCAAGTAAACCCAAGCCTATAAGGGAGCCAATGCCGCTTGCAGCTCTTTTTACTTCCCTTATTTCTGGATCAGGTTCATCTTTATAGTTGTTTTCAGCCTTTCTGATTTGTTCTTCGCCAGCCTTGTTGTATTCTTCCATTATACTAAAGCCATAAATTTTTGTTGGCTGTTTTTTTTGAGCAGGAGGAGGTCTAACTGTTTGTTGCTGTTACCCTGCTTGTCTAGCACGCGCTGCTTCTCTAATCCAAGGATCGGCGCTGTATAAATCAGGATCGGACATTAAACTCTCTTTTCCATAGCGTTTATACGCTTCATTTATTAATAAAGTGTTAACGGAGAAAATTAAGTTACTTTAGAGCTTAGGACTTCTTTGCGCTTTTCTTTGCCGATTTTTTAGCCGTTTTCTTTGTGGCTTTTTTCTTCCTAGCTTTTTTTGTCGTCTTCTTCGCAGCGGCCTTCGCGGCTTTCGCAGCTTCTTTCGCTGCGTCACGCTCTAATTTTTGAGCAATTAGATCGACTGCTCGATTCATGCCAATCGTCATCACATCTTCATCTTTTGGGATCGATGCGAACTTACCATCATGAACAACAAATGGTCCAAAGCGGCCAATACCGGCGCGAATAATCTTTCCTGTTTCTGGATGCAAACCAATGTCACGCGGTAGAGAGAGTAAGCCCACCGCAATTTCCAATGTCACATCATCAATAGCGACTTCTTTTGGTACACCTTGGCGTTTTGGACGCTTCACAGGACGTTTAGGCGGCTTATGCGCTGGAATGTCTTTACCTTTTTCTTTGGCTTTTTCCACGCGTTTGGCATAGCGCTCTTCATAGGCCGCAAGTTTTTCTTCATAAGCTGCCGCTTCTTCTTTTGTTTCCGGCGGCGGATCAATCTGTACGTATGGACCATAAGGACCACGGCGTAGAGAAACAGAGCGGCCGTTTTCTGGGTGCGGACCCAATTCTTTTGGTTCGTTCGCGAGATCTGCGCCTTCGCTATCATCATTCATAAGCGGGCGTGTGAATTTACATTCAGGGTAATCCGAACAACCAATAAAGGCGCCAAACTTACCAAGCTTTAACGAAAGCTGTCCTTTATTACACGCTGGGCAGAGGCGTGCATCGCTGCCATCCTCTTTTGGCGGGAAGAAGTGATGTCCAAGCTCTTCGTTAAGGTGGTCAATAACTTCTGTGATCGTCAGTGGCTTGGTTTCTTCTACTTTTTTAGAGAAATCAATCCAGAATTGACGCAATGCTTCTTTCCAAGACACATGTCCTGCGGCAATTGCATCAAGTTCTTCTTCCAAATTCGCTGTGAAGTCGTAATCCATATATTTCGTGAAGAACTTCATCAAGAAACTTGTCACAAGGCGGCCGCGATCTTCAGGAACAAAGCGGCGTTTTTCCATTGTCACGTAGTTACGATCACGAAGAACTTGCAAAATAGATGCGTACGTCGATGGGCGACCAATACCAAGCTCTTCCATCTTCTTAACAAGGGAGGCTTCAGAGTAGCGTGGTGGTGGCTGTGTGAAATGCTGATTCTCACGCACATCGATTAGTTTCGTATTGTCACCTTCCGCAAGCGCCGGAAGAATACGATCCTTCTCGTTTTCATTTTCGTTATCTTCATCAGTTTCTTCATGATACAAAGTAAGGAAGCCGTCAAACGCAATGACAGAGCCGTTTGCACGTAATACAACATCATCTGTCCCGTCGGAAATATCAGCGGCTACTTGATCCATGATCGCATTTTCCATTTGCGATGCCATTGTGCGTTTCCAAATCAGATCGTAAAGACGTTGTTGATCACTTTCCAAGCTGAGAGAGTTTGGTGTCTTGCTCAAATCTGTAGGGCGGATCGCTTCGTGCGCTTCCTGTGCATTCTTTGCTTTTGATTTATAAAGGCGCGGTGCATCTGGGAGGTACTTATCACCGTAATCCTTTTTAATGAGATCGCGCGCTTGAGACACAGCATCTTCAGAGAGCGTTGTGCCATCTGTTCTCATATATGTGATGAGACCTTCTTCATATAGGCGCTGGGCTGTACGCATTGTTTGTGATGCGCTCATGCCGAGCTTACGTGATGCTTCCATTTGCATCGACGATGTAATGAACGGTGGGTAAGGGTTACGGCGTGCCTGCTTTTTAGTCAGCTTGACAACGCGTAAGTCTTTCGCGCGGATACGTCCTGCAGCTTTATTTGAATCTGCTTCTGATCCAATATCAAGCTTGCCGAGTTTATTGCCCGATAATGTTGTCAGCCGCGCAGTAAATGGGGCGCCATCTTTATTATGAAGCAGTGCTTCCAAAGACCAGTATTCTTGCGGATTAAATGCTTCGATTTCAGCTTCACGTTCTGAAATCAGACGCAAGGCCACAGACTGCACACGGCCAGCCGATCGTGATCCTGGTAGTTTACGCCAGAGAATAGGGGAGATGTTAAAGCCCACAAGGTAATCAAGCGCACGGCGTGCCATGTAAGCATCAATCAAATCCTGATCAAGGGCACGCGCGTCGTCAAATGCTGCTTGTACGGCATTTTTTGTAATTTCGTTAAAGGCAACGCGGTAAATTTCTTTATCTTTAAGAAGTTTTCCTTCTTCTAAGATTTCGTTGATATGCCATGAAATTGCTTCTCCCTCACGGTCGGGGTCAGTCGCGAGGTAAACAGTGTTGGCAGCTTTCACCAACTTTTTAATGTCGCTGACGTTTTTCTTTGCTCGATCACCGAGCTCCCACGTCATTGCGAAATCTTCGTCCGGTTTAACGGAGCCATCTTTGTTAACCAAATCACGCACATGCCCGTATGAAGCGATCACGGCGTAATCACCACCCAGATACTTATTAATAGTCTTCGCCTTAGCAGGGGACTCTACGATAACAACGTTTTGTGCGCTCATTCTTATTCCTTATCCAGTAAGGCAACACGGTTGCCCGGAAGCCTTTGAAGGCGGCCTGCCAGTTCAAGTTCCAGCACGCACATTTGCACTTCAGGAATAGTCAAATGACATGCATTGACGAGTTCGTCAATACTTACAGGCAATTGAGATAGATTCTGTAAAATAATATCTTGGGTGTTTTCTGTGTTTTCTAATGGCTCGTCATTGGCGGGAACGTAAGGGGAATCGGTCTGAACAGCGTGACTATCTTGCATGCTATTACCGCCAGAAAAATTTTGTAAGGCGCTGAGGATATCATCGGCACTTTGGACGAGGGTGGCGCCATCTTGAATGAGTTTGTTTGGCCCATGGGCGCGTGGATCACCAGGATAACCAGGAATAGCGGATACATCGCGGCCTTGTTCGCCTGCCATACGTGCCGTGATAAGGGAGCCTGAACGAAGCGTTGCTTCGACAACGAGCACACCACTAGAGATACCTGAAACAATACGGTTGCGTTTAGGGAAATGACGCGCGACAGGCTGTGTGCCAAACGGGCTCTCGGCCAGTACGAGGCCTTGATGGCAAATTTGTTCGTAAAGTTTTTGGTTGTCACGCGGGTAAACAACGTCGATCCCTCCAGCAACAACAGCAATAGTGCCTGTATTGAGCGCGCCTTCATGCGCCGCTGTATCAATACCGCGCGCGAGACCAGAAACGATAATCTGTCCGCTTTGTCCTAGTTCACCAGACAATTTATGCGCAAATTTCC
The DNA here is from genome assembly GCA_013215815.1 of Alphaproteobacteria bacterium. Taxonomy (GTDB): domain Bacteria; phylum Pseudomonadota; class Alphaproteobacteria; order Micavibrionales; family Micavibrionaceae. The sequence continues at coordinate 27,512 of JABSQP010000015.1, read as the reverse complement.
GTCCGTTGAGAGATGCGTTGCGGGCACCAACCATAGCGAGGCAAGGGGGGCGTGTTAATTTGATATCTCCTATATATGACAGAACAGGCGGTGCATCTTCTGTTGCGCCAAGTGCGAGCGGGTAGAGTGGGTCGGCGGCGCATACGATATCACCACCTAGTTTTCGTAAGCTATCAAGTTCGGCCTCAATTTTCGAAATTGGAGGGGCAATCAGTTCTTTCTTACGACCACCTTTACGCGATAATTCCGGTAATGCTTCTAATGCTTGTGATGCTGAGCCGTAGCACTCAATCAACTTATAAAATGTAATGGGGCCGACGTTGTCTGTACGGATGAGGCGCAGCCAATTCAACTTTTCCGCATCATTCAGATCTTGCTGAGGAAATGTTGAAAGGGAACTGAAGAGATTCATTATTTCTTTTTCTTTCCGATTTTTGGCTCTTCGCCTTTCAAGATGCGGCGAATATTCTCGTGATGCTTTAGAATGACCAAGACGGATATTCCCAGAACAATCAGTGCTGCTTGTGTGCTGTAAAACCAATACGTGGCAAATGGAACAACAATCATTGCGCTGATGGCTGCCAGAGATGATATGCGTGCAATTAAGGCAGAACAGATCCATGTGAGGCAGGCAATAACTCCAGCGACAGGAACCGCCGCGAGTAAAGTGCCGAGTGTTGTTGCAACGCCTTTACCTCCCTTAAATTTAAGCCATACGGGGAAACAGTGACCTACAATGGCGCCTAATCCTGCAAACATAGTGGCGTCAACGTTAAAAAACACTAATGCGATAACAACCGCTATTGCGCCTTTACCGCTATCTAAAACAAGTGTCAGAAAAGCGAGAAGTTTGTTTCCGGTTCTTAAAACATTTGTGGCGCCGATATTACCCGACCCGATCTTACGAATGTCGCCATATCCGAAGATCTTGCAAAGCACGAGGCCAAATGGGATTGAGCCTAATAGATAGCCAAATAAGAGTGCCCCACCGTAAATCACCTAGGTGTTCTCCTTCATTAGGATATCCATGACCGCCATGCGTGTTGGTACGCCGTTACGAACCTGTTCTAAAATCATCGAATGTTTTGGGTCATCGGCGACATCATCGGCAATTTCAACGCCGCGGTTCATCGGGCCCGGGTGCATAACAATGGCATCGTCTTTTGCTAGAGCGAGGCGCTCTTTTGTGAGGCCATATTCTTCAAAGAATTCTCTTTCAGATTTGATGAGGCCAGCTTGCATACGCTCCATTTGGTTGCGCAGCATCATGACTACATCGCAGTCTTTTATTCCAGCTTCAATATTGTCGAACTTTTTAATTTGTTCAGTAGCGCATCCTTCTGGAAGTTTCTCTGGCATTAAAACAGGTGGTGCGACGATATGCACTTCGGCGCCCAGTTTTGACAGTAAGATCATGTTTGATGCGGCAACGCGTGAGTGTGAAATATCGCCACAGATCGCTACTTTTTTCCCTTCTATATCACCGAATTGGCGGCGCATAGTGAGGGCATCAAGGAGTGCCTGCGTTGGGTGTTCGTGCCAACTGTCGCCTGCATTAATAACAGGGCAATTGACGAGGCTTGAAATAAAGCTTGGTGCTCCATACTCGCTGTGACGAACAACGATGGCGTCTGGGCGTAGCATTGAATGAAGCGTATGGATCGTATCTGTTAAGCTCTCACCTTTGCTCAGAGAGCTTGTCCGAAGATCAATGTTTACAACATCAGCCCCAAGGCGCTTCGCTGCCATTTCAAAAGATGTGCGTGTGCGTGTTGAGTCTTCAAAGAAGAGCGTAAGTACGATTTGATCTTGCAGAATATTTGGCTTGAAAGCGCGATCATCTAGACGATCAGCGTAGTAATCGGCCAGATCAAGGATGATGTTAATTTCTTCTGCGGATAATGTTTCAATGCCGAGTAAATGCTCATGTGTAAAAGCGTCTCGATCTACTTTTGTGAAGGTGTCTTGCTCTGTCATATCAAAACAGGACTATAAGCGTGCCTCTTATTATAAAGCAAGATATTTAGAAGAGGTTTTGGACAGTTTCTTGTAGCAGGTCGTAATATTGCCAAATTGAAACACCTATAATACCTGCTGCAAAGCCAGGGCCTGCAGGAATGCGCAGGCGATGCATATTAATCGATTTCTTGTTTTTAATAGCAATATAAACAGCGTAAATGATACCGTGAATGAGGCCTGCAAAAGCCCCAGCTGTAATTGCCATGAATACACCGTTAACGCCTAACCAAATACCACCTGCGCCTAATAACTTAACATCACCAAGGCCTAGAGAGTCTTGTTTGTAATACCAATTACCGAGCGCTCGTATGATGTAAAGCGTCCAAAAGCCAGCGAGAGCTCCATAGGCGACCTGTTCGAGAGGAAGGGCTTCAAACCCATTAATGAAGTGAAAAGCGAAGCCGAGAGCGGCAAAAGTGGCAACCCACGGGTTGGGTAGTAAGTATGTTTTAAGATCAATAATTGACAGAATCCCTAAAACACAAATACCGCTGAGGAAAATTATAAGGAGAAGTATGCTGATCATATTATTTTCAATAACTTAGAGACTGTGTAAAAGCGTGGGTACTATTTGGGGAGGCATTGCTTAAACGAAAAAAGCCCTTTAATTTTATGAGGTTGATTCTTAATGATTCGATGTAGTTCGTACAATACAATATGTGGATTTCTTAGAAGAGAAGAATTCTAGCCCATGTCAGATAAAAGAATTTTAGTGGTTGAAGATAACGATTTTGTGCGAATGCAAATCGTGAAATTTCTAGAAGATGATGGTTATGTGGTTGTTGAGGCGACGCAGGGTGGTGACGCACTTCAGCAGATGGATTCTGAAGAAATGGACATGGCTATTGTCGATTTACGAATGGAGCCTGTGGATGGATTTGAGTTTATTCGCGCAATCCGTGGTAAAAATATACAAATTCCCGTTATTCTGGCTACTGGCGATAACAGTCCTGACATATTGGAGCAAGCGACGACTTGGGATGTCGGTTCTGTATTGATTAAACCAATTGAAAAAGACCGTCTTTTGAAAACGGTTGAGCGTACTTTTAAGATTTGGGAAAGAAGGTCTTCATGAGCATGCAATGTGCCCCCTTTCGAAAAACGCTGTTAACAGCATTTGTCTCAGGTGTATCTCTTTTTACAGCTGCTTGTGCAGATGTTAATGTCCCTGATCCGCGTAATGTAAATATTCCTGCGCCGGTGAGTGCTGAAGAGCGCCGTCAGGCAGTTAATGAGCGCCCTGATAGTATTATGTACCTTCCTCTTGGTGAAGATGTTCTTGTGCCGGAAGCTCTTTATGGTGGGCGGTTGCCTTCAGATAAGGTTGGGCCTTTTGAGCTTCGTGGTGAAACATTAGCGGGTGCGTTGCAGCTTATTCTTGCTGATTACGACGTTTCATTGGCTTTTGAAACGGAAGAGGGGTTGTCCCGTCAAATCACAGTGGCGAATCTAAAGGGTGATCTTGATAAGGTCGTTGAGCGTGTTTGTTCTCTCGCAGATCTATATTGTTCTTATGAGGATGGCGCTATTGTCGTTAAGGATATACAGGTCTTTACTGTGACATTGCCTCCTATTGGTGATGATGCTGACGATACCAGTTTTATTGATGATGTGATCACAGGGCTTGAGGCTATTGTTGGGGCTGATGTTGATGCGCCTGTGTCTGACCCAACGACGAGAAGTATCATCTATTCTGCAACTCAACGTAGTTCCAAGCTTGCAGAAAACTATTTCCAAAGATTGCGTGCTAATACGGCTCTGGTTGTTTTTGAAACGTATATCTGGGAGGTGTCTCTAGATGCTGACAATACAGCTGGTATTAACTGGCAAGATTTCACAACATTAGGCAAATATAATATTGGCGCATCTCTTTCGGGTAGCGCTGTAGGAGCAACGAACCCTGTAAGTATTGGTTTGCCAACGACGGGCTTTATTGGTGAGGGAACTGACCCTACTGAGGTGTTTAACTTCCTTTCTACATTTGGTGCTGTGAAAACGATATCACAACCGCAAATCTCTGTTCTGTCAGGGTCTTCAGCAGAGCTCCGTGTTGCGGATACTGAGAACTATGTGTCAGAGATTGTGACAACATTGACTGACAGTGGTTCGACAACTGCTGTGACAACAGATAGTGTTGAGAGTGGATTTACCCTTAGCATTGCGAGCTCATGGGATAAGTCAACTGTGTACGCTGATATTGATATTGAGTTGGAAAATGTTAACTCAATTGCACCATTTACATTCTCTGACGGTGGTGCGGCCGGAACAAGTACACAAATTCAATTGCCAGATACATCGGAGCGTGAATTGACGACGCAAGTTCGTATTCGTCCTGGTGACTCTTTGCTTATTGGTGGTTTGGTGAGAGAGAATGATAGCTTTAATAGTCGTGGCGCTGGATTAATGGAGCCCCTTATTCCGGATAGTCGTTCTGCGGGGACAGATAACTTAGAGCTCGTTTTCATGATGCGTCCACGCGTTGTCGTTTATACATCGGGTGTGGACCAACGTCATAAGAATTACATGGAGATAAGGGACAAAAAAGAGCCTGTTTTGCAAAGCTCTGCAAGGAAAGATTGGTTGAAATCTGGCTCTGACTGCCAATATAAAACTGTTCGTGAGGCGCCTGTAGAATCGTCTGTCTTACCAGCTGATAAAGGTATGGAAGCGAAGGGGCAGATAGAGGCGCCACCACAGTCTGTTAAGGTTGAAGACAAACCTGTTTCTTCAGCTCCTGTGGAGTTAACGCCTTCAGAGTCTGTTATTTCACCCGAGCCGGCGCCAGCGCTTGTAACTGAGGTCCCTAATGATGTCGTCGAGGAAACAGTTGTTGAGACGCCTCAGGAAAGTATGGCTCCTGCTGTCGCCGAACCAGATCAGCAGGATTTACAGCCTCTTGCTGAACCAATGGTGTCTAAGGACATGGATGACGTTATAGATGATGTTGTTGAAGCTGAGAGTGAAGCTGTTCAGCAGTTGATCGAAAATGATCAAGCACAACCTTTGGGTGATGATGTTGAGGTTAACGTTGAGATGTTCCCTGAGGACCAGCGTTATGAAGATGAGCCTGTTATAGAAGTTATCGAGAGCGATGCGTCCGATGCCTATGATGTACCTGTTTATGATGGTGCTGAGGTTGATGTCGAGATTGAGGTTTCTCCGGAACTTCCAAGTGAGGAACCAGCGGGGCGTGTGTCAAAGAGTATTAATGATTTTTCTGGTAGTTATGAACCTTCTGTTTTTGAAGAAAGAGTGTCGAAAACCGTTGATGGTCAATAGTTAGACGGTTTGGTCGAGATTATGGTATAATGATGATCGCTATGGGGAATAGATTGAAAATAAAAAAACGTGGCCTTCTACTGGCCTTGGCAATGACAATTTTTGCATCATCTGCTATTGCCCAGTCTGCATTTGATGATCCAGGTTCACGTGATCCTCAGGGCAATGCCAGTGGTGGCCTCGTTGCCGTAAACAACAATCTGGATAGTGGTAATGTTACTTTAGGCTCGTCTTCTCAGGTTGTTTTGCTGTTCCGTAACGATGGCAACAAACAAGTAACTATGGGGGCTATTGATCTTTACCCATCGTCTAACGTTTCTGCATCTATTGCGCAAAACCAGTGTGCTAAAGACCCTCTGGATTCAGGCGCTATTTGTGCGATTGCATTGTCAGTTAAGGGGCTGCAGCCAGGTCGTTTTCGTGTGGAAATGCTGATCAGGCATGATGGAAGATCGCGTTTGATCACATCAGTTGTGACCGGTGTCGTAGATTCAACAGATGGTAGTCGTACAGAGCTCATTAATGACGTTGAAGCTATCCCGGTCGATGTTGATTTCGGAAGTTTGAGTGAAAGCCGAACACAAGTACAGCCGGTTGTTTTGCGAAATGTAACATCGAAAAAAATTACTTTAGATTCGATTTTTATCGATGCAACGCCTCAGTCGGGTTATTCCCTTGAAGCTGATTGTGACTCGCTGGATTCTGGTGAAGCATGTATTGCAACTCTAACATGGTCTCCTGTTCAACGTGGCCCTGCAACAGGTGTTTTAGTCGTAAAACACGATGGTCCTGCCTCAGTTACTGCCGTTCCTCTAAACGGTTCATACGAACCTGCAGCCGCTAGTGAAGCTGATGTCTTTCCTGAAGCTATACCTGGTAAAGGCTTATTAACGGCATCACAGTCCGAAGTTGATTTTGGGACAGGGATTGATACAAGTTCCGCTATTACGGTGTCTCTTGTTAACGTCGGTGATGCGCCGGTAACGTTGACAGACATACGCATGTCTAATGATAAAAACGGCGTTGAAATTTCAAGAAATGGTTGTGCTCCAGGAACAATGCTGGATCCTGTTGAGGCATGTCCTATGACATTGACGTGGGAGCCTGTGCGAGAGGGAGATATTCTTGATGATATCCAAATTCATCATAATGGGGCGCGTGGAATTCTGGTAATGCCTTTAAGAGGAACTGCAACAGGCGCTGTTAATAAAGATAGTGAAGCTATTTTCTTTGGAGGTGAAATATCATCCGCTCCGTATTTTGGAGGAGTTCCGCCCCTTTCTTCTCAGGATTTAGTTTCTTCTGCACCTGTCGTAACGCAGCCTGCTGTGACGGGTTCTGAACAGGCTGTTGATAGCCCAAGCGAAGGACCGGCTGTTGAGCCGACACCTGCTGTTCAAGAACCAGTGCGTGTTGCCAAACCTGTTATTGATGTCCGCGGCGCATTAGATGGTTTCCGCATCACATCGTTAGCCCCCCAACGTGCTATTATTGCCGGTCCTGGCGGTAGTCGAGTGGTCTTTAGCGGTGAAGAGACCGTGATTGGCGGCATCTTATGGGATGTAAAAGTGCGTTCTAGCGCTGTACAATTTAGTTATGGGGAGCAGAGTGTTTTACTACTTTTTGATAAATCTTTAACAAGTTTTAATTCAAATGGTGGACAATCTATTGGTGGGAACACGTCTTCTGGAGATGATAACTAATACGCGAAATTGAATGGATAACGAGAATACACCAACTGAAAATGCTGAGGCGCAAGACACTGTCGTTGATGAGCGAAGTGGCGAAGATCGACGAAAAAATGATCAAGGGCCGCCTCACGGTGTAGAACGTAGATCAACTGATCGGCGAAAAATTCGTTCATCTGAAGGGCGTGAACGCTATCTGGATATGGTGCAGCGCGAGCGTGCGATGCTTTTGGAGTACGGGGTTTCTCGTTCTACAGAGCAGCTTTTGGATATGGCTGGCGCGGTTCAGCAGACTGAAAATCAGGAAGAAGGGGTTAAAAACAGGGCGTCTGGAGATCAGCTGCGTTCTATTTTGCCTGTTCAAGCTTGGTTACCTCTTAACATTCACTTGATAGGTCTTCACGAAGGTGTGCTAAAGATTGCTCCTTTGGATGATTTGAATGATCGTCAGGTTGAGAATCTTTTATCAACGGCGCGCCGAAGTGGGTTTAATGTTGATAGCATAGATATCGAAGTATGGGATCGCGCTGAATTACTTGAAACCTTACGATCTGTACATGATTTGTCTGCAGATCGATGTGAAAAAACTTTAGCGTTGTGGTTGTCCGATATTGATAATGGTCTTTTGTTGAACCGTTTCCAAAGAGATTTATTAGCTGAAGCGCTTCAAATGCGTGCATCTGACGTGCATTTGGTTCAAGATAACAATCCTGATGCGCCAAACTGGATTAAATATAGAATTGACGGTGATTTAATACCTGTTCATTTGCTTCCCGCAGAAGCGATGGCACGTTTAACAACCCTTTTGAAGAGGGATGCGGGTCTTAACTTTGGTGACCGCGTGACACCAAAGGATGGTCGTTTTGGTTTTGTTTGGCAAGGTCGAAGCATTGATGTTCGTGTGGCTGCTGGCCCTCAAGCGCAAGATGGTGAAAAAATCACACTTCGTCTATTGGATAGAGCCGCTCTTAAAGGGTTTGACGAACTTTTCCGCCGTCATGAAGATGTGGGTGATCATTTGGCACATCTACTATCACCTGAAATCAAGGGTGGTGGTGGACTTATTCTTTTATCTGGACCGACGGGTTCTGGTAAAACAACAACATTGTATGCATGTGTGCAGCAGATTGATCGTCGTCGTAAGCATGTTCTAACGATCGAAGATCCTATTGAATACGAGTTACGTTATGCGACGCAGTGGCAGGTTCGTAGTGGTCAAGAAGGTGGTGATTTTGCTGATTTGATCCGGGCATCAATGCGTCATGATCCTGATTACATTATTATTGGTGAGATGCGTGATGCGGATACGGTGGAAACGTCTTTGAGAGCCGCTGAATCTGGTCACACGGTTATTTCAACAATTCACGCTGATACGGCGCTTCAAACTTTTGAGCGGATGCGCTCGCTAATGCCTGCTGAACGTGAGCGTTCATCAACATATACTCTAGCGCAGCAGGTGCGTGCTATTTTGAACCAACGTTTGGTTAGAACTCTGTGTCAGGGCTGTTCTCATGATAAAGAAACCAGGGAAGTTCTTGGGCCGAATGAATTAAAAGAATTTGGTTTTAGCGGTGATGAAAAAGTTAAAACACACAACACATCAGGGTGTGATCTATGTAACCGTACTGGTATTGCAGGAAGAACTTTGCTTCTTGATGCGATCTTGATCACGTCTGGCCCGGGACAAAGAAATCATGTTTATGAAGCGTTGATGAATAATCCGCACGACTTGGTTGGCAAGGATGATGTGATTATGCACACAAGACGAGAGGGGCTCATTGATCTCGTTGTTTCGGGGCAAGTTGATCCAAAAGCAGCAATTTCGTATTTGGAAGAATAGGTGGTGCGCTGATGCAACAATGGGTCGCCGAAATTGCTTACGAAACAATATCAGGTACGAAAACGTCAAAAGAGTCGTTTTACCTTCCTACAGTTGACGATGTGAGGGATGCTGTCTCTAAAAAAGGTGGGTATGTTATCAGTATCCGCCAACACGAGCGTTCTCCGCTCGAACGTTTGTTGGCGCGCTCTACTTGGTGGCAGGTTCAACTTCTGAGAGGTATCCAATTCAGGGCAGCCGCTGTGTCATCTCCTGGTGTTGCTTTTTGGAAGATTATTGAGGCGGAAACAAATCCGACAAGACAAAATATTTTGGCACCTGCGCGTGAAGCGCTCTCTCGTGGCCTTGGTGTAATTGATGCTCTAAAAGCGCTTCGTATTTTTGATCATGGTACATTGGCTATTTTGGCAGCAAGTGAGAAGGCGAATAAGCTTACTGACGGTATTCCGCATGCCATTCATTCAATTACTCAAAAAAAGAAAAACCAAAGAGCAATCATGGGAACGCTTGGCTGGCTTGGCTTTGATGTGTTCACAATTGTTACATCGTTAGCTGCTGGTAAGGATATGGTCTTGGGATGGTTTGGTAACAATGCGCCGACCGATCCTGCGAAGTTGGAAGAGTATAACCGCGTGGTTGGTAACCTGGGTTTGACATGGGATGTTCTTATTTGGCTTGCGTATGCGTCAGCGGGCTTTATGGGATGGTGTATTATCTCATTTTTTGTCAATAAAGGAAAAACGGATTGGCCGACGGCTAGAGTTGTAAGAAAGATCCCCCTTATTGGTGCTTATATGAGGGACTTAGGTTTTTCAGATTCTATGGTGGCTTGTTCACGCATGTTACGTGGTCTTGTTCCTATTAACGAAGCGCTCCAACAAGCCTCTGAGGCGACCACATCTCCTGAAGTTATGGATTACTGGTCAACTGCTAATGAGGAGCTTGAGCGTGGAATTGGATTGGGAGCAGCATTGGATAGGGAACCGTTGTCCAGAAGTGAGCGGATGGAACTTGCGACCTTGTCGGACTTGGATCAAGTTGCTACAATTCTAGAATCAATTGCGCAAATGCGCGCCCAAGCTGCAAAAACAAAGCATTCTCTTATTGTTTGGTTAGCCTTTGGTTTGACAGGTGTATTTCTGGTTATTGCTTTTGGTAGTGCGATTTATGCGCTGACTGTAATGAACATGAGCCTTGATAGTATGATGGGCGGTTTGATGGGAGACGCGTTGTAGTCATGATTTTTCCTAAGAAAAACAATGCTGGTGGTAATTCTCCCGTTGTAGAAAAAGAGCGGTTAATGCCGCGTCCAGGCGTTTCCGATTATATGGCTGGTGAAGTGGATCGCTTCGTCTCTGATTTGTCTCCATATTTACCTCAAGAACTTATCGGGGGTGCTGTGCCTCATGTCGCGGGTTCTGAAGAAGAAACTGTATGGAATGCCGCATCGCAGGCATGCGCTACTGAGAAAGTTCATTATGCATACACTGTTCAAGACGGTAAGTGTTGGTATCTTGCCTGCCCATCTGCCATGTTGGCATCAAATCCTGATAGTTGGTGCCCTTTAGTAGCGGCGCTGCCAGGCAATAGTGAATATTGGGATAGAGAAACAGTTTATCTATACGAACAAGAAGGTTTGGCCTCTGCTTTACGCTGGGATCCTGATACCGGCCGTATGCAGGTTTATCTTGGTGCTGCTAGAACGCTTCTACCAAAGATCCAAAGTATGGATGCAAACTTCGTGACAGTTAACCCAGAGGTTGCCGATATTGTTCCATGGCGCAATAGAATGCTGAATACGGAACGTCTTTCTCGCGCGACTGCAAAGGCGTTGCTGTTTACAGGGATATTATTGACGTTAGTGATCTTTGCGTTCTTAGCCTATCAGTATATGGCAACAAACTTTATCAAACGGGATCTTGCCAAGGTTGAGCGAGAAACGCAGAGCACAAGTCAGCAATTAATGATTAAGGCGTATGATGCTCTACAAAGTGATACGATTAAACATATGGTGCGTATTCAAGAGCTTCTTGATGAGTTGAAGACTGTTGATGGTACCTTGGTGAAGTATGAAGTTAATGGAGCTAAGGTGCAGTGGGAAGTTCTCTTACCACCTGCTTACGGACAAGGGATTGGTACTGTTAAGGGTGAAGTGCAACCAGGTATTGAGAAAGATGGCCGTGTTCGTGTGAAAGGAAGTAGATAGGTAAAATTTTAAATAAATTTTTTCTATAACTAAGGCCACTTTAATCATTTTTGAGTAAAATTTTAGGTAATACTAATAAAAACTAAGAATTGGATAATTTAGATCAGGAGACGACATTGGATTTTAAGTCCTTTGATTTCAACGCATTAAAGAAGTATCTCGACCCTAAGGCGGCCGATGACTTAAACGCGTTTTTAGAAAAACTGCCTCAAAATGCGGGCCAAACGGCTTTGATCGCGGCAGGTATTGCTTGGGGAGCCGCGGCGGCGTTAGGGCTTTACACCGCTGTTCAAACGCAAACGATGATTGAAATGCGCGCTAAACTCAAAGAAACTAAGGCTTTGAAGCCCGCTGTTCCGACAATTACAGAAAAACCGATCGATAAAGCGAGTGTTGAGAAGTTTGTGAGCAGTGCAAAAGAGATTTATCGCGGTATTGATATTAAGGCAAACGGCTCTCAAGTAATCATTACAGCAAGAAGCACGAGTAATTTTACCGAGTTTAGGGAAGCTTTAGGGCATGTACAAAACGGTGGAAAAGGTTGGCGTGTATCACTTGAAAAGATGTGTGTGGGCCGTGAATGTGGTAAAAATGCAAAATTGTCTGCAACACTGAAAGTGAATAAGGTGACTGTGACGGAGCCGAAGAAAAAGGGCTAATTTAATTTTTGAATTATTTTGACGGATTATTGAGTATAGATTTAAATAAATTTACTAGGGTTTACCAAGAAGAAGTGGAGAAAAACTATGAACCAGATGACTTATAGAAAGACAGAACAGGGGAATGTTCTTTTCCTCATTCTTATTGCGGTGGCGCTTTTCGCGGCACTCTCATACGCGGTAACGCAATCAACACGCTCAGGCGGTGGATCGGCTGATAGAGAGCAAGCTATCTTGAGTAGTGCGGCACTAACACAATTCCCGGCATCTCTCAGAACATCTCTCGTGCGTATGGTTCTAAACGGAACAAGCGTGAATGGTTTGGAATTTAACCCACCATCAGACTTTGGTGATTTATCATCTGAAGCGCAAGGCGTGTTCCACCCGAACGGTGGTGGTGCTGTTTATCAAGAAGCGCCAAATGATGTGATGGATAGTGCTGGTGGTAACACAGGTGGTCAGTGGTACTATAACGGTCATTTCGAGCTGGTTAACATTGGTATTGCTGGATCGAGCGGTAACGATATTATTGCGTTCCTTCCAGGCATTACAGAAACAGTGTGTGAAAGAATTAACCAAGAGGTAGGTATTGGAGCAGGTGGTTGTACTGCGACGGCAGATGCAAACGTTCCGGATATTAACTCTGCTGTAACAGAAGATAATATCGATACAGAATTTATGGATGATACATATACGCTGCCGACAACTGACCAAGAAGATATTTCGAATGCGACATGTAACGTATTCGCAGGTCAACCAATGGGTTGTTTCTATGATACTGACAACTCACGCTACGTCTTCTACTCAGTGCTACTGGAAAGATAAGACGGCGTTATAAATAGATTTAAAACCCAGCTTGCCCGTAACTGGCTGGCTGGGTTTTTTGCTTAAGGGGGAAGATGAAGCATTATAGTCACATAGGCGTGAATAAGAAATTACCAGAGCACGGTAGTGCGATGGTTTATATTCTTGTGGCTATTGCTTTACTGGCGGCGTTGACCGCTTCATTTATGCGCCCCTCATCACAGCAAACTACGTCTCAAAACACGTTTAATACGATTACGGAACTGAATTCTCAGATTAACTTTATTCGTTCCGCCATACAGGAGTGTGTGCTGTCGTATCCTACAGGGGACACTGGGCTTATTGGAGTGGGGGGGTATAACACACCATATCCATTGAATCCATCGAGTGCATATTTTACACCAGCCCCGAAAAGCGGAGCCGCAGCAAATGATCAAGCGCGCAACATTTTATGCCCAGGCAATCCTGGCACATCGAATGATCATGCCGATATTTTTGGCGGAAGTTCAGGGAAGTTTTTTCCGCCAATCGTAAACCTTTTTGAAGAGTGGGAATATTATAACGGCACCGATGGTGTGTTCTTCTACACATCAACGGATAAAACGGATGCGTTTTTACAAACGGCGATGACGAAGCTGGATGATCAGTATTCTGAATGTGAAGTGGATATTATTGATGCGTCGGCGAGTACTGAAGATATGACCAGTACAGCTACGGAGATAGAGTGTGATACCGAGACGTGTCTTCGTGTTTGGATGATTACAACAGGCACGGCTGTATACAATGGTGATACCGATGCTGACGAAGCAGCTTGTCCGTAATTTATAAAGCTTGTACTTCTTCTTTCACACGTTTGAATTGAGCGGATATTTCTTCCACTAAATCTTTATAATCTTGATTGGTTTCTGCTGCGGTTTGTAGCTTTTCTGCTATATCACCCAAATCTTTTGCGCCTGCGGACTTTGCAGCGCCTTTGAGACTATGCGCCGCTTCTGCAAGATTTTTTACATCTTTATCATTTGCAGCACTTGTTATTTGCCCAATCGTACTTTCGGTCATATCAACGAACATTTTGAGCATCTCAATAATGCTGTCATCCCATGCGCCCATTTGCGCAATAACGGCTTCCTTGTCGATGGCAGAGAGCTCAGAAGTGTCTTCATTCGTCTTCGTGATGATTTCCTGCCCACTGTCCTTTAATAGACCCCAGCGGATCAGGAGACGGCGAAATTGTCCCAATGAGACAGGTTTTAGAAGACATTCATCAAAACCGTGCTCCATATAAACTTGTCTTTGTGCCATTTGTACATCGGCGGTCAGGGCAATCACAGGGAAGTGACGATCAAGCTTTTCATCTTCTTCACGTATTGCATTAATAACGGCATATCCGTCCATCTCAGGCATGTGTAAATCGGTAAACAGAATACCATACTCACCCGTTTTAAGGGTTTCCATGGCTTCAACTCCGTTCTCAACAAATGTCGCATCAACGCCTAGCTTCTCCAATTGTTTAAATAATACGTTACGTACCGTTTCTGTATCTTCAGCAATAAGAAGTTTGGTTGGGCCGCTAATTTCTATCTTGGTCGCTTTACTGGCCGCATCTTTAACGGCATCACCCAAGCCAACGCGGCTGGCAGGCTTTGTAAGGTAAGTCACGCCAAGTGATTGGAGCGTATGTTGGAGCCCTGCATCATTACGGACGGTGTACATGATCAATCCCATGAAAGGGCGTTCTTCCATGATCTCGCGAATAAGATCTAAGCCAAGGCCATCAGGTAAGCCTTGGTCAATAATACCCACATCGAATGGGCGGCGCTTCATGAGTTCTAAGCCTTCTGCATAAGTTGGGCAGCTCTCAACATTAGCGCCCATAGAGCGGAGCGATTTCACGATCTCTTTTGCTCCCATTGGGTGATCTTCAACAGAAAGAACTGAAATACCCTCTAGATTTGGCATGTTCACGGCTTTGGCATCCGTACTAACTTCTTTCGTCGGGATTTCAAACCAGAAAGTGGAGCCTTTGCCTTCTTCGCTGAGAACGCCAATTTGGCCGTTCATTAATTCAACGAGTTTTTTACAAATAGAAAGCCCTAAGCCTGTTCCGCCGAATTTACGCGAGGTAGAGTTATCGGCTTGCGTGAATGGGGAGAAGAGTTTATCCGCAATCTCTTGGCTCATCCCCATACCCGTATCGATAATCTCAAAGCGCAGTACAAGATCATCATCACCGGCGTTGGCCTTTGTAATCTTAATTGTGACAGAGCCATCAGATGTGAACTTAAGAGCGTTGCCCATCAAATTCATGATGATCTGGCGCAAACGCTTCGGATCACCCATAATAACGAATGGAACGTCTTCTTCGATATCATCCAGAAGCTGAACATCCTTACCCTGAACCTTCACTTCCATGGCTTCGTTGATACCGCGGGCCAGTGTACGTACCGGAACTTCAAATTCGTCCAGTTCCATTTTATCGGCGTCCATTTTTGCAAAATCCAAGATATCATCGAGAATCTCTAAAAGCCCGCTTGCAGAGTGCTTTGCGGTCTGCGCCATACTTAAGACACCTGCTGGCGGGTTTTCATGTTCAATCAGTTCCAAAAGCCCATAAATAGACTGCATAGGCGTTCTAATCTCATGGCTCATTGTCGCCAAAAAGTTTGATTTTTGATCCGCCAGCGCATCCGCTTCTTCGACGGCGCGCTCTAAATCTTCTATCGTTGGCTTATTTGTAGGCTTATCGGTCATATTAAAGTTTGAAATGTTGGGAAAACCTAGGTATTGAATGTATAGAATAATACGAAATAAAAGCTTTCAAAAGGATTAAGTAGTATGAGTTACAAAGTTGCCGTTGTTGGCGCTACTGGAAATGTTGGGTACGAGATGCTCAATATTCTTGATGAGCGCGGTTTTCCGGTGAGTGATGTTGTTGCCTTGGCATCAAGTCGCTCTGTCGGACGTGAAGTATCTTTTGGGGATCAGGACCTAAAAGTTCAAGATCTTGAAAAATATGACTTCACGGGCACGGATATTGTTCTTTCATCTGCTGGTGCCGCTATTTCGGCTGAGTTTGCTCCGCGTGCGGGTGAGCAGGGCGCTGTTGTGATTGATAACACAAGCCATTTCCGTATGGATCCAGATGTCCCTTTGGTTGTGCCTGAGGTAAACCCTGAAGCGATTGCGTTGCACACAAAGAAAAACATCATCGCCAACCCGAACTGTTCGACAATTCAGATGATGGTGGCGTTAAAGCCTTTGCAT
This sequence comes from Alphaproteobacteria bacterium, assembly GCA_013215815.1. Taxonomy (GTDB): domain Bacteria; phylum Pseudomonadota; class Alphaproteobacteria; order Micavibrionales; family Micavibrionaceae. The sequence continues at coordinate 11,753 of JABSQP010000015.1, read as the reverse complement.
GATGCAGCAAAAATTAAACGCGTTGTTGTATCAACGTATCAGTCGGTTTCTGGTGGCGGTAAAGCGGCAATGGATGAGTTGTTTAACCAAACACGTCATTTCTACATGAACGATGAGGTGAAAAAGGAAGTATTTCCAAAGCAGATCGCGTTCAACATGATTCCACAAATCGATAAGTTTATGGACGATGGTATGACCAAAGAAGAGTGGAAGATGGTTGTAGAAACACAAAAGATCCTCGACCCGAATATCAAGGTTTGCGCGAACTGTGTACGCGTGCCTGTATTTATTGGTCACTCTGAAATGATTACAGTGGAATTCGAGGATCGTTCAATCACACCGCTTGAGGCGATGAAGTTATGGCGTGAAGCGCAAGGTGTGACAGTCATTGACCTTGATAGTGATATGGAATTCGTGACACCTGCAGAGGTTGCTGGTGAAGACGATGTATTCGTATCACGTGTGCGTCAGGATCACAGTGTTGAGCATGGCCTGAACTTCTGGTGCGTATCTGATAATTTACGTAAAGGTGCAGCCCTTAATGCTGTACAAATCGCTGAAGTTTTAACGCAAAGCCATATGAAGGCTGCTGCTTAAGTTTTCAAGCGAATATAACTCTTTATGAAGGCCTTTACGGCCTTCATTTTCGTTTTTAAGTCTGCTACACATAGTGTGCTTAAAAACGTCAACTAGATGGGATTCAAAACGAATGGCCGAAGCGCAAAATAGCTCAGATCATAAAGCAAAAAGACCTCTTTCCCCGCATTTGCAAGTATACAGACTGCCATACAACGCTCTGATGTCTATTTCGGGCCGTGCAGTTGGTATTATTCTAACAGCAACGCTCTTCGTTCTATGTAGCTGGTTTGTTGCTGTGGCGTGGTCTCTTGAAATTTACAATATGACGATGAGCCTTCTAAATCATCCACTTGCTGGATATGGTTTCTTGGTTTGGGCTTTCTTAGTGTTTTTCTATATCGGTAATGGTGTGCGCCATGTTCTTTGGAATGTTGGTATTGGTTTGAATGAAAAGTCTGGAATCTTTTCAGGCAATCTTGTTTTGTTACTTTCAGTGCTTTTAACATTGGGTTTATGGCAGGCGGCCTGTGGCTGTTGGAAGATGTATCTTTCATCTAATCAGGTAACGATTGAAGAGGGGGCAGAGTAATGGGTTGCAGTGATAAAAGTTCTATTCAAACACCGCTCGCAAAGGCGAAAGGTCTTGGTTCCGCGCATCATGGGACACATCACCACATGCTGCATGATATTACAACGATTGCGAATATTCCGCTGATCGGCTGGGTGATTTACACAATCTTTTCACTACGTAACGCCACATATGAAGAATTTACAGTGTGGATGTCTCATCCTGTGAGCATTGTTGTTGCAGTTCTTTTTGTGCTGACAACGTTCAAGCACGTGACCGGTGAGTTGCAGGTTGTCTTTGAAGATTATGTGCCATGCAGAGTAATGCGCACAATTTTAGTATTGGGCGTAAAGCTCGTCTTTTTAGTTTTGGGTGTGGCAAGCATTGTTGCACTCATGAAAATTGCATTTACGACAGGCGTATAAGGGTAACTTATGTCAGAAGAAAAACTAGGAAATTACGAAATAATTGATCACGAATACGACGTTGTCGTCGTCGGTGCTGGTGGTGCAGGACTGCGTGCAGGTTTTGGTTGTGCGGAAAAGGGTCTGAACACAGCGATCCTTTCGAAAGTATTCCCGACGCGATCACACACTGTGGCGGCGCAGGGCGGTATCTCTGCGGCGCTCGGTAACATGGGTGAAGATGACTGGCGCTTCCACATGTATGATACGATTAAAGGCTCTGACTGGCTGGGCGATCAGGACGCAATTGAGTATATGTGTCGTGAAGCTATTCCAGCGATTTATGAGCTGGAGCACTATGGTGTGCCATTCTCTCGTACAGCGGCTGGTAAAATTTATCAACGTGCTTTTGGTGGTATGACAACACATTATGGTGAGGGCACTGCGCAGCGTACTTGTGCAGCAGCTGACCGTACAGGTCATGCGATTTTGCATACGCTTTATCAGCAAGCACTGAAACATAAAGCGCAATTCTTTATCGAATATTTCGCGCTTGATCTCATCATGGATGAAAATGGTTCCTGTGTTGGTGTAATGGCACTGAATATGGATGATGGTAAAATTCATCGTTTCCGTGCGCATCAAACGATTTTGGCTACAGGTGGATATGGCCGTGCTTACTTCTCTTGTACATCAGCGCACACTTGTACAGGTGATGGCGGTGGTATGGTTGCCCGTGCAGGCTTGCCTCTACAAGATATGGAGTTCACCCAGTTCCACCCAACAGGTATTTACGGTGCAGGTTGTTTGATTACAGAAGGTGTTCGTGGTGAAGGTGGTTACCTCACAAACTCTGAAGGGGAACGCTTTATGGAGCGTTACGCACCAAGCGCGAAAGACCTTGCATCACGTGATGTTGTGTCGCGTTCAATGACCATCGAAATTCGCGAAGGGCGAGGTGTTGGTGAAAATAAAGATCACATTCATCTAAACCTAATGCACCTTGATCCAGCCATTATTCACTCCCGTCTTCCAGGGATTGCCGAAAGCGCGCGTATCTTTGCTGGCGTTGATGTAACGAAAGAGCCGATCCCTGTTTTGCCAACAGTGCACTACAATATGGGCGGTATTCCAACAAACTTCCGTACAGAAGTTGTGCGCCCTACGAAGAAAGATCCAAACGCAGTTGTTCCAGGTTTGATGGCGATTGGTGAGGCAGCTTGTGTGTCTGTACATGGTGCGAACCGTTTGGGTTCTAACTCACTTCTTGATTTGGTTGTGTTTGGTCGCGCTGCAGCAATTCGCGCCGCAGAAACAGTTAGTCCGAACATGCCGCATAAATCATTGAAAGACGGCCATGATGGTGGGGCAGCGATTGAGCGTCTAGATCGTTATCGTAATACCGATGGTGATATGAGCACATCAGATCTGCGTCTTGAAATGCAGCGTACAATGCAAGATCATGCAGCTGTATTCCGTACAGGTGATGTTCTTGAAGATGGGCACCAGAAAATTGTTGGGATCTTTAACAAGCGTGAAAACTTGAAAGTGAAGGATCGCTCACTTATCTTTAATACTGACCTGATTGAAACGCTGGAGCTTGATAACTTGCTTTACCAAGCTGTTGCGAGTTTGGCTAGTGCGGTCAACCGTGAAGAGTCTCGCGGGGCGCATGCACGTGAAGATTATACTGAGCGTGATGATGATAAGTGGATGAAACACACAATCTGTAGCGTTGATGAGAAGGGCGCAACAACGATTGAATATCGCCCAGTGATCATGACAACGTTAACAGACGAAGTTGAAGCTGTGCCACCAAAAGCGAGGGTATACTAATGCCTCATATTATTGTTGAGCACACTAAGGACGTCGATAACGTTCAAGAACTTTTAGAAAAACTTCATCAGAGTTTGGCTTCTCAAGAAACAGTCGTTGTTGAAGCAATAAAAACGCGTGCGGTTCCTCTTGATCATGTTGTTGTTGGTGATGGCACTTCAAGCTCAATGATGCATACAACTTTAAAGCTTCTGCCAGGCCGGGATAATGAGCTACGAAATAAAATGGCGACCGATCTGCTTTTCGTTATGCAAAGCTATGGTTCATCTTCTACAGCAAGAACTGTTGAGACCGCAGAGCTTCACCAAGAAAGCTATCAAAAATAACGCGAGTCGTTTGAAAAAACGCAGGTATTAAAATCTTAACAAATGTAACAGTCTGATATGATTGCTAAAAACAGGTGTTTTGACGCCTGTTTTTTTGTTTGCTAGGCTCAACCTAATCCTATGTAAGTACTGAACTCGTCCTTGTGGCGAAGAAGGGAGGATCTTATGCATATCGCATATGGGTTCTCGCACAGTGCTGATGCGGCAGCTAACTTAGCGAGAGCAAGAGCAGCCGGTATAGGAGGGAAAGGCTCCCAAGCCACGGTGGGGTCTTGGGAATTGCCTGATGGTATGTTTCAAGCATTTTGTCAGGTTAATGGTAGCCCCGAAGACGATATTTCTGAAGCACGTCTTATCGAGCTATCGCCAAACCACCTTCTACGGATGTTAGAAAGGAGCCCTTGGCTGTTACAAAAATATCCATGGGTTTTGGATCAGTATCTGCAGATGTTTAACGGAGCGCGCTCGGACGGTTACAACCGCACGCTTAATTGATAACCGGATATGAGTAGCGCCCAGAGTATGCCGAAATTGGCACACAATGTAGATAAGCCATAGGCTTATACGTAGCCGGAAAGAGGCAAGTTCGATATCGACATACTGTAAGAAGAGGGAGAGCCTCGATTTTGTGAGACTCCCCCTCTTTTTGTGCCTTTATTCTCTTCACACCGCAGCTATAACAGTTTATCTTAGAGGCGAATTTAACGCCCAAAAGGTATTATAGAAGAGGGTATTCGAGCGCGATGGCACAATTTACGCTACCAAAAAATTCAAAGGTCAAAAAAGGCGAAAAGTTTGCCGCAGCTGAAGGTGCGACAAATACGAAAACTTTTAAAGTGTATCGCTGGGATCCGGATGATGACTCTAATCCTCGCTTAGATGAGTATGAAATCAATCTGGATGAATGTGGCCCAATGGTTTTGGATGCGCTTATTCATATTAAGGATAATGTCGATAGCACGTTAACATTCCGTCGTTCTTGTCGTGAAGGAATTTGCGGATCTTGTGCAATGAACATAGATGGGCGTAATACGCTTGCTTGCTTAAAGCCGATCAACGAGGTGAAGAGCGATGTAAAAATTACGCCACTTCCTCACATGCCTGTTGTAAAAGATTTGGTGCCTGATTTGAATCATGCCTATGCACAGTATAATTCTATCGAGCCGTGGATGAAAACGGATAGCCCTGAGCCAACAAAAGAGCGTTTACAGAGCCCTGAAGATGCAGAAAAGCTTAATGGCGCTGATGGGAAGGGGCCAGCGGGATGTATTTTGTGTTTTTGTTGCTCTACATCTTGTCCGTCTTATTGGTGGAATCCTGATAAATTCATGGGGCCAGCTATTTTACTTAACGCATGGCGCTGGATCACTGATAGTCGCGATGAGGCGACAGGTGAGCGTTTAGATCAACTAGAAGATCCCTTTAAGCTTTATCGTTGCCATACAATTATGAATTGTACAAATGCGTGCCCAAAAGATCTAAATCCAGCCAAATCTGTGTCTGAAATCAAAAAGTTGATGGTAGAACGCCATTCTTAGGGTAGAATCTGATTCGGAAGTTTTTTCGAAGGGGATTGTTTTATGATTGATTTAGATATTCATTTTGGTGCGTTTTTACTTTCTGGCATCTTTGCTTTTATCCTTGGTGTCATCTGGTATCACCCAAAAGTTATGGGCGATAGATGGATGGAAGTTCGCGGCGCTAAAAAGAAAGATGTAGCTCAATCAGCTTTACCTTTCGTCGCATCTCTTTTTCTTTGGCTCTTAGCAGCTTGTTTTTATGCGTTTCTAGCAAGCTTTTTGGAAATCGATACAGCATCTGGCTATTTCGCACTGTCTTGTTTGCTTTGGGTTGCGTTTGCAATGCCGCCTGCTTTGATGGGATCGCTTTACACAGAATATCCTTTTGAAGCTGTTGCTATTGATACGTCGTATCAACTAGGTGGTTACTATGTTTTTGCGGGTGTACACATTGCGTTTTTGCAAATGGGTGCAATCTAAATATTAGGCATCCAAGCCGACATCAAAAACTTTAACACTATGTGTAAGGGCGCCGATTGAAATATAGTCGACGCCTTTTTCTGCGACTTGAACAATATTTTCCATTGTGATGCCGCCTGAAGCTTCCGTGCTTATTTTCCCCGCGCACATTTGAACAGCTTGCGTAAGGGCTTCTCCGCGTAAGTTGTCTAGCAGAACGATATCAGCCGTTCCGTGATCTAGTACGTTTTGCAGTTGTTCTAGTGTATCAACTTCAATTTCAATTTTAACATTGGGGTTAGCTGCTTTGGCGCGGTTCAATGCTTCAGTTACACTGCCTGCTGCGGCTATGTGATTATCCTTAATAAGAACCATGTCGTATAAGCCCATGCGGTGATTTTCACCGCCGCCCATTTTGACTGCGTGTTTTTGTAAGGAACGCCAACCAGGAAGTGTTTTACGCGTATCCAAGATTTTTGCTTTTGTATGTTTGACTGCTTCGGCGTAACGCGCTGTTTCTGTTGCGATACCACTTAAATGTGTAACGAAGTTCAAAGCAATTCGTTCACTTTGTAGTATCTCTTGCGCTTTACCAGTAACGCTTAAAATTTTTTCACCGCTTTGAACGTTATTTCCATCATGGAGGTGGACCTGAACTTTTGAATTTGGTGCAATGCGATTGAATACGTAGTTTGCTACGGCTGTGCCGCATGTAACCCCATCTTCACGCGCAACCATACTTGCGGTTATAGTTTCATTTTCTTTAGTGGTTGATTGCGTTGTAATGTCACCAATAAAATCAGTTTTATTGGTTTCGCTCTGACCTAAATCTTCACGAATAGCTATTTCAACAAGATCTTTTATATCTTGTGTGATTTTCATGCTTAGCTCAGCTCTAACATTTTATTGACTGGAATAACCGCGCGCTCTGCTAATTCTGGATCGATGATGACTTCTGGTTTTTCAGTTTGAAGAGCCTCTAGAATTTTTGGGAGCGTGATTTTTTTCATGTGCGGACACATTTGGCATGGCCGCACAAGTTCCATCTCAGGATGCGCTGCGGCAATGTTATCGCTCATAGAGCATTCTGTAACAAGGACAACACGCGCTGGTTTTTCATTTTCAACGAAGTCGATCATTTGTTGTGTTGATCCCGCGAAATCCGCTTCCGCCAATACTTCTGGCGGGCACTCAGGGTGGGCAATGACTTGAACACCTTCATAGCGCTCGCGGAATTGAATAATGTCATCGGCCGTAAAGCGTTCGTGAACTTCGCAGCTTCCTTGCCATGTCAGGATTTTCTTATCCGTATGGCCTTGTGTGTACTGTGCCAAGTATTGATCTGGGATCATGAGGACAGTATCACTATCTAGGGCATTTACAATTTGTACAGCATTACCAGATGTACAGCAGTAATCGCTTTCGGCTTTTACCTCTGCGCTGGTGTTGACGTATGTTACAATTGGCACGCCTGGGTGTTTTTCACGAAGGAGTTTTACATCTTCTGCTGTGATAGATTCAGCCAAAGAACACCCTGCATCCATATCGGGAATAATCACCTTCTTATCCATACAGAGCATCTTGGATGTTTCTGCCATGAAGTGCACACCACACTGAATAATAATATCAGCATCAGTCTTTGCTGCTTCACGTGCAAGCGCAAGTGAGTCGCCAACAATATCTGCAACACCATGGAAAATATCTGGCGTCATGTAGTTATGCGCGAGCACAACTGCATTTTTCTCTTTCTTGAGACGATTAATCTCAGAAATGTAGGGGGCTATAGTTTCCCAGTAATCTGCGTCATATTGATCTTTCAAAAGATCAAATATAGGAGCAGTTTCTTTGGCAACAGCGTCTGTATAGTGAAGTTCTGTATTCATAATGCCATTCTTTTACCGCATCGGATTAGGTCGATAAAGCTCTTTTTATTTGTTTTTTTGCTTAAACAAAACGCGGATATGAGGGCGACCATTCAGATCTTCGTATTTCTCATAATATTGCTGATGGTACTCTTCACCGATCCAGAACGTGGATTTAGGGGAAAGCTCTGTAACAATAGGTTTTTTCCAGACTTTTTCGTCTGTAGCGGCCTTAATTGCAGCTTCTGCTTCAGATTTTTGTGTTTCGTCATGATAAAAGATCGCTGAACGATACTGTGTACCAACATCAACACCTTGACGGTTTTTTTGCGTGGGGTCGTGGGCTTTACGCAAGAAGAAATCTGTCAGCTCGCGGTAAGTTATTTGATCTGGATTATAGTAAACTTCAATCGCTTCGGCGTGTCCTGTCTTTCCTGTCGTGATGTCCTGATATGTCGGGTTTTGTGTTTCCCCTCCCTCATAGCCTACAAGGGTGAATAAAACGCCCTCTAGGGCTCTAAATTCGCTTTCGATACACCAAAAACAACCACCTGCAAAAGTTGCGACAGAGGCATTACTCGGTTTTGTGTTTTGTATTGTATCGCTCACTTCCATGCTCCATGGGGTTGAAGGGCGTGCCAATATGAAGACACTAGCCGTGATAAGGACGAATAATAATAACAGAAAATACTTCATACTCTTTATTCGTAGCAGAACACAAAAAAGATACAAAAAAAGAGGGCTAAAAAGCCCTCTTTGTATAGTGTTATGAGGTTGCCTCTCTTAGAGAGGTAGATTTGTATTTGTATTACAGTACATGCGTGTCATGTAGACAGTGTCATTCTGTTTAGCCAAATGCATTTTACACTTTGAATGACCATTTAAAGCAACATGATTATAGTAATAAGGCGTAAGCGTTGGCGTGTATGCCAGGCTATGCTCTTTATAGTCAACATCAACTACAGCTGTGTTACCCAGTGGTGCAATTGTTAGAGCGCCTAGCTCGAAATTGCCCTTGTAACCAGGAATAGTACGCTTTTTTGTTTCAAGAACAGAGATCTGATCCCATTTGTTTAGGGCGCGGAAACCTGTTTTAGCGTAGTAGTTGTTGTATGCATACGGATAGCGATAACCATACGTATTATAATAATAAGGATTGTGAACCAGATAACGGCCATTATAAGCATTGATGTTATCTTCAAATGTTGCGTTAGATGCAATCATGCGATCTAAAGAATTGCGTCCTTCAGACCAGTCAGTATTGTTAACAGCAACGTTTAGGTTTGCTACAAAATTATGTACTTCGCCCACGTGTAATCGATCATTTGCTTGAGCTGGCGCAGATAGTGCAAGCACAGCAAGACCGCATAGTAATGAAAGCTTTTTCATTAATTTCTCCTTTGTTTAGAAATGTAAAACTTGTGACTATTAAGCCCCTTCACTATAGATTTAACCGTAAAAAGATTACGAAAAAGTAAAGGGTCACAATTTTTCTAAAGGAGATTGTGGATTGTTGTTTTTATGCAACTATAGCGTTTAAACGCCGGTTAAAAAGCTGGTATTTGTATGACATTCTGCTTTCACCGCAATCGCTTTGTCACCATCGATTTTATGTGTTGTTGTGCAATTTGTTGTGCTGACAAAAGGCTTACCTTCTTCGCGGAGGTTATATGGGTTTAGGCTTACACCTTCTTCCGTCATAACTTCTTTTGATATGGCAATTGTTGGGTCGTTTGAGACCTGAACATCAACCGTTTTAATGGATACTTTATAATCATCAACAAAATGTGTGCCCTGTATAAAGCTGTTGATGTAGTCAGCCTTGCTCATTTGGATGCTTTGTTGTGGCGCGCCCTCAGGCATGGTTTCGTTGCTCATGCTCATGTCAAAAACCGCTGTTTCACTAATGTGCTCGTGAAGGAACGTAATTGTATCTTGCATGGCGCCACGATTTTCAAGGAGCTTAGACATTGTCTGATTTTTCTCTGTAATGAGAAGGATGCCGTCTGTTGCAGGTTTCGCGTGTGATTGCATAACAATACCAACAAGAGCTGTGATCATCACAGCAAAAGTAATGAATTTTTTGTCGATAAGCGCTTTTGTCACATTTTTCATGGGTTGAAACCTTCCTTAGAGCCTTTTACGGCCTGTTTTCCTTTCTCAAATCCGCTAGGATTAGAATCGTTATTATTTGAATTAACGAATTGTTAACCTTTTTAAAAAGTTATGTCAATTAATTTTTGAGCTTAAAGTATGGTTTCACCACAGTTTTCTAAAAAATCAGCCTTTTCCTGGTGCTTTTATGACTGGGCCAATACCGCTTTTGGAACGGTTATTATTACCTTTATTTACGGGGTTTATTTTGCACGTGCGCTAGTTGGTGATGAAACTGAAGGAAGCGCACTTTGGAGTTATGCGATTTCAGCCTCTGGGGTCGCGATTGCAATTCTTGCGCCGTTTTTAGGGGCGGTTGCAGATCATGCGGGAAGTCGAAAGAAGTGGATTTTCTTTTTTTCTATGATCTGTGTTTTTGCAAGCGCCATGTTGTGGTTTTCTGAAAACCCTGATGGATCTAAAAATATTATGCTTGTTCTAATTATGGTGGCGATTGCCAACTTAGGGCTAGAGCTTGGTCAAGTTTTTTATAATGCGATGCTGCCGCATGTCGCTCGCTCTGATATGAAGGGGCGTTTATCAGGATGGGCATGGGGGCTTGGCTATATTGGTGGCCTTGTTTCTTTGGTTGTGTGCTTGTTTGGTTTTGTTGGGCTCGGTGATATGGAACCGTTTATCACTTTGTCCCAAGAGCATAATGAACATATTCGCATTGTAGGGCCATTCATTGCTCTTTGGTTTTTTGTTTTTATGTTGCCATTATTTTTCTTTACCAAAGATGCTGGTAATGAGGAAGAGCCTCTAAAGAATGCACTGAGAGATGGCCTGAAGCAGCTCGTGAATAGTTTCTATCACGTGAAAGAATATAAAAGCCTCTTCATGTTTTTGATATCGAGCGCCATTTACCGTGACGGTCTTATTACGCTTTTTGCTTTAGGCGGTGTTTACGCGGCAGGACAGTTTGGTATGGATTTTACTGAAATTCTTATCTTTGCCATTGGTTTGAATGTAACCGCTGGGCTGGGTGCTTTTGGATTTGCTTACTTGGATGATGCCGCTGGATCAAAGCGAACAATCATTATTTCATTGATAGGTCTGATTATCGTTGGTGTCGCCATTCTTTTTATTTCAAATAAGTTTGTCTTTATTGGCCTTGCGATGGTGCTTGGTATATTTATGGGGCCCGTGCAGGCGGCAAGCCGAACAATGGTGAGCCGTTTATCGCCTCCTGAGATCGTGACGCAGGCTTATGGGTTTTATGCGTTTACAGGGAAATCCATTTCGTTTTTAGGGCCATTATGTTTTGGATTAGCGACGACAGCTTTTGGCACACAGCAGGCAGGGATGGCGACCATTATTTTGTTCTGGCTTGTTGGTCTTATGATGTTGTTCGCGGTTAAAGAAAGGGATATTTCTTAGGTCATGGATATCATTCAAAAACCTTCTCCAAATTTTGATGATCGCGGCGATGCTGTACCTGTTCTCCTTATGCTGCATTATACGGGTATGGAGAGTGCGAAGGCTGCGCTGGAGCGTCTGACGGATCCAGATGCAAAAGTGAGTAGCCATTATACCGTGGATGAGGTGGGAAAAATTTATCAGCATGTCGATGAAGAAAAGAGAGCTTGGCATGCTGGTGCTGGCGCTTGGTCAAATTTAACCAACATCAATAGTCACTCAATCGGCATTGAGATTGTGAACAAAGGGCATGAGTTTGGCTATGAACCATTTCCTGAAAAGCAAGTAACAGCGGTCAAAGAGCTCTGTCTGGATGTCATGAAGCGTAACGGCCTTGAGGCTGAAAATGTTATAGCGCATTCAGATGCAGCGCCAGATCGTAAGCAAGATCCTGGAGAGCTATTTCCTTGGGAGGCGTTTGCGAAGGAGGGGGTTGGTATTTGGCCAAACCTGTCTGTTGAGGATACGGTGAAGGCATGCGCGATTGATGTGTATCAAGCGCTGCATGATTTTGGTTATCGGGCAAAAAAACAAGAAAATGCACTTGTAGCGTTTCAACGTCGCTTCGTTCCGGAAGTGTTTGCGCAGGGGGAAGTTGGTGAGGTGACCTCTCTCACAAAGGGGCG
>JABSQP010000014.1:47522-57292 GCA_013215815.1 Alphaproteobacteria bacterium | reverse complement strand
CAACAACCGCTGTAATGCCCATCTCACCAGCCGCAGCTTTAACCAGCCAAACATCTATTTAATCTCATCACGAAATGGGTGACCAGACACGTGAATACAATGTTTTGTATCACGCGGGTTAATCACTTTCACACCAGCCGCAGCTAAATTGTTTTGAACGCCGATAATATTCTTTTCATTCCCAGGAATTGCGCGGGATGAGAAGATAACCGTATCACCTTTACGCACACTAAAGAACTGGCTATCACCGCGGGCAATACGTGCCATTTGAGCGCGCGACTCCCCTTGTGAGCCTGTGGCAATAATCACGAGGTTCTCACGCGGTAGAAGCTCAAGATCTTCTTCATTCACAAAATCCTGAATATCATCTAGATAACCGCACGCTTTCGCACATCCAATCATGCGATGAATAGAGCGGCCGATAATACCAACAGAGCGACCATTTTCTTCTGCGGCCTTACAAATTGAATGAAGACGTCCAATGTTAGAGGAGAAGATAGTGACAACGATAGCACCGTCTTTTTGTTCTTTAATAACTTCGGCGAGTCCTTTTTGAACATCCATTTCAGAGCCACTACGCCCATTAACGCCCGCATTCGTGGAATCCCCAACATAAGCAAGAACACCTTCGGCGCCAATATCTTCAAAAGTCTTCGCTTGAATAGCCTCACCAACAACAGGCGTTGGATCCAAATTCCAATCTCCACTATGAAAGACATTACCGTATTTCGTTTTGATAAAGAGAGAGGCTGTTTGCGGAATTGAGTGCGTTACAGGGACGAAGCGCACCGAATAAGGCCCTAAATCGATCACTTCGTTTTCTTCAACAATATGGATCGGCGCCTTCTTGCTAGCTGGTACTTCATCCAACTTCTTTTCTAAAACAGCCGCTGTAAATGCCGTACAATAAATTGGGCAACCTAAACGCGGCCATAAATGCGCAACGCCGCCGATGTGATCTTCATGCGCATGCGTGATAATCAGGCCTTTTATTTTATCTTTATTATCCTCAAGGTACTGAGGGTTTGGAAGAAGGATATCAATTCCCGGAAAATGCTCATCCGCAAATCCAATGCCGCAATCAATAGCAAGGAATTCACCATCGCAGATATACGCGTTTAGGTTCACACCAAATTGTTCTGAACCACCCAGTGGAACAAAGTTCAGACCGTCAAAGTCGCTACTTTTTGTCATTATAGATTTCTAATAGACCTTTTAGAGTTAAATCCTGATCGATTATATCGATCTTATCAGTGCCATCAGCAAATAAAGGCGCTAAGCCTCCGGTTGCAATAACGTATGGCTTTTCGCTAAGTTCTTCTTCAATGCGCGCGAGCATCCCTTCAATTAAACTAACATAACCAAGATAGATACCTGATTGCATTGCTTCGACTGTATTCTTACCAATTGCTTTTTCTGGCTTTGCCACATCAACCATCGGCAACTTTGCCGCTGCGCGGTGAAGCGCATCAATAGAAAGGTTTACCCCTGGTGCAATAACGCCGCCTTCATACGCACCGTCTTTACCAACGACATCGAAATTTGTTGCTGTGCCAAAATCAACAACAACAGCTGGATTTGGATAATGCTCGCGTACAGCCAACGCATTCACGATACGATCGGCGCCAACCTCTTCTGGCTTTGCTAAGTTTATGTTTAGGCGATCTTTAACTGCGTCAGCACCAACAAATAGAGGCTCTAGATCATGCTTTTTTTCACAAAACTCTTTTAGATGTGAATTAGCCGAAGGCACAACAGAACTAATAATAATGTCCGTAATAGCATCACATGACAGGCCTGCCTCACGATAGAGACCAGACACTAAAGAACGATACTCGTCTGCAGTACGCGCACGATCTGTGTGGATACGCCATGATGAAAGTTGTTTGTCTCCATCATAAACAGCAAACACAATATTCGTGTTACCCGCATCAATTGTTAAAAGCATAAACTTACCTAGTCTTTAAGTTTGTCCAAAATGGACATCTCCTGCTTGAACAACGCGCTCTTCTCCATTTTCAAGCTCAACAAGAAGTGCGCCGGTCTCTTCAATGCCTTTAAAAACACCTTTAAATGTCTCATTTGGCAATCGAACCGTTATGGGATCGTTCAAACCATGGGCTTCTTTTAACCACGCCTCTCTAATAGGCGCAAACCCTTTCTTTTGCCATATTTCGTAAAATTCTGACAAAGCCGTTAAAAATTCATCGCGAAAGACGTTCACATACACTGGTTTCTCACCAGCATCCTGGATAGAAATTGCGAATTCTGGTGCCTTGAAGATATTTACACCTACACCAAGAACGATACTATCAAGGCTGTTATCCGCCTGAAGGTTAGATTCCAGTAATATCCCTGAAAGTTTCAAACCATCAACAAAGACATCGTTTGGCCATTTCAGGGTTCTCTTGTGCTTCGTGTCATCTATATAAGGCCCAAGCGCTTTTGATAAAGCTACGGCTACAACGAACGAAAGCTGCCCAGCATCATTGAGCGTGCACGGTGGACGTAAGAGCACCGACATATAGAGATTACCCATCGGGGCATCCCATTGATTACCGTGACGGCCACGTGCTCCAGTTTGCTGAAGAGCTTGAAAAACATATCCCTCGTCTTCTCCGCCAATTGCTTTGTTATGAACAACGTCCTGCGTACTGCCCGCAGTGCCCGCTACGTCAACGCGCCATTCAACACTCATGATGCGTCTGTGTTGCTTTCTGCTGCAACATAATGACTGTCGTTAAATAGAGCTGATGCAGCGGCGCGGCTTTTCTCGACAAGAGAAGATGGGTTTAAGATAAATACAAGCGTTACAAAGATCGAAAAACCAATGATAAGTTTACGGCTGAATGCGATTTCAGAATCAAACTTATCAGCCGGATCATCAAAGAACATCACTTTGATCACGCGTAAATAGTAGTTAGCGGCAACAACAGATGTCAGTACACCGAGAACAGCGAGTACATATAAACCAGACTCAACAGCTGCTTGGAAGATGATAAATTTACCAAAGAAACCTGCGAGTGGCGGGATACCGCTCAGTGAGAACATAAGAATGGCTAAAGCGTAAGCCAATGCTGGAGAGTTTTGTGACAAGCCTGATAGGTCATCAATTTTTTCAACGGCCTGACCATCGCGGCGCATACATAGAACAACACCGAATACACCTGCTGTCATCACCATATAAATCGTGAGGTATACAACAACCGCTGTAATGCCCATCTCACCAGCCGCAGCAACACCTATCAAAGCATAGCCCATGTTACCGATCGAACTGTAAGCAAGAAGACGCTTAATATTATTTTGAACAAGACCTGAAAAAGCGCCCAAAGCCATAGATGCCAATGAAATAAACCAAATGATTTGATGCCATTGATCCTGCAACGCACTGAATGGCTCAAAGAGCAAGCGGATAAGAAGCGCTAATGCTGCCACTTTTGGCACAATCGCAAAGAAAGCTGTCACAGATGTCGGCGCACCTTCATAAACATCGGGTGTCCACATGTGGAATGGTACCGCTGAAATCTTGAAAGCAATACCAGCCAAAACAAAGACAAGACCGATGATAACGCCCAAGCTCATGTTCGCTGATAATGTATCCGCAAGTAGAGCAAAGTTTGTTGTGCCTGTGTATCCGTAAAGAAGTGAGATACCGAAGAGCAAAATACCTGACGAAATCGCACCAAGAACGAAGTACTTCATTCCCGCTTCTGCTGATTTAATATGGTCACGGCGAATAGCCGCGAGTACATAAAGCGCAAGGGACTGAAGCTCTAACCCAACATAAAGAGCAAGCATGTCATGCGCCGAGACCATCAACATCATACCAATACCGCTAAAGAGCACGAGCACAGGATATTCAAAACGGACAATATAATCCTGATGGAGGTACTGCATAGACAGTGCAACAGAAGCGATTAAACCGCCAATAACAAGCAGCTTCATGAAACCTGCAAATGGATCAAGCAAGAACATGCCGTTTAAGATTTCAGCGCGGCTCCATTCCATACCAATCAAAAGCGCCGCAGCAATGGCCAGACAAAAGATCGTTGCGCGACCAATAAAATCTGTACTTTCGTTACCGCGTAAAACACCAGCAACAAGTAAAACCATACCAGCAACAGCCAGAAATAAATCAGGCAACATTGGAGAAAGATGTGAAAGCGTTAATGTACTCATACTCACGTTTCCTTAATGATGATCGCCGTGATCATCTGCTTTTTTAGCAGTGTGTTTCTTTAGCTCTACCTTAATAGGTTCATTAGATGGCATTTCACTGCCAATTGCCGCGTAGTAATTGACAAGCAGCTTATTCGCCGCTGGCGCAACGCGATCCATCACATAAGATGGTGCAACACCAAGCCAAATAACCATCAGCACGAGCGGAACAAAGATAATAAACTCACGTTTATCAACATCCGTCATTTCAGCTGCGTCTTTATTCTTTTGCTCACCAAAGACAACGCGGCGATAAAGAACTAGCATATAGGCTGCGCCTAAGATCACGCCAGTTGTCGCTAACGCTGCAATAACCGTATCCACTTGGAAAGCGCCAAGAAGCGTTAGAAACTCACCAACAAAGCCACTTGTTCCCGGTAGACCAACAGAACCCAGCATTAAGATCATAAAGATTGTTGCGTATTTCGGCATATTCTTCACAAGACCGCCGTAACGCGCAATTTCACGTGTATGGAGACGATCATAAACAACACCCACACAAAGGAAGAGCGCCGCAGAAATCACACCGTGTGAAATCATCTGGAAGATACCACCTTCAACCCCTTGTGTTGTTGCCGTAAAGATGCCGAGCGTCACATAGCCCATATGCGCAACAGATGAATAAGCAATCAGCTTCTTCATATCTTCCTGAACAAGAGCAACAAGTGATGTATAGATAATCGCAATCACAGACAGCCACATCACCATGGGCGTAAAGAACTCTGTTGCCTCTGGGAACATTGGAAGTGAGAAACGTAAGAAACCGTAACCACCCATTTTCAAAAGCACACCAGCCAAGATAACTGAACCCGCCGTTGGCGCTTCCACGTGTGCATCAGGAAGCCATGTGTGCACAGGCCACATTGGCATCTTCACCGCGAAAGAAGCGAAGAATGCGAGCCAGAGCCACATCTGCATATCGCGTGCGACCGGATTTTCCATGAGCGTGACCATGTCGCTTGTCCCTGTTTGTAGATACAAAGCAAGAAGAGCAACAAGCATCAACACAGAGCCAAGAAGTGTATAAAGGAAAAACTTAAACGCCGAATAAACGCGGCGCGGTCCGCCCCAAACGCCAATGATGATAAACATCGGCAGAAGAACACCTTCAAAGAACACGTAGAATAGAACAGCATCCAGAGCGCAGAATGTCCCGATCATAAATGTTTCCAAAGCAAGGAAAGCAATCATGTATTCTTTCACGCGCTTCGTTACAGCTTTCCAGCTAGCCAGCACACAGATTGGTGTCAGGAAAGTGGACAGCATTACAAAGAAGAGCGAAATACCATCAATACCCATATGGTATGAAATATTCAGCGCATCGAACCATTCGATCTTTTCAACGAATTGAAAGCCTGCCTCTTTCGGATCAAAAAGCAGCAGCATGTAAAAAGACAAGATAAACGTGAAAGAAGACACGAACATCGCTGTGCGGCGACTATTACGCGCAACAGTTTCTGAATCTCCGCGGATCATCAGAATGAAGGCGACACCAACAAGAGGCAAAAACGTCAATAATGATAAAATAGGAAAATCCATTTTCTATACTCTCTTACTACCCTTGCCCATTTGTCATCTTGAAATAGAACCAACTAACAATCGCAATCAAACCGATCATCATCACAAACGCATATTGGAACACATAACCAGATTGGAAGCGGCTCAAGATGCGGCCAACACCACGTGATGCCTTTGCCACGCCGTCAGGACCAAGACCATCAACAATGTTACGATCACTTGCCCAGGATAGTTTACCAAGCGCGAAAGACGGTTTTACAAATAAAGCCGTATATAGCTCATCAAAGAACCACTTATTAAACAGTAATGTGTGAACCGGCTTAAACGCTTTTACGAATTTCCCAGGCAGGCTTGTATAGCGTAAGTAGAACACCCAGCCAAGAACAAGACCAAGAGTACCAGCCGCAATCGGAAGCTTCTTCACCCAGTAAGGAACATGGTGCGCCGCATCAATGGCATCCATGCCGCGAATACTATCACCCCACATAGGATGATGACCAACAAACTTCTCGTAGAAGAACCAACCAGAAAAGACCGCACCAACACCCAAAATCATAAGTGGTGTCAACATCACTGATGGGCTTTCATGGACGTGATCCATAACCTTCTTCTCTGCCCGCGGTTTACCATGGAACGTCATGAATAAAAGACGCGTTGAATAGAATGCTGTCATAATCGCTGCAGCAATACCCATGTAGTAAGCCAGTACACCAAACCATGTGTGATCAGCATAAGCGGCCTCTAAGATAATATCTTTTGAGTAGAAACCAGCAAAGAACGGTACACCTGCCAGCGCGAGTGAGCCAATCCACATCAATACATATGTTGTTGGGATCATCTTCCAGATACCGCCCATCTTACGCATATCTTGTTCGTCTGACATGGCGTGAATAACAGAGCCAGCACCAAGGAATAACAGCGCCTTAAAGAAAGCGTGCGTCATCAAGTGGAAAATCGCCGCTGGGTAAGCCCCAACACCAAGAGCGAAGAACATATAACCCAGCTGTGACATTGTTGAATAAGCAATCACGCGTTTAATATCAAACTGCGTCATGCCAATCGTCGCCGCAACAAAAGCCGTTGCTGCACCAACCAGCGTCACAGCAAGAAGAGCATCTGGCGCATATTCAAAAACAGGAGACATACGCGCCACTAAGAACACACCTGCTGTCACCATTGTCGCCGCGTGAATGAGAGCAGATACAGGTGTTGGTCCTTCCATCGCATCAGGCAGCCATGTATGCAGGCCAAGCTGCGCTGATTTACCCATTGCGCCCATAAAAAGCAACAAAGCAACAAGTGTGATAGCGTGAATATCAATACCTAAGAATGAAATCACTTCATTCGCTTTTTCTGGCGCAAGCGCAAACATCGCATCAAACTGCACTGTACCGAACAGAACAAAGGCCGCAAACACACCAAGCGCCAAACCAAAATCACCAACACGATTTACAACAAACGCCTTAATCGCCGCCGCATTCGCGCTGTCTTTATGGTTCCAAAAACCAATAAGGAGGTAAGAAGCAACACCAACACCTTCCCAACCAAAGAAGAGTTGTAGGAGGTTATCTGCTGTCACGAGCATCAACATCGCAAACGTAAAGAGTGATAAATACGCCATAAAGCGCGCTTTACATTTATCGTGGCTCATATAACCAACAGAATAAACGTGAACACACGCCGAAACGATGTTTACAACACACATCATTACAACAGAAAGCTGGTCAACACGAAGGGACCAATCGATTGCAAAAGCACCTGACGCCATCCATGTCATCAAGTGAACAGTACGCGGATCTCCGTGACCATCGTTACCATAGATAACTTCGACAAATAGCATGCATGAAACAAAGGCGGCCGTAATAATACCCGCACACGTCACAAGTTGTGCGCCTTTATCACCCATCTGCTTCCCAAATAAGAAAGCCATCAAGAAGCCAAATAACGGAGGAAATACTGCCCAAAGTTCCATTGTTTAAATACCCCTACTCTAGCCCTTCATACTCGAAATATCTTCAACGGCGATTGAGCCTTTATTACGGAAGAACACCACCAAAATAGCCAAGCCGATCGCGGCCTCTGCAGCAGCAACGGTAAGAATAAAGAGCGAGAAAACCTGTCCCGTCAAATCCCCAAGAAAGGCCGAAAATGCAACAAAGTTCACATTTACCGCAAGCAACATCAGTTCAATACACATCAAAATGATGATCACGTTTTTACGGTTTAAGAAAATCCCAAAAACACCAAGCGTGAAAAGCATCGCCGCCAGTGAAAGATAGTGTGATAGACCAATTTCCATGAGTTCCATAACTTACACCCCTGTTCCCGGCGTTACTTTTTTCACTTCAAGAACATCTTCTCTCTTACGCGTTTGCTGCTTTGAAACAACTTGACGGCGCACACCATCACGATGACGAAGTGTTAAAACAATTGCGCCGATCATCGCCACAAGGAGAATAAGACCCGATACCTGAAACGCGAAAACGTAATCCGTATAAAGGACTTGCCCAAGAGCTTCTGTATTCGTTAACCCACCTTCTTCCTTGAATGGAACTGCCAGGTTTTGGTCTGCATCTGGCGCAAACTTCCATGCTGAAAAGATAGTGATTAACTCCGCGAGCAATACTCCCCCAATTACAATACCCATTGGAACATATTGCATAGCGCCTTTACGCAGGTTCTTGAAATCCATGTCCAGCATCATGACAACAAAGAGGAACAGAACTGCAACCGCACCGACATAAACAATCACGAGTATCATCGCGATAAACTCTGCGCCGAGCAGCACAAACAAACCGGAAGCATTAAAAAATGCGAGAATAAGAAATAGAACCGAGTGAACTGGGTTACGTGCTGTAATCACCATAATAGCACTCATAAGAACTACCGATGCAAAAAGGTAAAAAGCCAGAGCCGTTAGCATATTGTTTTCACTTAAGTTTTAAGCCTTTTTGAGTGTCAAAAAGACTCGTGTTTTAAAACAGCTCTATTTCTAATCAGATAAGTGAGAACAAGCAAGAGTGCATAAAGAAAAAGTCAGGGATATCCTGACTTGTTTTAACTACCGACCAGCTGGGGTTGGCGGCGCTGAAAGGCCACCAGCATGTCCACCACGTGCATCGTGCTGAGCCTTTCTTCTACCAGAACAAGCCATAGCATTCTTACCCATCGCCTGCTGCCCATGGAGCGCTGACGCTTGGCGGAATTCATTTGAAATTGGCATACGATTAGCCAGACTCATGTAAAACCTCGTTATTACACTTTATTTTTAGCAAAAACGTATTTCTGAATACAAAAAAATGGGCGAAAAAACGAAAAGTTTTTAACGGGAAGGCTGAGGAGCAGCGACAAGACCGCCTGAGTTAATAGCCGTAACATAACGCATATCATGGTTATAACTTCTACAAGCAGTTCCATGCTTACCTGCGGCACGACTGGCATTAATTGATCCAGCTGAACCTGGAGCTCTGCCGCCCCATACCTCTTTCAAACCTGTCATACATGCTTTATTCATACTTAGTATTGTATATAATGCATAACTAGATGTCAACAAATTACATGACAGAATAATAAAAAAACATCCCAACAGATGTTTTCTCTTTAAATTCAATACTTTAAGATTATAAAAATTAACGGTAAGGCGCTTCTACAGCAAGATTGCGAGCGATTTGTGCTTCCCAACGATCCCCATTTTCGAGCAATTTCTCTTTATTATAGTAAAGCTCTTCACGGGTTTCTGTTGCAAATTCAAAGTTTGGCCCTTCTACAATCGCGTCAACCGGGCATGCTTCCTGACACAAACCACAGTAAATACACTTGGTCATATCAATGTCATAACGCGATGTACGGCGAGAGCCATCTTCACGTGGCTCTGCTTCGATAACAATGGCCTGCGCAGGGCATATTGCCTCACAAAGCTTACACGCAATACAGCGCTCTTCCCCATTGGGATAACGGCGCAGCGCATGCTCACCACGAAAACGCGGGGATATTGGCCGCGTTGCTTACGGATAGTTAATTGTCACACGCGGCAT
>JABSQP010000014.1:0-47512 GCA_013215815.1 Alphaproteobacteria bacterium | reverse complement strand
AACATGTATTTGAGTGTCAACAGCATGCCTTTGACAATCTCAACCAACAAAAATGAATTTAAAAAATTTTTCATGATTTAAAAATAGTCCCTAAGCTTCATCTTCCAAATAGACTTATTCAGCTTCTTTCTCAACAGATGATCGTAGTATACGTTTTTCACTGCCAAATATATTATTAAAGACGGAGCAGGCAGCATAATCATATAGAATATAAAGTGAGCCCCCCAAAGCCCTATCGATGCTCTAATAATATTAAAATATTCATCTAGCAATGAACTTGAATAATCATCAAACCAAACCTCCAAGAAGATTAAAAGTAAAATTATAGTAACAAAATTTGTCTGCAAATTCCTTTTTAGCTTCCTTATATCCGCGCTCATGGTAACGCATCAAATCCGACAAGCACGCCAGAGACCACCAAAACCCATAAAAGCGTAAACGGCAAGAATACTTTCCACCCCAAACGCATGAGCTGATCATAACGGTAACGCGGGAATGTCGCGCGTGACCAGATAAAGAAAAACATAACCAAAAGCGTCTTTGCCGCAAACCAAACAACACCTGGAATAATCGCGAGCGCCTCAATTCCAAACGGCGGCAACCAGCCACCAAGGAAGAGAACCACTGTCATTGCGCTCATCAAAATCATGTTGGCGTATTCACCAAGGAAGAATAGAGCAAATGTCATCGCCGAATACTCAACCATAAAGCCACCTGTAATCTCCGACTCCCCTTCCGGCAAATCAAACGGCGCGCGGTTTGTTTCCGCCAAGATCGACACCAAGAAAACGATCAGCATCGGGAAAAGCAATGCCTGCATCCATAACGGACGCTCTGCCAGAATAATCTCTGACAGATTAAGAGAGCCTGCACACAATAGAACACACACAATCACAAGCCCCATCGAAACTTCGTAAGACACCATTTGTGAGGCTGAGCGCAATCCACCAAGGAACGCATAT
This sequence comes from Alphaproteobacteria bacterium, assembly GCA_013215815.1. Taxonomy (GTDB): domain Bacteria; phylum Pseudomonadota; class Alphaproteobacteria; order Micavibrionales; family Micavibrionaceae. The sequence goes on along the minus strand of JABSQP010000014.1, from coordinate 46,550 downwards.
TTTGAGTTCGATGCCCAGCCGGCCATAATCACGCCGTAAACGCCCATCGATGAAATAGCGAAAAGGTAAAGAATTCCCACATTAATATCAGCCAGCACCCATTTCGCATTAACGGGAATCACTGCCCAAGCCACCAAAGCCAGCGTAAAAAGAAGCATTGGCGCAATAATGAAAACAGGGCTGTTTGCCTGTGTCGGTACGATTGTTTCTTTAGAAAGGAGCTTTACCCCATCCGCAATCGGCTGAAGCAAACCAAAAGGCCCCACTGTATTTGGCCCCTGGCGACGCTGCATAGCGCCCATAACCTTACGCTCCATATAGGTGTAATAAGCAACAGCCCCCAAAATAACACCGACAAGGATGCCGATGTGTAAAAGCATCCAAGCAAGAGGCTCGCCATACGTCGTCCAAAGCTCTAAAATCATGCAACCATACTCTTTATTGTCATTTCAATAGACGTAGAATCCAAAGCAGACAACATTGACTGCATATCATATAGAGCCCAGCCCTCTTTCTTTTTCACAAGTACGCCAGCCAGGAAATGTTGTTGAGATGATCTATTGATGGCATCTTTGTGAGATACAAACTCATCGAAACTGACATCCAGAAATGATGAAAGAGAGCTCGCATCCATAAAACGGCATACGCCGTTCTTCACTTCCGCAATATCGACCTGATCATTTGTTGAAACAGTCAAAGCCAAAGCGCCAACATCACTACTCACATTATCGAGGTTAATGAGGATTTCCTCATCTTCAAAGTCAGAGCCACCACTCGTGTGATCACCTTTGTGAAAAATCTGATCTTTATAAACGTCACGCTTTGTGTCTGTTGGTGTAATAATATCTCTCACAATCATATCTGCAGACAAAATTGCGCAAGATAAATCTAAATTATGAGGCTTTATTTCACCTAGAACGCCTGCAGCTTCTTCGTTAGGATCCCATTCAAGGCCAACATTGATTTTTCTATCATCACTTGAAAAATTAAGAGCAACTTCTTGAGGCATTATGCGGCCTCCTTCTTTGATTTAATGAATTGCGCCATATCAGGTTTGAAGTAATTTGGCCCCTTCATCACTTTACCATCGCTCTCACGGCGGATCGGTTTACCATCCTCACCCAGCTTGGACATATTCGATCGATGCACTTCATTAAATGCTTCCATCTTCTGGTTCTGTAAACCAAATGATAAAAAGGCACCATCTAGCACATATTGTAGATCAATAAGCGCATCAAGCGTCTCAACCATGTCATCGTTTTCTAACGCTTCTTTCAACTCATCAAGCTCTTCTTGAAGCAAGTTAATACGAAGTTCTTTTGTCTTTTCACTACCTGGCGTTTGTTCAACTTCAACAGGAAGACCGTAAGTTTCGTGAAACTCTTGAACCATTTCGATTGTTGTTTTCGTGTCACTCATATTATTCTGCTGTCTCCGCTAATTCAGGTTGGTCCTTTACAAATGCTTCAATACATTTGTGCATTGTATCAGATGATCGTGTAATCACGTTTGTCTGATAGAAATTATCCACCAACGAACCTAGAGGCTCAGAAGACACTTCGGCATTACCATCACCAAAAGAACCCCACTCCGCTGGAACAATATCATCAATCGCTGCAAAGGCAGGGTAACGCTCCGTAAGCTCTTCTCGCAATTGGCCAAGCGTATCAAAACCAAGGTGTTCTTCACATTTTTCTGAAACAGCGCGAATGATCTTCCAATCCTCTTTCGCCTCACCCGGTGGATCAATTGCTTGACGGGCACGTTGCACACGCCCTTCTGTATTCATGTAAAGGCCGCTTTTTTCTGTGTACGCTGCGCCAGGTAGAATTAGATCGGCGCGGTGCGCAGCTGCATCGCCATGATGCCCTTGATACACAACAAAAGCGTGTGGATGAATATTCGCAAGTGTTTCGGCATTATCAACACCTAGCAAATAAACAAATCCCATATCATTCAAATCAAATGGATCTGTTAGCGTGAAGCCCATTTCAAGAGCCGCCATGCGTGATGCCGCCATATGCAGAACGTTAAACCCGTTCCAATCCTCTTTAATACAGCCAAGCTTCTCCGCGGCATCATGCAATACAGCATGAATAGCCATGCCATCGTCGCGTTTAAAGACACCGGAACCTACAATGATCATCGGTCTTTCTGATTGAACCTTACCTTCGTACTGCTTCACCATTTCCTGCAAATCAGCAATCGTTTCACCCGCATGGTGATATGGGTAAGTGAGATCTACTTGCTTACCAATCACAGCAACCTTCACACCACGTTCCAGATACGCTTTACGAATACGCGCATTCACAAGAGCAGCTTCGTGGCGCGGGTTTACACCGACGAGAAGGATTGAATCGGCCTCATCAATACCTGCGATTGTTGAATTAAAACGATATCCCGCCTTATTCGACACATCGAACTGAGCGCCATCAACACGGCACTCAAGGTTCTTCACATTAAGAGATGTCATCAACTCTTTAAGCGCAAACATACTCTCTGCATCACAAAGATCACCTGCAAGAGCCGCCATATTATCAGCTTTAAATGTTGTTAGCTTTTCAGCGAGCAAATCAAGTGCTTCAGACCATTCTGCCGGACGAAGTTTTTTCGTTTCGGCATCCTTTATATAAGGACGGTCAAGGCGGTTCTTCTTCAAACCATCATAGGCGAAGCGTGTTCGGTCATCGATCCACTCTTCGTTAATCTCTTCATTGAGACGCGGCAAGACACGCATTACTTCTGCGCCACGACTATCGACGCGGATGTTCGCACCTAAACCATCGTGGACATCAATGCTGTCTGTCTTCTTGAGCTCCCAGGAACGCGCCTTAAATGCATAGGGCTTAGACGTCAAAGCGCCAACAGGACAAATATCAATTAAATTGCCTGACATTTCTGTATCAATAGCCTGTGCAATAAAAGTACCGATCTCTGCATCTTCACCGCGGTTAAGCTGACCCATTGTATCAATACCAGCCACTTCTTCAGAGAATCGAACGCAGCGTGTACAGTTAATACAGCGTGTCATGATTGTCTTAATGAGAGGACCAAATGGCTTGTCTTTTACCGCGCGCTTGTTCTCAGAGTAACGAGAACGATCAAAACCATAAGCTACAGCTTGGTCTTGAAGGTCACACTCACCGCCCTGGTCACAAATCGGACAATCAAGCGGGTGATTAATTAGCATCATTTCCATGACGCCCTTACGTGCTTTCTTCACCATCGGCGAACTTGTTTTGACAACCATGCCTTCACCACAAGCCATCGCGCATGATGCGACAGGCTTAGGCGGGCCACCCTCTACCTCAACAAGGCACATGCGGCAGTTTGCCGGCACACTTAAACGGTCATGATAGCAAAAACGCGGAATTTCAATTCCGAGTTGCTCGGCAGCCTGAATAATAGAGGTACCGTTTTCGACTTCAATTTCCTGATCATCAATGGTGAGTTTTGGCATGATTTAATAATGACTCAAATGTTATAACGCCCTTAAAATTGCCTAAAGCAATCACAAAAGCAAGGGCGAAGAAGCCAGAAATACATAAGAATTTGAAAATAGTTGCCTACATTTCTGGATATTCGCTTTTTTAGCGAAAATTTCCTTTGTATCTGCGGGCTTTCACCTGTAAAAAGCACCCATGGTTCAGCGTATAGAAGTATTTACCGTATCGGAAGATGGACGCGCCAAAACATTGGAAGCGCAGTTCAAAAAGTCAGGCAAAAATCTAGAGAGTGTTCGCGTGGTCGACGTGTACACAATCGAAGAAGGAATTCAGGATCAAGGCCGTTTAAATGCCTGCCTGCAATCCTTCACAAATCCTGTGACACAAAAAGCCTTTGTTCTAGAGGATGGGCAAGCGCCAGCGAACGATTACATCGAAACAGTTGGTGATTTTGACTGGGCTTTAGAAATTGGCTTCCTTCCGGGAGTAACTGACAATATCGGTCATACTGCAACTGAACTCACAGCACTTACATTAGGTCGCGATAAAACGCTCTACAGCTCTCAGGTTATTCTCCTTAAAGGTTCTTTGAGCGAAGAAGACGTAAAAGAAGTCGCTGCCGAGCTTCACAACCCACTTATTCAGCGCGCTGCGAACAAAAACAAAGACCAATTCCTTGCCGATGGCGGTATGGACGCGGTTGTACCACGCGTTGTTCTCGACAACAAAGGCTCTGCCGTTGATGAAGTGAACTTAAACGTTAGCGACGAAGATCTGATTACAATCGGACGCGAAGGTATTGAGAACGCCGATGGATCACGCCGCGGCCCTCTTGGTATGTCACTTCTATATATGCAAGCTGTTCAAGAGCACTACAAAAAAGAAGGGCGTAACCCAACAGACGTTGAACTGGAGACACTAGCGCAAACATGGTCTGAGCACTGTAAACACACAATCTTCGCTTCACCAATCGATGAAGTTAAAAGCGGCCTTTATAAACATTACATTAAACGTGCGACATCTGAAATCCGCGAAGCACGCGGCAGCGATGATTTCTGTATCTCCGTATTCAGCGACAATGCTGGCGGTATCATCTTTGATGATAACTGGATGATTACGGACAAAGTTGAAACACACAACTCCCCTTCTGCGCTTGATCCATTTGGCGGTGCAATCACAGGGATTGTTGGTGTAAACCGTGACTGTCTTGGTTTTGGTCAGGGCGCAAAACCTGCCCTAAACCGTTATGGCTTCTGTCTTGCTGATCCACGTAAGGACCTAGAATACTACCGCGGGAAAAATAAAATGAACCCAACACTCTCACCTGATACCATTATGAAGGGTGTTGTGGCCGGCGTTGAGGCTGGCGGTAACCAGTCAGGCATCCCTACGCCTCAAGGCTTCCTTTACTTTGATGATCGTTACGTAGGAAAACCACTTGTTTTTGCAGGTACAGTCGGCGTTATTCCCCGCGAAATAAACGGCAAACCAGCTCATGAAAAAAGCGCGCAACCGGGTGACCGCATCATTATGGTTGGCGGTAAAGTTGGACGCGATGGTATTCACGGAGCAACATTCTCTTCTGTCGCTCTTGATGAAGGCTCTCCAGCAACAGCAGTTCAGATTGGTGATCCCATTACGCAAAAGAAACTCTCAGATGCCATTATAAAAGACATCCGCGATCTTGGCCTATATAGCGCCGTGACAGATAACGGTGCAGGCGGACTTGCATCTTCTGTCGGAGAGATGGCCGAAGGGTCAGGCGGTTTTGAACTGGCGCTTGATCAAGTGCCACTTAAATATCCGGGCATGCAGCCTTGGGAAATCTGGATTTCAGAGTCTCAAGAACGCATGACAATGGCTGTACCACCTGAAAACGTTGACAAGATTATCGAGCTTTTCGCAAAACGCGGTAGTGAAGCGTGGGATATTGGTGAGTTCACCGATTCTGGGCGCGCTGTTCTGACATGGCATGGCGATAACGTCATGGATATGAGCATGGCCTTCCTTCATGATGGAGTACCCGAAACACCGCTAAGCACAACATTCACACGCGGCGGTGAAGAAGAGCCTGACCTTCCAGAACCTAATGATTACGCTGAAGAACTATATGCGATGATGGGTCGCCTTAACATTTGCTCAAAAGAGTTCGTATCAGCGCAATATGATCATAACGTTCAAGGATCTGCTGTTCTTGGCCCTATCCAAGGGAAAGGTCGTATCTGTGCAGAAGCAACAGTTAGCCGCCCTGTTCTAGAAAGCAAAGCTGGCGCTGTTCTATCACAAGGTTTAGCACCACGTTACTCTGACATTGATACACGCGAAATGGCAATGGCCGCGCTTGATAGCGCCGTGCGTCATGCGATTGCGGCAGGCGGTGATATTGATCACCTCGCCCTACTCGATAACATTTGCTGGTGTTCATCGGATGAACCAGAGCGTTTGGGCCAACTGAAACGTGCCATGGAAGCCATTTATGACATGGCAGTTCATTACAGAACACCATTCATCTCCGGTAAAGACAGTATGTTCAACGACTTTAAGGGATATGATGCGGATAACAATCCAGTCACAATCTCTGTTCCGCCAACATTACTGATCTCTGGTATTGGCGTGATTGACAATGTTGCTAAGGCCGTATCTTTAGACACAAAGCAAGCTGGCGACCTTGTTTACCTCCTTGGTGAGACAAAAGATGAGCTCGGCGCATCAGAATATTATGATCGTCATGGAAAACTCGGAAGCAACGTGCCTGAAACAGATACGGCGCTGAACTACAAGCTGTATCAAGCTCTATCAAAAGCAAACAAGCAGCAGCTTTGCGCTTCGGCCATGGCTGTTGGCTTTGGTGGCCTTGGTATCACGCTGGCGAAAAAGTCGGTTGCCTCTGGCCTTGGTATGGATATTCAGGTTGAGAGCGATCTTCGCCTTGATAAACTTCTCTTCTCAGAGAGCCAAGGACGCGTTGTTGTAACAATTGCACCGCAAGATAAAGACGCATTCGAAACAGCGATGGGTGATTACCCACACGTCGCACAAATCGGAACAGTGACAGATGCTTTTTCATTGAAAATCAATAATGTAGAAGCTGATCTTAAGAAACTAGAAGAAGCATATAAAGAGACATTGAAGGATTACTAAGATGACTGCAAAAGCCCTCGTCATAACTGGATACGGCCTCAACAGTGAGGAAGAAACAGCCAAAGGTTTTGAATATGCTGGTTTCGATGCAAGCATTCGCCACATCAACGATTTGGCAGAAAACCCGAAAGAGCTCAACGATGTTCAGGCAATCTCTGTCCCTGGCGGCTTCTCTTACGGTGATGACACAGGATCAGGTAACGCAATGGCGCAGAAGATGCGCCTTACGATTGGTGATGCGCTAAAGGAGTTCGTTGCACGCGATACACTCACAATTGGTATCTGCAACGGTTGCCAGGTTGTTGTGAACCTTGGCCTTGCGCCAGCTTGCGATAGTCAATACGGCGTGCGTCAGGTTGCCGTAACACACAATGCAAGCGCACGTTACCAGTGCCGCTGGGTCGATCTAGGTGTTCAGGAGACAAACTCTCCATGGCTTGCAGGCGTTAAAAGTCTCCATGTTCCCGTCGCTCATGGTGAAGGCCGCTTCATGATGGATGATGATACACTGAAAGTTCTACAGGATAACAAGCAAGTCGCCCTTCGTTACACAAAGGACGGCACTCCAGCAAATGGTGAATTCCCTTATAATCCAAACGGTTCAACAGATGATATCGCAGGCATTACTGATGAAACAGGCCGCGTGCTTGTTCTTATGCCACACCCAGAGCGCGGTATGTTCACATGGCAGCGTGATGATTACGCTGCACTAAAAGATGCAGCGCGCCGTAACGGCCAAACATTACCAGATGAGTCAGATGGCTTGCGCCTATTCCAGAACGCAGCGGAATATTTCGGCATCAATGCGATGAAGAAGGCTAGTTAGATTAGACAGTAAAGCCTAAGGCTCTAAAAGTCTGCCGAGGAGCTAGTCCAACCGGTAATTAAACAGCCGCTATGGCCGCACCAACAACTGGCAATGCCATTGCACTTGGGTCTACACCGGTTGATGTTGCTAATTTTGCAGTTGCTACAGCAGCAAAAGCTGCGCACGCTCCACCAACTACCGTTGCTACAGCTCTGCCTGCGTATTCAAAAGCTTTTGCTAGCTTGGACATAAAACCTCCTTAATTACATATTTATTACATTAAGGAGTAGTCAGTTTTATATCCTCGGTCAAGATTAGGCTGCTTTACTTACATCAGAAGTAGATACATGCGGAAAATCAACGTCTGTATCTGCCACATGATTGAAGTAGTTTGTGAAGATGTTAAACGCAACAACGGCTGTAATCTCAAGCACCTCACCATCAGAGTAACCAGCATCTTTTAACGCCTGAACGTCAGCATCACTTGGGTTACCTTGGCTGTTCACAAGCTTCAACGAAAACTTCAATGCTGCCTGTGTTTTGGAATCACCTGATTTTCCATGGAGGTTCTGAGCCAATTCATCAGCCGCAAGGCCTGCACCCTCACCAATCTTGGTGTGAGCAGATGCACAGTAATCACAACTATTCACTCCAGCTACTGTCAACGCGATAGATTCACGCAACTGAGCACTAATTGAGGTATTTCCTAACGCACCTGATCCCTGCATATAAAAATCCAAAACCGCATCAGAATGGGCAAATGTCTTAAAGATATTTGGAACAACGCCTAGCTTTGCTTCGATAGCATTTAGTTTTTCTTGTGCTTCAGAACTTGGATTTGAGTTTGGTTCGATACGGGCCATGGGCTTTCTCCTTTAAAAATAAATGATGTTGTTAGATTAAACATTAATTCGCCCAGAAGAAAGAAAAGTTACTGATTTGTTTCAATTATAAAAAATGGCGGGATTTAATGTCCCGCCATCTCTTTTTAGGTGAAAATAAAAAACCGTATCTTAAGCTGCTTGTTTTTGCGCTGGCTGAGATCTTTCTGCACGTTCAGCTTGTTCTTCTTCAGCTTGCTCACGAGCTTTTTGCGTAGCTTGCGCAGCTTCAGGCAACTCAGATTCTTGTGGTGCCTTTGCCTTTGCTTGAGCCGCCGCATTTTGTGCGAAAGCAGCAATACTGTTCGCCGCCGCAGAGGCCGCCGCTTCAATAATTTGCTGTGGGCTTAAACCTGCATCCTGCGCTTGCTGGACTTCCTGCGGGGATGGTTGACCTTGCGATTGAGCCACTTGCTTGGCAAAACAGATAGCTGCTTGGGTTTCAGGGTTGCTTGATTTTCCCTCGATATTGGCTTGCGCTTCTTGCTCAGACGCTCCAGCTTGTTCAGCCTGTTTCGCGGCTGCTTGTGCTGCAGCTTGAGAACCTGCTTGACCGGCAATCGCCGCGGCCATCGCAGCACGTTGTTGCTCATCAAACGTATTCGATTGAGATAAGACTTGCCTAGCCTGAAGTGCTGCTGCCATCGCAGCAGGAGCTTGAGCAAGTACTTGTTGAACCGCTTGCTGTTGAGCTTCGCGACTATTTGGGTTTTGTTGTTTATTTGACATGATACACCTTTCTTTGTGAATATTAAGTTTAAAAACCAAAGGTAGTATTATTGCTAAAAAGCCTATTACCTAGAAAAAAAGCAAAAGAATACGAATGTGTGAAATGAAGGCTTACGCCGCTTTTTTAGCCTTACGGTAATCTAAAATACGGTCTTCGACTTCATGACGAAAGTGACGAATCAAACCTTGAATTGGCCATGCCGACGCATCACCAAGTGCACAGATTGTATGCCCTTCAATCTCTTTTGTGACATCTAGGAGCATATCAATTTCATCAATACTTGCATCACCCTTCACCATGCGCGTCATGACACGCCAAAGCCAACCAGTCCCTTCACGGCACGGTGTACACTGACCACAGCTTTCATGCATATAGAATTGAGAAAGACGCGCAATTGCGTAAATGATGTCCGTTGATTGATCCATCACAATCAAGCCGGCTGTCCCCAGACCTGATTGAACCTCACGCAGAGAGTCAAAATCCATCAAGACTGTGTCGCAAACTTCTTTCGGCAAAAGCGGGCAAGATGATCCACCCGGAATAACGGCTTTCAAATTATCCCAACCACCACGAACACCGCCTGCGTGTTTCTCGATAAGCTCCTTCATCGGGATGCCCATCTCTTCTTCAACCACACACGGTGAATTCACATGACCAGAGATACAGAAAAGCTTTGTCCCCGTGTTTTTGTCATCCTTACCAAACGATGCAAACCAATCACCGCCGCGTTTTAGAATTTCAGGAACAGAGGCAATTGTCTCAACATTGTTAATTGTTGTCGGCGCAGAATATAGGCCTGCCATAGCCGGAAATGGCGGCTTATTGCGCGGCTGCCCCTTCTTCCCCTCCAGAGATTCTAAAAGAGCAGTCTCTTCACCACAGATATATGCGCCCGCACCACGGTGCAGCGTTACATCAAAATCCCAACCTGAGCCTGCGGCGTTCTTACCAAGTAGACCTGCTTCACGCGCTTCTTCAATGGCGCGCACAACTTCAGAACCTTCATGGACGAACTCGCCGCGGATATAAATAAACGCATGATGTGCCTGCATTGCGAAACCAGCCAGCAAAGCCCCTTCGATCAATTTATGTGGATCATGGCGCATGATCTCACGGTCTTTACATGTACCTGGTTCAGACTCATCGGCGTTGATGACGAGGTAATGCGGTTTATCACCCAACTCTTTCGGCATGAACGACCATTTCAAACCTGTTGGGAAACCCGCACCGCCACGACCACGAAGACCTGACTTTTTCATTTCATCAATGATCCAGTCACGCCCTTTTTTAATCAGAGCCGCTGTCCCGTCCCAATCACCACGCTTTTTCGCGTATTCCAAATTGAACGGCTCAAAGCCATAAAGGTTTGTGTATATTCTATCTTTATCCTGAAGCATCGATACCAGTAAGTTTTTAACTAAAATTTTTCACCAAAGATCTGTTAAGAGCCCATATTGGAATAACTATAAAAAAAGAGAACGGCCAAACATCCGCCTAAAATCACGCCACCTTCTTCCGGTAGACTTGTCAAATCGGAAAAGTATCCAACGATTGCGCCAACACAGAAGGTCAACACAAAAACTCTCCATGTCATACTCCACCATACCTTCAGCGTTATTTTCCAGTTTATATCCATCGAGTCTCTCCTTATGTTTACTATACAATATTTGCCTTTTTTGCCTGCTCTTCAAGTGTCGTCGGCCCTGTTAAAGCCATTGCCGCGCGGCGACCATTTTGCGGCCCATGTGGCGGTATCTCATCTTTTTGAAGGTTCTTCAAAATATCAATCATGCTGTCGTACGTCAGATCTTCGTAGAACAAATCGTTCATTTGGATCATCGGTGCGTTTGTACATGCGCCAAGACATTCAACTTCCATCAAGGTGAAGTAGCCATCTTCCGTTGTTTGGCCAATACCGATACCAAGGTGATCTTTACATGCCTTCACCACATCATCAGAATTACAGAGCCAGCACGGCGTTGTCGTACAAATCTGCATAAGGTACTTACCGACTGGTTCTAGGTTGTACATGGAGTAGAACGTTGCCACCTCATAGACCTTAATCGGAGCAACCTTACAAATCTCTGCAATCTTATCCATCGCTGCGCGCGGAATCCAACCGCCACCAGTAGGAAGATCACCGAATGGTCCCGTTTCTGCTACCTGACGCTGCGCCAAGTCAAGAAGCGGCATAATCGCGCTATGATCACGTCCTTTTGGGTAACGCGCTATAATCTCATCGACTTGTGACTGATCTTGAAATTCAAAGCTCTCTGGTTGAAATGGAGCATTAATGGCATCAGATTTTTTCATCGGAATATGATCTCTATTTGTTTTTTCGGCTAAAAATTAAACGTTTCGAGACGCTTAATAAAGGCTTTTCTATCAATAAATACGATGCGCCACCAGCAATTATTGAACCAACCATACACAAGATGAAAACTAGCCATGGCGAAAGAACCTCCTGTAACCCTAGGAGGCTGGTTACGGCAACGATCGCTCCTATGGCAAAAGAGTGTGCCAGATACAAAGAATAGGAAGAATCGCCGATAAATGTGAAGCACTTAGGGTAATAAAATCCCTCTTTAACGCGCGGAAGAACCATGAATAACACTGTCGCAGCCGCAATTAACTGCCGATGAAAACCGATACCCGTTAACTCTTTTATAAAGGCTGGGTACATGGCCCAGAAAAATGACAGAGCCACACAAAGAAAACCTAGCCCAATCATCCATGAAGGAAGACGAATACCTTTTTTAAAGGCATAGCCAATCCACACTCCTAATAAAAAGTTGTATACAATAGGCTTGCCTGTAAAGGCTTGAACTACCCCATCATCAGGGATTTTGCCGTAATTTATATAAACCGTTCCGATAAAGAAGGCAGAAAGAGCCCAGACAAACAAATTCCGTGGCAGGAAAAGACACAATGCAAACAAAGCATAAAAATACATCTCGTAATTGAGTGTCCAACCGATTTTCAGGAATGGGTACAATCTGCCATCAGCATCAACATATGGAATAAACAGTAAAGACTTTACAAGCTCTGACGGAGCCACGCTTAGATGGCCTACGGCAGACGGCATTACGAATAAAACTGCAAGCAGCAGCATAGTAAAGAACCAGTAAAGGGGAACAATGCGAACAAGGCGCCGCATAATAAATTCACTAGCAGCACTTAAACCACGGCCACGATCCATTGCCGTATAGACCATGATAAAACCGCTAATTACAAAAAACAGATCAATTCCGTAAATCAACGCTGTAGGGTCTGGAAACGTATCGCCTCTCTTAAGAGAATACAATTCATTCACATCATGAATAGAATGAAACAGCACTATCAAAAAAGCAGCAAAGCCTCGTAAGAGTTGCAGAGAATCCAAACGGCCGCTCTCGGGCACTTTCGCGCCGGCAACACTCATTATCGGTCAATCTCTCCGAACACAACGTCCATGGAACCAATATTTGCTACAACATCGGCGAGCTGGTGACCTTTACTTACAAAATCTAGCGCTTGTAGATGAGCAAAACCTGGAGCGCGGATATGGCAGCGATATGGCTTATTCGAACCGTCAGATACCAAGTAGACACCGAATTCCCCTTTTGGAGCCTCAACGGCAGTATATGTTTCGCCTTTTGGTACGTGATACCCTTCCGTAAAGAGCTTGAAGTGGTGGATCAATGCCTCCATCGAATCCTTCATTTCGGCACGCGGCGGCGGTGAAACCTTACGATCATCAATTTTTACAGGGCCTTCCGGCATTTTATTGAGACATTGCTTCATTATTTTGAGTGACTCACGCATTTCCGCCATACGCACCAAATAACGCGCGTAACAGTCTCCTGTCTTGCCAACGGGAATATCAAAGTCCATCTCTTCATATACATCGTACGGTTGAGACTTACGTAGATCCCAAGCTACCCCAGAGCCACGAAGCATTGGTCCCGTAAAGCCCCAATCTAGAGCTTCTTCTTTTGATGCAACGCCAATATCAACGGTACGTTGCTTGAAAATACGGTTATCACTTAAAAGATTTTCAAGATCATCCAAGACCTTCGGAAAACTGTCAGTCCATTCAAGCATATCCTGAGCAAGCCCAGCAGGCATATCCATTGATACGCCGCCTGGACGGAAATAATTCGCATGAAGGCGCGCGCCGCAAACACGATCATAAAATTCCATACCCTTTTCACGCTCTTCAAAGCCCCAAAGAGCCGGCGTAATTGCACCAACATCAAGGGCAAAGGTCGTAATGTTAAGAACATGGTTTAAGATACGGCCTAGCTCACAAAAGAGAACACGGATGTACTGTGCTCGCGGGGGTGGTGTAATACCGAGAAGCTTTTCAGTAGCCAGAGCAAAAACGTGCTCCTGATTCATTGGACACACGTAATCCAGACGATCGAAATAAGGCAATGCTTGCGTATATGTCTTGTGCTCGATCAGTTTTTCTGTACCACGGTGCAGAAGGCCAATATGCGGATCAGAACGCTCAACAACCTCACCTTCCATTTCAAGAACCAAGCGCAGTACACCGTGCGCGGCAGGGTGCTGCGGTCCGAAGTTCATTGTCATCGGTTTGATTTGTGTTTGAGAGGAAACCTCTACTGTATCATCTTGCTTTGTTGCTTCTATCATTTATATCCAACTTCTTTTTTACTCAGACACCACTGTCGCCACTAGCTTTTTGAAAGTATCTCCATCAATTTGATCAATAAACAAGTTTGCTGTTTCTTCCGTAAGCAAAACGTTTTTTTCATCTTTTGGCAAAGGGTTATATACCACAACAGAATGCGCTAGCTCGGTCATATAGTAGTATTGAGGATTACTTTCAAAAATTCTCCCTACCATAAACGTGTCGTTATAATCTTCTAATAGGTTTGGCTCATCTCCGGCCTGCACGACAGAAGAATTTTCGGAAAAATATGATTCGTAAATGAAATCAGATTCTTCTGCACCAATCACCCTTACAGCGACTGTCTGCCCATCTTTCCTGAAACGGCGACTAACGCTGATATATCCCATCAAAGGGTTTTCATGTAATTCATATCCCTTACCGTCCAGCTTCCAACCGTCAGGAGCATCAGGCAATACTTGGCTCATTAAGGTAACATCAGCGCGCGCCACCTCAACACAAGCAAAACTTACCAAGAAGATTGATGCAACAAAAAGGATGAACGCCTTTTTGAACATTACTTACCTCCAACCGATTTATCAGCTGGTGTATAACCATGTTCTGGGACACATCCTTTTTCATCACCCGGCAACTGGATGTCTGTCATACCTTCCCACGGTGAAAGATTATCAAAATCACGATATGCCTGCGTCAATTTAACCGGCTCATAAACAACACGCTTTTGCTCTTCATCATAACGAAGCTCGACATAACCAGTCAGTGGAAAATCTTTACGAAGCGGGTGACCATTAAAACCATAGTCTGTCAAAATACGGCGCAAGTCTTCGTTCCCCTCAAAGAAGATACCGTACATATCCCACGTTTCACGCTCAAACCATCCAGCAGTGCTAAACACTCTCGTTGCACTTGGTACAAGCTGCCCCTCTTTAAGTGCAACCTTTAAACGAACACGCTGATTTAAAGTCATGGATAGAAGGTGATAAACCACCTCAAAACGAGCTTCACGCTCTGGGTAGTCCGCACCGCAGATAGAGATTAACTGTGTAAACTGACACTCTACATCGCTTTTTAATAGCTGGAGCGCTGCACAAACAGCATCTGGCGCAATATGCAAGACAAGTTCATCACGTTCGAACTCATAATGAAGACAATCATCACCCAGCTTTTCGGATACGTGATCTGCTAAATCTGTTAAGGCTTCAAGTGCACTCATATCGCTAAAACTCTCTATCGCATAATGCGTGTATCTTCACGCTGTATCTTCTTTTGAAGCTGTAAAAGGCCATAAACCAAAGCCTCAGCTGTTGGTGGGCAACCTGGAATATAAATATCAACAGGAACGATACGATCACAGCCACGCACCACAGAGTATGAATAGTGGTAATAACCGCCGCCATTTGCGCAAGATCCCATAGAAATAACCCAACGCGGCTCTGGCATCTGGTCATAAACACGACGAAGCGCAGGTGCCATTTTGTTAGTAAGCGTCCCAGCGACAATCATCACATCAGATTGGCGCGGAGATGGGCGCGGGATCATACCAAAACGATCAAGGTCATAACGACTCATGTACGAGTGAATCATCTCAACCGCACAACATGCCAAACCGAAAGTCATCGGCCATAGCGAACCTGTTCTCGCCCAATCAAAAAGAGCGTCAGCCGACGTTAGAATAAAGCCTTTTTCACTGAGGTGCTGAGACATCGCCGCTGGCACCACATCTTGTTCTGTCGCCGCAGGCATAGGAACATTTGTTGTAAACGGCGCATCCGGCGCAATAATTGTTTTCTTATCGTGTGACATGTTAATGCATATACCTTAAAGGGTTTTCCCTTACTATTTGTCCCGTTTTTTGTATCTCAAGAATCTCAAACTCAACCCGATGAACGGCTGCTGTGAAATCCAACACAAGCTCCATTGCAGTTGTACTCCAGAGACCTTCTACTCCCAATCGAGAGCTCCTTTATTCCACTCATAAATAAAGCCAATCGTCAGAACACCAAGGAACACAACCATCGACCAAAAACCAAACATGCCAATATCACCAAGCGTCACCGCCCACGGGAATAAAAAGGCAATTTCCAAATCAAAAATAATAAAAAGAATAGCGACCAGATAAAAACGAACGTCAAAACGGCTACGCGCATCATCAAATGCGTCAAAGCCACATTCATAGGCAGCGTTCTTTTCAGGATCAGGGCGCTGTTTCCCTGATAAATATGAAAGAACCAGCATTGCGCAAGCCATAACGGCGCCGACACCGATAAAGATCATAATGGGAAGATAATTTAATAAAAGTTCTTCAGAAGCCATGATGAGGAAAATACCCCCTACACCTTTCTAAGTAAACCATTACCTACGCAAATATACCTAGATTTAGGCAAAAAAAATACCCGCCAGTACATTCGTATCAGGCGAGTTATTTTTACAAAGTTTAATGGCGCGAGTGACGAGACTTGAACTCGCGGCCTCCGCCGTGACAGGGCGGCGCTCTAACCAGCTGAGCTACACCCGCGCATCAAACTTAAGGCGTGTATTTACCCAAGAAACTCTATGCCGTCAAGCATGAAAGGCGCATTTTATCGCCAAATGCGCCTTTTTCTTCTTAAGCCGCTAATTTCTGCGGCTCTGTGAAGCCAAGACCAAATTCTTCGGCAACGCACTTATAGGTCACCTCGCCCTGACAAACGTTTAAACCTTCCATAAGTGCCGGATTATCAGCCAAAGCCTGTTTCCAACCTTTATCAGCCAATTGCAACGCATACGGCAATACAGCGTTGTTTAACGCATGTGCAGACGTCATTGGCACGGCACCTGGCATATTTGCTACACAGTAGTGAATCACATCATCAACTGTGTAAACTGGATCGTTGTGGGTCGTTGCCTTTGACGTTTCAAGGCATCCGCCCTGATCAATTGCAATATCAACAACAACAGAACCTGGACGCATTTTCTTGATCATCTCTTTTGTCACAAGCTTCGGTGCAGAGGCACCAGGAATAAGAACAGCGCCAACGACAAGATCCGAATCAAGAACATAACGCTCAATACTATCTTCAGAAGATTGAATCACACGGGCTGTATTCCCAAAATGTTCATCAAGAGCACGAATCTGATCATGTCCTTTTTCTAGGATCGTCACATCAGCGCCCAAACCTACAGCCATAGATGCCGCGTGGTAACCAGATACACCACCGCCAATCACCGTCACTTAGGCTGCCTCAACACCAGGAGAACCGCCGATAAAGCGCCCTCTGCCACCCATGTGTTTAAGGAGGTAAGCGCCACCAACCTGAATAGAAAGACGACCTGCAATCTCTGACATTGGCGCAAGAAGTGGTAAACCACGGCCATCTGGGCCAGTCACTGTTTCATAGGCTATCGCCACACATTTAGACTTCATCAACCCTAACGTTTGTTCTTTATCAGCAGCTAAGTGCAAGTATGTGAAAAGAACCTGATTTTCGCGAAGCATTTCACATTCAACGGGCTGTGGTTCCTTTACTTTGATAATCATATCAGCGGCATCGAACACCTCTTTCGCTGTCCCAACGATTTTCGCACCGGCCTTCTCGTAATCACTATCTGTATAGTTAATCCCTGCTCCACAATTTGTTTCGACAATCACATCGTGACCATGCGCAACAAACTCTCTAACAGAGGATGGAACAAGTCCAACACGATGCTCTTGCGCTTTAATTTCCTTCGGGACACCTATCAACATAGCTTTCTCCTTAAATATTATTGAAATAACGAGGCAGCCTATCAGCGAAAAAGAAGATCGCCAAGAATCATTTTAATCGAAAAATAAATATGGAAATTTTAATTATCTATAGGTAATGAGCATTCTTCATCACTCAAAACAGTGACATCATAAAGCCAGTGCCCAATAATGAATTCATCACCGCTAAATTGGACTTGAGCTTCAATACATTGACCAACCGTCAGCTCTTTTTGATCATCACGAAGTTGAAAAACCTCGGGAAGAGACGCGGCATCGCACCCTCCCATCGATCCCTTTTCTAGAAGCTTCCCACGAACATAACGCAACGTAACATCTTTATATTCCTGTGTTTCAGGAAGCCCCCACGCTTTACGCCAACTTTCTGGTTTATAATATGACTCTTCTCTTATTTCTACTTTCTCAACGCTGCCCACTATATTGCATACATCACTGCGCATAGCAGGTGCCGCCTGAGCAAGGTAAGGCAATGTAGAAAAGACAGTAAACGCAATAAGAAATCGAACCATATAGCTATATTAACATGGCTAAACAATCTGAAACAAAAGTTAATCGCGTTCCCGCAGATACCAAAGGATTGCGATAAAAACCCCCTTCGTTGGTGGGAGCAACAATAACGATGAAATCGTTACAAAAGCAAAGACAATAAAACTATCAACCCATATCGAATAAGAGCTAAAGATCGCCAAATAAATAAGCAATGGAACCGTCAACAGACCAATAAAAAAGGCCACAAAAAAAGCAGGACCATCATCTGCACTTAAATCAGCAAAACTTTCCCCGCAAACACTGCAAGAGTCAGCTTTTGCTAAATATCCCTTAATCACACGCCCTTCACCGCATTTCGGGCAGCGTGTTAGAAGTGCATTTTTAATAAGTTCAGAATTCAACTTAATACCCTATTCATTCTTTGTTACACTTCTTCAAAAAGAGCTTCTTATGGGGGATCAAAAAAAAACGTTCAAAAAAGTAATTCGTTCTCACGTATTAGCCGTTTCTTCCTGATGAAGAAAGACAAAGAAGTGAACCCGGCTTCAACAGTCCACATCCCCAAAGAAGACGAATTAAAGAAGCAAGAACCAGCTGCAGAACAACTTCAAAAAAAGAAAAAACACATGAGCGTTATAAAAGCGGCGGCGCTTGCTTTTGGGATCATCTATTTCACTAAAGTTTTCATGTTGAACTTTCACTTATTCGATAACACGTATCGATTTGGTGGCATTCTAGAAGAGCTTCGCCCCATCATCTTCTTCGGCGGAACAATAATCGCCCTCATCTTTTTAACAAAAATAAGTGTTAACATTTTCGGAAAAGAGAAAACCTACGGCAGTTATCTGCCAACCGCGATTGCAGGCATCTTTATCATTCTATTTTTTAAAGGATGTATGTATTTTCTGGAGAACTGGGGCGGTGGGTATTAATTTGACACAAGAGGTCCCCGCTCTTGTACAACACGGTTAGTCTTAACCTCAAGTATTTTTCTTTTTATAATTTTCATAATATTTGCGCTTTAGTTAAACGTTAATATACAATGAAAATATAACGTAATAACAAGGGGATCATTCATGAAGACTGCTATCAACAACCAACATAACACCTTTCAAAGCGTGCTAGGAGGCAACAATGCCTAGTGGCCCTCCAGGTAGTAGTCCAGCAAGCGGTAGCAGTAGCAGCAGCGGTACAAGCAGTTCAAGCAACACACAAAATACAACAACAGGTGGCTATAACAGCCACAATAATAGCGGATACAGCTCTAGCAACCATTCTAGTAGTAGCAGTGGTGGTGTTTCTCATGGTTTTAACGACGATGATAATGATGATAACAATTACTCCAGAGGATTTGGATCTCATAGTAGTAGTGGCTTTAGTATTGTAGACATTGCTAAAAGCGCGCTTAGTGCAACAGGGTCATTCCTTGAATTACTTAACGTTGCCCCCACTAGTCTGGTTCTTAACCTTAGCACTCATGGTAATTTTTTAGGACAGCCCCTAAACACCTTTCATGGGGGTGGAATTATCGACATGTTTAATAATGATGATAGCTATTTAGGCTTACCTGTTGGAAGCGCTGGCGGTCTTACCGATGCACTTAATTTTGATGGCCACTATCTAAGTTTGCCATCGGGCAATATATTTCAAGGTGGTTGGGTCGGTACATCTGGGGTAGCTTCGATTGTAAACGCACACTCAGTCGTAAGAAACAGTATCGATTTCCACTTAGCTAACTACACATATTTAGAACAAGAATTCACTGATCTATCTGGTTTTTCTACACCTGAAATGCACACAATACGAATATCACTAGCAGAAATAGCACTAACACCAGAGGGGCAAAAACTCATTCAAGATAGTGTTACCATTAATGGTGGTAATCCTATTGCATTGGTGAAACTAACCAACCCTGGAGGAAGTCCAGGCCTCGCAGTAAATTTTACAAAGGGCTCTACTTCAGGAGTAGGTATTGTAATAGACTTCGAAGGCCTCACTGACTTTGAAATACCTACACAGATAGGAACATCAATGGCAATTAGTGTTCAAAGACTATTAGTTCATGAAATGTCACACATAGCTCTAGGTCATGTCACAGACCCTGAGCAAATGCAAAGAGACACTTTAGATAAAGAGTTCGAAGTAATTAGTTTCACAAATGAATTTATGGCTAAATATTACAATGAATCTCCACGCGCTTTAAATCATGGAGCCTATCTGAGCGACAATACAGAAATTACAATTGCAAAATTAAACAAAGAAGCTGTGTTCGGTGCAATACAAACAAAGTCGAATTCTTCCACTGCTAGCCATAATTCAACTCATCTAAATTTCAATTCTACAGAAGTTAATGCTGCCACAGGATACGCACGCACTTCACATAAAGATGACCTCATTAAAGGTAGCCCCGATGTCACTATTGTTTTTAATATTGGCGAAGAAACACAGGCTGTAAATACATCCATGAATGTAAATGGCGGAAATGGTCATGATTTCATTGTTGGCACTAATCATAACGACCGTCTTATTGGCGGAAACGGCAACGACACTTTGCTCGGCATGGGTGGAAAGGACGTTCTTGCTGGTAATGACGGCAATGACCGAATAGAAGGCGGGATTGGCAACGATAAAATTTACGGCGGCGGCGGTGCGGATCTTTTATTTGGGCAGGAAGGACATGACATTATGCACGGCGGCACTGGTCATGATTCTCTATTTGGCGGGAACGGCAACGACAAACTATACGGCAATAGTGCTCACGATTATCTGAGCGGCGGCAGCGGTAACGACAAATTATATGGCGGCAGCGGTAATGATATATTGTTCGGCGACGATGGCCATGACAAGCTCTATGGCGGAGGTGGCAACGACATTATCCATGGCGGAAGTGGTAATGATGTTCTCGAAGGATATTTTGGCCGTGACACTCTCATAGGCGGACAAGGAAACGACAAGCTCTATGGCGGACAAGGTGCAGACACATTTGTTCTTTCTGTCTCCAATGAACACAACGGTGTCAAATCCATAGACCATTTTGGTGATTTCAATCAAAAGCAGGGAGATGTGATTGAAATTAGAGATGTTCTCTTTGATTATGATAGCAATGATGACATTACCGAATTTCTTAGAATTAACAGCAACGGTGGTAATCGTTACACGCTACAAATTAATGAGGATGGTAAAGGAAATGATTGGAATACTTATGCGACAATCACAAGCGCGGCAAACATAACTAATGAAGAAGCTTTGCTAAATCTTGGTGATCTAGTCATTAGCTAACCCGCAAGCACAGGTATTTGTTGTTTTGAAATCATGCAACTTTGAAAAATGGTGGGTGGTAACGGATTCGAACCGCTGACCCCCTCGGTGTAAACGAGATGCTCTACCAGCTGAGCTAACCACCCCCATAAGAGATTTGAGTGTTTTAACCACACTCCAAACAAATTGCAACCCCCAAAAAAGAAAAAAGGCTACACGTTTTGGTGCAGCCTTATTCTCTAATTTTATAAGCGCTAACTTACTTGTTAACTGCTTCTTTAAGCTCTTTACCAGCTTTGAACTTAGCGTTTTTAGAAGCTGGGATTTTGATCGCTTCACCAGTACGTGGGTTACGGCCAGTTGTCGCTGCACGCTTAGCAACTGAGAATGTACCAAAACCAACAAAACGTGCGTCGTTACCTTTTTTCAAAGTAGATGTGATGCCACCGAAAACTGCTTCAACAGCACGCTGTGCGTCTGCTTTTGTCATGTCGGCCTGTTTTGCTACGTGTTCAATAAGTTCTGCTTTATTCATAGGAGTGTCCCCTTATGTTAGAGTTTAAATTTCATTGGACGATTTTAGATTAGAAAAATAAAACCGCTTACCAAAACGTCGGTAAGCGGCTCTATGCCTAAGCTCTACAACGTCTTGATGGAATCAGTTGTAGGCCTTTTTTTAAGGGTGATCAATGATGAATCACGTCTTTCCCCTTATTTTCTGCAGATTCTTGGGATATTTGTGGATTTTTATCAATATTTCCCTCTAAAACCGGCTCTGGCATGCGTAAAAGTGCATTTACAAGCACCTCTTCAATCGTGCTAACAGGTACGATTTCTAGATTCTTTTTCACTTTATCCGGAATATCTGCCAGATCTTTTTCATTATCTTTCGGAATAAGTACTTTCGTAATCCCACCGCGAAGCGCTGCCAGAAGCTTTTCCTTCAAACCACCAATGGCTGTCACATAACCACGTAAGTTGATTTCACCTGTCATCGCAATGTCCTTACGGATCTCAATTTCTGTTAATGCAGAAATCAATGCAGTCGTCATCGCCGCGCCAGCAGAAGGCCCATCCTTTGGCGTTGCTCCCTCTGGCACGTGAACGTGAAGCGCTTTTTCTTTGAGCTCTTCATAGTCGATACCAAATTGCGCCGCACGAGATTTAATGAGCATCTCTGATACACGGATTGATTCTTTCATGACGTCTTTCAAGTTACCTGTCATGCTGACCTTACCGTCTTTACCCGGCATCGTAACCGCTTCGATAGAAAGAAGGTCGCCGCCAAATTCTGTGTAGGCCAAACCAGTGACCACACCAACGCGGTCTTGCTCATCGACTTCACCGTAACGAAATTTCTTCACACCAGCATATTTTTCAAGGTTACGTGGTGTAATTGATACTTTCTCTTTGCTTGAAATCAAAATCTCTTTGATCACCTTACGGCACAGATTTGCAATTTCACGCTCTAGATTACGAACACCAGCCTCACGCGTGTAGTAACGAATAAGGTCACGGATCGCATTATCGCTGATTTTGATTTCTTTTGTTTTTAACCCTGCCGCTTTAATTTGTTTTTTCAGCAAGTGGCGCTTCACGATTTCAAGTTTTTCATCTTCCGTATAACCAGAGATACGAATAACTTCCATACGATCAAGAAGCGGTTGCGGCATACGTAGCGAGTTCGCCGTACAAATAAACATCACATCAGACAGATCATAATCCATCTCCATGTAATGATCATTAAATGTAGAGTTCTGTTCAGGATCCAAAACTTCTAGCAACGCTGAGCTTGGATCACCGCGCCAGTCATTACCCAGTTTATCAATCTCATCCAGAAGGAAGAGCGGATTAGAAACAGTCGCTTTCTTCATTCCCTGAATAACTTTACCCGGCATCGCACCAATATAAGTGCGTCGGTGACCGCGAATTTCACTCTCATCACGAACACCACCCAGTGACATGCGGACATATTTACGGTTCGTTGATTTCGCGATTGATTGTGCAAGCGATGTCTTACCAACACCTGGAGGACCGACAAGACAAAGAATAGGTCCCTTCACTTTGCTTGTGCGCTGTTGCACCGCTAAGTATTCAAGGATACGTTCTTTAACTTTTTCCAGACCATAGTGATCAGCATCAAGAACCTTCTTCGCACCTTTAATATCCTTTTTAATGCGTCCTTTCTTATTCCAAGGAACGCCAACAATCCAATCCAGATAGTTGCGCACCACTGTTGCTTCTGCAGACATCGGGCTCATCTGACGAAGCTTCTTCAACTCGTTCTTCGCTTTTTCACGCGCTTCTTTGGAAAGCTTCGTTTCTTCAATTTTCTTTTCCAGTTCACCCATTTCATCAAGGCCGTCTTCGCCTTCATTAAGCTCTTTCTGGATCGCTTTCATCTGTTCGTTTAGATAATACTCGCGCTGTGTTTTTTCCATCTGACGTTTCACACGATTACGCACGCGTTTTTCAACTTGGAGAACACCAATTTCACCATCCATAAAGCTATAGATTTTTTCTAAACGCTCCACGACAGTGCGAAGCTCTAAAAGCTCCTGTTTTTCTTCAATTTTCAATGTCAGGTGTGACGCAATTGTATCAGCCATCTTTGACGGCTCATCAATTTGATTAACAGAGACAAGTACCTCTGGTGGTATCTTCTTGTTTAGTTTTACGTACTGCTCAAACTGCGAAACAACCGCGCGACCGAGAGCTTCTATCTCTTCTGTAACAGCTTCATCTTCTTTCACCTCGAAAGCTTCCGCTTCCATATACTCATCACCATCGTTAAAACTCTTCACTTCATGGCGCACGCCACCTTCGACGAGAACCTTCACTGTGCCATCTGGTAGCTTTAGAAGTTGTAGAATATTCCCAACAGTTCCTACTGTATGGAGATCTTCTGCTGACGGGTTATCTTCCGATGGTGTCTTTTGTGTAAGAAGTAATACCTGCTTATCACCTTGCATCACATGTTCTAGCGCCTTGACTGACTTTTCACGCCCTACAAAAAGCGGAACAATCATCTGCGGGAACACCACAATGTCTCTTAAAGGCAAGACCGCAAAGGTTTTATGTTTTGAAACAGAAGAAGTGATTTTAGGCATGTTTACTTTCTAAAAATAACAAAAAAGTTAAAGGTTTGCTTCATTCGAGCAAATTTGCAGTCGCGTTACATAGGAATACACCGAAAAAAGAGGCTTATTCTTAATTTTTATCGACTAATGGTTAACATTACATCAATAGAACGAAAAAAGGGAAGTTTCTTTCCCTTTTTTAATTAAAATTCGTTCTATTTTTAAGATTTAGCGCAAAAAGAGCTATTTTTTCTTCTCTTTTGCATCATTTGGGGCGTGTTGTGTCACAACTTCGTCAATTAAGCCAAACTTTTTGGCTTCTTCTGCAGACATGAAGTTATCACGATCCATAGATTTCTCAATTTCTGAGAGTTTTTTACCTGTATGGTTCACATAAATGTCATTCAACATAGACTTCATACGCAGGATTTCTTTGGCCTGAATTTCAATATCAGACGCCTGACCTTGCGCTCCACCTAATGGCTGGTGGATCATGATACGTGCGTGTGGTAGAGCAAAACGCTTACCCTTCGCACCAGCAGTCAAAAGAAGTGATCCCATTGACGCTGCCTGACCGATACACACAGTAGAAACCTCAGGCTTGATGTATTGCATCGTGTCATACATCGCCATACCAGACGTTACAACGCCGCCTGGAGAGTTAATATAGAAAGAAATATCTTTCGTTGGGTTCTCTGATTCAAGGAATAAGAGCTGCGCACAGATAAGGCTGGATACGTAATCATTAACTTCGCCTGTTAGGAAGATAATGCGCTCTTTTAAAAGACGTGAGAAAATATCAAACGCCCGCTCACCGCGGTTTGTCTGCTCAACCACAGTCGGTATAAGGTGAGAATTGTATAGTTCTAGTGGATCGCGTTCGCTCATAATTCTTGTGCTCTTTCTTACTAACTTATGTTGTGAATCAACATGTTCACGATAGCGAGAGCTTATCAGGCGTGCAAGGCTTTCTTATCGCTCTATAAATAGCATTTTATTTGACATAATTTTTAATATTGTTATATTTTCCCATGGCACGACTAACCAAAACATTTACAACGTCCTCTCGTGATGAAATCTTGGATATATGTGATCAAATTTCCAAAATTATTTCTGAACAAATCGGTAATGGGACTACAAAGAAACCAATAGTTATTGGCATACAAGGCAATAAAAATTCGGGTAAAAGCATATTTTGGGACAGAATTCGTGAACAAATCTTAGGGCAAAGCGGCATCTATTTAGCAGCACAATCTGAAAGTACCGACTCTGATGATACTTTAGGCTATATAAGAGAAAAAATTACACGACGATTTGAAAGCTGGGTAGGAAGCTTATTCAACACAGATCAAAAGATTCGTCTATTTTTTGCCAATATGGACTTGTTGTTTTCGGGCTACAAAATGAAGCATATGCCGCTAATTTTGCAATCTGATAAAGCCTTTGAAGGCGATGCACATGCATTAAAAGAACTGGGAGATGTCATAATCCTAACCAACAGCGATAATAGCCGCGCCCATGAAGTGCCATTTGATATTACAGTAGACCTTCAATACCAAAACCCAGATCATGATTATTGGAATGAAGATAAACGTGAATGGAAGATGAATATTTCAATCACAAGCACTATTCCAGATGTGTGCATATAAAAAAGGCCTGTAAAAACAGGCCCTTTAAAAAATTATTTAAGAATTTAGATAAGAATTATTTCTTCTCGTCTTTCTTTGCTGCCGTCTTCTTTGCAGATTTCTTAGCAGCCGCTTTCTTCGTAGACTTTTTCGCTGAAGATTTCTTTGCCGCTTTTTTCTTTGGCTTGAACTCTTCTTCGTCTTCCTTTGTCAGCTCTTCTACAGATACTTCTTTTTCTGCAACATCTGCATCTTCAAGAATAAGGTCAACAACCTTCTCTTCAAAAAGAGGAGCACGAAGACCTTCAAGAGCCTGCGGGTTCTTCTGGTAGTACTCAAATATCATTTTTTCCTGACCTGGGTACTTCTGCGCTTCGCTGATAACAGCGCCCTGCAGTTCCTGATCCGCAACAACGACACCTTTTGCCTGACCAATGTCAGCAATAACAAGACCTAAACGAACACGGCGCTCAGCAATTGCTGAAAGCTCTTCTTTTTCTTCATCCGTTAGTTCACCATCTTCATTCGAAGGATCCGCTTTACGTTCCATTTCGATTTGCTGAACAATGCCATCAAACTCAGCTTGTTGCATTGTTTCAGGAAGGTCAAATGTGTGGTTCTCATCAAGAATATCGAGAATTTGACGCTTAAGCTTCATACGTGTGTGAGTTTCGTAATCTTTCTTGATTTGATTCTCAACAGCATCACGAAGCGCTTTTTCATCATCAAAACCAAGCTCTTTAGCAAACTCATCGTTTACAACAGCTTCTGTTGCTTCGTGTATCTCTTGAACAGTAACATCAAAAATCGCTTCACGGCCTGCAAGTTCATTCGCACCATAATTTTCAGGGAACGTAACATTCACCTCAACATCTGCGCCCGCTTTAACACCTTCCAGTTGATCTTCAAAGCCAGGAATGAACTGACCTGAACCAAGTTCTAACTTAGTGCCTTTCGCCTGCATTCCATCATGCGCTTTATCGTCATCTTTTGTACGGCCCGCAAAATCTATAATAACAAAATCACCCTTTTTAGCAGCGCGATCACCCTCGATCTTCTTGCTGCCTTTGTGATGTTCAGTGATACGACCAAGCGCCTCATCAATGTCTTTCTTTTCGATTTTGGCAATAAGCTTTTCAAGCTTCATGCCTTTTGTGTCCATAACTTTGAAATCAGGCAGAACTTCGATTTCCATTTTATATTTAAGGTCAGTACCCTCATCGAATTCCTGAACTTCAATTTTCGGCTGCATTGCAGGACGAAGTTTCTTATCTTCGATGACTTGTTTCGTTGCATCATTAACGGCTGATTCTAGAACCTCACCAAGAACTGCGCGACCATAGCGCTTCTTAAGAATGTCCATTGGCACTTTACCTGGACGGAAGCCTTGCATTTTTACTGTTTTACCAACTTCAACCAAACGCGCTTCAACGTGTTTTTCAATATCATTGGCAGGAACAACGACTTCAAGCTCGTGTTTTAGCCCTTCGGATTTAATCTCTTTAACCTGCATCTTTATCTCTGACTCTAAAATGTATGTGTGATTTCTTTTTAAAATGGTGCGGGTGAAAGGACTTGAACCTTCACATCCATGGGATACCAGAACCTAAATCTGGCGCGTCTACCAATTCCGCCACACCCGCACGGTATAGCTAGCTTTTACAAGCTGATGCGGCGTTTTAGCGTATCATCACGCTGCTGCCAAGAGAAAAATAAGGAAAATTCATATAAAAAAGAAAAAAAGATTTAAAGTGCGCCTCTTGGTATTGGAAGAGCCGCTAATTCTCTCTTAATAACAGGCCTTAACACAGGCACTAGAGGGTTATCCTGATTCTTACGAGCATCAACCACTCTCTTTGCTCCATCAAGGAAAGCACGCTTCAAGTCTGGTGACGTAAGTACAGATAACGTGTCAGTTAATTCTTCAGCTGTTCCAAACTCTTCTAGAACACTATCGCCTCTTGATCTTGCTAGACTGCAGGATTCGAAGTGTGATACCGCTGCGTTGCTATACGCCTCTTGTAAGTTTGTTAGCTGGTCTTTTACTGTTAGTTGATCGTTCACGACGCCCCCTGAAAAACATTACGTAAAAAAACAAATATATAAAATTCATTACTATGTCAATAAAAGGCATCAATATTCGGGTCCATAAGCTACCGGCCTTAAGGAAGTTATATTTATGAATGTCGGAAGTAATATTTTGGAACGTATTAACGTGTTCTTTTATGAAGACTTAAATGGGGCGACTGACGGGATTTGAACCCGCGACAACTCGAACCACAATCGAGGGCTCTACCCCTGAGCTACAGTCGCCACAAATAAGTGGACACTAGATATCTCGAAACCGCTTATCTGGTCAAGTTTTTTTCTCACGAAAACAAGGAAATCATTTTCCTGCCTATAAATATTTTTTTTTCCTGTAAAAAACTATAGACGTTTGTTTTGATGGATGTTAGAAAGCGATCTTATTCGAAGAAAGCATGGCAGAAATGCATAATTCGAATAGCTTTAACCCTTAAAAATACATAGGAGCCAGTGGGGATCAATGTCCGATAAAGCAATAAGTTTTAAAAGTTATAACGAATTCAAAAAGTTCAGTGAAGAACACGATATTCAATTTGTAGGGTTTGAGTTCACAGACCCTAAAGGAAAATTACAACACACAGATCAACACATCCGTACAGTGGACAAAGATATGTTTGAAAACGGCGTGATGATCGATGGATCCTCTATCGCTGGCTGGAAAGCGATTAACGAATCTGACATGTGCCTCGTTCCTGATTGGACTAAGTGCTTTATGGATCCTTTTGCGGCGCAACCAACTCTTAAAGTGTTCTGTGTTGTCAAAGAGCCAACTTCTGGCGATAGCTATGAGCGTTGTCCACGTACAATTGCTAAAAAAGCAGAGACTTATCTAAAAGACTCTGGTCATGGAGACAACGCCTATTTCGGCCCCGAAGCCGAATTCTTCGTCTTTGACGATGTTCACATGAAAGCCGATATGAATGAAGTCAGCTACAAAATTGATTCTCAAGAAGGTCCTTACAACAGCGGAACAGCTTATGAAGAAGGTAATCACGGTCACAGACCACGCGTTAAAGGCGGTTACTTCCCAGAAGCTCCGGTTGATAGCGGATCTGACCTACGCGCAGAAATGATGACGGTAATGGATTCATTAGGCATTCCTGTTGAGAAACATCACCATGAAGTTGCGCCATCTCAGCATGAGCTTGGTATTGAGTTCTCAACACTTGTTGATTCTGCAGATAATCTACAACTCTATAAATATGCCGTTCATAATGTCGCACACATCTATGGCAAAACCGCAACCTTCCTACCAAAGCCTGTTTATGGCGATAACGGCTCAGGTATGCACGTTCACCAATCTGTATGGAAGGGTGATAAGCCTCTCTTTGCTGGAGATAAATATGTAGGCCTATCTGATACGGCGCTGTACTACATTGGCGGCATCATTAAACACGCAAAAGCTTTGAACGCTTTTACGAACCCATCAACAAACAGTTACAAGCGTTTGGTACCAGGTTTCGAAGCCCCTGTTCTTCTTGCTTACTCATCACGTAACAGATCAGCGGCTTGCCGTATTCCACACTGCCCTTCTCCGAAAGCAAAGCGTGTTGAAATACGTTTCCCTGATCCAACGGCAAACCCATACCTTGCATTCTCTGCAATGCTTATGGCTGGCCTTGATGGTATCGATAACAAGATCCACCCAGGCGATGCCATGGAAGATGATTTGTACGAATTGCCAGAAGCAGAATTGGAAAAAATTCCAAATGTTTGCGGCTCACTTCGTGAAGCATTAGACGCACTAAAAGCAGATCACGAATTCCTGCTTAAAGGAGATGTGTTCACTAAAGATTCAATCGACGCATATATCGAGCTCAAAATGGAAGATGTTGTGGCTTATGAAACAATGCCACACCCAATCGAGTTCTTGATGTATTACTCATCTTAATTGAGGGTTTCGTGGGGATTATAAAAGGTCGGCAGAAATGCCGGCCTTTTTTTATTCGAGAATATACAACCCTTCATCGTCATATTGACGAACAGAAGCTATCACATATTTATACGCCTCTGTATTCCGCGCCCACTTGTAAAAGTTTGATTCTCTCGTCGGTGTTAAAAGCGAGACTATATAGTAATAATCATCACCATACATGACGCTAACCCAAAGCTCATAATCAACTTTTGTAGATCTTTCCGAAACAAGCTCATAAACCTCCGTAGCTCCGAAAGCCATGTCATCATGGTATTTCATTTCTCGTTTCTCAATAAAGTTTCCGAGCGTGTAGTCTGGAATATCCAGCTTGTCCTTAAAAAGCTGCACTTCTTTTTTAAGAGTAGTTTTTTCGTAACGACTCGTCACATACATAGTCATTTGACCATCGAGCGCATTGATCTTGTTATCGCTACGGCGCCTAATCGCATTTGTTGTGTCTTGAATAAGAGTTGCCTTCATTCTGTTTACAGATTTAATTTTCGACGGAATGAGTTCCCATGTCTCAGGGTAGTCAAAATAAGACTCACTCAAAAATCCATACTCCTTCATTTCTTCAACATTATCGGAGGTTGGATTTTTTAGCTTAAAAGAAGAAAGAACTTGTGCTTGCATCACCTGCTCGTCCTTAAACCATTGAAGCGGAATACCATAACGTTTCAAGATCATACGAGCACCATTCCGTTGAGCAAGAATACGCACCGCATAACTATAGTCACCACTAACATCAACATAAAAGGCTTCAACCTTCTCGTCAGAATGTACGGTTACCGCTTCCATCGAATAGCCTTGAGACACAACGTAGTTTGAAAACCATTGTGTCGTAAGAATGTTATATTTCAGCTCAAGCGACTCAACCGTAAAGTAACTACGCATATGATCTTTAGCAGGACTTACATAACTCGCAACGATCCCCAAAAGACTACTTTCATCATCTCTTAGCAACAGGTCAACGGGCGCCTTAACATTCGAAACCCATCCGTTTGGAAGACGCATAGAAAACGCAAGACTCTCATCTCCAAACGGCACCTCTTCAACCAGCTCTGTCTTCGCATCAAACTCCTCTAGAGGAATAGGTGTCACAGGAGCAATGTCGACAATTTCATCCAAGTTCAACATCTTTGCTGCGACGGGTTGGCATAAAAACGCCAAAAGCAGCATAAAACTTGCGATTACTCGGGAAAAACGGAGCGTTGAACCTTGTATAGTCTTCATATTATCTATTATATGCTTATTTAAAGAATTTATAAAATTTTGCGCCCCAAAGGCGCCAAACCCAATAGAGTATAAGGGATTTGAAGGCGTATGTCCGATCTTTTCGAAGGAAAAACAGCAAAAAAAGAACAAGAGTACGATGCTTCGGCTATCGAGGTCTTAGAAGGCCTTGAACCGGTTCGTAAACGTCCAGGGATGTATATTGGCGGCACAGACGAGCGTGCCCTACACCATCTTGTTGGTGAAATTCTCGACAACTCAATGGATGAGGCTGTTGCGGGTCATGCCAACCGTATCGAAATTTCTTTGGATGCCAATAACGGTATTACGATTTCGGATAATGGTCGTGGTATCCCAACAGACAAACACCCGAAGTTCCCAAAGAAGTCCGCCCTTGAAGTTATTTTAACAACACTTCACTCTGGCGGTAAATTCAGTGGCAAAGCGTATCAAACATCTGGTGGTTTACACGGTGTTGGTATTTCTGTCGTGAACGCGCTCTCTGACAATATGTGGGTTGAAGTTGCGCGCAATAAAAAGCTGTATAAGCAATCTTTTAGTAAAGGCCTAGCCACAACAAAACTCGAAGATATGGGCAGCGTTAATAACCGACGCGGCACAACTGTTTACTTTCACCCTGATCCTGAAATCTTCGGTGATAAAGCGAAATTTAAAGCCGCATGGCTTTATCAAATGACACGCTCAAAAGCGTATCTCTTCCGCGGCGTCGAAATTCGTTGGAGCTGTGATCCTTCACTAATCAAACCAGACAGTAAAGTGAATGCAGAAGAAACATTTCACTTTCCAAATGGCCTTCTTGATTTTCTTGATGCTGCGCTTGAAGGAAAGCCATCCGTGACAAATCGTGCTTTTGCAGGACAGGCTGAGCTCCCTGACAACTCTGGTAAAGTTGAGTTTGCCATTAACTGGCCATCACACCATGAAGGCTTTATGCACTCCTATTGTAACACGGTTCCAACACCGCTTGGTGGTTCACACGAGCAAGGACTTCGTAGCGCACTAACACGCGGCCTCAAAGCTTACGGTGAAATGACCGGTGTAAAAAAAACAAACATCATTACAGCTGATGATATTTTAAGCGGCGCCGGCGCCCTTCTCTCTGTTTTCATTGGTGACCCACAATTCCAAGGCCAAACAAAAGAAAAACTTGTAACACAAGCAGCTACACGCTGGGTTGATACAGCGATTAAAGATCACTTTGACCACTGGCTCAGTGCTGATCCACAAGCAAGTAAAATGCTACTTGATCATGTTATTGATCGCGCAGAACAACGCCTTGCCCGCCGCGCAGAAAAAGAAACCACGCGTAAAAGCGCTACACGTAAATTACGCCTTCCAGGTAAGCTTGCCGACTGTTCTAGAAACAACTCCAATGATACAGAACTATTTATCGTTGAGGGGGACTCTGCGGGTGGATCAGCAAAACAAGCACGTATGCGTGAGACACAAGCGATCTTGCCGCTTCGCGGTAAAATCTTAAACGTAGTAAGCGCGACAAAAGACAAAATTCGAGCAAACCAGGAAATTCAGGACTTAATCCAGGCATTAGGATGCGGAACAGGCAAAGACTTTGATTTAAACAAGCTTCGTTATGAACGTATCATCATCATGACAGATGCTGATGTTGACGGCGCGCACATTGCCGCCCTGCT
This sequence comes from Alphaproteobacteria bacterium, assembly GCA_013215815.1. Classification (GTDB taxonomy): domain Bacteria; phylum Pseudomonadota; class Alphaproteobacteria; order Micavibrionales; family Micavibrionaceae. Next base: position 13,805 of record JABSQP010000014.1, on the reverse strand, counting down.
CGTCACATTCTTCTATACACAAATGCGCCCTCTTATTGATGAAGGCCACCTGTTTATCGCTCAACCACCACTTTATCGTTTGGCTAGTGGTTCGTTAAGCGCCTACGCACGCGATGACGAGCATAAAGACGAACTCATGACAACCGTCTTCAAAGGAAAGAAGAAAGTTGATATTTCTCGCTTTAAAGGTTTGGGTGAAATGCCTGCCGCACAGTTAAAAGAAACAACTATGACGCCTAAGTCTCGAACATTACTTCGCGTCATGATACCAGATGCAGTTGCATCTATGGGATTAGCCGCTAATGACGTTGGCGAAGAAGAAGCAATCTACCCACTAAAAGACCTCGATAACCTTGTTGATGATCTAATGGGAAAAAATGCTGAAGCAAGATTTAACTTTATTCAGGATAATGCCGAATTTGTCAGTGACCTAGACATTTAAAAGCGGTATATCCCGCAAAAACATAAACGGCAATAGAACTCGATGAACAAAAAGCTAATCTTTCCTGTTTTACTTATTGTAATAGGCGCACTCGCCATATTTGGCTTGCCTGGCGTTATTCAATCACAAGCTGAAAAGAAATTAAACGCGCTTGGTTTCAAAAACGCAATCATTGGACAAACGTCTGTGAAGATGAATGGTGTCACGTTTTCTAACATCACCCTTAAACGCAGCATCACAGCAAAAAACATCCGAATTGAGGGGACACCATTACACGCTTTTGGTTTTCTCCCAATCGAAAGAATTGATATCACTGGTCTAAAAATAGAACAGAATGCCCGCGATCTTGTTCATCTAATTCGTACAAATAAAGGCCTCTCAGCGGCAAATTTACCAGCAGACATCATAAAAATTACAGACAGTTCAATTGTTGTTCCATTAAAAGGCAAAGATGCACTCAACATAGACCTTTTTGGAAGAGTGCGACGTGAAGGTGCTGTAGCACAAACCTCATTTTCTCTTATGGCGAGTAAAGCCACTCTAGATTTTGATATAAAAGTGATTGGCTCTATCGGCCAAACATCAACACAGTTAGATGCTGCCATAAACAATATTAACGCGCAGCACAAATTAGCGAGTATTAACCGTGCTGCAGGCTGGTTCAGCTACAAACAAGATAATGGCTACAAGCCAGAAATTTTTGGACAAATCGATGCAGGTAGCGGCAGTGTGACCACTATCCCAACAAAGAACATGAGCGCCGTCATAGGTGAAGAGGGAGATAATTATACCCTTATCCTTCGCGCACAAGCGGCAGGCATAGAAGGAACTGATCTGTTAAGTGATATGACTTTTGGTGGAAGCAGTAGTGACATCACAATGCATACGGCACTCTCTATAAAAGACACCAAGTCTTTCTTTGATTACTTAAAAACCGTCAACGTAAAAACTGAAGACTTAGCCAAGCTAAAATCAGTTGAAGAAGCGGAACTGACAATCGATTACCTTCCTGAAAAGAGATTTGTTGATGGCCCTCTACCTTTTGACATCATGGTAAAAGGCAAAAAACTTAGCGATGATGTCCTAAAAGGCACCTTCCTAATTTACCCTAAAGACATGACAGTTCGCGGAAATGCACAAACAAGCGAAACATATACAAGTGAAATTCAGACACTACTCTCTATCTCGGAAGAAAAAGTTTCAGGCACCACAATACGTTTAGACGGATCTTTAAAAGGCCTATTTTAAGATCTAAGGATAGTCGCAAGAGTCGTAAACAACTTTAGCAAATGAGCGAGAGCCACTTTCAACAGTAAAACGATACTCGCGATCACCAGCTACAACAGAATAACGAATAGGCAAAGTACGGCGCTTTACATCAGTTTTACCATCGTGCGCAAAAGTAAGTTTAACCGGTTGTGCCGGATCATACCAAGCCTCAGGCTGTCCCTTTTCGTTCTTCGCAGATTTCCCAGAGCCTTGAATAACAATTGCCCCTTCTGCTATGGACACTTTGCTTGATGGGCCCTTATTAGCCGGCGTAGAAACAACAAAACGTTTTACATCCGGTTCAGAACAATTTGTTGGTGGGCGCGCTGAACGAATAACAAATGACAGCCGTTCCGGGTCCATACCTTGCTCAAGCTGGTCACGTACAAGTGTCGCAATATCCTGCATCGGTCCTTTTGGAATGATACTATCAACTTGTTCTTGTAATTGGCGGTAACGCGTCTCAGCTGTCTGCGCCTGTGCTCCTAGCTCTGTAACGCTTTCTTGTAAAAGTTCTCTTTCCTCTTCGAGTGCAGCGTTGCGGTCCTTGAGAACAATTAACTCCTCTGCAGCAAATTGTTTACCAAACCAAAAGCCAATCAAAATGGAAACCATCACAACAGAAAGAAATTTTAAGAACGCGACAAAACGTTGCGCCGCGCGATCTTTATATCGAGAATCAGGATTGTATGTATTTAAACTCATATCTTAATCTTCGTTTCTATAAACCGTAGTAAAATTTCGCAATGACAATGTAAGCAACCCATAAGATCAAAACAAGAGGGATACCAGCCCGCATAAAATCTTTAAAACGATAATGACCAGGCCCCATCACTAACAAGTTCGTCTTATAACCAATCGGTGATGCAAACGAACAGTTTGCGGCAAAAATAACCGTAATCGCAAACACGATAGGATCTGCTCCCATATTTACGGCCATGTTCATAGCGATAGGCGTAAATAAAATTGCGCAGGCATTATTTGATAAAATGTTCGTACAGAATGCAACGAGGATAAACAGCATACCAGCCATAAAGAGCGGTTGATCAGCAAAAGGAACTTTCAGCAGAAGGCTAGCAATAAACTCAGCGCCACCTGTCGCTTGTAGAGCGACACCTAACGCTAACATCGAACCAACAAGAAAGATAATTTTTCTATCAATAGCGCGCGTTGCCTGACGAATATTCAAACACCCTGTGGCAATTAACAAAACGGCTCCAGAGAAAGAGGCAACGGCAATTGAAAGCACCCCTGTTGATGCAAGTAAAACAGTCATTAAGAAAATAAAGCCTGCAACTGGCGCTTTTTTCGGAATTGGTAATTCTTTTTTTGATCCAGACAAAACAATAACATCACTATTTTGTCCGCGCATTTCATTCACTGTCCCCTGCGGCCCAGCAACAAGAAGTACATCACCTGGCTCAAGACGAATACGGCCCAAACGGCGACGAACTACTCGCGCACGTCTTTGAATTCCCAAAACAATTGTTCCGAACTGACGTAAGAAATCCACCTGATCAATTGTCATGTCTACAAAACGTGACGCTGGAGGTATCATAAGCTCTGCAAGGATACGAGTTTCTGCAACACTTTGTTCCAAGTCAGCAGGTTTACCGCCTTCTTCCTCTTCTTCAGGAGCAGGTGTTTTCTCTTTATCGTCGATCGCCTTAACTTCCTCATCAGATAATAAAAAGCCCGGATATTTTGATAAAATATCAGCAAGAGCATCACGCGTTGCTGCTGCGATGATAATATCGCCTTTCTCAATCCGGTACCCTTCAAATGGAGGTAAAATCAAATGCCCTTGACGTTGAATAAGACGCACATCTAAATCAGGAAGTAATGGGAAACGTCCATCTACACACTCCATATCGACTAAGACACTGTCTTCTGTAACATCAAGTTCCGCCACGAACTCTTTTTCATCACCTCGCAATGATTGTGTTAGCGACTTCCTGTTCGGCATAAAGAAAGGAAGTATAAAAACCACATACGCCAAACCAACAGCCGCAAGCATAGCCCCAGGAACAAAGAAATCAAAAAAGCCTAATGCTTCGTACCCTAGTTCAACCATAGCACTAGAAACCAATAAGTTTGTCGAGGATCCTACAAGGGTCATCATACCACCTAAGATCGCAGCGAAACTTAAAGGCATCATAATTTTACTATCCGATAGGCCTGCCGATACAGCGAGTGCCTGCATTATTGGAATAGCTAAAATAACGAGCGGCGTATTATTTAAAAAAGCACTAAAACTAAGAACAAATAGAAGGATAAAGAATATAGATAACCAAGGCGGCAAGAAACCACTCTTCACGAACAGCTGAATAAGAGGCCTCAATGAATCCGTTCTGATAATCGCCTGTCCCATAACGAGTAAAGCGAGAACAGAAAGAAGAGCCGGGTTCGCAAAACCAGCTAGCAAATGATAGGCATCAATTAAGTTACGGCCATTTGCATCAGGTACCGGAAAGATTTGACCAAACAAAAGTAACGCCATCAAAATACCAACACTGGTTACTTCCATAGGGTATTTTTCACGCGCGAAGAAATAGACAGCGAAAGCCGTTACAGCCAGCACAAACCACATGTGAAAGTCTGTATTGATTATTGAGATCACTCGTCCGCTTCCTCTTCTAAATCATCCTCATTATCATCATTACTGCTTGAGCTATCAATCGTAATTGCTGATGTTTGAAACTCGCCAAGGTTTTTTAAACCAATACGTGCTATAATAACGGTATCACTGTCTCCAGAAGTATCACGCGTATAAGTTTTCTGGCCTGTAAGACCAAAGGTCACACATTGCCCTGTATAACGAAAACCAGAAGTTGCCCTACGTAGCCCTTCATTATCCTCGGCAAAGTCATACTGAGCAGAACCAAACACAGACCACTGATCATTCAGTTTATAAGTTAAGCCCGAACGAATTTGTTCACGACTGTCAGTAAGATCTGTTCCCTGCAAGGCAGAGGCATAAAAATATCGAGATGTTGCTGTAAAAGGTCCCATACGACCAACAGCCTCAATCTCATGTCTTTTAGATGAAAGATTATCTTCATCTAATTGAAAGCGATAATCCAAATTAAGATGCTGCCCTAAAGAACTTGAAATTTGTCCTACGTAATCTGACTGGTCTTCAGACAAACCTGAACCAACGGGAAATGGGTTATCATCGCTATCAAGACGATAACTCTGCCCCAAGAATATTTCGCCGCGGTACCCACCATGACCAAACAAACCTGTTCGCACACCGTATGTAGCATGGTGGCGATCTTCAATTCGGTCATAACCAGGGAAACGATCAGGGTCAAATAAAGTAAGCGGATCAACAAAAACATCCTGACTATCTTCGTTTGGCACATCAGAGTCATCTAAATCAACATTACTTGCTGTTGTAATCGCTGCCATTGGTTCAATGAGCCATTGCATACGAGAGAAATTCTTTTGCATTGGATACGCTGTTTTAAAGTGACCTTTCACAAAACCACGCACCTCAGATGCATCACTACTAACCCCACTACCAGATGTAGCAATCTCACGATCATCGACACGGTAAACATCGCCGCGCGCAATGAGATCAAGAGTGTTCACCAGGCCAATGCCGGCAACATATCGTTTTTGCCAACCTGTCTCCAAAGACGCCCGGGCCATATCCTGATCATCTCCTTCTCGGCGTAAGCCAAGAGCTGAAGCTTCAACGCTCCAACGTCCACCGAGAAGACTTCCTGGATTACCCAAAAATCGCGAATGTATCTCAGGTAAAATATTAGGTTGATCTTCTTGGCGAGAACTTGTTCTTACGTCCTGAAATGCTGTCAGTCGAGCCAAAGCATAATCACGATCAGAGAAACGTTCTAGGTACAGATCATTTTCGAGTACATCTTCGTTTGTAATATTGTACTGACGCAGATACTGATCATCGGACGTTAATTCTAGATCGAGACCCGCACGCCACTTATCATTAATTTCCCAAATGTTTTCGGAGAACAAATGTCCGCGCCACTCTTCATCTTGCTCAGTCCCAACACCATTATCTTTGTCAAAACGACTTGAGTAAGTAATACTCGCATCTGCTTCGATGTAAGCTTTCTCAAATCTGTGACGATACTGTCCTGACAATACTGGCGCCTCGCTTGTAAGCGCAGTCACACCAATCGTTGCATCTTTATTCGGCGCGATATCCCAATAATATTCTTGCTTGTATGAAGCCCCCAACTCACTGTCATAGCCAAAGCGCGGTGTCAGCAATCCACTCTTTCGCTTAATGGTTCCATCTGGATGCGAGAAGTAAGGCGTATAAAATAATGGCACTCCACCTAATTCAAAACGCGCATTCTCATACGAAATACGCTGCTGGTCTTTATGATGGGTTACCTTATCAGCCTTGAGTTGCCAAAGAACTTTTTCAGGATTATTTTTACACGGCTCACAAGGTGTGTAGGTCGCATCATCCAAGAGAAGTTTTGAACCACCTTCAGCTTGCTCACCCTTAACAGCCGTAAAACGAGAACCATCCGCCAACAATCCGCGAAGTCCCTGAACAAAGCCTTCTTTCATCTTCTCCGAAAGCTCAAAGTTCTCAGCAAAATATGTATCACCAGTTGCATCGTTTAGAACGACATTACCAGATGCATTTACAACGTCTGTGGCAAGGTTATATGCCATACGATCCGCACGCAAAATACGTCCAGCCTGAGCAAGCTCTACATTACCGTAAGCCGTGATAATTTGCCCAGTTTCATCGTGCTCGAGCATATCTGCCCATAAATCAACCTGATCCGCAGGATTGAAAAGAGTATCCGAAGGCATCTCCGGTTCTGGTACACCAGCCATCGGTTCGGCAGGAACAGAAGCTTCAATTATGTTGCCAAACAACGGATAAGGCTCGACCACATTGCCTGCCGCAGACACATAGGAGCTAGAGCCGACTGACATTGCAGCAAGCAGCCCATAAATAGTGATCTTTTTTACAGCTTTATGGCGTTTCATGAATATAGCCTTGAAGATGATACACAGAGACTTAAGACCCTAAGATTCTTGGGCATTAGAGGTAAAAAATCAAGCTTTATAACGGGAAAAAAGGACATTAAACGACAGAAAAACAACTACTATTTGAAAAATGCTGGTGTGTCATCACCAAAACCAAGGCAGTCCGCACCTCCCCCATCACTGCCAGAGCGCTTTTTCTGGGTTTTCTTTACAGGCTTTTCTATCTTTTTTTCAGTCTTCTTTTTCTCTTTTATTTCAACAACATCAAGCTTTTTCTTAATCAATCGCTCGATCGCATCCATGAACTTTTCATCAGCATTTGTTGCGAGCATCCATGCGCGACCTTTTGCACCAGCACGGCCAGTTCGGCCGATACGGTGGACGTAATCATCTGCGCTCATCGGAACATCATAGTTAAATACGTGAGATACGCCCTTTACATCTAACCCGCGCGCCGCAACATCACTACACACAAGAATTTCAATTGAACCTTCTTTGAACTTCTCAAGCGTTTCTGTACGCTTCACCTGCGGCATATCTCCGTGCAAAGCAGCAGCAGGAAAACCTTTATTTTTCAGAAACTTACCGAGCGTATCTACATCACGCTTCCTGTTTAGAAACACAAACGCGCTTTCCACTTTTTCTTGTTCGAGCAAACGCATCAAGATTCGGTCTTTGCCCTTTGGATGCGTATGCACAAGAAACTGTTCAACTGTCTTCGCCGGTGATGCAGGCGGTGCAACAGAGACTTCTTTAGGGTTACTCAAAAACTTCGTGGTCAGATTTTTAATTTCTGACGGCATCGTCGCCGAAAACAAAAGCGTCTGGCGTGTTGGCGGTAAAAGAGAGACAATCTTCTCAATATCTGGGATAAAACCCATATCAAGCATACGATCCGCTTCATCAATAACGAGTATCTTAATATCATTTAGTAGAATTGAACCACGCTCAAACAAGTCCAAAAGGCGCCCTGGCGTTGCAATCAACACATCAACGCCCTTCTCAAGAAGCTTCATTTGATCGCCCATCGATGTGCCACCGACAAGCAGCGCATGATTTAATTCATGGTGTTTACCGTATTTATCAAAGTTTTCAGCCACCTGAGCCGCCAATTCACGTGTCGGAGCCAAAACCAGAGAACGCGGCATACGCATTTTTGCGCGGCCACCACTCAGTGCATCAATCATAGGAAGTGTAAAACTAGCCGTCTTTCCGGTTCCAGTTTGTGCCAAACCGACAACATCACGTGTCATTTGAATGAGCGGGATTGCTTTCGCCTGAATAGGCGTTGCCTCTTCATAGCCGCACTCTTTAATCGCTTTCAGCGTTTCAGGGCTCAGGCCCAGATCATCAAATTTCATTTTTATATTTCTCTTTCATCGCAATCATGCCGCGCCCCACGACATAGACCACAAAGGCCATCACGATTCCCGGTAATGCATCATATACATGCTTGTGCAGCCCTTCAAGTCGCCATAACACGCCAACAGCAACACCGCTGAGCATCATAGTAAACGCCAGCAACGGTGTGAGGCGCCATTTCATAACACGAACAAGCATAATCGGTGCAAACCCTGCGCCCATAATGGTAATAGCAAACAAAACAAGGTCAAAAACACTTTTGCTACCAAACACCGCTAACCCCAAGGCAACAGCTGTTACTGCGATCGTGCAGACCTTTAGAAAGATATAAGAATCCTTGTATTTAGGCACAATATCACGCGATAGAGACGCGGTGCAGCTCAGCACCAACGAGTCTGCAGTCGAAATTGTTCCTGCAAAAATACCCGCCAAAATCACACCGACAAGAACCTCAGGAAGCATATCCTGAGCCAATTGCGGCAGTGCAAGCTCTTTATCAAAGCTCTCCGCTTCCGAAATGAGGATACGTGTACAAAGCGCCACAACATAAGCCGTGATGTAGAAAGCGCTATATGAGCCCTGATACCATGCGATAGCCTTTTTAGTATCACGCGGTTTTTCAAGCGTCATAAAACGCACCATCACATGCGGAAAGCCTATAAAACTGAAACCTACTGACATCCAGCCTAAGATGAATAACAAAGGACCAAAAGGATTGTCCTGCGGCATAATATGAACAAGCTTTGGATCAATTGCCTGCAACTGCTCATACAAAGAACTTAAACCGCCAATTGCGTTCAAAGACACTATAGCGAGCAACGTCATCGCACCATACATAACAATGATCTGAACAACATCTGTCCAGATTGACGCACGAATACCGCCTGCAAAACAATACATCACAACAATAACGGCCCCCATTGCAGCGCCAACGCCATATTCCCAGCCAAAGAGCACGTGAAGTGCTTTACTACCAGCAGTTAGCTGCGCGGTTGCATACAAGATAACTGCAAACATGCTGACAAGACCGACAGTCATTTGAAGGATACGGGTTTTATCGCCTAAACCATGTGTTAAGAACTCAGCAAAAGAAGCAGCACCCTGACGTTGGGAAAACGTACGATAGCGCCGAGATGTAATGCTAAATGCTATAAGAGAACCGAAAATAACACCAAAGATGAACCATGCACCAGCCAAGCCCATTGTGTAACCAAAAGCTATAATACCTGTAAAGCCAAAGCCACTTGCCGTAGATGCAGCACCAGACAGTCCCACAAAAGATGGACTAACACGGCGACTGGCGAGCAAATAGTCCTCAGCAGATTTCTGACGACGGCGTACAGACAGCAATCCTGTGAAAAGAAAGAATGAGAGAAATCCAAAAAAGCTAATAAGAATAAGATTCATGAGATCTTAAAAACTCTTACTGTGCTTAGCGGTGTCCAATGAAATGTATCCTGAATTCGCTGCATAATAATAAAACTCGTTTATTTTTAAGCTATTGGCGTCCCGTACGGGATTTGAACCCGTGTTGCCGCCGTGAAAGGGCGGTGTCCTAGGCCTCTAGACGAACGGGACGCGAGCCTAACAGCGCTTAAGATTGCGACTTTGTAATCGCTTCTCTTTTAAAACGCAACCCTTAAAATGTATTTTTTTTAACTTTTTAATATTTTACAGCTTATGATCAAAAAATCTAGGCTTTGGCCCGTTTTGACAAAACAAACTGCGCTAGAGCGACGTAGAAGCACCAAGATATCTCACTCAAAACAATAAAAAGAGTCGTCGTTTCATCAAAGTACGCAAAAGCCAAACCTACAGCTAAAGCATTATTCATTGCCCCAGAGCCAATAATGTATGGCACCTTATCTTCAGATTCGACAAAGAAACTAAAGATAATGCCCAAAGCATAACAAAGTCCAAAAACACCAAACAAAACAACGAGCATTAAAACAACTGAATTCGGCGCCTCTAAAATCCGATCTTTTATTGATGCAATAACAATCATCAAAACCAGTGACATCAGTATAACCGCCGATGATTTGTTGTATTTTTGAATATATCCTCCTGCAGCAGGAACTTTTTTGACCAATAAAAAGTACATCAACACTGGCACAAAAATTATGAGCAATAACGTAATAAAAAGTTTCGTGATATCAACATTCACATACTGCCCCAAAAAGGCAAAGACCCCTGGAATTATAGCAGGAGCCAATAAACTAGACATAACGGTAAGGCCCAAACCCAATGCAACATTTGCCTTTGACATTGAACACAAAGAAGCTACGGCCATTCCTGCAGGCATCAACAATAATAGTAACGTACCCGTAGCAAACTCAGGATAAAAGGACTTCACCAAAAAGAAACCAACCAAAGGAAAGACCGCAAAACGAGTAATTGTAAATAAGCTCGACTGAAAAATATCAATCTTTAAAAAATCAGCGGGCTTTGCATCTGCACAAGAGAGAAAAATCAGTCCCGCAGTAAAAAAAATAACAAATTCATCCGCTATATCTCCCATATCAGGAACAACAAATCCCAATAGCAGGCCAATAAAAAGCAATAATGACAAATTGTTTTCAATAAACGTTTTGATTTGCACCATCTCTTAAACCGCCTCTTTTATCTCTATTTTTTCTTTTTGTTCAATAGCATAAGTACCATCTTTAACGTGAAACTCTACGCTCTCACGCCCCTGCCAGCTATTAATTTGAAACTGCCCTACCAAATGGAATGGCATGACTTTTGATTGCGTCAAAAGCGCCTGCCCTAACTCTGTATCAACACCACTAAAGAACATAGCCTTCATACGCGAACCACCGTCAGAATCACTAAGCATGAGACGAATATGCTTCTCCTTCAGTACATCAACACTGTAAGCACGTACACCACTTAAAGCAAAAATTGGCTCTGCATTCCCAACACCAAACGGCCCCATATTATCAGTCAGTAACTTTATAAAATTCGGTGTCGCTCCACGCACAGTTGCTAAAGAATCAATTTCTAATTCCTCAATGATTTCATTATCTTCTGATAAGTTATCAATGTAAGAGTATAAGTACTCTCTAAATGCATCAATCTTGTCTGGTTCAATTGTAAAGCCGCCAGCCATCGCATGACCGCCCCCTTTAACAAGCAAGCCTTCATCACGGGCAGAGATAAACATGTCCGCCATTGAGATCCCTTTTACGGATCGCCCTGATCCACGACCTTCTATCGATCCATCTGAATTTTCTGCATACGTTACACAAATTGCTGGCTTACCATAGCGTTCTTTGAGACGTCCTGCGACAAGACCACTAAGCCCAGGATGAAAACTCTCATCCTCGACAACAATGATCGGTTTCATGTAAAGGTTAGTGATTTCAACCTTATCACAGGCCGTTTTCATCATCTTACTTTGGATTTCTTTACGCTCTTGGTTGCATTCTTCAAGGGCCAAAGCGATCGACATGGCCTCATCAGCATCTGTCGTTGAAAGCAGTTTTGCCCCTAAATCAGAACGATGAACACGTGAGCCGGCATTAATACGCGGCCCAATAGACCATCCCGCATCCGTTGGTGTTGGCGCTTTTTCAACCTTCCCCACCAGACAAAGCGCTTTAATACCTTCATTGGTGTGATGCGCCATTTGATCAAAGCCTGCCTTCACAAATAAACGATTAGGCCCCTGCAATGGCACCATATCACACACCGTGCCAAGCCCCAGCAGATCAAGAAATGATTTCATCGGCGCTTCTTCAATGCTGCGTTCTTTGTAAAAACCTTTTTCACGTAGGCGATTATTAATCGCGACACAGACAAGGAAACTCACCCCACATGCCGCAAGCATATCCAAGCCAGAACTATCATCTTTACGCTTCGGATTAATGATGTGGTTTGCATCGGGCAGCGTGTCTTCAGGTTCATGGTGATCAAGAACAACAATATCAAGCCCTAACGCTCGACCATCGGTTATAGGCTCATGTGCTGTAATACCGCAGTCAGCAATAATAACGCACTCTGCGCCCTGCTCTTTCAAACTCTCAAAAGACGCCTTACTCGGCCCATACCCCTCTTCAAGGCGATCAGGAATATATACTGGCGGATTGAGACCAAAATGACGCAAGAAACGGGTCAAAATAGCAGCAGAGGTCGCACCATCAACATCAAAATCGGCCAATATACCGATAGTCGAACCCCCTTCTTTTGCCGCCATAATGCGCGCAGCAATATCATCGGCAAGCTCTGCCATCCCCTTTAAAGAAAACGGATCTGGGAAATGATCCCTTAGCGTCGGGTTAAAAAACTCATCAATAGAATCTGATGGAATACCGCGCTGGCATAACAAACGCGCTATAAATTCAGGCAGCTGACGCGTTTGTACAATACGGGTCACTTCCGCATCATCCGCATCAAAAAAGCGCCAGCTTTTTCCGCCTAGAGATTTCTGTACATGAAGTGCCGAAGACTGTCCCATACGCGCCGCTTATTCATCCAACGCGCGGAAGCCTACCTTGCGACCGAAATTATGTTCTGCTTCAATTCTGCGCACAGTTCCTGATTTAGAGCGCATCACAATTGAATGCGTTATCGCGCCACCTGCATAACGACGAACGCCTGGAAGCATTGTACCAGACGTCACACCTGTTGCCGCAAACATAACGTTATCCGGTTTTGCTAGATCATTTGTCGCATAGATACGGTTAAGATCGGTAATGCCCCACTTCTCTGCGCGTGCGCGCTCATCATCATTACGAAAGATCAAACGTCCTAACATTGCGCCGCCTGTACACTGAAGCGCCGCTGCAGCCAAAACACCTTCCGGCGCGCCACCTGTGCCAACATACATGTCAATACCACTAGCTTCTTCAGTCGTTGCAATAACGGCGCTCACATCACCATCTTGGATAAGAGAAATACGTGCACCCGCTTCACGGACACCTTTGATAATTTCTTCATGACGTGAACGATCGAGAACACAGATAAGTAAATCTTCCACTTTTGCTTGTTTTGCCTGAGCTACTTTTTTCAGCACATCACCAATTGGCGCATCTAAATCCAAAACGCTTTCAGGGATAGAGGGACCTACAGCCATTTTCTGCATATAAACATCTGGCGCGTTTAGGAAGCCATCCTTGTCAGCCATCGCCATCACAGCCAGCGCATTTTGACCACCCTTGGCTGTAATCGTCGTCCCTTCTAAGGGATCAAGCGCGATATCAACAGCAGGACCGTTGCCATTACCAACTTCTTCGCCAATATAAAGCATTGGCGCTTCATCACGCTCCCCTTCCCCGATAACAACGCGACCACGAATATCGAGAGAGTTTAATGCATCACGCATCGCATCGACGGCTGCGCGATCTGCTGCCTTTTCATCTCCACGCCCAACTGTCTTTGACGCGGCCAAAGCCGCTGCTTCAGTGACCCGAACCGCTTCGAGCGCTAAGTTTCGATCCATAGAAAAGCTTTCATCAAAATCTTGTGAATTTTGCTGTGGGGCTTGAGCAGTCATGTCTATATCTTTCTGACGTTAGAAGTGTTTGTGAACCTAAACGCAGACTAAACGAACGCTTAGATTTCTTCAAGGCGAAGAAGCTTCGGAGTATTCACAATGCTGGATAATTTTTTAAGCTCAGCAACGCCTTCTCGCATTGCCTTATGGCCAACTTCATGCGTGACCATAACAACAGACGCTGTGCCATCATCATTTTGACCCGGTTGGTGTAATTTTTCGATCGAAACACCATGATCCTTCAGA
>JABSQP010000013.1 GCA_013215815.1 Alphaproteobacteria bacterium | reverse complement strand
CTTTATCTTTCAATCGTCTGGATAAGGGCGTTATTGATAATATTATAATTGAAGCCGAAAACACACTTGATGAAGGCTTAGCCAAGGTAGTGCGCCGGAACGCGGAATTATTGCTAAGGGATATCGGCGTTGATGATATTTCTGGAGAAAAGGTTGCTAGCATTCGCTCTCAATTGCTTCAGAGAAGCTCACGTGCTCAGGGTGGTGTAAAAGAATACTTGGGAGAGCTTATTGAGTTGGTTGATGATGTAGTAGCTGATGAGTTACCAGAAGGCGCTTCAAACAAACTTCAAACGCTTCGTAAAAACTGGCGTAATTTTAAGACAATTGAACCACTTTTAGAGAAAGGTGAGATCAATCCTACTCAGTTAATTAATCGTGTTGCGGCAAGCAAGTATATAAAAGCTTCTCGTTCAAAAATTGGAGATGATGAGTTGGTGGATCTTGCGAGAATTGGTAAGGAACTAATGCCTAAACTTGGCGGCTCTGATACTTTTCAGAAATCAGCTCTTGCTGGAGGTTCTATTGTCGGTGGAGCTGGTTTGGTTACAAATCCTCTTGCAACACTTACAACCGCTGTTGCTGTTCCTGCCGCTAACAGAGGCTTGCAGAAAACAGTATCAAATCAAAAGCTAATTGATTTAGCAATTCATGGAACGCAGGGAGCTGGTAAGAAGCTTCCGAACACGCCTTTAAGCGGTTTAATCTCCGCTCAAGAAGCAATCAGACAATAACTTAAATCTATAGGAGTTAGTAAATGGGCTATCAACCAATAGCGCGTACAGTGCCGCAGTATGTCGGGACAGGCGGTAAACCATATTCGGGTGCAGTTCTCAAAGCATATAAGGCCGATTCAACGATAAACATTGCTATTGCTTCCGATAACACGGGTGCTGCAACAGCAAATAGTGTTGCGCTTAATGCTTCTGGTTTTCCTGAAATGTCAGGTAATGTAATTATTCCACATCTTGACCAGGCATATAAACTTTCTCTCTATCCATCTCAATCAGCAGCGGATAGTGATACAGGCGCTTTATGGATGATTGATAACTTAAGCGTTGGTCTGTCTTTTGGTGAAAAAGATATTGAGATTGATTCCGATACTGTTTTAACACAGGCAGCTCATGCGAATGCTCACTTAGAAATCACAGGCTTAACGACTTTGACTATGCCGCCTTTAGCGACTGTCGCAAACGCGATGATCTTCACTTATCGCAATGCTGGAACAGAAGATGTTACTTTTGATGGTGATGCTGCGGAGCTTATTAATGGCTCTGAGACAGTCATTATTAAGGCTGGCGCAAGCGGGATGTTTGTCGCTGGAAGTGATGAATGGTATGCAACAGGCGTTAATGATGTTCAATTGAGCAATATTATTGAAGTCTTGAATTACGGTGTGCCTGAAACTGGTGATACGTGCTATTCGTGGCGCACATCAAAAACAGGATGG
Source organism: Alphaproteobacteria bacterium (assembly GCA_013215815.1). Lineage (GTDB taxonomy): Bacteria > Pseudomonadota > Alphaproteobacteria > Micavibrionales > Micavibrionaceae. Next base: position 56,427 of record JABSQP010000013.1, on the reverse strand, counting down.
GTTCTTGCTTCAGGCCGTACAATTGGTAATGCGGCATCAGGAGCAACAGAAAGAGCGAACGCTGATACTTTAGCTCTCTTTACCATCTTATGGGATAGCCAAGATAATACCCTTCTTCCAATAGAAGATAGCTCAGGTGTTGCAACAACGCGTGGAGCAAGTGCACTTGATGACTTTAATGCGAATAAACGCTTACCTCTCCCTGATGAGAGAGGCCGTGTAGCTGCTGGTCTTGATGATATGGGTGGTAGTGCCGCAGGGCGCATGTCTCTATCTCGTCCGGAAGGTGTAGATGGTACGGTTCTTGGTAACGCAGGCGGTGAGCAAGATCACGTTCAAACTGAGGCCGAACTTGTTCCGCACACGCACCAAATGGGACGCGGCACAAACTTTGATTACACATCAAACAACCAAGCGGCTAAAGGCACTGGTACTAACTATACGACCACTTCAACAGGTGGTGGTGAAGCTATGAATAATGTTCAGCCGACAATCATGAAAAACGTATTCATTAAACTCTAATGTCAAAACTCAATCCTCCACCGCAAATCGTGCCCCATGGTATCGATAAAAGCTTATCTGGTTTTGTTCAAAACCTTGTGCGTTCTGTTTATCAAATCTTTGATGCTGTCGGCGGTGGTAGCGGTATTCCTAAAATTTTTAACGTCACTGGAACGCCTAGTTCTTATGACGCAGACACGCCAGACGGATACATAAAAATAAATCTGAATGGGGAAGAAAAACTAATCCCTTATTGGGATGCGTAAACAGTTAAGGAGAAGGAAATGATTTACGTTTTTATCATGGCGATCTTTGCCATTATGTACGCTGTTAAAGGCGGTTCAGGAAATGTTTTAAAAAACTGGAATGAGGTACGCCACCGCAATAAGGTTTTTGAAACTCTGATGGATGGCAAGATTTTATCTACTATTATGGCCTTTGTTTTCGGCTTGATTGCAACAGCCGATTTAACGCTTTTAAAGAATGCTGATGGTGTTCCGGAATATGCATTAAATGTTTTGCCCGCAGCTCTGTTTGCGCTTGGTTGGTTGCTTAGTGTTGCCCCATCAATGGGCGAAGAGCATGGCGCTGTAGGACGTATCGGTAAAGCTTGGGGTGGTTACTTAGATCGAGGGTTTGATCGTGACTATGGTATAAAAAAGGCCATTCAGAGGGGTGTTTTTATTGGCGCAGTTATGGCGCTTGTAACTGGCTACATCCCCTATATATGTTTTTCAGTCTTCTTTGTACCTTGCATCTTTATTGGTCAGGAATTGAACTATCGCGTTTTAAGAAAAGAAGGTTGGACTCTTGCTGAGCCAATTATCGGAGCTGTTGTTTACGGTATACCGTCGGCTTTGTGGTTCTTATCTGTGTAAATAAAAATGTCTGGGGAAAAAATGATTCAAAAATTTCAGGAGAAAGTCCAAGCGGCAACAAATGTGGCCACTCCAACGGGTGCGGGAGTAGCGGGAGTGGGTGCTTTAACCTTTAATGAGTGGCTTGCGCTAGGGGGCTTCCTTCTCGCTTTAGGTGGTTTTGTAATAAACTGGTACTACCAACACAAAAGGTACGAGCTGATGAAACAGGATATAGAAAACGATAAAACATGAACTGGAATTTTAATAAAAGCTTGATAACAGCCGCTTGCATGTCAGCGGCTATTTTTTTTGGTTCTGTTGCTGATATTGGCATGAAACCAACGCAAGATGCTGAAGGCACTGTTTTACACCCGTATTACGATAGCGTCGGTGTTTTAACTTGGTGCACAGGCGAAACACAGGTTGGGTATCAGGAGAGCTTCACAGAGAAAGAGTGTAATGCGCTTTTTTCGGCTCGTTACAACCAATACGCATCACGTCTTTTCTCTTGCTACACAGAGGAAGGAAAGAGGCACGTTACACCAAAGATGCATGCTGCTTTTACCGATGTTTATTACAATACTGGCGCTAAGTGCAAAACATCAATGGTGCGTAATGTAAACGCTGGTAAGCCTGAAGCGGCTTGTGATGCCATTCTTTTATATAAATACGCTGGTGGGAAAGATTGCTCTCATCCTGATAATAGAACATGTCGTGGTGTATGGAAACGACGCCTTCAATTCCATGAACTCTGTATGGAAGGCTTACCGAAATGAATATCAAGTTAGGATTAATTCTAGGTTTGAGCTTTGTTTGCGTATTGCTTCTTTGGCGCATTGATCACTTAGGCGCTGAAAATAAAGTGCTTTCAAACAATTTAGAAACGGCGACTGAGACAATTAAACAACACGAAGAAAACATCAAATTAACGGAAGAGGTTTCCAATGAATATCAAGACAGTATTGCTTCTCTTAACCGTGAGCTTAGGCGGCTGCACAGAATTGAAGCTCGATGCGTCCCCATTGCCGACAAGACCGGCAGCAATAATGGAAGCACCGCAGAAGCAGAGTTTCGTGGAGGAAATGGACTTAGCTCTGAATGGCTCTACGACTACGCGGGAAGAGCCGAAAAAACAAGATTAAAGCTGATTGGCTGTCAGCGTTTTGTAAATAGAACTTGGGACAACTTAAATAATTAGAGGTTTGTAAATGCTTGGATTAGGCAAAATGGGTATGGGGCTTGCTAAACAGGCCATAAAAAGAAGCTTGGTGGATATTCTGCATCCAGCAACATATGACACAAAGCAAGAGGTTTTAAGATCAACAGACATCAATGATGCTTATAATGCGACCAGCAATCATACGTTTGTTATTGATTTTAAAATTGAAGACCCACTCACACCACCAGCATCTAATCAAACCATTTTTGCGTTTAGTCTTCAGCGTTTGGATAACGATGTTTTTCAATTCAGTAACTATATATGGTTAAGACGCTTAAGCTCTGGCGGCCTTGGCCTTTATATGAAGTCTGGAAATACGACTTATCTAAACCAAACAATTAAAGAGGAGATGCTATACATCAATAAGGTTATGCGTTTGGGTATAACTATTGATGCAAGCGGAAACCTTAATATTTATATTAGTGGTCGCCGTTATCTTACTGCTACGTCTAAACTTGCCCCAAACATCAATGAAAATACCGCGATATGGTTTAATAGTACATTTGCGTCAGATTCTAAAAGTAATGATGGCTTACGTTTCCGTTATTATGACACCGCTAAAGCGCGCCATGAGGCTGAATTTATTACCAACGTTTCTTTGAAAGAACTTGGTCTAAGTTATACCCAAGATGTGGATGCTTTGGGTGTCGTTGGTGCAGGACAATCCAATATGAGTGGTGGTGAAGACCCTCTCAACAAAACTGCGCCGCCGCAAGTTTCTGCTGGCCTTCTTGATATGCTGAATGTTAATGGCGCGGTAATGGATTTTGATCAAGATTGGTTTGATCCAGACGGAGAGACTCCTTTGTTTAAAGCCTTTTCCCAAACATTTGCCGGATCTGGTTATGCTACGTATGCGGGCTATATGGGGGACTTGTGTAATGAAATATCGGAAAAGTTGAATAAGCGTGTTGTAACGACATGCGCCGCCGCATCAGGCACTGATATTGCTGCAGATTGGGCTGGTGGGCGCACTGATATTAACCATGGTGCAGGTACAACAGAAATGGTTGGTTACATGACCTGGTGTCTATGGGAGGCTATACGGCAGATGCAGGCAATTTGTGGCAAGGTTATTATTTATGACGATCAGGGCACAACAGATGCCTTAAATAGTCTAAGTGAAGCAGATTATGAACTTCAAAAGCAGGCGCAAATCGATTGGCTTAATTACTATTTCCCTGACCTTGAATATTATTTTATGGGATTCAATGAGTTTAACGCAGCGAGCCCTATTTCTGAGGTGGACTTCGATAATATTGATAAGGCGCGTCAAGATGTTGTGTCCGCCAACGCTGATTGTGCTTTTGTTTTCTTGAAGGATGTGACAGTTTCTAACGCAGACGGCTTGCATTATCTTGTTGCAGAGCACCCAACAGTTAGTAAGCGTGGCGCTGATGCATACACAGGTGGTGATGTATATGAAATCACTGACCCTGCTGCGGGAATTACTACGCCAGCGGAACTGTCAGCTCTTAATAATATGGAGGAGGGCTTTATTCTTGTCAGAACAAAGCCTACTTATGCAACCATTTCATCTGATCAATATCCTGTTCATATTAACAGGGGTGGTTCAAGTCCAGCTGTTGGTATTCGCGTTCGTTCCAATGAGGAAATGGGGAATGTTTATCGTGATGATACTGGTGATGGTTACTCAGGAGATAACGATGTCGATGGTGGTCTTGTAGAGAAGGATGTTTACCAAAGCATGGTGACGTCTTGGAGTGTTAATAGAGACCTGCACCGATCTTATTTGAATGCAGAACATTTCGAGCAGAACAATTTAGCAGATACTGAATTTGCCAATCCTAATTTCACCCACTTAGCCGTCGGGTCAAGAAACGGTGGCTCAAACGCATATACTGGAACCAGCAAGAAAATCCTTATCGGTAATACGTTTTTAAGTCGTATGGCAATGTCTAAGCTCTTGCATGATCCGCAGCGTTTATCTATTTGGGGTGGCGCTCAATCTATGGTCAAGGGGATTTGGTCGAGCGCAGGAAGTGGTAGCGATGGCGGTATCATTGCTTTAAAAACTGCTGTCAGAAGTTTTGTTCCAGATATAGAGATTGTTGATTACAACGCGTCTGAAGGCGGTAGCGCTATAGATCCTCGTTCTGTTGCTAGTGGTTCCAACCCTGATGAATATTGGCTGGATGAAGGTAACCATGTAGCGCAAGAGTTAAAGCAATTCATTGATGCATTGAAATCAATGGGCTTGAGTAATCCTAAAATCTTATGGGATTTGGGTATTACTGATAGCCATAGGCTTGACCTAGTGGACCAAGTTTCTTTAGCGGAGTTTGAAGAAAAAATGGTTGTTATCATGAGCATTGTAAGAAAAATTGCTCCTGATGCAGAGTTCCATTTCTTGAATCTTGCGCGCCGCACAACCTTCTCAAATACAGGTGCATATCAAAAGCTTCGTGATCTATATAAGAAGCTCGCGAGCAAATACTCCTATTGCTATCTTTGCCCTGAATTATATGACCTGGATTTGGTTGATCAAGTTCATCGAACAGATCCACATGAAGTAACTGCAGGCACGCGCCTTGGTCGCCATTTCGCATATCTTGCAGGAGAAACAGTATCGGGTAGTGTTTATGGGGCAAAAATCACAAGTGCAACCCGTTCCGGAACATCGGTAACTGTCACCATTGAGCATGATGGTGGATCAGATATAACGCCTTCTTCTGGTATTGAGGGCTTTGTTTTCCATGATGATGGAACGCCAATCACAATTAATTCTGCTGTACGTACGGACGCGACAACAATCACTCTTACTCTTGCCAGTGAGCCAACAGGTGTTGAGACGCTATATTATGGTTATGATGCTATGACAGAACTTCATAATGATGTGAGTGGAACGAGTGTAATTTCAGCAAATATTGTACGCGATAACAGCGCGCAAACGATGCCACTACAGACAGCAAAAATCAGCCTTTAAGGTTTTTAATAGAACAACTGTTCTAATTAAGAAATTAACTAAATCGCTGTAAGTAAAGGTGAGATTGGTGGCGGTACAGAGATTTGAACTCCGGACACAAGGATTATGATTCCTCTGCTCTAACCACTGAGCTATACCGCCACGCTGTGATATGAGCGTTGTTATTGCGCAAAACACCTCTTTTTGTCAACAGAAACATTTTAAATTTTATTGACATAAGTTCTACCGCTTGCTTTGTTTAGTGTTTCAAGGTTTTAAGGAGTAGAGCTGTGTTACAAAATGTCGAAGCAAAACCTGTTTCAAAGAGATTGCCTTTTAAAATCGGTCAATTCGTTGTCTACCCATCACATGGATTATGTGTTTATGGAGGGCCTCAAGAAACTGTAACAAGTGTAGGAACATTTCAAACACACTCGTTTTTTCAAGTCGGTACTAAAGGTTTGGCCTTATCCGTTCCTAATGCAAAACTTGCTGAAAGTGGTATTATTCGAGCTCCTAAGTCCAGAACCATAAAAAAAGTAATAGAGCAACTATCTGCACCTGCTAAAAGAACGGCGCCTAATTGGAAAAGGCAGTTAGAAAGTCTGAAAGACACTGTAGGAGAAGAGGGGTTAGTCAGTACGGCTAAGATTATTCACATTGCGCTGAGTAGCAAAAGGGGAGGTGCGCTTCCTTCAAAACCCGTCACTTCTACTCCTGTTGACGTGAATTATACCCTTAAAACTTACGTCAATGATGCCATGGATATTTTGGTGCCGATCTTTCAATTGCGTATGGGGTTAAGTGAAGAGCGTGCTTTAGATATGATCTATCGTTCTGTCCTTCAAAAAGGATATACCGAAACTATAGATGTTTTAGGGCGCTTGCGAGATACCGATCATCTAACAGATAAAGAGTTTGAAGCGGCTTTTGGAATTGCAAAACAAGAAGCACGTAAGCCTGATACGGTTGTTTCCCTTAATAATGTGATTGTTTTAGATACAGTGAAAACAGAAAAGAAAAAGCCTACAAATGTTAAAGCTCTTTTAGCGAAAATTGAGGCTGAAGAGCTTGCGGCTATTCAAAAAAGACAAGCAGATCAAGCTGCAAATAAAGATTTAGGTGGGCCCTCAAAACCTAGTTCTACTGGTAATACGGGAGGCAGTAAAAAACGTGCAGCGCTGAACGTGAAGCCTGCATTAAAAGAAGAGTTTGATACGCTTCACGATTTATTGCCATCAACGCCACATGCTATTACGGCTTTCAAATTGGCAGGACAGGTTCTAGATACGCCCGAGGAATTACGCCTCGTGACAAAGTTATGGCTCGCTCATAGAGATAAAAAATCTGATATTCAAAGTTTAGCTGCTGAGTTTAATCAGCCTGCTGAAGCAATCATTGTTAAAGCCAGAGATTTAGCTGGTCGAATGCGTCAAGCTGGTGAAGAGAATGATGTTAGGGCTATGAAGAAGATAAAGTTCGAAATACCGAAAATAGGAGCTTAAGCTGCCATCGGCATAGAGCTATTACGCGCATCAATGATCCAGCCACCGCCAAGAACACGCCCATTATCGTAGCATACGCCAGCTTGTCCGGGCGCAATGCCGTATTGGGCAGTTTCTAATTGAATTTCTGCTGTTTGATCGTCGATTTTAAATAGCTTCGCTGGTGCAGGTTTGCTGACTGAACGAAGTTTGACGTTCACATCTAGGCCGCTTTCAGGAATATCTGTGAGCCAGTTGCAGCTGCTGATGGTGACAAGATCACGGGCAAGCGCTTCTTTTGGGCCGACGATAACTTGATTAGCCTTTGGATCGACTTTAACAACGTAGAATGGCGAGTTATCTTCATTATGCCCGCCGCCAATGCCAAGCCCTTTGCGTTGGCCTACTGTGTAGTGAATGACGCCATGCTGCTCGCCAAGTACATTGCCGTTCATATCAATAATGTCGCCGTGATTTTCGGCCGTAGGGCGTATTTTTTTAACGATTGAGGCGTAATCACCATTTGGAACAAAGCAAATATCTTGGCTATCAGGTTTGTTGCAAACAAGAAGACCAAGGCGCTCTGCATGTTCGCGTGTGACATCTTTTGTCCAACCGCCTAGTGGGAAACGTAGGAAATCTAGTTGTTCTTGCGTTGTGGCAAAAAGGAAATAGCTTTGATCTTTGCCATCATCAATTGCGCGATGGAGCTCGGCTTTACCGGTTCCTTCATTAACACTGCGCTTGATATAGTGGCCAGTCGCCATGCAATCCGCACCAAGGTCATGTGCGACTTTTAATAGGTCTCTAAACTTAACTGTTTGGTTGCATCGAACACATGGAATAGGTGTTTCACCGCGCATATAGCTGTCGGCGAAATCATCAATGACGCTTTCACGGAAATTATCTTCGTAATTTAAAACATAGTGCGGAAAGCCTTTTTCTTCAGCAACGCGCTTGGCATCGTAAATATCCTGACCCGCGCAGCACGCGCCCTTACGATCAATCGCTTCCCCGTGATCGTACAGCTGCAGCGTCACGCCCACGACATCATAACCCTCTTCATGCAGAAGAGCGGCTGTCACGGATGAATCCACGCCGCCGCTCATTGCAACGACGACACGTGTGTCCTTTGGATCTTTATCTATGCCTAAAGAGTTCATAACGCCTGCTTTATAAGGGATATGGAGTACAAAAAGCAAGATCTTTAGAATATTTTTATTGACATAACTTCTGCCAAGGCTATTGTGTCGCCCATCATATAGAGAGGGTGCTCATGAGTAATAATATTCAAGCTGTCAGCGTTTTTTGTGCTTCTAGATTTGGGTTTGACCCAATTTATAAGGATGTTGCTTTGAACACTGGTAAAATGCTGGCTCAAGAGGGAATTCTAACGATTTATGGCGGTGGCGGTAGTGGTCTTATGGGTGCTGTAGCGCAAGGTGCCGAAGCTGCCGGAGGACAAGTTCGCGGTATTATGCCTGAGCTTTTCAGGAGTTCTGCTGAAAAGGCACCTTCTTCAGTTGATACTTATTTTACTCCCGACATGGCAGAACGTAAGCATTGTCTCATCGCAGATTCCAATGTTGTGATTGTTTTGCCAGGGGGGATTGGAACTTTTGATGAGATCTTTGAAACAATAATGTTTAATTATTTGGAGATAATTCAAAGCGAAGAGCCGGTTATTCGTCCGCTTCTTATCATTGATCCTGATAATTTATACGAACCTTTAACGGATATGCTTCAAAGATCTATTGATCGTGGCTTAACCGATGCGTCTGTTTTGCAAACGTTGTTTATTGTTCCGACTGTTGAAGCAGCGCGGGCCCAACTTCAAATTTGGCAGAATGAACCATTAAAAGTGAGTTTAGAAAAAATGCCGGAGATGACAGCGACTACCAGTCCGTCTGGGCACCCGGCATTGCTACGGTAAGACCTTCTAGATCTTCTGTAACGATGATCTGGCAACAAAGACGAGATTCATCACGAACATCAAAGGCGAGATCTAGCATATCTTCTTCATCTTCAGATACTTCCCCGTCTTCTGGCATTGTTTTGTCTGCATAATCAGGGTGCACATATAAGTGGCATGTCGCGCATGCTAGGCCGCCTCCGCATGCGCCTTCGATAGCCTCAAAACCTTCTTTGACGGCGACTTCCATAAGAGAAAGGCCAAGCGGTGCGTCGACGCTTTTCTCAGTACCGTCTTTCATGATGAAATTAATATTAGGCATTATTTTTGTGTCCGTTTTACCATTCTTGTCCAGCTTTCAACGAAAGCCTCTATATCGGCGGCTGTTGTATTCCACCCAAGGGAAATACGCAAGGCGCTTTTTGCCTGATCTTCATCTGCGCCCATTGCTTGTAGAACATGGGAGGCCTTAAATGAGCCGCTGGAGCATGCAGAACCGCTGGAAACGGCAATACCGTCCAAATCAAGAGCCATAAGCTGCGTTTGTGCCGGTACACCTTCAATGCCCACGTTGCATGTGTTTCCAACGCGCGGTGCATTTTCTCCATAAATTGTCAGGTTGTTCGTCGCTTGTCTGAGCTTGGCTTCCATATCATCACGCATTTTTGTGAGCGTGTCGTAGTGCGGTAAATTTTTAAGCGCAAGTTCTGCAGCCAATCCCATGCCTGCGATACCGGCTGTGTTATGTGTCCCGGCGCGACAGTTTTTTTCTTGGCCGCCGCCATGCATAAATTTTGGTGCATCTACACCTTTGCGTGTGACCAGTGCGCCAATACCTTGTGGCCCTGCCATTTTATGCGCTGATAACGCCATATAGTCCGCGCCTAGTTTATCAATAGAGATATCAATGCGACCTGCACCTTGTACGGCGTCAACAAAGAATAAAGCGCCTTTTTCGTGCGCGAGTTTAGCGGCCTCTGCAATTGGTTGAATAACACCTGTTTCACTATTCACAAGCATGATGCACACAAGGGCTGGAGGCTCTCCTTCGTTCAAGAGTGCCTTATATGTATCCATATCTATAACACCGTCTTTGGTGACAGGAATGCGTTCGGCTTGCGTTGCGCATTCTAAAACGGCTGGGTGTTCGATTGCGGAAATAAGAACGCGTTTATCTTTATACTCGTTCAGAACGGTATTGATGCTCTCTGTTGCACCACTGGTAAAGATAACTTGTTTAGCATTACTGCCGCATAACGTAGCGACTTGCTCGCGTGCATCCTCTACGTATTTGCGCGCAGCACGGCCAAAATTATGAACTGATGAGGCATTACCAACGCCCTCCATAATTTCTATGACGAGATCACGGACTTCGGGTCGCATAAGGGCTGTTGCATTGTAATCTAAATACACGCTCATTTGTTCATATAACCGATTATTCACAGATAAATCAATGACTTATCAGAAAAGTTTGGACTTTTCTTTATGACTTCTATATACAAGGTTACCATAAAAAAGAAGATTGATAGTTTTACTAAGGGGATCGCACGAGAAACATGCCTGAAATTATTTTTAATGGCCCAGCTGGCCGCCTAGAAGGTCGTTACCACCACTCAAAAACACCAAATGCGCCACTAGCGCTTGTGTTGCACTCTGATCCAGAGCGTGGTGGTACGATGAATAACCGTATTACATACATGATGTTCCAAGCGATGAAAGACCGTGGTTTTTCTGTTCTTCGCTTTAACTTTCGCGGTGTTGGTAATTCTCAAGGCGTGTTTGACCGTGGTGAAGGTGAGCTTTCTGATGCAGCGTGCGCGCTGGATTGGATGCAAGAGTTAAACAAAAACGCACCTTACGTTTGGGTTGGTGGTTTTTCTTTTGGTGCCTGGATCGGTATGCAACTTTTGATGCGTCGTCCAGAGATCGAGGGTTTCCTTTCTGTTGCTCCGCCAACACATCAATATGATTTCAGTTTTCTGGCGCCTTGTCCGTCAAATGGCCTCATTATCCGTGGTGAGAGGGATGATTTCATTCCTGAGGAATCAACTGACAAACTCATTGAAAAACTGGCTGAGCAAAAAGGTATCGATATTGATTACCGTAGCGTCGGCGGTGCAAACCACTTCTTCCACGACAAAACAGATGATTTGATTGCGCATATTCATGATCACATGAATAAAGCAGAGCTGTCAGGTGTAAATGTGCCTGTCGATATTAAAAAGGCTGCATAGTCTTTTTAAAATAGAATTAAAAATTAAAGCGGCTTTAAGGCCGCTTTTTTGTTCTTATCTCATGATGTTTAGAAGGATCTACTGAGGGGTGAACATGCAATTTTGATAAGTCCCCTTGTAAAATGCTCTGCTTTTGTTGCTGTTGATATAGGTAAGCCCCGCCAGTTATTAAGACCGCTGTGATAACGCTAATAATGATCCATGTCTTCTTGTTTATATTCTTCATGATTTATTTTAACGCCTCGATAACCGCGTCAACGTGACCATCGACTTTCACTTTACGCCAGATTTGTTCAATCTTTCCGTCTTCATCAATCAGGAAGGTTGAGCGTTCAATTCCCATGTATTTCTTGCCGTACATGTTCTTTTCTTTCCAAACGCCATAGCTTTCGCACATATTGCTGTTTTCGTCAGAAACGAGTGGGAAGGTCAGACCGTATTTGGCTTTGAATTTATCATGTTTAGCGACGCTGCACTTTGATGCGCCGATCACTTGTGCATTGAGCTTATTGAGCGCCGATAAATTATCGTTAAACGCACAGGATTCCTTTGTGCAGCCTGGTGTATCGTCTTTGGGGTAGAAATAAAGTACGACTTTTTGGCCTTTGAGGCTGGATAGAGAGATTTCGCCTTCTCCATCGGTTGGAAGTGTGAAGTCTGGTGCATTATCGCCAATTTCAAGTGCGCTCATATTTTCTCTCCTTATTAAGAGGATAAGGTTGTTAATTTTTGCCTTTAAGTCAAGAGAAACTCCTGACAAAACGGCTTAATATCTTTAATAATAGAGGAATGACACATCTTGCTTTTAAAGGCCTTTCTTTTTTAACGAGAACTTTTCTCGTTATCCTTATTTTATTGATGCTTGTTGTCGGTGGGTTCGCCTTCCGCTTAGTTCAAGGGCCTATTAATTTAGATTTTGCAAAAGATTATGTGCAAGAAGCATTGAACGAACAAAGTGATCAAGTGCGTGTTGATATGAATACGCTAAAACTAGAATGGTCGGCTTATAAAAATGCTGTTCTTTTGACACTCGGTGATGTGCAGCTTTTTCAAAAAATTGGTGATACCGAACAAGAGGCTCTTGAAATTGATAAAGCGATGCTGGGGTTGTCTGCTCCTTATTTACTCGTGGGGAAAATTAAACCGTCTACGGTTGTCATTGAAGGCCCTGTATTAAAGTTCACATTAAAAGATGGTGAGTATGATTTTTTCTGGGCTGATGATGGTAGTCAAAAAACGCAATCTGATGATGCCGTTGAGTCTATGTCGTCGCGTGATGTTCGATATAAAGTTGCAGGTATTTTAAGTGATGTTGCCTCCCCGGTATCTGGAGCCTTTGCTCAATTTTCTGAAATGTCCGAGGTTGCGTTAAGACGCGCCGTTTTGAAGCAGGTTGTTGTCGAAGAAGTTCCAGAGAATAGTAGCTATACCAATTTAGCGTTGAATGAAGCTATTGATGTTTTAATTGATGATATTGTTTGGGATGTTGTCGCCGTTGAACAAAACTATATTGCGCTATTTGATTTGGCGCTACGTCGTTCGGATGCGGGTCTTAATGGTGAACTTGATGTTCAACTGCCTAGTGATGCCGGTCAAAGTGCTGGGTTAAAAGCGGAACTCGCCTACAGAAAAGAACAAAAAGATCTCACCTTTGACGGTAAGTTCACTGATATTAATCCATCGCGTTACTCTTTCTTGTTCCCCCAAGAGACTCTTTTAACCCAACAGGATTTCATTCTGGATGGTTCTCTCCAAATGGCATTCGATGCCAAGATGCGTCTGCATAATGCCGCGCTATCTCTTTCCATGCCAGAAGGGGTGATTAATATACCTGAAGAGTATGCGGAGCCTTTGGTTGTTAAGGATGTATCTGTTCAAGCGTCGATGGATCGTTTGGAAAAGAAAATTGCCCTTGACCAATTTAAAGCAACCGTTGAGGGAATTCCTGTTGAGGCGAAAGCGATTGGTGTTAGAGAGCCAGGCCATGGTCATTTTCCACTCTCTTTAAATGTTGCGAAAGTGCAGTTTGAAGATATTGCTAAACTTTTACCGAAATCTGCCGAAGGGACATCGGCGCACGAGTGGTTGACGAAGCGTTTGTTAAAAGGGCATGCGCATGATGTTTCTGTAACAACAGAGTTAGATATTCATAAAGATAAAGAGAGTGGGGAAATCTCTTATGAAGTCGCTGATCCTAAAGCATCCTTTAACTTTGAAGGTCTCACAGTTCAATATAGCGATACGTTGATGCCTGTCACGGATGCCATAGGAAAGGGCGTGTATGAAAATGACTCCATCAAGATTACGGGAGAGAAAGGTGACATTGGGCCCGTTAAGGGCACTAATATTAAGGTAGATTTAACTGATCTCAGCGTTGCCGGCGGCGGTCTTGCAAAAATATCTTTGAAAGGGAATGGCCCGCTCAAAACAATATTGGATTATATCTCTGATGATCCTATTGCGCTTGATAAAAATGAAACGGGCATTGACCCCGATAGCGTGAAGGGAAATGTTACTTTTGATCTAGATCTTCAATTTCCTACACTGAAAGATCTTCCGAAAGAAGAAGTTACCGTGATTGTTGATGGAACGATAACGGATGCATTGTTACCTAAAATTGTTCAAGGCCTGGATTTGACAGGCGGCCCTTATAAATTAAAATTTGAAAAGGGTAAAATTGATTTATCAGGAAAAGGACAATTATCTGGTCGCGCTATAGATGTTGTTTATCAACAGTATTTAGATCCGACAGGTCAGCCATTCTCGATGCGTGTGAATGCTAAGGTTCTGGCTGATGAAGGCTTGCGCCAGGCTTTTGAAATTGGTTTAGAGGAGTACATATCCGGTAATGTTCCCATTGATGTGGTTTACACGGAAAAGGTTGGTGGTGATGCGAGTGTTCAAGTTAAAGGAACGATGGCACCAGCTACGGTTACGATTGAACCATTTAAGTATGAGAAAAAACAGGGCATCGACGGAACGTTCTCTTTAACGGCTTTCTTATCGAATGACACACTTGCTGAAATTGATCACTTGAATTTATCGACCTCTGGTTTGTCTTTTAAAAAGGGGCGTATTTTATTCCGTAAGGATAATCAAGGTGGCGTTGAGATTGCTCGTGGCTCTATTGATTTGGCAACTATAGGGCGCACACATGCCAATGTTGGCTTTGAGGTAACGCCTAATGATGTTTTAAAAGTTATTGCTAAAGGAGCCGTTATTGATATTGCACCTTTCATTAATAAGGATAAAAAAGAAGAAAAGAAGTGGGACAACCCATCACAAAAAGATGGTCAAGCGATGGTGTTGTCTTTAAAGGCGGACAAAGCTTTTACAACGGATAAAGAATTTTTACGCGCGGCGCAGTTTTATATAGAAACAGACAAAGATAGCGATATGACTCGCTTGGAAGTCGATGCCAAGGTTGGAAAGTCCGGTAATTTTTACGTGCGTTTTAAGCCTGAGGGCGGTACAGGAAAAAGAACATTTCGTATGGAGTCGACGGATGCCGGTGCAACTTTGCAAGCGTTCGATCTATATAAGGATGTCGTTGGTGGATCTATTTTAGTTTATGGCCGTCCTCAACAGGGTGATAAATACGGTGATTTATTTGGTACGGCTCGTCTTCAGAATTTTACTGTTAAAAATGCGCCGGCACTTGCTCGTATTCTTGGGTCAATGAGCGAGGAAGGAATGCAAAACGCGCTGAAAACAAAAGGTGTTTCTTTCTCTAAGCTTGAATCAAAATTTGAATGGCGTTTTAGAAGTGATGGCAACCTTCTGGTTTTAAAAGAAGGGCGTACTTCGGGGTCATCTCTTGGTTTAACTTTTGAGGGTGTTGTTGATATTGCTAAGGCTTCAATGGATTTGTCAGGAACGGTTATTCCGTTATCTGGTTTGAACAAAGCGATCGGCGATATTCCTTTGATTGGTGATATCTTAACCGGTGGTTCTGCTGGTGGTTTGTTTGCTGCGACATATACGGTAAGTGGAGCCGCTGGCGATCCAAAAGTCGTTGTGAATCCGCTTTCTGTGCTAACACCAGGCTTCCTAAGAAAGATTCTCTTCGAAGGTGGGTTCGAAGAGAGTTTACCTGAAAATAAAGCGCCATCGAGCGTAAATGAATAGCCTAAGCGACTTTAACAAGCGCGTGCTTTTTCTTTCCGGCTGATAGCTTGACGTAGCCTTCATCGGTGAGATGGGATGTGTTAACGATAAAGTCCATAGCGCCAATGCTGTTATCATTACATTTTGCACCGCCACCTTTAATAAGGCGTTTTACTTCGCCCTTTGATGCGGCAAGACCTGTCTGAACAAAAAGATCAAGGGCACTAATGCCTGCTTCTAGATCTGACTTTGGTATATCAATGCTTGGTAGGTCGTCACCAACGCTGCCTTGTTCGAAAACTTTTTGCGCGGTGCTTTCGGCCTCTTTTGCGGACGTCTCACCGTGACATAGTTTTGTTGCCTCAAAAGCCAGAATCTTCTTGGCTTCGTTAATTTCTTGTCCTTCAAGTGCTTCAAGGCGTTTTACTTCACTCATAGGCAGGATAGTAAAGCGTCGAAGGAGTGTTCCAACCATAACATCGTCAACGTTACGCCAGTATTGGTAGTAATCGTATGGCGAGAGCATGTCGGTATTTAGCCATACGGCGCCGTTTTCTGTCTTACCCATCTTTTTACCGTCAGGTGTTGTCAAAAGAGGCGCTGTTAGTGCGTAGAGCTTCAGCTGATGTGACTTGTGACCAAGATCCACGCCATTAATGATGTTACCCCATTGGTCAGAGCCACCCATTTGTAGGATGGTGCCATAACGTCGTGCAAGTTCAACGAAGTCGTAGCCTTGCATGACCATGTAGTTAAATTCGAGAAGTGAAAGAGGGCTCTCACGTTCTAGCCTTGTAACAACAGAGTCAAACTTGATCATACGGTTTACTGTAAAGTGGCGACCGTAATCACGAAGGAAGTCCAGGTAGCGTAGCTCTGATAGCCAATCATTATTGTTGACCATCTGTGCATCATTCTCACCATCACCGTAACGTAAGAATTGTGTGAAGCATGTCTCTTGAATATGCTTCATGTTTGTTTCGATAGTCTCATCATCAAGGAGCTTACGTTGCTCATCTTTAAATGATGGATCACCGATTTTAGACGTGCCGCCGCCCATAAGCGTGATTGGCTTGTGACCTGTCTGTTGAAACCAATACAACATCATAATGCCTGTCAGGTTGCCAACATGGAGGCTTTGCGCTGTCGCATCAAAGCCAATATAGGCGCTTTGTACGTCTTCCATCAGCTTTGCGTCTAGGGCTTCAAAGTCAGAGCACTGGTGGATGAAACCGCGCTCCTCTAGTATATTTAAGAAATCTGATTTATAAGTCATAACTAGGATTTATAAGCATGAGTGAAAATAAAGTCTATACTGCAATTGGCATGATGTCAGGAACTTCATTGGATGGGGTTGATGTTGCGCTCGTTGAAACTGACGGGAAGGACTATACACGCTTGCTGGATTTTAAAGAGTTTGCCTATGATGCGCCGCTGAAAGAGGCTGTGCGCCTCGTTTTTGGTCGTGAAAAGACTGATAATGAGACAAAAGCGGCAGAAGCTCTTATAACACAGGCACATATAGATGCGGTTATAAACACAAGCTGGAAAGCTGATGTGATCGGTTTTCACGGTCAAACGATCCATCATGACCCTGCGCAGCGCTTTACATGGCAAATCGGTGATGCGCAGGCTCTCGCCGATGAAACAGGCATTGATGTTGTGGCGGATATGCGTCAGGCCGATATAGCCGCAGGTGGGCAGGGCGCGCCGCTCTTACCGCTTTGTCACCGCTCTTTTGCCTCTAGCATAGATAAACCTATTGTGATTTTAAATCTGGGCGGTGTTGGAAATATTACGTGGCTCGGTACAGAGCGCACAGATATCCTTGCTTTTGATACAGGGCCTGCCAATGCGCCCATTGATGATTTAGTGCGCGCAAAAACAGGTGAAGCGTACGATTCCAATGGTAAGAGGGCTCTAGCGGGGAAACCGCTTATGCCCCTTGTTGAGGAATGGCTTGATAATCCATTCTTTGATAAAATACCACCAAAATCGTTAGATCGTAATCAATGGGATGTGTCGGCTGTCACAGAATTCGAACTTTGTGATGCGATTGCAACCTTAACGCAGTTTACTGTACAAAGTGTGCTGAAATCTTTATCACATTTACCGGGAACGCCGACGTCTCTTTACGTTGCGGGCGGCGGCCGTCACAACAAGGCCATGATGGGTTGGCTTTCTGAGGCTCTCGATTATCCCGTTCTACCTGTTGAGAACATTGGCTGGAATGGCGATGCATTAGAGGCGCAAGGTTTTGCTTATTTGGCTGTGCGCTCTGTTTTAGGGCTAGCGCTCACAGTGCCAACAACAACGGGCGTACCAGAGGCTATGAGCGGCGGCATGCTTTATAAAGCTTGCGCATCTGCGCCTCTCCATGCAAAAAAGGCGTCATGAGCCAGATTAAAACTGCCAATAAAGAGACGATAAAAAAAGCTGCCGATCTTATCCGCAGCGGAGAAATTGTGGTGCTGCCGACCGAAACTGTCTATGGCCTTGGCGCAAATGCGCTGGATGGGCAGGCGGTGGCGAAGATTTTTGCGGCGAAAAACCGCCCATCGTTTAATCCGCTGATTACGCATGTGTCATCCATTGAACAAGCTGAAACGCTTGTTGATATGAGCGTTGATGCGAAGGCGGTGGCGCGTGAGTTTTGGCCAGGGCCGCTGACTTTAATCTTACCGCGTAAGGAAGAGGCTGGTGTCAGTGATCTTGTCAGCGCAGGATTAGAAACGCTTGCTGTTAGAATGCCTGCACATCCCGTTGCGAGAGAATTGATAGAAGAGGCAGGTGTTCCGATTGCAGCGCCAAGCGCAAATAGTTCTGGAGAGCCGAGCGCAACAACACCGCGCCATGTAAAAGATAGTTTGGGTGAACGCGCGCCTTTTATTCTGGCTGCAGGTTCATGTGACGTTGGTCTTGAATCAACTGTGTTAGACATGAGCGGAGACGTGCCTGTTGTTTTGCGTCCTGGCTGCGTAACGGCAGAGGATTTAAAGCCGCTTTTGGGCGATGTAGCCTATGATTTAGGAAAAGATAAAGGTGAGGATGTGAAATCGCCGGGGCAGTTGCTCAAGCATTATGCACCAAGCATTCCTGTGCGCCTGCGCGCCGTTGAGGTCAAAGAAGGTGAAGCGCTTTTGGCTTTCGGCTCTCTTAAATTTATGGGGGTTGAAGGCGGTGGCGCGGCAAAAGATTTGCCTGATCATGCTTTAAGAAATTTAAGTGAAGCTAGCGATCTTCATGAAGCAGCTGCGAATTTATTTACTATGCTGCGTGATTTGGACGTACCGGAGAATACTGGTATTGCTGTCATGGATATTCCTGATACAGGTGTTGGTATAGCAATCAATGATCGTCTTTCCCGCGCGGCGCAGGGACGTTAAATTATTGAGTTTTTATTTGATTATGTGACTGTTCCGTTGAATTGGTAGCTTTATAAACTGGCTTAGTTGAAATGCCCCAGCCAATCAACCAAATCAACAAGGCTAAAAGAACAATACTTCCGATAATTAAAATCTGTTTCTTCATACGTCCAGTATGACAGATTTACTTCAAAACACTCAAGAGCAGTGATGTATGGCCAGATAAGTTGCCATACCAAGATGATGGGAACATGTTTGTTGGTTGAGAGAAGAACGCATCAATTTGTTGTTGCACCTGATAAAGTGATCCAACGTGTGAGGCTGTGTCATAGACCTCGACAGGCTTTTTAAGAGACGGTGGAATATGCTGATATCCAGATTTCTTATGTGCCAAAGAATTAGTACGTTGTTCTGGTTTATGGGCGAGGGATACTGGCGCGCTTTCTGCTGGGCCGCTTTCATTTGAAAACTTCTTATCAAAGAAATTGTAGATCTCTTGCAGGCTACGTGGTTGGCTTGTTTTTGGATCGTAAAACACATTACGGTTGGCGTTTGCTTCTTTCGGGAAGATATTCGCGCCAATTGCATTCGGGTTTTGTTTGAGTTGGTTTAAAAATGCACTCGCCCCACCGGCGCCCATAAAGTGCGCGAAGTAAAGTTCAGTATTTCTGATATTGCCGCCGACAGTTTTTTCTAAATGCTCTTTATTCCCTTTGGCAAATTCGGCCGCCATGTAAGACGCAATTTGCGGATCTTTACGCAAAGAGAGCAGGCTTTGTTTATCTTGGTTTGCATCAATGCCGTATTTTGCGCCGTGTTTTTTCACCATGCCCATCCATGTGCTGTCGATGAACTGAAAGAGGCCTGTCGCGGAGCTCGTCTTGGCTTTTACGGTCGGGTTAAAGTTGCTTTCTGCGGCGGCTTTTTCCATTAGATAGGCAAAATCCACCCCTGTTTTGGCGCTCGCTGTTTGGATAGCGTTCTTGATACCACTCGGCGCACGCGCCGATAAAGCAGCTAAGGCATTGTTTTCTAATGATTTTAAGGCAGCAGACATCGCGCTAATCCGTGTTTTCCTATAATTTTCCTAGATAAATAGTTTCAAATGCCGTGCCAGTTAGTCTTTTACGTGGCTGCGGCTTGGTTTATACTTTTGTAGAATCACTGATTTTTCTTCTTTTATAAGGAACTCCATGTCTGACTATCACCCACCTCTACAAGATATTCGCTTTGTTTTAGAACACGTTATTGAGCTTGAAAGCTTGCCAGAGCACCCTGATTTAGGCACGCTGGATGCTGAGATGATTGATAGTATTTTAGAGCCTGCGGCGAAGCTGGCGAGTGAGGTTCTTGCGCCCCTAAATTGGAGTGGTGATCAGGATGCATGTTCCCTTGAAAATGGATATGTGACGACAGCAAAGGGATTTAAAGAGGCTTACGCAGAATATCGTGATGGGGGATGGAACGCGGTACCATTTGATCCTGAATATGGCGGTCAGGGCTTGCCATGGCTTGTGGCTTTTCCTCTGCAAGAGATGTGGCAGGGAGCCAACATGTCTTTTGGATTATGCCCGCTGCTTAATCAAGGCGCTGTCGAGGCGGTCGCGCATCATGGATCGCAAGAATTAAAAGATATCTATCTTGAAAAACTCATTTCAGGTGAGTGGACAGGGACAATGAATTTAACGGAGCCACAAGCAGGTTCTGATCTTGCTGCAGTGCGCTCAAAGGCTGAACCACAAGAGGATGGCACGTATAAAGTTTTTGGACAGAAGATCTATATTACTTATGGCGAGCACGATATGGCTGAGAACATTATTCATCTTGTTTTGGCCAGAACGCCTGATGCACCGGAAGGCGTGAAAGGGATTTCTCTTTTTATCGTGCCGAAGTTTTTAGAAGATGGGGCGCGTAATGATGTTGAATGCACTGGTATTGAGCATAAGCTTGGCATTCACGCATCACCAACCTGTACGATGCAATTTGGTGATCAAGGCGGCGCAATTGGTTATCTCGTAGGAGAAGAAAATCAAGGTCTAAAATATATGTTCACGATGATGAACAATGCGCGTCTTTCTGTAGGGCTTCAAGGCGTCGCTATCGCCGAGCGTTCGTATCAACATGCGCTAGCTTATGCTAAAGAACGGGAACAGGGAACGGCTCTAAACGATAAATCAAAACACGTGAGCATTTCTGAACACGCAGATGTAAAACGCATGCTCATGTCGATGAAAGTACAAATCGAAGCGGCGCGTGCGTTAACCTATGATGCGGCGCTCGCTCTTGATTTAGCCGCGCAAGGTGACAAGAACGCACAGGCCAAAGTTGATTTACTGACGCCGATTGTAAAAGCGTGTTGTACAGATATGTCACTCGAGGTTACATCAACGGGCGTGCAAATTCACGGCGGTATGGGGTTTGTCGAAGAAACAGGCGCAGCTCAATATTATCGCGATGCGCGTATTCTTCCGATCTATGAAGGAACGAATGGCATTCAGGCTGCTGATTTGGCGTTTAGAAAAGTACTGCGTGATGGTGGCGCGGTAGCAAAAGCTTATATTGATCAAATGAAAGCTGATGCGGATGGTGACGAAGCTTATATTGAGGCTATTGATGCGTTATCTACAGCTACGGATTGGATGGTTAATGCTGCATCAGAAAATCTTGATCTTGTTGCCGCATCATCTGTTCCTTACCTCAAGTGCTTTGGTGTTGTGGCAATGGGTATAATGATGGTTCGCAGTAAATCATGCGCTGAAAAACTAGGAGGTGATGATACTTTTGCGAAAGAGAAAATCTGTGCGGCTGATTTTTATAAGGCACATATTTTGCCGTTTGCGCACGCGCATAAAAATGTGGTGATCAGTGGCTCGCAGTCTGTCACAGAGAGTAATTTTTAACTTATCTATATTGTCTGCCACATGAGTAAAGCGCATCCGAACGTATATTTTCTATATGTCGGGATCTTAGCATTGGCGTCTCTTTAAATCGAAGGGCAACATCGTTGGCGACACATTTGCAGTAATCTTCGTTGTTTGTCGATCGTGTTCTGAATGTGTTGGCATAATCATTACAAAACTTATAACTTTTTCCTGCAATGACTTCTGTGTTGATGCATTGTTCTGGCGGTTTTTTAAAAATTTCATTTAATATGGCGCTTTGTGGTCTTAACTTTTTATCTGTGTCTCTTGTTTGGCGGAAGGCGCCAGCAATACACTCGCAGTTATAGTAGGTGCTTTGCATGATGTTTTTTGTACACTGAGCATGAATATATTGTGCTTCTTCATCTTTTTCTTCGTCTGAAAATTCACCGTCATCTCTTAAGAAATAATAGGTGTCTTTCATAGTGTCCAATGCGTATGCGCTAGAAGCCAATAACACCGTGAAAGTTAATAAAAACAGACAATAAAACAAAGCTTTATTCATAGATTCAGCATAGCATATTTCACCCATAAAAATAAAAAAAGCGACCATTAAGGTCGCTTTTCTTTCCCCACACAGATGTGTTCTTTAAGCGGCTTGTTCGCCTTTTATCTTACGCATAATTCCTGTCATAAAACCTTCTGATTCAGGCTGTTGAGGCGTATTCTGATTTTGCCCCTGCATGCGTTTCATGCGTTCAGCTAGCATTTGTTCACGGCGTTTGCGTGCACGCTCTTCACGCTCTTTTAGTTCAGCTTTCAACTCTTCTGCCTGTTTTTGGCTGTACTGGCTTGTTAGTAGAACTTGCTGTGCTTGTTTTTGCCATTGATCACGCTGACCTTTAAGATCTTCAATTGCACCTTCAGCCACATGAAGTTGATCTTCGAGAGATTTGATTTTCATCTTCATACGTTCCATCTCAATCATGTCAGCAGCTTTTTTAAGCTCTGCTTCAATAGCTGCTTGTGAAGGCGCTACATTATTTTCTTGAGATTTAAGACCGAAAACACGCTCGAGTTCTGAAACGTCGATAATACGGCGGTTATTTGTATCCAGCTCATAAGAGAGCTTTCCACTGTTCATTGCGCGCTGGATTGTTGACTTTGATTTACCAGTTAACTCAGCCGCACGCTGCGCTCCGACTTTCGCCATAGCCTGCTCCTTTATCCTTTATTTTCCCTAATTAGTGTTATTCATACGCTCATTTAACAGGCGCGTCAATCTTTGCCACTGAGAACCTGAGAATAAATGTGCATAAAGGAATGGAATCCAGCCCTTTTTGCGCCAATCCAAGAAGACGTCCTCCCCCAGTTTTGCTAGCTTTTCTTCGTCAATAATACGGAAACCAGCAAAATTGATCTTCTGTCCGTCTCCAACATTAATTTCTGCCTGACGCTCAACAAGAATGCCTTCTTTTGCCAGTGCTTGGCCGAATTGGACTGTTTGTTGTGCAGCGGCGTGATAAGACTTACAAAATTCTAAGGCATTTTGGGCTAAAGGTGTTGGTTTACCTTCTTTGTCAAAGAACTGTTGCTCGCCGCCTTTTTCTGTAACCGTATCATTCATATCAATACATAGTGATAGTTGATCGCTATTAGGCATTTCTGAGAAAATGAAAGGGTAACGGCGGATATACGCGGGAATGTAAGTATCTTCTTCCCACGTATTATCATCTTTCAAGAAAAGGTTTTCATTATCGCGTAGGCCGAGAATTGCCACTGGCGTAGCAGATGCATCCGGGGAAAAAGCAATTGGGTAGAAATGACAAATTTGCGGCATTTCAATGATATTGATTGGTACAGCATTTACTTCTTTCGTAAAGCCTAGGCCAAAATCTTGCTTCAATGCCAAATCTGCGTGAGCTTTTGCATCTAACGGTGTTGGCTTAGAGTAAAAAAGAGGCAGAGGAGCGTCTTTTGCGCTTGCGCTTTCTTCCTTTTTGTCAGCTTTTTTGGCTTCTTTTTTTGCCATTTTCAGGTTCCCCTTATGTAAGTTCTTTCAAAATCTGCCAATACTTTAAGCAAATATGTCGTTAGGACGCAATTTTTTCTTCAATTAAGTTTATTTCCCTTGCTGGATAACAGGAGTTTTTCTGCATTTGGGGCTTGTTTTTTGTACGCTAGAGCTATTTATTGGGGCTGCGTATTAAGTTTAATGTTTTTGGAGAAATAACATGCGTTTAGCAATGATTGGCACAGGTTACGTAGGGCTGGTTTCGGGTACTTGTTTTGCAGAATTCGGAATTGATGTCATTTGTGTCGATAAAGATGTTCAAAAGATCGAAAATCTAAAAAATGGAATTATACCAATTTTCGAACCTGGGTTAGAGGACCTTGTTAAAAAGCAAGTAGAAGCCGGACGCTTATCATTTACAACGGATTTGCCTGATGCTGTAAAAGGCGCGGATGCTGTTTTCATTGCCGTTGGAACGCCGCCTAGAGAAGAAGATGGTCATGCTGACTTGTCGTTTGTATATGCGGCAGCACGTGAAGTTGTGAAAGCGGCTGATGGCTACACGGTTATTGTAACGAAATCAACTGTTCCTGTTGGTACTGCGCGTGAAGTTGAAAAAATAATTCGTGAAGAAGGTAAAGAAGATAGCATTGATGTTTGTTCAAATCCAGAGTTCTTACGTGAGGGGGCTGCCGTAAACGATTTCATGCGTCCAGATCGTGTTGTGATTGGAACAGATTCTGAACGCGCTGTTGAGGTTATGAAAGAGGTTTATCGCCCTCTTTATATCAATGAAACGCCAATGGTTGTGACAACACCTGAAAGTTCAGAAATCATTAAATATGCGTCGAACGCATTTTTGGCGACAAAGATCTCTTTCATTAATGAGATTGCTGATTTGTGTGAAGCATCTGGCGGTAATGTTCAGCATGTGTCGAAAGCGATGGGATTGGACGGCCGGATTGGTTCAAAGTTTCTTCACGCGGGCCCTGGTTACGGTGGCTCTTGTTTTCCGAAAGACACACTTGCATTAACGCAAACGGGTCAATTGATCGGCGCGCCACAAACAATTGTTGAAACAGTTGTGAAGGTTAACAAAGATCGTCAAGAAAAGATGGCTAAGCGCGTGATTGAAGCGTGTGGAGGCTCTGTTGAAGGCCGCAAGGTTGGTATTCTGGGTGTCGCATTTAAACCGAATACTGATGACGTACGTGATGCGCCATCTTTGGTTATTATACCTGCTCTTCAAAAAGCTGGTGCGACTGTTATGGCCCATGACCCTGAAGCAAGGGAAGAGGCAGATAAGATACTTTCTGGCGTAAAGTGGCAGAATGAGCCATATGAGGTCGCAAAGGATGCTGATGTGCTGGTCATTGTAACTGAGTGGAATGAATATCGCGCGTTAGACATGAAGCGAATTGCTGAAAGCATGAAAGAGAAAAAGCTGGTTGATCTGCGTAATATTTATAAGCCGGAACAAATGGAAGATGCTGGTTTTCATTATGTTTCGATTGGGCGCCCGGATGTTGCGCCGCATGAAAAACAAAATTTAAAAGTGGTTTCTTAAAAAATTTAAGGGAAAGAAATGACACAACATTTAGACGATTTAGAAGCACGTTCTATTTATATTATTCGGGAGGCCTATGCCCGTATTAACCCAATGGCGATGCTTTGGTCTATTGGTAAGGATTCAACGGCGATGCTTTGGCTTGTTCGTAAAGCATTTTTCGGTCGTGTGCCTTTTCCCCTTGTTTTACTTGATACGGGTATGGAAATGGATGAGGTTTACGATTTTCGTGACCGTCTAACAAAAGAGTGGGATCTGGATGTAATTAATCATATGTGCCCACCTGAAGAAGATATGGATCAAACGCTACCGCCTGCAACGCGCGCGGCGATGCGTAAGACGGAAGGGTTAAAAACTCTTTTAGAAGAGCATAAGTTTAAGGGTGTTGTATGCGGTATACGTCGTGATGAGCAAGGGTTGCGGGCGAAAGAGCGCGTATTCTCACCACGATCTTTGGATGGTTCATGGGATTTTAAAGATCAACCGCCAGAATTTTGGGATCAATATAAGACGGAATTTCCTGAAGGATGTCATGTTCGTATCCATCCGATTTTGCACTGGACGGAAGTTGATATTTGGAAATATACCCAAGCCGAGAATATTCCGCTTTGCGATCTTTACTTTGCACGGGATGGCATGCGTTACCGCTCTCTTGGTGAGAAAAATATTACCAAGCCAGTGCCCAGTCATGCGTCAAATATCGAAGAAATTATTCACGAGCTTGAAACAACAAAAACATCGGAGCGCGCTGGCCGCGCGATGGACAAAGAAACAGAAGATAGTTTCGAAAAACTTCGCTCACAGGGGTATATGTAATTGATGAAGTTATTACTACTAACATTGTTTTTATTATTTTCTCATACAGCTAAAGCGGATCAAACGCTGATGAATGTAGGGCAGGATTGCACAGGAAATACTCTGGAGATTGGATTTTGTCTAAAAGAGGCATATGAAGTTTTGGAACAAGAGAGACAAAGATTAGAAGAAAAAAGAATTACTGATGAAAAGAGTATGGCCGTAGCTTACGCGAAGACGTTCCCAGATGAAAAAGGTTTTTCTAGTGAGATAGAACGAAATAAAACGGGACATTTATTTGAATTATATAGAGAGAAAGAATGTTTTCGGCAAAGGCCTCGATTAGGGACGGCAGCTACGATAATGCATATTCTTTGCAAGATTAATATGACTAAACAAAGAGTGGAAATGCTTAGAAGGTTATTGAATGAATAAAAAAATATCGCAAAAATTAGGTGTTGTTATCGTTGGTCACGTTGATCATGGAAAATCGACGCTGATTGGCCGTCTTTTGAATGATACAAACTCTCTTGAAGACGGTAAGATTGATGAAATTAAAGCGGTGTGTGAACGCCGAAACGTTCCGTTTGAATGGTCGTTTGTTTTGGATGCTTTTCAGGCTGAGCGTGATCAGGCAGTTACTATTGATACAACACAAATTTTCTTTTCATCATCTGCGCGCGATTACGTGATTATTGATGCGCCAGGACACCGTGAATTCCTCAAAAATATGATTTCTGGCGCAGCGCAGGCTGATGCCGCTGTTTTGGTTGTTGATGCTGCGGAAGGTGTGCGTGAGCAAACACGTCGTCATGCCTATATGCTTCATTTACTCGGCATGAAGCAGATTGCTG
This sequence comes from Alphaproteobacteria bacterium, assembly GCA_013215815.1. Lineage (GTDB taxonomy): Bacteria > Pseudomonadota > Alphaproteobacteria > Micavibrionales > Micavibrionaceae. The sequence continues at coordinate 29,728 of JABSQP010000013.1, read as the reverse complement.
TTGTGATCAATAAAATGGATAAGGTGGATTACAATCCTGAAAGTTTTGAAGCTGTATCAAGAGAGTGTGAAGATTATTTGAGCTCTATTGGTTTGCAGGCAACATTCATTGTGCCAATCGCGGCGCGCGGTGGTGATATGCTTGAAAGTCGCGGCGAAAACCTTGATTGGTATAAAGGCAAAACTCTTCTTGAGGCTCTAGACTCTTTTGATGTGAGTTCGCCTCCAATAGCGAAACCACTCCGTTTTCCTATTCAGGACGTCTATCGCTTTGAGGAAAAGCGTATTTTGGTTGGCCGTGTTGAAACAGGTATTCTGCGCAAAGGCGATAGGCTTTTCTTTTCTCCGACAAATGAAAAAGCAATTGTTACATCGATCGAAAGTTGGCCTGAAGACGAAGGTCTGGTAGAAGCGCAAGCTCGACAATCTGTTGGTATTACGTTGAACGAACCAATTTTTGTTGAGCGCGGTCATGTCGCATCACATGAAAAGAACTTGCCAATGCTATCGAACGTATTCCAAGCCAATATTTTCTGGCTATCGGAAAAAGCGCTTAAGGTTGGTAATACATACACGGTGCGTTACGGCACAAGTGAGGCGCGCGTAAGTGTGCAATCCATTGATACGCTTGTTGATACGCAGGATCTTGGAAAACAAGATGCCGCGTCTGAAGTGCCAAAGAACGCTGTTGCGGAAGTGACATTGCGTGCACGTGATACATTGCCGATTGATCCGCATAAGGATAACGACAAGCTTGGCCGCGTTGTTATTTATGATGGTTACGATGTTGTTGGTGGTGGCTTGTTGAATATGGATGGATACCCGGATCAACGCAGCGCAAGTGCACCAAAATCTGAAAATATTTATAAAGTATCCCATGCTGTTACACCTGAGATGCGGGCAGAAGTGTTCGGTCATTATGGTGGTGTGTTTTGGTTAACAGGTTTGTCCGGATCGGGTAAATCAACATTGGCCGTCGCTGTAGAAAAAGAAATTTTCGCGCGCGGTAAAAACATTTACGTTCTAGATGGTGATAATGTTCGTCATGGTCTAAACGCTGACCTTGGATTTTCTCCTGAAGATAGAACAGAAAATATTCGCCGCATTGGTGAAGTCGCAGCTTTACAGGCAAACGCCGGTATTATTGTTCTTTCTGCGTTTATTTCTCCGTATCAACAAGACCGAGATCGTGCGCGTACTGCCGCGCCACATCATTTCCACGAGATATACGTGAAGGCAGATTTGGCAACGTGTGAGGGGCGTGATCCAAAGGGCCTTTATAAAAAAGCGCGTAGCGGTGAGATTAAAGAATTTACGGGTATTGATTCCCCATATGAGCCACCAGTTAATCCTGATTTGGTGGTAGATACGGAGGGGAATGATATTGAAACATGCGTAAAACAAATTGTTGATTACATCGAAGCAAATGTTCAGGCAGGAAAAGTTGAATCTAAAGAGGAAAAAATTCGTGTCCTTAAATAATGAAGCACAACAAAGTAAAATTTTGAATTATCTTCCGGCGCTCTGTAATCAGGTGCGCCGCGTTGCGTTAGAGGCGGGAGAGATCACACTCGACTTTTTTGACGATGCTGGTTACCAAGGCGCGGATGCTAAAGCAGATGGTTCACCAGTTACTCTTGCCGATCAAAAGGCCGAAGAGTTTATTGAAAAGGCACTCAAAGAAATTACGCCTGAGGTTTTAATTGTAGGAGAAGAGGCTGCTTCTGAAGGCTATCGACCAGATCTTTCGAATGAAGAGTATTTCTGGCTTGTCGATCCTCTGGATGGAACGAAAGAGTTTATTTCTGGCAGTGGTGATTACACAGTAAACATAGCGTTGATTAAAAATGGCGTTCCTGTTCTTGGTGTTGTTTATGCACCTGTTCCTGGAGAGCTTTATGCTGCTCACGGAGAAGGAACGGCGATCCGTTATATGGATGATACAGAAAAAGAGCGCTCTATTGCTGTGCGCGAAGCGCCTGAAGATGGTTTAACGATTGTATCAAGTAAGTCTCATGGCAGCGGCGAAGTGCTTGATCAGTTTTTATCTCATTACATGGTTAAGAAACAGATTAAGCGCGGTAGCTCTCTAAAGATTTGCTCCGTGGCTGCAGGGAAGGCCGATATGTATCCTCGATTTGGCCCAACATGTGAATGGGATACAGCAGCAGGGCATGCTGTTCTTCTTGGTGCTGGTGGGCATTTAACAGATATTAACGGTAATGAGCTGACATATGGCGGCGCAGATCGTAAATTCCTTAACCCGGAGTTTATTGCGCGTAGCAGTTTTGTTGATTTACCTGGAGCAGATGAGGATGCAGCATAATGGCAGCCGGTTCAAAAAAAGTTATTTTAGCAGCGTTCATAGGCAATGGGCTTATTTCTATTACCAAATTTGTTGCGGCAGCGATGACTGGCAGTTCTGCGATGTTATCGGAAGGGGTTCACTCTCTTGTTGATACAGGTAATCAAGTTTTGCTTCTTTATGGTTTGAAGGCAGCAAAAAAGCCAGCTGATAAGAATTTTCCATTCGGGCATGGTAAAGAAATTTACTTTTGGAGCTTTGTTGTTGCGATTTTAATTTTTGCTGTTGGTGCGGGGATTTCAATTTATGAAGGTGTTCATCATATCTTGCACCCATCAGAAATTAAGAACCCTATGATCAACTATATTGTCTTAGGGCTCGCAATGATTTTTGAAGGTTTCGCGCTGACGATTGCTGCGGTTGAATTTGGTAAAGCTAAAGGCAAGATGAAGACTTTTGAAGCTGTTCGTCATGGTAAAGACCCGACGCTTTTTGTTGTCTTGTTTGAAGACAGTGCGGCTATGCTGGGTCTTATCATCGCATTTGCGGGTGTCTTGTTAGCACAAATAACTGGCCAAGCGTGGTGGGATGGTGTCGCATCTGTTGCTATTGGACTAATCTTGGCAGGAACTGCTGCGTGGCTTGCCTATGAAACGAAAAGCCTTCTTATTGGTGAGAGTGCGGATGAAGAGACGCGCCTTGGTATACGTACAATTGTAGAGAAGCATGAGGGTGTAAACCGTATTAATGAGGTGCTGACGCTCCACATGGGGCCTGAATATATTTTGGCAACGCTGAGTTTAGAATTCTCTGATGCATTGAATATCAGCGAAGTTGAGCAGATCATTCATACAATGGATAGTGATATTAAGGCGAAGTATCCGCTTGTGAAACGTGTTTATATTGAAGCTGAAGATTTCTTGCCTCATAAAAGTGCGTAAACTTACTTTTCCAGATCAATAAAAATGCGATGATATTGTTTATCTGCGCTAGGGCCCAAGCGCCCTTGTCGTAGAACTGTAGACGGTTTTGTAAGTTTGATGGTTATGCGGGATCCTTTTCCATTCTCTACAGAGCTGACATGATCAATAAGGTTAGATTTCTGACCTAATCCAGATGTATTGAAAAGGGTATGCCCCTTATCAAAAGATATAAGAATTTCATTGGTAACGGGGTCTAGAGATAGCGTGTAAGAAACGTTATGAGATGTTTCTAAGACGAGGCGAGTCTTATCGTCATGATCTGCTACACGCATTTTTGTAATTGATATATCAGATGCAATGCTTGATGTTTTTATAATAGGTGTGCCAGATTGCTTTTCATTGTTAATGACAATTTGCAATTGACGCATGAGGTTCTGAATATCTTTTTCAATAGTTATTAGATGTTCAATGGCTGGTTTCATGCTCATAAAGTCTGTGTGAAGTTGATTAACCGCGCTTTCAAGTCTTTCAAAACGCGCATCATCATTTGTAACTTTATCTGAGAATAGGGATCCTGTTTGGAGCCCTCTCATACGTTTGTTTTGCCCTATATTAACTTGAGGAGTTCCGCCAAAGCCTTTACTTTTATTTGCAGGTTTCGCTAAATCTCTTGCATCTTCAATTGATATTGCTGTGTTTAAAGGCTTGCGTAGATGTTCTGGCGGCGGTTCAGAAGGAACTTTCTTGAAGGTGGGCGCATAGCCACAGGCTCCTGTGCCCATAATCATGAGGCATAAGAGCGCGAGTGACGTGATTTTCCTTTTACCCTTATACGCATTGGCATACAGGAAAGGCGTGCGCGCGTTCATATCGTTTTGCGACCCTTATTGTTTACTATTTTTTCCATAGAGTTATGGAAGGGGACTGTGCCCTACTAAAATAAAGGTGATTTGGGGGGTAGGTCAATATTTCCGTAAGGTTTGTACGACTATGGAGATACTGTGATGGTATACGATCCGTTGAAGTTCCCGTTACTATGTGTTGATCCGCCACCATCGCTTCTTAGTGTTGCTCCTATATCAAAAGTGGCTTCACCGGTTGCATCAGTGGTTATGACAGCCGGGTCTGTGAATGTTGATATGGTGTTGAAAGAAGCTCCACCGCCATTGTTTAATGTTGTTGTGGATATACTAACGCTAAGCGGCGTTGCTGGTGGGTAACCGCTTACTGTGATGTTGCCCGCGCGCGGATCAATTAAAAACATATATTGAGGATCTGCTGTAAAAAGACCACTTGGCAGTAATTGAAGTGTGCGAGGCGCACCATTGTCAACGAGAGCAAAACGGCCAAAATTGAGTGGTCTGTTCTCGACTATTGTTTGCGCGAACGCATGAATGGGCAAGAAGCAGAAAAGAGCGCTAACGCATAAGAACTTCTTCATCATAAAGTTCTCCTTTGTCTCTTCCGCTATCTTTTGTGTAACGAACAGTTAAGCTACCGTGCCCGTTAGGCATTTCTGTAAGAGGAATTGTAACGTGACGTTTTTCTACGTCTGTAAATACGTTTAAGTGCCCGACATTACCTATTTTCTTCTCTTTTTGACCGTTTTCCTTCCAATAGACTTCGAGCTTACCTATCGCACTTTTATTGCCCTTACGGTTTATTGTTACGTGCGCTTCTGGCCTTTTCCGGATAGTTTGTGATGGAGGTATAATTTTTATGTTTGAAACGTCAGCGCTTACTTGCGCATCACCATGTCGAACAATAACCGGAATGGTAACCCCAATATTTGCGTGCATATAAACACCATCATCTAGGTTTTTATTTTCAGGCTGCGCTAAGCGTGTAGCTTTAATATGAAATCGGTATTCTCCCTCTGGCAAGTTAGCAGGTTTTCTCAAAGATAAGCGTACTTTTTGTCTTCCGCCTTTATTGAGTGTGAACTGTCGCGGAGAAAAGCGAACAATTTTTGATGGATCAAATGCTGAGTTTAGGGGGGTATCTAATTCTTCGTATAGTCCTGCTTCATTTTGTTTAAAACTGACAAGCTCCATACGGAAGGTGCTTTCTTCTCCGGCTAAGTTCAAGATTGTTAATTCGCCGCCACGCTCTCTGTTTTCTAAGACTATCTTTCGAGGAACGATATCAATACGCGCTATTGCTGCTTGCGAGAGAAATGCAAAAGATAAAATAAAACAAATAATTGTAAGAATAATACGCATGGTTTCTCCTTTATGTTCTTCTTTTGTTTTAGCATGAGGCTAATTCAAGACGAATAAAAACCCCCACTGCATACGATAGTGGGGGTTCAAAGGAGATTTCGTTTTTAGTAACTAAATACCACGTCATAAGTGCCGTTATATACACCGTCCGTGTAAGGTGTTCCTGCCCCTAGTGTTGTCGTAATCGTTGCTCCGATATCAAGCGTGTTCAAATTAGGGCCGATAGTGGCGTCAAAAGTCTCTGACCATGGTGTAGCAATAACTTGAGCTATTGACGCGGCGCCGTTCCAGCTAGTTGTGAAGTTATCAAGAACGAAACTTTCTGCACCATTAATTGGGTCTATAACGTTATTGATAACGATGTTGAGGGCGGCTCCGTCAGCGGCGTCAGCGACAGTAACTTGAGCAGCTGTTACGGCCGTATTGTCAACGATGGCTGTTACTGCTGTACCACCGCCTGTGGCAACACTCAAGGCGCCTGCAGTGTCAACGGTAGCTGTAGCCGTTAACGCTGCGTCGCGAACTGCTGCTATTGTCCCAAAGTTAAGTTGTGACGGAGTGGCGAGAGTAACAGTATTCTGTACAGTAGCAGATGCTGTCATATTTGCTGTTTGGGCATGTGTTTTTTCTGCAAAAATATATGTTGATAATGCACATGCCGAGAGTAGGAATATTTTTGAATTCTTCATAATCATTGATGGTTTTCCTTCCGTTGTTTATTCCATTTTAGTTTCAAAAATGCGCTCTGCTTTTTTCTAAGCCTCGCATTAAAAATATCACACGCCATTTGTTAACACATTATGAACTTGCCAAATCAGTGTTTCAATTTTTAGCTGGTAGTATGAATGTTTGTATAAAAAATAAGACTTTGAGGTGTTTTTTACTTTTTTTTATTTTGTTTAAAATTACCAGTTTTATTGTTTTTTTTCAGTGTTTTAGATTTTTTCTGTTAGGTATTTTTTCTGCAAAAAATACTGTTGATTTGTTATGGAGAAAAAAGTTCTTTTATATTTCTTTTTTATTCTTCCTGCATACGTTTGTGCTTACTTTTTCTTCTGCCTTAGCTCAAATAGATGGCAGTAGTCATGTACAATGGTATGAATCTAAAAATAAACTAACAGAAAAAAATAATGAATTTCATAAAGATTTTGATCAGATACCGGATGGGCAGGATTTATTATTGAGGCCAAAGGTAGGGAGTTTGATTTATGAGTTTGATATCTATGCACTGAAGAAAAATGAAACCATATATTTTTCCTTAATCGATCTCATTGAGATATTGGAGTTAGCGATTGATTTTGATGAAAAGACCCAAACAGGAAAGGGTTGGTTCTTAAGAGAGGATTGGGAGATAGAAATAAACTTAGAAAAGGGCACAGTTTTTTCCAAGGGCAAGAAGTTTGATATCCGTAAACATGATTTCTTTAGTATTGGTGGTTATGTTTATATCGCGCAAGAAGCATTGAGCCAGTGGTTGGACATAGAATTAATTAGCGATATTGGCCAGCAGTATGTGGAAATAAAAAGCGATTACCCCTTACCGGGCGTAGCCAGAGCTTATAGGCGTTCTAGGGAAGAGCATCAAGGTTTGAGGAGTAATGATGCGGAGCTCCCACGGCAACAAACACAATATGATTGGTTTGATATTAATACTGCTGATATTAACTTAGGCACACGTTATAGGCGTTTTGCCAATAATAGCGATAGATCTCATACTGCTGGGGTTGCTGTTCAAGGGCAACTTTTAAAACAAGAGGCATACGCTCTCGTTAGTGCTGATAGTAAAAATAATGTGACATCTATTCGTGCCCGTTTATCTAAGACTGATGAAGAGGCTAAATTATTAGGACCGTTAAAAGCTAAATCTTATGTTTTTGGTGACACAGATGTTACAGATATTCCGTTGACGGGTAACTCTCAACAGGAGTTTGGTTTTCGAGTTAGTAATGCTACGCAACTGTCGTCTCAATTTGAAGTGACGGATATTAGTGGTGATGCTTTACCAGATTGGGATGTTGAGTTGTATCGAAATGGCGTGCTCTCCGCAAACCAGCGTGTTGGTTCAAATGGACTATATCAGTTTACAGACGTTCCGTTGTTTGCAGGTAGCAACAGTTTTGAGATATTTTTCTATGGACCTCAGGGAGAGATTCGTCGTCGTTCACTTGAAATACCAGTAGATACATCTTTGTTGGCATCGCAGGATGGGGCTTACGATGTGTCCATATCTCTTAATGATACACAAACTTATAAACCGCTTCAGGTAGAAGACATGGATAGTGGTACACTTCATGTAACGGCTCGTTACAATAAATATATTGGCGATACACTCAGTTATGTAGGGATTAAAAATAGGGATGTCGAAGGTAACAACAAAACATTTGTCGGAGTTGGAGCAACGCGCTTAATTTCCGATACTATCGTTGATATTAATACAGTTATTGATGATGATGCGAATATGGCGGGGCAAATTATAGCGCGCAAAAAGGTAGGTAATTGGGATGTATCTGCACGCGGTTATGCCCAAAGTGAAAATTTTTCTCCTAACGAGTCTGTAAATCCGCGTATATATGAGCTCTCAGGTAATGCACAGCGCGCCTTTAATGTAATAGATGGTGTTCGATCTCATGTTTCCGGTCAACTAGAGTATGGCGAGCTAACATCAGGAGATAATAGTTTTTCTGCCCGTTGGGGAAGTAGTCATCAGTTTAATGCCTATAACATCAGTAATACCACCTTTTATGAGAATTCTGAATCTCTTTCCTACGTTGGTGGAGAGCGTCTTGAAAACACTTTGTCGGCGCGTGCGAATTTAGGAAAGGTCTTTATTCGGGGCGGCGTTAATTATGATGTGAAACCTGAAGCTCAGATTGATGAATATTTTTCACAAATTAGTTACCGGCCATATTCTCATATCTCTGGTGATGTTTATTTTGAGCACGAACCAGATAGAAATTTTAGTGAAGCACGGCTTAATGTCAATTATACGCATGACCATTTTAAAGCTTCTCCATTTATTGAAGTAGATTCTGATAATGAGATTTATACTGGTGTTAATGTTAACGTAAATATAGTGGATGACCCTAAAAGTAATGCACCGATTATAACCAGTAAGCGAGCTGTCGGGCGGGGTATGGTTTCTTCGTTTGTATATCATGACAAGAATGGCGACTTTGAATTTAATGATGATGATGAAGTATTGCCCGATGTAGTTATCGAGAGTGTCAATATTCGTCGTCGCGCGAAAACAAATGAAGATGGTTATTCATTCATCCAGGATCTTTCGGGTGTGCGTGCTACGGATATTGTCGTTGATGAGGACACATTGCCAGATCCATTCATGATTTCAGCTAATCCTGGTGGTTCAATTTTACCGAGCGCAGGAGAGATATATGAAATGCAGTTTCCTATACATATGGCAGGAGAGGTGGATGGCGTTGTGAGTATTCGCGATGTTGAGGGCAGTGTTGAGCTTGTTAAGGGGGGGGACGTTCTTTTTTATCCTTTAAGTGACGCAGGTGAGGTCGTTAAAGTGCCGATCGCTTACGATGGTTTTTATCTGGCTTCAAAGCTAAAGCCGGGAAGATATTTAGTTTCGGTGTCAGGAAGTACAGCAGAAAAAAATTCGGCTGCTGCGCCGATACCTCAAATCGTGGAGATTGGGTATGGTGGTGATGTAATATACGGGAAAAATATTGAGCTTAGAAGAAGCGAACTCCATGTTCCTTTAGAGGTGGTATATCAAGATGTTACACAAGATAAAGATCAACCAGCTTATTCACTTTTGATCGAAAGCGATAAAGAAAGTAATTTAGGTGGGATGATTTCGCAATATATACAAGCGAATGTTCCAGCTTTCTTATTTGATGAGTTGAGTGTCATAAATGCCTCAAATGAATCGGCAAAAGGCGTTGAGTATTACGGGCATGAAGAGGGGCTTGATATGTTGTATCAAAGGTGCGCACTTATGCAGCAATATGGCCTGAATTGTAAAGTTCGTGTGCGGCCAAACGCATCAATTTTACTATGACCTTCGTTATGTCTAATAGGTGAAAAATCATTTAAAAATAATGAGTTAGATGATATTATCGAAGGGCAACGTTCGTTGTTTTTCGTTTTTTCCTCCTTGGTAATAATTAATTCATAAAATTGTATCTATTATTTAAGTAATTTTAAGTGCGTGTACCGCATACTGATAGGAGTGGGTAGTTACGTCTTCACGTTAAAACAAGGGTAAAACATGGCAACATTTGATCTATATTTAGATTTGAGCTCTGTTTATACGGGGACAGCGCCTACCTTTGAGATTTTGATTGATGGCGTTGTTGTCTCTAGCTTGACTGTTACAAGCTCTTTTACTCCCGTTACACTTTCCTCTTTGGTGTATTCTGGTGACGCACCTGGCTACCTTTCTTTCCGTTTTAATGATGCTGACGGTGAAGTTGACCGTTCAATCACGTTAAACGAAGTTCGTATTAATGGAACGACAGTAAACGGTAGTTCATTAGATAAGCTCACTGTTCTTCAAGGACAAGAATCTCAATTAGATGTTGACGCCGAACAAGCAAGTTTCGGTATTCCTGGACCAGGTGCTGGCACAGACGCCGTTATTAATGGAACTGCAGGCGTTGATAACCTCAACGGAACATCTGGTAACGATACAATTAGTGGTTTGGGTGACCGTGATTGGATTAAAGGTAATGACGGTATCGATACAATTCATGGTGGCGCAGGGCATGATATTGTTAGAGGTGGTGACAGTGATGATATTATCAACGGCGATGCTGACAACGATCTTCTAAAAGGTGAAGGTGACAACGATACAATTAATGGTGGAACAGGCCACGATACATTAGATGGTGGTGCTGGTGATGACGCGCTGAATGGGGATGATGGAAACGACGTTCTAAAAGGCGGTGTAGGTATTGATACCTTAAGAGGTGGGAACGATAACGATAAGTTGTACAGCGGTGATGATGGCGATTTCATTTACGGCGATGCAGGTAACGACAAAGCTTATGGTGATGGTGGTAACGACAGCCTTTATGGTGGTATTGGTAACGACACACTCTTCGGTGGAGCAGGCGTAGATATCGTCGATGGTGAAGATGATCATGATCGTCTTTATGGTGATGCCGGAAATGATACGCTTTATGGTCGTGATGGTAATGACAAGCTATTCGGCGGTGCTGACAATGACACACTGTTTGGCGGTAACGGAAACGATAAGCTATTCGGTGAAGATGGCGATGATATCATTAACGGTGAAGATGGGAATGATCGCATCGTAGGCGGTGATGGTATCGACACAATCAATGGTGGAGATGGTATCGATAACATCGATGGTGATGACGGGAACGACATTATCAGCGGCGGTTTGATGGGCGATTTGATTAAAGGCGGCGCCGGCGATGACACGATTAACGGTGATGAAGGTAATGATAACCTTTATGGCCAAGAAGGTGATGACACAATCAATGGCGGTGACGGTAATGATTATCTTTACGGTAAAGATGATGATGATGAGCTTAACGGCGGTGATGGCGATGATCTTCTACATGGTGGCGCTGATGATGATGAACTTAACGGTGATGCTGACGACGATATTCTAAATGGTGAAGGCGGAAATGACGTCCTTGATGGTGGTGCTGACGATGATGTTCTAATTGGTGGCGCTGGCGCTGATACTTTAACTGGCGGAACAGGTGTTGATGTCTTGCATGGCCATGGTATGTGGAACCATGATGTAGCAGTACTGCTCGCTGCTAATCCAAGTGTTGTTTACAACGAGGAAACTAATTCTTTTTATCAATATGTAAGCACGGCAGCCAACTACGCAACGGCTTTAGCGGCTGCACAAGGGTCAGTTTTGAATGGTGTTGCTGGACACTTGGTCACAATTACAAGCGCAGTTGAAAATGCTTATGTACAAACCCTTATAGGTGGCACGACATGGATGTCTGCAACGGATGATGTTTCAAACACCGATTGGGTTTGGAATGGTGGTGCAGAAGACGGTATCCAGTTTAGTAATGGTGCAACGGCTGCAAATAATTTATACGAGAATTGGGCAGGCGGACAGCCGCAGAATAACACAGAACACAATGGTGTTATCTATACGTCTGGCGAGTGGCATGATTGGCCGGATACATCATCGCACCGCTATGTGATTGAGTGGGATGCTGGTTTAATGAATGATGATAACGCCGTTGATACACTCAATGGTGGTGATGGTAATGACATGCTCTATGGGTATGGTGGCGACGATATTCTGAATGGTGATGCGAATAATGACACAGTCTTCGGCGGTGATGGTAACGACACTATTGATGGTGGTTTAGGGCACGATTCTCTATTCGGTCAGGATGGGGATGATATTATTACCGTCTTCTTTGGTTCGAATGTTCTGTATGGCGGTGCAGGTAGTGATACGATTACTGGTGGTAGTGGTACAGACAGGCTTTATTCAAATTCTGATCACGTAACAACAACAGTGACATCAAATGTTACGTTAATGTCGGAAGCGTTCGCTGCAGGTTCAGGATCATTTTCATATACGGATGGTGGTTTTGGCGGTAGTGATGGCGGTGGTGTTGATGTTAATGGCAGCCATATTACAACGGACGGTGATGCTGCTAACGGTTCTTTGGAAGTTTATGTTGATCGTACAGGGACGCATAGTAATTCATCAGGAACGTGGGATTCATCTATTACGCCAACAGCGGCAACAACTAATGCGCAGATTACATTCTCGTATAGACATTTTCATCATACACGTAATGATACAGGTGAAGACTCAGAGGTTTATTTTGAATTTAATGGAACTGTTATTGACACATCTGGTGGTACAAGTTTCTTATCACAAGCATTAGGTAGTGCGGGTGAAACAGATACTGGTTGGACTACGGTCACAATTAACCTTCCTGATTTAACGGCAAGTACAACATATAATTTTTCTATTGGTATTCTTCATTCTGGTTCAAATGGAAACAGAGAAGATGCTTATGTCCGTATTGATGATGTATCTATCACGGGGGATCAATCCATCACGGCTTTAACCACGATGGATACAGGTGAAACAAACGTACTAAACGGTGGTGGTGGTAATGACACACTGTATGGTAGTGCCGGTGATGATACTTTAAACGGCGGATCAGGAACGGATACTATTTATTCTGGTTCAATGACAACACTAGACGCCGCGGTACAGAATGTTCTCGATAATAATGCAGGTGTTGCTTACAGCGAAGAGACAAATAGCTTCTACCAATATGTTTCAACAGCAGCGACATTTACGGCGGCGAATAATGCAGCGACATCGGCGACATTGACAGGTTTGACTGGTGTAACAGGAAACTTGGCAACAATTACGTCACAAGCTGAACAAGATTATGTGTGGGCTCTTGGTGGCGGAAACAGCCTTTGGGGTGGTGCCAATGATGCAACGACTGAAGGTACATGGGTGTGGCAAAACGGTGATGATAATGGCTTAACATTCTGGACAGGCGGTGCGGCAGGGTCGGGCGGATCTGCTTCAAATGGACATTTTGAAAACTGGATTCCAGATGGTACCGAGCCATGGGGTAACTCCGCTGATTATGATTATTTTATATTACGCTCTGCAAATGGTGGTCAGTGGTGGACAGAAAATAATGATGCGACGACATTTAATTATGTGATTGAGTGGGATGCGAGAACACTCATTGATACAATTGATACAACGACGTTAAATGGTGGTTCTGGAGCCGATACACTTTACGCGAGTGATGGTGTGGATACGTTCTTATTTGAAACTGCAACTTGGGATGCGACAGATACAATCGAAGATTTCAGTATTACAGGGCGCGATCAAATCGATATTAGCGACCTGTTGACAGGATATACATACACATCAAGTAATATTAACGATTTTGTACAGTTAACTGAATCGGGTGGTAATACGACAATTGCAGTTGATGCTAATGGCACAACTGGTGGTTCAAGCTATACTGATGTTGCTGTTTTGAATGGTGTGACTGGCATTGATTTATATCAGGCAATAGCAGCAGATACGCTAATCGTCGCCTAAAAGGCCATAATTCTCTTTCATTTTCAGTCTTTTAAGACCCATATTGTGGGTATATGTATAATTTCCCTTGGTTTTATTTTCCAAAATGCCTATATTCTCCTTATTCTTTAAGTATTACTAAGGGGGGAAAGGCGTATGCGACAAAAACGCGTTCCAAACAGAGTTCACGTGGTGAGACCACCACAAGATGACCAGCAATCAGGCGGTCGTCAGATCGAGATTGTGCGTATGCTCGCACAGATTAGCGATAAACTAAAAAGAAGTGAAGCGGAACGATACGAGCTATTAGGGGAGCTTCGTGAGTACCGAAAATCTATAAAAGAATTAGAAGAGCAGGCTGAAACATCTCAACGCTCTATGATTTCCTTGGAAAACAAAATTCAATCACGTGATCAGCGTGAGGCTGATATTTTTCAGCGTCAGGCTCGTTTTGAAAAAGTGATGAAGGAAACAGAAGACAAGGTTGTAAAATCTGCTGCGTCTCAAGCTATTCTCGATAAGAAGCTTAAAGAAACTGAAGAAAAACAAATCAGCATTGATCAGCGTCTTGATGAATCCTTATCTGAGCAAACACGTTTAGGCCGCCAGGTCGATATGACTGCGCAAGATAAATCGCGCATGATGCGTAAAATGGAGCGTTTGGAAGAGATCGTTGTTGAAACACAAGATTCTCTTCGTGCAAAAGCGATGGTTCTTTTAACGGATCAAAGCAATGCTGCACAGGCCGCTTTGGTAGCGCCAATGGTACATAAAGGTGACGGCGATGACATCGCTGAGGATTCATTCTTCTTATCAAGTGTTCTGAATTTCAAAACACTAGGCATGGCTTCTATGGTTGTAGCTGCGATGCTCAGTGGTTGGGCTATTAATCAGATGCAACAGCCTGAAGTGCCACAAATTGCTATTCTAGAAGGTGGTGGTATGGCGCGCCTCAACCTTGATGAGAGCCGCTGGGAGCCTCTCGTCATGAACAATAAGACGGTTCCATCAGAGACGCTGACAGAGCTATCACAGTTAGAAGCGCAAAAGATGACTAATCGTTTACCTGTTCAGGAAACACAAACAGCAACACCTGCATCTATGGGCGGTGAGGCTGGTAATGTCATGAACTATAGTGATGAACAGTTACTTGAAGCTTTAGAAAAGAATCCTGACGGCTTGGCTGCGCAGATGAATGCGATTGAGCCAGGCGCCGCACCAGCAAATGTGAATGTATCTTTACAGTCAGAGCCGACAGTGACGTCTCCGGTAAAGAACTTTGATAAAGTTGCTTTTGTTCAAGATCCAAAAATTGCAAACGAGGTAGCTAATGCCAAAGAAACTTCGCCTTTAGCGCAGCGTATTTCTGCAGATAGAAGCTTGCCTGCAACTATTCGTGAAGTTGAAGCGCAAGCTCTTCAGGGGATTGCCGAAGCACAGCATGATCTGGGTGCAATTTACACGGCTGGTCATGGTGGTGTGAAGCAGAACTTTGAAAAGGCGGCGTTCTGGTTCCGCGAGGCTGCTGATAGCGGTATTGCGAATGCACAGTATAATCTCGGTGTTCTTTATCACCAAGGGCTTGGCGTTGAGCAGGATCTTAGTCAGGCGCTTTATTGGTATCGTGAGTCAGCAAAGCTGAACCATCCTGAGGCCGAATATAACCTTGGTATTGCTTATATTGAAGGAATTGGAACAGACTATGATGCATCTTTGGCAGCGGCGTTCTTTGAGCGCGCAGCAAATAACGGCATCATGGAAGCCGCTTATAATCTTGGTTTGATTTATGAGAATGGTCTTCTTGGTGAGGCAAAACCGGATGAAGCGTTGATGTGGTATTATATTGCAGCGAAGCAAGGGAGCCCTGATGCGAAAGCGGCTATGGAACAATTAGCTAACGCTGTACAGATTGATATGCAAGATGTTGAAAAGCTTGTCGCGCGCATGCAGGAAATTAACGAGGCCGTGAAAGGTCGTCGTGCCGGCCCGTTAACAGATGGAAAACAATCTGGTGCAGCAAGTAATATTAACTCTCAACAGGCACTGGTTGCACAAATCCAGGAATATTTGATGCTTACCAATTACTATCCTGGTCCTGCTGATGGTATTTCCGGGCCTCAAACAGCGGATGCTATTCGTGCTTATCAAGCGGAAAAAGGTTTGGCGCCTGATGGTCAAGCAACGCAAGAATTACTTGCTCATATGGTGAGCGGAGCGATTAAGACCCTTAACCAGTAGGAGAACGGCATGCTTTGGGGAATATTTAAAGACAATGCGGGCACTTCTAAAACAGCTCGTAGGGATTTACCCAGCGTCCAAGCGCGGAGACAGCATTCTGCGAAAAAAGCTATCCAAGAAGCGAAAGACTTAAGGTCTCCTAATGCTGAGATACGCATGGCTGCTGCTAGGCAACGAGATGCTAGAGTATTTGGCCTATAGTTTTTAATCTATTTTAACAGCCTGTACCCACCACGATGGGTGCAGGTTTTTTATTACCTGCGCGGCATGTTCAGCTTCTTGACTTGTTTCAAATAGACCAAAGCAAGCTGATCCGCTGCCGCTCATGCGAGCTAACTGAATTCTATTTTGTTTTTTTAGAGCGTTTAAGACATCGTTGATCTCGGGAGTGATGTCTTGTGCTGCTTCCGTAAGGTCATTCGTTGTTTCCTTTAGAAAAGAAATAAGTTCCTCAGTACTTTGAAAGTTTTTCGGTAAGCTTTTGGCGTTCGAGTACACTTCGTTATGCTTAAAAATTTCTACTGTAGAACAGTGTTTGTCTGGATGAACAAGAACACCTTTCAAGTTAGGCAAAGTAATCGATTCAGATATGGACTCACCGGCATTTTGAATTTGATGTGCTTTCCCATGGAAGCAGGGTAGAACGTCCGCGCCTAGTTTAAATAGGATATTTTGAAACTCAGATGTATTCGGATCGATATTCCAGAGCTTACACAATATTTTAGCTAAAGCTGCTGCATCCGCCGAACCGCCACCTAAACCGGCACCTAGTGGGATGTTTTTAGTGAGTGTGATACTGAAATCAGGCTCCTTATGAGCTAAATCAGCAAGAGCCCATAGTGTTTTTGCGAGAATGTTTTTTGAGCTTCTTGATAAATCTTGTTCATCTTCTGATAATTTTCCTGCAAAGGGCCCGTCTATAGTCAAGGAAGGTTCTTGGTTTGAAGTGATTACAACTTCATCCCCAAAGTCAGCAAAGGCGATAAGAGAATCAAGGTCATGATAGCCATCCTCTCTTTTTCTGAGAACATGGAGGTATAAGTTTATTTTAGCGAAAGCTGATGCACGCATCATGTAATCTCATTGTTAGTGGTCTACGTGCGTGTCTTCAGAAGCGATTTGTTCAATGTTACTTGGGGCAGGTGTTGTTACCTCAAGACCATTTTTTAACTTAGCATCTATCTGTACTTTTAAGTCTTCTTCTTCAGCATGATTTAGAGCGCGCTCCCATTGAAAACGTGCTTCTAAACGTCGTCCAGTTTGCCAATACGCATCCCCAAGGTGATCGTTAATGACGGGGTCATATGGTTGTAGTTGAACAGCGCGTTCAATATGAGGAACGGCTTCTTCAAATTGATCCATACGATATAAAACCCACCCCAATGAGTCTGCAATGTAACCATCGCCAGGTTCTAGGGCTGCGGCGCGTTCAATCATTTCTAATGATTGATCAAGGTTCACGCCTTGATCAGCCCAACTATAGCCGAGATAATTCAGTATGAAAGGGTGGTCAGGTTGATAGGCGAGTGCTTTGAGCAAATCTTCTTCAGCACTTTCGAAATTTTTCATGCGTTCATGTGCCATACCTCTAGCATATAAAAGGTGCCAATACTCTTCGGGTATTGGATTGTCTATTGTGTTTGCAGCTCTATTATATGCATTTACGGCGGCTTTAAAATCTTCTTCAACGCGGTATATGTGGCCGATCTGAATCAGTGCATTCACATCTTTTGTCTCTTTGTAGAGTTTTTCTAAAACGGATACTGCTTTTTCACGTTTCTCAAGTTTTTCATATAAGTTTGCCGCTTCCATTTGTGCTAAAGGGAAGTCTTGACTGCTTTTATCAACTTTCAAGAAGTGATCAATTGCATCATTATATCTATCGTTTCTTGCTTTAATACTGCCCAAAACAATATGTGCATTTGATAGCTTTGGCGCTAAATGAATAGTCATGTTCGCAAAAATCATTGCGCTGTCATCACTATAATCGCGTGCTAAAATTTCTGACATATTTAAGAAAACAAGACCGACGCCATCTTGAACGGATTGAATATCAGGAACGCGTATTAAATCGTGGATGCTTTGGGTTGGTATAGTGTTTTCTTCTTTAGACTCCGCGAGCGCTTCAATTCTCTCATTTATAGAACGTGACCCAAAACCACTGGTTTCTATGAGCTTGTATAGCTCGAGAGCTTTATCTTTTTTGTCGAATGAAGCGTATAGATCAGCAATTTTTGCTAAATCGTGAGGGTCGACATCTGTTCCATGTAGGCTACGCTCTGTAAATTCCTTCGCCTTTTCTAAATTGCCTGTCATTTGCCCTATAAGAAGAACATGATAAGCATACAAAGAATTAAGAGGTACTTTGCTGATGTCAAACTCACCATGCGCTGCGCTTGCCCATGCTTCTAAGACAGGCGTTATAAAGCTGCCCAAACTGTCTTTAGGAACTGTTTCAAGGATACTTTCTGCGCTCGCGTAATCTTGGCGCTTGAAAGCGTCCATAACAAGGAACAACATAGCCAAGACATTTTTTTGATCACTGTCATTAATTTTGCGTGCTAAAGCGATAGCGCGATTGACTTCACCTGAACCCATGGCCAGTACCATGGCTTGTTTTTCAAGTTCAACATTGCCGTCATTTTTTTCGAGAATTTTGTGTAGGTATTCCGAAGCGCTTTTCCAATCTTTATGGCGCTGTGCAAAGCCAGCGGAGAGAAATTGGCCGGCTGTTGTTTCTTTATAATAAAGAGGTGTTGGTCCTATAATGGACAGGTAATCTTCAAGAGTTTTTGTCTCATAAGTCGGATGAAAATACTCATCAACTTGACGTTCAGAGATCACATAGCCAAGCGCTATGGCACTGGCGCACAAAGGCAAAATCAGCAGATTCTTTAGGTTTTTATTCATATACCTACCATTTTAACAGGTTACAGGGGTTACATACCAGAATAATTCGGCCCGCCGCCGCCTTGCGGTACAGTCCAATTAATATTTTGTGCAGGATCTTTGATATCACAAGTCTTACAATGTACGCAGTTCTGGGCATTTATTTGAAATTTCTTCTCTCCAGCCTCCTCAATGATCTCATACACGGCAGCAGGGCAGTACCGCTGCGCGGGTTCTGCATATTCAGGTAAATTTATTTTTACGGGAATATCTGCATCAGAGAGTTTAAGGTGAGACGGCTGATCTTCGTCGTGATTTGTGTTTGAGAGTTGAACGCTCGTCAAACGATCAAATGTCAAAACGCCATCATGAGTAGGGTAGTCGATCGGCTTGTATTGATCTGCTTTTTTTGTTTGCTCATGGTCGGCATGATTTTTTAATGTATATGGCAATAACCATCCGCCGATTGTTTGAAAAGCTGAATGGACAAGACCAAACCACAAGCCTTTATGAAAGCCTGGACGAATGTTTCGAACTTTATAGAGCTCTTTATATAGCCATGAACTTTCAAAATTTTTCTGATAGCTTGCGCACTCCCATCCCATAGCGGGTGTGTCTTCCTTATGTAGGCAAGAGAATAAAGATTCCGCTGCGATCATGCCTGATTTTATTGCCGCGTGGTTTCCTTTGATTTTTGGTACGTTAAGGAAACCGGCGCTGTCTCCTGTTAGAACGCCACCAGGGAAGGTAAGTTTTGGTAGTGATTGAAATCCGCCTTCAACAAGTGTGCGGGCGCCATAGCCAACGCGTTTACCACCTTCTAAAAGTTTTGCGATTTTAGGGTGTGTTTTAAAACGCTGCATTTCGTTGAATGGTGAAAGGTAAGGGTTCTCATAATCCAAACCAACAACAAAACCGATTGATACGAGATTATCTTTCATATGGTAGAGCCATGATCCACCATAGGTTTTAGAATCCATTGGCCAACCGATTGTGTGTTGAATAGATCCTTCTTTGTGTTTTTCTGGGGCAACTTCCCATACTTCTTTAATGCCAAGACCGTATGTTTGTGGATCGGAATTTTCACGAAGATTGAATTGCTCAATGACTTGTTTGGAGAGGGAGCCATGACATCCTTCTGCTAGGACTGTTTGGCGAGCATGAAGTTCAACACCTGGCTCAAACATATCTGTCTTTTCACCATCTTTACTAATGCCCATATCACCAGTCGCTACGCCAATCACAAAATTATTACTGTCGTATAAGAGTTCTGCTGCGGCAAAGCCCGGAAAAATTTCTACGCCAAGTTCTTCTGCTTGAGAGCCTAGCCATGCACCGAGTTCACCAAGGCTAATGATATAATTGCCATGATTTTTCATTTGCGGTGGTGTTGGCAGCTTAAATGAGCCTGACTTTGTTAAGAAGACAAAGCTATCCTTACCTGCTTTACATGAGAGCGGCGCGCCTTTTTCTTTCCAATCTGGGATGAGTTCGCTTAAAGCGCGTGGTTCAAATACGGCGCCTGATAGAAGGTGTGCGCCCACTTCTGATCCTTTTTCCAAGATACATACAGAGAGTTCGCGATCCGTTTCTTGTGCTAGCTGTTTAAGCCGAATAGCGCAAGACAACCCAGCAGGGCCACCTCCGACAATAACAACGTCATATTCCATCACTTCGCGATCAGATCGAATAGCTTCAGGCATGTTTTGATAAATCTCCAAAAAAAGTTAGTTTTGCGGCATTTTGTCGCGCATTGTTTAATTTTAATAGTTTACACGAGGTGGGTATTTATTCTCTAATAGTTTTATTAAAAAAACATTAAAATATAACGTGTTATGGCGCAAAACGCACTCTTAAAGGCGACTTTACAATGGTACCTCGATAACGGGGTAGATGAGATATTGGGCGAAGAGCCTATAGATCGCACACAAATGCCTGTGATAGAGCCTGTTTTAGCGCAAAAACAACCGCAAAGCACGGTTGCGCCGCCTCTTGCTACTGCGGCAATGCCGCAACAATCTCCTGCTGATTTGATGGGCGCCGCCGAAGCAATGAGTAAGGCACGTGAGCTCGCACAAGGTTGTAACTCGGCGGAAGAACTTAAGAAGGCTATAGCGGACTTTGATGGGCTGTCGATTAAAAAAACAGCGATGAATATGGTGTTTTGTGATGGAAATCCAAAAGCGCCGATTATGCTGATCGGTGAAGCACCTGGTGCAGATGAGGATCGTCAAGGAAAGCCTTTTGTTGGAGTAAGTGGTCAACTGCTCGACCGTATTCTTGCATCTATCGGTCTTGATCGTCAGGAAGAAGATCCTTTAAAAAGCGTTTATATCTCTAACATCCTTAATTGGCGGCCACCGGGGAATAGGACGCCATCACAAAGTGAGATTGATATCTCTCTTCCGTTTATTAAGCGTCATATTGAATTGATTGAACCAAAGATCTTGATCCTGTTGGGGGGCGTATCGGGGAAGGCGATTTTGGACCGATCAGAGAGTATTTCTCGGTTGCGCGGTACATTTCATGATTTTAATGGTGTGCAAACAATTGCGACCTATCACCCTGCTTATTTACTACGCACACCCGCCCAAAAACGTGCAGTTTGGCAGGATATGTTGATGATTAATGCCAAGCGCAAAGAGATGGATATTCTTTCTGAATAATTTTTCCATAAAATTATAATTTTGTTTGTCGGGTTTTTCTAGACTTTGTGGATGAAATCGTCTATTTCGGCATCATTATGACATGTTCAGTGCTGAAAAAGAGCGGCTTGCCGATGGTAAGCCTTTTTGTTGTCGGCCTGCTTTTCTCTTTTGCTTTAAATGGAAAAACAGGATGGGCGCAAAGCTTAAACACAGCTCCTTTACCGAAAGTAAAACCGGTCGAGGATATGTCACCGTCTATTGCTGAAGCCTTTTTGAATAATATAGGAGTTAAGCCTGATCTTCCTCCAGTTCCATCTTCTAAACCAATGCAAGATAGAAGTGATGAGCAGGGCTATATGGTTCTTGCTTCACTAACCCCGCCAAGTAAACCGATCGCGAGTAAAAGCGACGTCACTGCAGGCAGCGATACTCAATCATTAAAGTTCTTTGGTAAGAAAGATAATGCCGTTTTTACAGATAAGCAGCGCGCTATCTACAAAGAAATTTTTGATCTCCAAAAAGCAGATAAATTCTCTGAAGCCGATAAGAAAATAAAAAAACTCACAAATGATATTCTTGTGGGGCATGTTTTGGCAGAGCGTTATTTAGAAAGTGATAAATACATTTCATCTTACAAGGAGCTGACGACTTGGTTAAAGAGATACAGTGATCACCCTCAAGCAAAGCGTGTATATGCTTTAATGCTTCGCAAAAAGCCAGATAGCGCGCAAGTTGCAATAGATAAACCAAAAGTAAAATCTTTGTTATCTGGATCTCTTGGCACATCATCTAATCAGCACAAGTCGTATAAAAGCACGAAGAACCGGAACACAGTTCAGCAAGATGCTGTTCGTAGTTTGAGTTACAAAATCAATTCACATGTAAGGAATTATGAACCTACGCAAGCTCTTTTGTTGCTGGGTGCAGATAAATCCGCTCTTTACTTGGATGATGTTGAATATGATGAATACCGTGCACAGATAGCTGCGGGTTACCTATATGCAGGTAAGTATAAAGAGGCGATGGCTCTTTCAAGGGATGCATGGAAAAGATCTGGTCAGTATGTTCCTTTATCTGGTTGGATTTATGGTTTAACGCTTTGGAAAGATAAGAAGTATAAAAAAGCTGCTGAGTCTTTTGAAACTGTGGCCAGTTCTCCTTATTCGTCAGGCTGGATGGTGTCTGCGGCATCGTATTGGACGGCGCGATCATTTAAGAAAACTCGTAAGAAAAGCGAGGCAAAAAAATATTTGGAATTATCAGCTTATTATAACCATACATTTTATGGAGTGATTGCCGCATACGAGCTAGATAAAAAAGCGAGTTATAATTGGGAATTGCCATCTTTTAATAAAGATGCAAAACGCCTTATTACAAAAACAAATTCTGGTCACCGAGCGATTGCGCTTTTGGAAATTGGTCTTAACGATTTAGCTGAACGTGAGCTCCTTGTATTTAATAAAGGAATATCACGCGCATATAAAAAAGCTCTTATAGCGCTAGCGAGCGAGTATAAATTACCCGCTTTACAGATGCGTTTAGGTAGTCTTTATGCTCAAGGAGACGGTGATTTATATGATGGCGCACTTTACCCTTGGGCACCATGGCAACCCGAAGGTGGATACCGCGTTGATAAAGCGCTTGTGCATGCTTTTGTTCGTCAGGAATCACGCTTTAATGCAAATGCAGAAAATCCAAGTGGAGCAACAGGGCTTATGCAACTTATGCCGAGAACGGCAAGCTATATTGCGGGACATAAACGCTATGAAACAAATTCTGGGCGTGAAAATCTAAAACAACCAACAGTAAACTTATCTTTGGGACAAGATTATATTGCGCATTTGTTGCAGCATAAAGTTGTTCAAGGTGACTTGCTGTCACTCGCTGTTGCCTACAATGCTGGTCCAGGTAAGCTTTCTCGCTGGAAAAAAGAACGCAGTGATATTGATGACCCACTTTTATTTATTGAAACAATTCCTGTCGCGGAAACACGTGCTTTTGTAGAGCGTGTATTAGCAAATTACTGGATCTATAAAACAAAGGCTGGTGAGCGTTCACCTTCTCTTAAAGCGGTATCTAAGGGTGAGTGGGCGTTATACGCTGGTGAAATTTTACCACGCACTACAACAGTGGCTTCTCGCTAATTTAAAATTTCCAACATTTGGTCTTTTAGAGCAATATCACCAATGGCGAGCACATCGCCTTTTGACTCTGTTGTAAGTGAATTACCGTTCCAATCACCCATCCAGCCACCAGCGCCTTCGATGATAGGGGGAAGAGCCGCGTAATCATAAGTGGCGAGTAAGTCTTCAATGACAACGTCTAATCCGCCCATACTGAGCATAGCGTAAGCATAACAATCACCGCCCCATGCGAAAAATGCGCTTTTTTCTTTTAAGTTTTCCCAATGTTGCGGAATTTGATCGGGCGCAGTACATGATAAACGCGCGTCTGATAGGGAAGGGCAATAGCGTACGTTAACGTTATTTCCATTAAATGTAGTTGGTTGGCTTTTTGCTCCGACCCAACGTTCTTTTGAAATCGGTTGATCGATAATGCCTAGAATAGGAACGCCGTTTTCACAAAGGGCAATAAGCGTTCCAAAAGTAGGGCGGCCAATGACAAAAGACTTTGTCCCATCAATTGGATCAAATACCCACTCATATTGGTTTTTACTTGTTTTTATACCGTATTCTTCGCCGATAATACCATCTTCTGGGCGGTGCTCTTCAACAAGCTCTCTCAGGCGTTTTTCAACGGCGCGATCTGCTGTTGTAACTGGGCTTTCATCACTTTTCGTCTCAACATCGAAATTTGAGCGGAAATAGGGGCGGATAATGTCTCCCGCTTCATCAGCTAAATGATTGGCTAACTTAATAAAATCTTGCATATTTTCACTGCTTTCGCATTATAGAGCCCTAACTTTAAGGCACAGGTAAAGAGATGAAAACAGTAAAAGATATTCGTAGCGAATTTTTGGGGTATTTTGAGAAGAATGGCCATACACAGGTCGCCTCAAGCCCGCTTGTGCCGCAAAATGATCCAACCTTGATGTTTGTGAATTCAGGCATGGTTCAGTTTAAGAACGTGTTCACTGGAGGAGAAAGCCGTGATTATTCACGTGCAACAACATCACAAAAATGTGTCCGCGCAGGTGGTAAGCACAATGACCTTGATAATGTGGGGTATACAGCGCGTCACCACACATTCTTTGAAATGCTAGGAAACTTCTCTTTTGGTGACTACTTCAAAGAAGAAGCAATTTCTTATGCGTGGGAGCTAGTTTCTAAAAACTTTGAAATGCCGCAAGACAAACTTCTTGTGACTGTGCACTCAACAGATGAAGAGGCGGCTGGTCTTTGGAAGAAGATCGCTGGCTTTTCTGATGATCGTATTATCCGCATTCCAACAGATGATAATTTCTGGCAAATGGGTGATACAGGCCCATGTGGACCGTGTTCAGAGATTTTCTATGACCAAGGTGAAGCTTTAGAAGGTGGCCCTCCAGGTTCACCGAATGAAGATGGTGACCGTTTCCTCGAATTCTGGAACCTTGTTTTCATGCAGTATGAGCAAGAGCCGGGTGAAGATGGGCAGCCGATCCGCCGTCCGCTTCCAAAACCATCAATTGATACAGGTATGGGCTTAGAGCGTATGGCTGCGCTGATGCAGGGTAAGGTCACAAACTATGATATCGATTTGCTGCGTTCAATTATTGATCACACTGCTGATCTAACAAGCGTTGATGCTGATGGTGATCAAGCAGCATCTCACCGCGTTATTGCCGACCACCTTCGTTGTTCATCATTCTTACTTGCTGATGGTGTGATGCCATCAAATGAGGGTCGTGGTTACGTGCTTCGCCGTATCATGCGTCGCGGTATGCGTCATGCTCATTTGCTTGGTGCGAAAGAGCCGCTGATGTACAAGCTATTGCCGACACTCATTTCTATGATGGGTGAGGCGTATCCTGAGTTAAAACGCGCAGAAAGCCTAATCTCTGAAACACTCAAGAATGAAGAAACACGTTTTAAACAGACGCTGGATCGTGGTTTGAAGATGCTCGATGATGAAGCGGAAAATGTACGTGATAACACGCTTGCAGGTGATGTTGCGTTCAAGCTTTATGATACTTATGGCTTCCCGGTTGATCTTACACAAGATGCGCTTCGTGCAAAAGGTATCGAAGTGGACATGGATGGTTTTGTATCATGTATGGAAGAGCAGAAGAAGGCAGCACGAGCAGCATGGTCTGGTTCAGGAGATGCAGGTACAGAAAAGCTTTGGTTTGAGCTTCTTGATGAATTAGAACCAACGGAATTCCTTGGCTACGAAACTGAAAATGCAGAAGGACAAGTTCTTGCAATCGTAAAAGATGGCAAGCTGGTTGATAGTCTTGCGAAAGGTGATGAGGGTTACGTCCTTGTGAATCAAACACCATTCTATGGCGAGTCGGGTGGTCAGGTTGGTGACACAGGAACAATTAAAGCCGAAGGTGGCGCGGCAAATGTCACTGATGTGAAAAAGCAGCTCGGCGCTCTATTTGCACACGCTGTGACTATAACAGAAGGCGTAATCAATAAAGGCGATAGCTTGGAAATGATTGTCGATCATTCACGCCGCAGCGCAATCCGTGCAAACCACTCTGTGACGCACCTTCTTCATGAAGCGCTTCGCGGTACACTTGGTGATCATGTTGCGCAAAAAGGCTCTCTTCAGGATGAGCAGCGCACACGTTTTGATATTTCTCAGCCTGTTGCTGTGACAGCAGAGCAGTTGAAAGCTGTTGAAGAACAAGTAAACGCAGAAATTCGTGCGAACACAGAAGTTGTGACACGCGTCATGCCTATCGATGAAGCGATGGAAAGCGGCGCGATGGCGCTCTTTGGTGAGAAGTATGATGATGAAGTTCGCGTTGTTTCTATGGGGCGGGCAGCAGAAGGTGCGAACAAGCCTTACTCAGTTGAACTTTGTGGTGGTACACACGTGAAGCGAACAGGTGATATCGGCCTGTTTAAAATTGTTTCTGAAAGTGCGGTCTCTGCAGGTGTGCGCCGTATTGAAGCGCTAACAGGTGCGAACGCTCTTGCATATTTAGAAGATCAAGAACGTGCGCTAAATGAAGCAGCAACGATTTTGAAAACATCACCATCAGAAGTAACAAAGCGTGTGAGGGCGCTATCTGATGAGAAGAAAAAACTGGAGCAGGAAATTGCGAACTTGCGCAAAACAATTGCGACAGGTGGTGGTTCTTCGAATGATGATGTGAAAGAAATTAATGGCGTGAAGTTCATCGGTAAAGTTCTTGAAGATTTCCCTGCCAAAGACCTTAAAGGCATGGCAGATGATCTGAAGAAGAAGCTTGGTTCTGGCGTTGTTGCACTCATCGCAACGAATGAAGGGAAGGCTTCTATTGTTGTTGGTGTGACAAATGATCTAACAGATCAGATTAATGCGGTAGATCTTGTGAAGCTAGGCGCGGAAGCGCTTGGCGGGAAAGGCGGCGGCGGCCGTCCAGACATGGCGCAAGCTGGTGGTGCAAATCCTGCTGCCGCCAATGATGCTGTTGAAATTATTGAGAAGAAGCTAGGTTAAAGACTATTTACCAGCGTTTCAATTCTATGACGAGCGCTGGATATTGTTCCGCTTAAAGTGTCCATTATTTCTGAAACAGAGCATGTATGGCGCTCTAATATTTTTGGGTCTGTTATTAGAGCGTTAAGCCCCGCTTTTTGCGCAGCTATGTCGTGTACGTGTTTTCTCATACCCCTTATAGCAGATTCTGTAATTTGAGCACGGGCTTGCGTTGTACTCGAATTTCCTATGACAGTTCCCATGTTAGCACTAATTTTTCTAAATTGGCGTTCCATTGTGCGCAGAGATTCCGTGATTTTGTTTGCGTCTGTCATGCCATCGTGCTGGATAATGATTTCAGCTGACATTTTTTTGCTTGAGTCTTCAGGATCTTCAATCAATGTGTGTAACTTAAACGAACGAAAACCTGTTTCGGGCTCAGGTTCAGTAAATTGATCTTTAAAGCCAATTGTTTCTGGAGCATTTCTTAAATGCTTTATAATCTTGGCTAAATCTTGAACACTCTGTTTACCATTGTTCGGAACTCTTATTGTTGTTCGAAGATAATCCTGAATTCTCTCAGGATGCCAAACAACCGTTTCGTCTCTGAGTTTTCTAGATGCGGATTTAAAGGTTTTTGTCGAAGCCGCCTGTGTCTCGACATTAACACCTAGGTGTTCTGCTAGAAAGGTTGTGTAAGCATCCATATGAGGGCGTAGCTCTTCTGCTAATTCGACGTAATCTAAAACATCAAAATCTGTGACAAGCTGAGTTGTTTCCCAATTGTATTTATTAGGAAGCTGACCAGCATCATAGTTGTAAGAATCTGTTACCGCAGTCATCTTATTTTTTACTTTATGTCCTCTATACGCCTAAAAGTAAACAATATTACTCGTGTTAACTCAAGTTAGAAATGTCATTATCAAGAGAAAAAATAACATATTATTATGTAAATATAAAGCTTTTTCTTAAGGATAAGTATATAAATTTGTGGTTGCGCTCAAATATAAGCCTGATATAACCCTCTCAGAATTCATTTAAACAAAAGAGGGACTTATGGCTACTCAACGTACTTTTTCAATTATTAAGCCAGATGCGACACGTCGTAATCTAACAGGCGCGATTAATGCGCGTTTCGAAGAAAACGGTCTTCGTATCGTTGCACAAAAACGTATTCACATGACAAAGGACCAAGCAGAAGGTTTTTATGCTGTTCACAAAGAGCGTCCTTTCTTTGGTGAGCTTGTTGACTTCATGATTTCTGAGCCAGTTGTTGTTCAGGTTCTTGAAGGTGACAATGCGGTTTTGAAAAACCGTGAGATCATGGGTGCAACAAATCCTGAAGAAGCAGATGCTGGCACAATCCGTAAGGATTTTGCTCTGAACATCGGTGAAAATTCAGTTCATGGCTCAGATTCTGATGAGAATGCTGCTATTGAAATTAAGCACTTCTTCTCTGACGATGAAATCGTTGGCTAATTTAAAAGAGATTTTTTAGCGAGCTAGCTCGCTAACCATTCATCTGCAGCGGCTCTTGCTTTGGCAAGGGCCGTTGGTATTTGCGCAACAAGTGGATCCATATGTAAGATATTTTCATCTTTCGCGAGTGTTTCAATTTGTGTTGCAATATCGCTGATTTCAGCGAGACCAAAGTTTCCTGTCATACCTTTTAACTCATGGGCGCGCGCATACGCTTCTTTCGGATCTTTGTTCTGATATGCCTGTTCTAACGCAGAAATAATTTCTACTGATTTGGTAAAAACTTCTTCAAGCATATCCTGAATTTGCGCGGCATCTAGATGTCCTTTTAAGGCATCCAAGATGTCGTTATCAAAAGCAGGTTGATCAGACGTGTACTCGTTTGTACTTGCTTGCTGCGGCGTAGTATTTGAAAGGGATGTGTTGCTGCTAACACGTTTTTTTGCACGAGACACTCTTGTTACAGTGCTTCTTACTGGTGCTGGTGCAGATTGCTCTTCTGGTTGAGGTGCTGCGTTTTGAACAGCTGGCGTTTCCTCTGCAGGTGTCTGTGGTTGTTCAAAAGGTGTGCTCGGTGCTGGTGGCACAGTCTCCTCTACAGGTGTGCTTGGAGTTGGTGTATCCGGAATGCTGTCAAAAATCGCTGGTTTTTCTTCTTTTGGTGTTTGCGTTTTAGGCTTATCTTGCTTTGTGTAATGGCCTGTTACAACTTTGTCTAATGCGTCATTTAGAACATTAGGCTTAATTGGTTTAGCGAGTGCATCGTTCATGCCACTCTTTAGATACGTATCAATATCATCCTGCATGACATTTCCTGTTAAGGCTATAACGAGTGTCTGTGCAATTTTTTTATCTTTATGAGAACGGATTTTTTGAGTTGCTTCATCTCCGTTCATCCCAGGCAGCTCTATATCCATTAGGATAATGTCATACGGATTGATGTCGACTTTTGTGAGCGCGTCTTCGGCCGTTTTGGCCGTATCCAGTTTATGAGGAGATTTTTGTAAAAATCCTGTAATCACTTTTTGGTTAACATCATTATCATCAACGATCAAAATACTCATTGGACGTTTATGGTGTTCGTGAATTTCTGGTGCTTCACTGGAGGTTGTTTCTTCCTCGCGTGCCGCATCGTCCATATCAACAGTGAAGAAGAAAGTACTCCCTTCGCCCTCATTACTATTAATACCGATATTGCTGCCCATAGCCTCAACCAAACCCTTACTAATAGCAAGACCTAGGCCTGTGCCACCGAACTTACGACTGACGCTTTTATCTGCTTGAGAAAACGCATCAAAGATTTTTTGTTGTCCTTCTTTTGAAATTCCTACGCCGCTATCGGTTACACCTAAATATATTTCATGTGGTTTACCTGGACCACCTTTACGGATCAGTTTGGCCGTT
>JABSQP010000012.1 GCA_013215815.1 Alphaproteobacteria bacterium | reverse complement strand
CCCCCACTAAGCACATCTGACCCCGCACCGCCATCAAGGATATCATCTCCACCGTAACCATATAGCATGTCATCACCGTCATCACCGTTTAATGTGTCAACGGCATTATCTGCGTTCATAAGACCAGCATCCCATTCAATAACGTAACCTACAGTATGCGTGAAGCCTGCTGCTGTAGCATCTGCCAATCCGCTGCCAGCGCCATAGAAGTAAGTATAGTGTTGAGTTGGATCATTGGGCTGTCCAGCTGCCCAGTTAGTATACATGTTGTTGACACCAGTTGCTCCCTGGGACCACTGAATTCCTGCCTCTGCACCTTCATCCCATAACCACACATCAGTCGTGTCGTAGTCACCTCCATTGAGCCAGTAACTATCTGCCGGGCCTATGTTAGCATCAAGTAAGTCATATTCTGTTTGAGACGTGACCACTGCCAAGTGTCCTGCAGCACCATTAATTACAGTAGCGCGCGCATTCGCCGCGGCTGTTACCGCATCTGTAGCTGTTGCAACAAATTGATAGAATGAGTTTGTATAAGAGTTGTAAATTAGTTCCGGGTTGGCATTTAAGACAATATCAATATCTTTTTGTGCGAGGCCATGGCCATGAATTGTGTCATTTCCGCCGCCTCCATCAACAGTGTCCGCGCCTGCGCCTGCGCGTAATGTTTCACCTTCGGCGCCGGCAAGAATTACATCATCACCATCTTCTGCGTTTATTATGTCTGTTCCAGTACCGCCTTCAATAGTGTCGTTCCCACTACCTCCATGAATCGTATCAGTGCCTGTGCCACCGTCTAGAATATTATTACCTTCTTTACCGTAAATAAAATCACTGCCGCTTCCGCCATTGATTGTATCGTTTCCTTCTTGCCCGTAAAGGTTATCGTCACCATCGTCGCCATTGATTGTGTCATCTCCAGCGCCGCCTTTAATAAGGTCTCCCATGAGGCCGCCACTTATAATGTCATTGCCATCATCTCCATCGATGTTGTCAATGCCGTCACCGCCATTCAGTGTGTCAATACCATCACCACCTCTTATGCGATCATTACCATCTTCGCCGTTGATGGTGTCGTTACCACCGTCGCCAAAAAGTTTATCGTTATCATCGCCGCCGAAAATTGTGTCATCATCAGCGCCACCATAGATTTTATCGTTACCCGCGCGGCCATAAAGCGTGTCATTTCCTGCATCGCCATAGAGACGATCATGGTCACCTTCACCATCAACAATATCTACACCTGCGCCGCCAAATAGCGTGTCGTTACCTGTTCCTCCATAGAGAGTGTCATTACCGTTTTCGCCGTAAGCTTTATCATTTCCTGCATCACCATAAATGAAGTCACCGTCATCGCCGCCAAATAATTTATCGTTATCATTATTACCGTGTAGCGTATCGATCCCTGCACCGCCTTTTAGGACATCGTTACCATCATCGCCATTAAGTGTATCGTTACCAGCGCCGCCATCTAATGTGTCGTGTCCTAGTCCCCCGTTAATGGTATCGTTGTCGCCTTCACTTTTAATGAGGTCATTGTCCGCATCACCATTGATAATATCATCGCCATCGCCACCACGAATAATATCATGACCAGCGCCGCCATTAATTGTGTCGATACCTCCATTACCTTTAATCCAATCGCGATCTCCAAGGCCGTTGATTGTATCATTGCCGGCTGTTCCGCTAAGAACATCTACACCTGCAGTACCGTTAATAAGCGCGTCTTTACCAGCTCCTGGTCCGGGAATGCCAAAACTGGCTTGTTCAGCAGCGACATCCAGCTGTGATTCCTGGCCTTGCAATAATGTGAGTTTGCTTAGAGAGCTGCCGCCAACTGTTGTTCCGTTAATACGCACTTCGTTTAATGTGACAGAGCGATCAACTTCACCATTGGCATCATTGAAACGGAAGGAGAGGTATCCAGGGGCATCACCCGAATAAGTTAACCCAGATAGTGTGATAGGGGTGAATGTGCTCGTAACAGTTATGCTCGACACCACAACGCCATCGACCAGTATTTCAAAGGTCGGTGCTGTGCCCGTATAAATAGAGCTTAAATCCAAATAGAGATCAAATGTTGCCATTTAAACTTTTGTCCCGTTTTTACCCAGTTTGGTGCTTTTAAAAAACACTTCTTCACCCTCTATTTTACGTTAAAAATCGTTAAAAAAGACCGAATTGGTTCGATTTGAAAGAATACGTACGGCAGAATTCATCCGTATGTTTTTTATACAGTTAACCTACTGTAATTAAACGATTTATTTGCATTTTTAATAATTATCTTGCTAAAGGCATGCTCTTTGGGTATAGTAGAGGTGCATTAAACAAACATCTTTCGTATATTTCTTATGTATTGCTTGGCGGCAATAGAGCTACTCAAACAAAATTTTTTTGGGAGGCTCAACATGTTTTATTTAGTAAGTTGTCTTTTTATTATGTTGCTATTCGATTTGGCGATGAAAATACGCCAAAAGCGGCACACATCATATACCGGTAAGCTTGATACGCACTGGTAACACTCTATGATTAGTCTTTTATGCGGATTGATAATTCGCTTGAAACTTTTAACTGCGCTCACTATAAGGGGGGCGGAAGATCGGCGTGGGCGAAATCTCGCTGGACTCGGTCAGGTCTGAGAAGAAGCAGCCGCAGGTGAATTTTTTCGGGTCGCTGTTCGGTCTTCCACTTCAATCCCCATAATACTCTTTCTTTTCGCTTAAGAATCGTTGATACGAACACTGAATCGTTCTACAACGAATGTTATGTCTGATACTGAAAATCCGCAAAACGCCGCGTCTGAAGAAGCGTATCGCGTTCTTGCCCGTAAATACCGCCCTCAAAATTTTGATGACCTTATAGGTCAGGATGCACTGGTTCGTACTTTAAAGAATGCTATTGAATCAGGGCGCATAGCACACGCTTTTATGCTCACCGGAATACGTGGGGTTGGGAAGACAACAACTGCACGTATTATTGCAAAAGCTCTTAATTATACAGGCGCGGATGGACAGTCTGGACCAACGACTGATGCGACTGACGACTGTGAGGTGTGTAAGGCTATTGCAGAAGATCGTCATCCAGATGTGATGGAAATGGATGCAGCTTCTCGTACAGGCGTGGATGATATTCGTGAGATTTTAGATGGTGTGCGTTACGCCCCGACATCGGCGCGTTATAAAGTATACATCATCGATGAGGTACACATGCTCTCTAAAGCGGCGTTTAATGCGCTGCTTAAAACACTGGAAGAGCCGCCAGAACACGTGAAGTTTATTTTTGCGACAACGGAAATTCGTAAAGTACCTATTACGGTGCTGTCGCGTTGTCAGCGTTTTGATTTGCGCCGTATTGAAGCTGAAGAGCTTGCCCGCTATTACGGTGAAATCACAGAAAAAGAGAATGCAAAGATTGAAGATGAAGCATTGTCATTAATCGCACGCGCTGCTGATGGGTCTGTTCGAGATGGTCTCAGTCTTTTAGATCAGTCTATTGCTCTTGGTGATAAGAATGTCACGGCGATACAGGTGAAGGATATGCTTGGTCTTGCTGATCGTGGGCGTATCCTAGATTTGCTTGAAGCTGGACTAAAAGGTGAAAGCCAGGAGTCGCTGGATGTTATGGATGGTTTGTATCGTGATGGGGCAGACCCTGTTGTCGTTCTTCAGGACATGTTGGACTTTACGCATGCGCTCACAAAGTTAAAAGCGCTGCCTCAACTGACTGAAACACAGCTTGCTGTGACAAAAGATGAACGTGAGCGTTTATCATCAATGTCTGGATCTTTATCGATGCCAACTTTGGGACGTACATGGCAGTTACTTCTTAAAGGGCTTGGTGAAGTAAAATCTGCGCCGCATCCACAAAAAGCAGCAGAGATGATTGTTCTGCGTTTGCTTTACGCATCCAATCTTCCTGATCCGACTGAGCTTGTAAAGAAGATCAAGGACGAGCCAGCAGGAGCAGCTACAGCATCAAATACCAATGCACCGACGCCAGTGGCTGCGCAAACAAGTGCACAAGCAATCGGTGTAACGGAAATACCTATGCAGGCCATGCAAGCAGGGGGAGCTCCAGTTCAAGCTGCACCACAGGAAACAGAAACACCTGTTGCAAACTTGGGCACTCTTGAAGGAATTACGCAGGCTCTTGAAGATAACAAGATGATGATCTTGGCAGGGCAGGTTAGCCATTATGTGCATCTCGTGAAATTGGAAGACCAGCTTCTTGAATTCATGCCAGCAGAAAATGCACCGCAAAAATTAGCGCAAGAATTAACACAAGCTCTGAAACAAATATCGAAAGAGCGTTGGGTTGTCACTGTTTCCGCAAAGCAAGGTCAACCAACACTTGCACAGCAGGCTGAGGTCGCTGATCAAGAGAAACGTGCGAAGCTCAAACAAGAACCACTCATTGATAATATTTTGAGCATGTTCCCGGGGTCAGACATTAAAAAAATTCATACAAAATCATAAGTAATACAAAGAGGACAAAATGAATATTCAGAAAATGATGCAGCAAGCCAAGCAGATGCAAGATAAAATGGCAGAAATGCAAGATAAGCTTGGCGATGTGATTGTTGAGGGCTCTGCTGGTGGTGGCATGGTGAAAATCTCTATGACTTGTAAGGGAGAACCGAAGTCTGTGAATATTGATCCATCACTGATGAATGCGGACGAAAAAGAAATTCTTGAAGACCTCGTCGTTGCTGCTATGGCGGATGCAAAATCGAAAGCCGATCAAACAATGGCCGATGAAACTCAAAAAATGATGGGTGAGCTTGGTCTTCCTGCGAGTATGGCTGGCAACTTACCGTTCTAATTACTCATGAAAGTAGCGACTTGGAATATTAACTCTGTGCGTCTGCGTGCGCCAATTGTGCTTGCGTATATGAAGTCTCATGCCCCGGATGTTTTGTGTTTGCAAGAAACAAAATGCCCGGATGAGCTGTTCCCGTTCGATCCGTTTAAAGAAGCAGGGTATGAGCATATTCATATCAGCGGTATGAAGAGCTATAACGGTGTTTGTATTTTCTCTAAAGTGCCGTTTGAAAAAACAGATGTGTATTCGCGTGTTGGTAAGGATGATTGTCGTCATATTGGCGTCTCGTTTAAAGATTTTGATCTGCACAATCTTTATATTCCAGCTGGTGGAGATGAGCCTGATCGAGACGTAAACGAAAAGTTTGGTCACAAGCTTGATTTCGTTGATGAGATGACCGAATTCTTCGGTAAGACGTATACGAAAGACAAGCCGGTGATTACTGTTGGTGATTTCAATATCGCCCCGCGTGAACATGATGTGTGGTCATCAAAGCAGCTTCAAAAAGTTGTTTCTCACACGCCAATTGAACTCGAACATTTGGCAAAAATGTATGCGTCTCTAGATTGGATAGATGCTGTGCGCCACTTCGTTCCAGATGATGAGAAATGTTATAGCTGGTGGTCCTATCGTAATCGTGATTGGAAAAAATCAAACCGTGGACGTCGTCTTGACCATATTTGGGTGACGTCACCACTTAAAGATAAGCTCAGATCTCATAATATTTTAAATGAAGCGCGTGATTGGGAAAAACCATCTGATCATGTTCCAGTTATGATTGATCTGGATCTTTAGAGCTCTAATTTACCCGCAGCAATTACTTTGCCGTAACCATTTTTCTCTTGCGCGAGTATTGCGTATCCGTGGGCTTTGTCTGTTGTAGGCACTGTTATTGTCTGCTGTCTCCCATCCCATAACCCAAGTGAACGTACTTCTGATACAGGATTTGTGTAAGAAACAGTTCGCCCTCTGTTTTCACCGCTTGGAATTGATTGTGTGTGCTGATCTCCATAGATGAAAAGCGGTAATTTTAAGGTCTCACTCTGTGTGTCAGGGAAGTGGATTAATAACTCTTCACCATTTAATTGCAGGCCAATAGGAGCAACAGCTTCTTTTTTCTGCACTTTATTTATAAGACGATTAATTTCTCCAGATCGGTTTCCAACAACATCATGCGTCCCATTGATGAGCATTTGCGGTGTGTATGGTCCGCGTTTTTGTAACGTTCGGGCGTAATCTCTTTGCCTATTTGTGCATTCTTCCGTCGACAACGTGTCTTTCCAGTGCAAATAATTCCAATATGTAACGTGGCAACTAAGAGCAATGACGTTTTTGTTTTTAGAAAGTTGTCCCAGTATTTTGTCTGCAGGAGGGCATGAAGAACAACTTTGTGATGTGAAGAGCTCAACAACAATGGGTGCTTCTATGATTTCTGCTTTTACAGGAACAATCGACTGGTAAACGATAAACACCGTCCATAAAGCAATAATAGAACCTATGACAAAACGCATGAAAGTCTCCTCTATTATTAATTCGAAGAAACGTTAACTGCGTTACATTTAAAGTTCTTTTTTAGGAAGGTATGGTTTATCGAGCATGATAAGTGCGTAATGACCGAAGAAGCGATATCCCAGAGATATGTAGGCTTTTTCAGCGGCCGGATTATTAGTGAAAAGAACAGATTTTGTTTTGCCCCATTCATCCCGGGCAAGTTGCAAAATCATCGCCGTTGCTGCACGGGCATATCCCTTGTTTCGTTGTTGCGGTGGAGTCCATACGCCGCCAGGTTGAACTGTATCTGATATGATGGCGTTAAACCCCACAAAGCTGACGGGATTTTTATGATACTCAAATAACCAGTAACGTCCGTTTGTCATGAAGTGTTGAACATCTTCAGCAACACGTTCTTTTGTTTCAGGTGTGTTTTTGGCAAGGCCCGTTTCTATTTCAAATTCATAGCGCCAGTAGTTCATAAGCTCTCTATCAGCTTCTGCTGGTAATCTAATGGAATAATCGGGGTCAAAACATATTTCAGGCATGATGAGCTCGTTCAAATCCATACCAAGGAGATGTTCTTTACGCTGGTTCTTTTTCGCAAATTTTTTGAGATCTGTATTTTTTAGCAATACCTGTACCTGATCATCTGGACCAAAAACCCCTCGAATAGGTCTGTTCGAAAAAAGGGCATTGTTAATAATCTCTCTTGCACTCTCTTTTATGATATCAGTGTCAGTATCCTTCATCTGTATCATGAGATTACCATTCCAGTAATGCCCCATAACACCAATGAGCTCTTCTCCTCTAAAAGCACCATAATGATCGCCTTGGTGTCGTAATCCACGGTAAACAAGGCCAGCATCAGCAATGTTGGAACGCATGAAAAGACAGCTTTCCGAGTGCTTCTCTAGGAATTCATCGGTTATCTGGATATCTGTATCAAGGAGTTGTCGAACACTAATCATAGAAAGATGATGATAGCATAAATTAAATAGGACTAGAAGTCTGTACAGCGTCCATTATTCTCCCAATCGCCGTAACGCGTGGGCTCTGGTCCTTTTGTGCCGCCGAATTCTTCTGGCATATCGTCCTTCTTTTTCTCTGTTTTATTTTCTTCTTTTGACGTTTCTTGGGTTGGTTTTTTATCACTCATTGTTACAATGCCTCTATGAAAATTTTAAAACCCTATCGTGAAAAAATTGATGCGCTCGACGATCAAATTATTGATTTATTGGGGCAGCGTCTAGATATAATTCATGAAGTTGCCGAACTTAAAGAAGCTAAAGGCATAGAACCTGTTTTGCAAGAGCGCGTTGACGAGGTGCGTCAACGCTGCATCAAGCGAGGGGAAGAGAATGGTTATGATCCGGAATTTATCAGTGCGTTATATACCCTGATTATAGATTACTCATGTCAGGTAGAAGAAGATTATAAGAAAGAGCGCACAAATGTCTGAAATAGCTCTATCCGATAATGGTCTTTTATCTCGTACTGTTGCATTTGAACTTTTAGAAAGCGTATTGCTCAAAAAGCAGCCGCTCGATCATATGCTTGAGAGGCATAAGGGGTTTCAATCACTTGAATCACAAGATCGTAATTTTGTACGGATGATGATTAGCACAATTCTGCGCCGTAAAGGTCAGATTGAAGATGTCATTAATCGTTCCGTCGATCAGGATAAACCACTTCACCCGGAATCTCTTTACCTTGTTCTATACATTGGTGCTGTTCAGATTTTATTCATGGATGTGTCTGATCATGCGGCCGTGCATGTCACAGTAGAATTAGCAAAAGAAAAAGGCTTTTCTCGCCAAAAAGGACTTGTGAATGCTGTTCTAAGGCGCGTTGTAACTGAAGGGAAAGAGTGGATTAAAAAACAAGATCTAGTTCAGACGAATGTACCACAATGGCTTTTATCCAATTGGGTGGAAGGCTATGGTTTAACAACAGCGGCGCAAATTGCAGAAAGTTCGTTGTCTGAGGCGTCTCTTGATATTTCTGTTAAAGATCCAGAAATGCGTTTGAATTGGGCGAAGGCGCTGGAGGCTGGTATCTTACCAACGGGATCCTTGCGCCGAACAAGTGGTGGTAACGTCACTCATTTTCAAGGCTTTGATGAAGGGCAATGGTGGGTTCAAGATGCGTCCGCGGCATTACCAGTAAAAATTCTGGCTGATGTGTCCGGCAAAATTGTTGTTGATCTCTGTGCGGCTCCGGGCGGTAAGACGGCTCAACTTGCAGCAGCAGGAGCCCATGTTCATGCGATTGACCGGTCAGCAAAACGTTTGTCGAAGTTAAACGAGAACATGGAACGCTTGGGATTACAAAACCAAGTGCAAACAGAAGTAAGTGATGGAGCTGCATGGCAACCAAAAGAGAAAGTTGACGTTGTTCTTCTTGATGCGCCGTGCAGTGCGACAGGAACAATTCGTCGTCATCCAGATGTCATGCATCTTAAATCAACGCAGGATATGGAACAGCTTATGGCGGTCCAAACACGCTTGCTTGATAATGCCGCGGAGATACTAAAAATTGGCGGCACGTTGATGTATTGTACGTGTTCTCTTCAAAAGCAAGAAAGCGAAGCACAAGTTGATAGTTTTCTGGCGCGTCATGCTGAATTTTCGCGTGTACCAATTGCGCCGGATGAGGTCGGAGGCGTTGAGGCGCTTGTTAACGAGGTCGGGGATGTTCGTGTGTTACCATTTCACCTTGCCCCGCACGGCGGCATGGATGGTTTTTTCGTGAGCCGGATGATAAAAAACGCCTAATTTTTCAAAAACATAGCGAACATATTTGCCCTGTGGATAAAAACTATATACACTAGAAATACATAGGCATTCCGCCTGATTCTTTTCAAAAGTTTTTCTACCCGTTCGATGTTTTCGAAAGTGAGACCCTATGCCCGATATTAAGATTGCTCCATCCATTCTTTCCGCAGATTTTGGTCATTTAGCCGATGAAATTACCGCCATTGATAAGGCTGGCGCGGACTACATTCATATTGATGTGATGGACGGGCATTTTGTGCCAAATATTTCCTTCGGCGCACCGGTTTACAAATCTGTGCGACAGGCTTCGGATAAAATCTTTGATGTTCACCTTATGATTGCGCCAACTGATGCTTACTTGAAAGATTTTGCGGATGCTGGAGCTGATATCATCACAATCCATGCAGAAGCTGGACCGCATATGCATCGTTCACTTCAGGCAATCCGTGCTTTGGGTAAAAAAGCAGGCATAGCACTGAACCCTGGTACGCCAACCGATTTTCTAGATGTCATTATCGATGATGTTGATTTAGTTCTTTGTATGACAGTCAATCCAGGTTTTGGTGGTCAGAGCTTTATCCCTGTGCTGGATAAGATTGCAGATATCAGAAAGCGAATTGATGCGACAGGGCGTGATATTGACCTTGAGGTGGATGGTGGCATTACGCCTGAAACTGCTAAACAGGTAATTGAAGCGGGTGCAAATGTCCTGGTAGCTGGAACATCTGTCTTCAAAGATGGTCCTGAGAAATACGCTGAAAATATTCAAGCATTGCGAGGATAATCATTTCGCATGCCGCTCCTCCGTACTATAGAACAGACGATTAGAAAGCAGGCTTCCCGCCTGACCTATAACTCGCCTTTATATAATTGGAGCTTGGGTGGTACGGTTCCAACGCGTTTATTATTCAGTCCTGCCGATATTTGGAAAGGTGATGCGGATGATGCGCGCTGGCTTTTAAATTCAGGTTCTTTTTCAATTGGTGGAGATCGTTTGGAACTCCATGATGCGAACTGGCACCCTGAAGGCGTTAGCGATATTTGGGTTAAACATATCCATAGCTTTGATTGGCTCAAAGATTTACGTGCGCTGGGTGGTCATCAGGGACGCAAAGGCGCACGCTTGATGGTGCAGAGCTGGATCGACGAGCATGAAAGCTGGCATGAAGTTTATTGGCATCCTGCTATTCTAGGTCGCCGCGTTGGTAACTGGATTGCCGCTTATGATTTTTTTGGTGAAAGTGCCGATGATGAATTTCAGGAGCTCTTCCTTGAAAATCTTGTCCGCCAATTGCGCCATTTAAAGCGCACAATTTCATCAACGTTGCATGGTGTTGATTATTTCTATGCGATCCGTGCGCTTGCATATGGTGGTTTAACACTCGAAGGGCGTGAAGACTATTTAGAAGCCGCGCTTCATCTTTTGGATGAGCAAATCAACAAACAAATATTAAGTGATGGTGGTCACATCAGTCGTAACCCACAACAACTTCTTCAGGTTGTACAAATTCTTATCGATATTCGTAGCGCTCTTCGTCAAGGTGGTTATCCATCGATTGAAGCTATACAACACGGTCTTGACCGCTCCGTTCAAGCACTGCGATTTTTACGCCACAGTGATGGAGCGTTTGCTCTTTTTCACAGCGCGCAAGAATCATCAGAAGATATTATTAAGTCGGTTTTGATGCAGGCGGGCGTACGTGCACGTCCTTTAAAATCTTTGCCTCATACAGGGTATGAGAAAGCGACAAAAGGGCGATCAGTACTCATCATGGATACAGGAAAACCCGCTGCGTGGCCTTATGATCGCGGTTCTCACGTTGCGCCACTCGCTTTTGAATTTTCTCATGGGCGTGATCGTATCTTTGTAAATTGCGGTGCGCATCCGACATGTCCTAATTGGCAGGATGCTCTGCGTTCGACACCAGCCCATAACTCTTTGATCATAGATGATCGAAACATTTGTGATCTTAAAGATGATGGTTCTATGCATTACCGTCCGAAAGTCGTTGAGGTGAGCCGTGATGAAAAAACACATTCATGCTTAATCGATGCCAGTCATGATGGTTACGTGCCACAAAACGGCATTGTGCATCGCCGGCGTTTATACTTGGCAGGTAATGGTTTTGACTTTCGCGGCGAAGAAAGTTTGAGCTGTATGCTTGGACTTGCCAAAGCGCATACGGTCGCCATTCGTTTCCACCTCCACCCAGATGTAAAAGTTTCCTTGATCAAAGAGGGGAGCGAAGCTCTCTTACGTCTTAAAAATGGCGTTGGATGGCGTTTTACGGCAGAAGCGGGCACGCTTGCGCTGGATAATAGTATTTATCTTGGTGATGGGATCAGACCCCGTAAAACAAAGCAGCTTGTGATTACAGGCAGTATGAGTGAAGACTTCCGCCAATTTAAATGGGCGCTTCAAAAAGAAGGCGCATAAACAACTCTCCAAAACAAAAGTTCTTGATTTGTTCTCTTTTGTGATTTAACCTAAAGAGGCAAAAATAAGGAAGTACCTATGGCGAAATCAACAAAATCCTACGTATGCCAATCTTGTGGTTCGGTTTACTCCAAATGGGCGGGAAAGTGCGAAGGGTGTGGGGAATGGAACTCCCTTGTTGAAGAAATCACTGAGGCAGCGCCGAAAGGGTTGGGAGCGTCACGTAAAGGTAAGAATATCGGTTTTGTTTCTCTAAAGGCAGGTGAGAAAAAGAAGAATGTACCGCGCCATGTGACAGGTATCGCAGAATTTGATCGCGTGACAGGTGGCGGTCTTGTGAATGGTTCTGCTATTTTAATTGGTGGTGATCCGGGGATCGGTAAATCTACACTACTTTTACAGGTTGTCTGCAAGCTTGCTATGAATGGTAAGAAATGTGTGTATGTCTCTGGTGAGGAATCAACAGATCAGGTGAGTTTACGTGCAGAGCGCTTGGGGTTAGCTGATGCACCCGTCGATTTAGCGTCAGCAACATCGGTGCGTGATATTGTAGC
Organism: Alphaproteobacteria bacterium; assembly: GCA_013215815.1. Classification (GTDB taxonomy): domain Bacteria; phylum Pseudomonadota; class Alphaproteobacteria; order Micavibrionales; family Micavibrionaceae. Next base: position 46,917 of record JABSQP010000012.1, on the reverse strand, counting down.
GACGATGGATGATCCAGCTAACCCGATGGATCTGATTGTTATTGATTCAATTCAAACCATGTATGTGGACACAGTTGAAAGTGCACCGGGGACAGTCACACAAGTGCGTACATCTGCGCAAGAGCTTGTACGCGCTGCAAAAAAACGCGGTGTTTGTATTCTGTTCGTTGGTCATGTCACGAAGGAGGGTCAGATAGCAGGCCCACGTGTTCTTGAACACATTGTTGATGGTGTTTTGTATTTCGAGGGAGATAGGGGGCATCAATTCCGTATCTTGCGTACTGTTAAGAATCGCTTTGGCCCAACTGATGAGATTGGTGTTTTTGAAATGGCGAATGAAGGTCTGGTTGAGGTGGCTAACCCGTCGGCGTTGTTCTTGGCGCAACGGCAAGAGCATGTTGCGGGAAGCGCCGTTCTTGCAGGACTAGAAGGGACGCGCCCTGTTTTGGTGGAAGTGCAAGCGCTTGTCGCGCCATCAGCACTTGGTAATCCGCGCCGCGCTGTCATTGGTTGGGATTCAAACCGTTTGGCGATGGTTCTCGCCGTTCTCGAAACACGTTGCGGTATGACGTTTTCTGATTGTGATATTTTTCTCAATATTGCGGGCGGTATTCGTATTTCTGAACCTGCGGCTGATTTGGCAGTTGCTGCTGCTTTGATCAGTTCTCATACGGGGGACCCATTACCTGGTAATACTGTTTTCTTCGGTGAGGTTGGCTTATCTGGTGAGATTCGCGGCGTCGCGCAGCCAGACGTACGTGTGAAAGAGGCGGCAAAACTTGGGTTTGAAGGCGCTATGATGCCTGCACCGCCAAAAGCAAAGAAAAAGGGAAGCTCAGCTCTGAGGGTTCAGGAAATCGAACACCTTAATGATTTAGTTTCTGCCTTTTCAGCACGCCGCCGAGCAGCTTAGGCAGTAAGTCTGCGTCTGAAATCAGCGCAACGAACAGGAATTGGACGTTTACAGTCAACGTCCATATCGTGCTCTCTAACAGCACCATTGCACCAGGATTCTCTTAGCTCAACGCAAAAAACATGACGCGGAGAATCTGATGCTAGGAGTTTTTGGACTTCAGGCACGTGTCCGCTTTTTTGACGTAGCATACGTATTGCAAATTCTCTTTCTGTTTCATTAGTAGCGCTTGGAAATGTATCTGTATCTTTTACTAATCTCGCATACCCATTAAAATAAAGCCCAACGCCTGTGCCTGGTTGGTCATTATCATCATTAATAACAACATAAGCACGACCGTTATTTATGACGCTTTGACTATGCTGTGCTTCAATAGTTGAAAGCCAATAAAAGCGAAGGTGTCTTCCTTCAGCAAAGAAAAGCTTAGAACCGTTAGGTTCAGCATCTTTAGATACAGTGCTGAGGTTTAGATAATTTGCACGTTTTACGCGCTCTAAAACCTCATCTAAAGTAGGAAAATCTTCGCTGGCATCAGAATTTTGCATACAGCACCATACAATATTATGTAAAAAATATCAAGTAAGAGAGTATGGTATAAGAATGCATTAAAATCTTGCGTAAACCCTTAAAATTCCTTACATATTGGGCATGATAATAGATATTGTCGTTGCAGCCGTCATCATTATATCGGCGATCATTTCGTTTTTACGCGGTTTTATCCGTGAAGTTCTCACTATAGCTGGAATTATCGGCGGATTGGCTGCCGCTTACTTTATGGGACCGACCTTTTCTCCTGTGGTACAGGGGTGGTTTGGTGTTGATGGTAAGCTATTCGATCTTGTGCCTATGGATATTGTTGGGTCTGTAACGGCTTATGCGTCTATTTTTGTTCTGTTTGTTATCATTATTTCTATCATCAGCTATTTGACAGCAGGCGCTGTGAAGGCTATGGGGCTTGGGCCAATTGATAGAAGTCTTGGCGTGGTCTTTGGTATTGGTCGTGCAGTTGTTCTACTAGGTCTGTTGTATTTACCATTTCACTTGTTGATGGATGCAAAAACAAAGCATGGTCTATTCGAAGAAAGTCGTACGCATATCTTTATAGAAAAAACAGCAATATTCCTTTCTGGATTTTTACCGAATTCAGAAGCGGTAGAAGAAAAAATTGAAGACGTTGCCGACGAAGCTGAAACAAAGCTAAAAGATAAATTAATGGAACAAGATCTTCTTCAAGGGGCTAGTGATAAGTTGAAAAATGCGGTGCCTCAGAAAAAAGAAGAAGGTTATGAAGATGAGCAGAGGGAAGAGCTTGAGATGTTATTCAAGGACGAAGGCTCAGAAAACGGGATTTTGAAAACACCAAACTTTAACGAGTAATAGCAAAAGGACGGCTTTTCGATATGTGCGGTATAACTGGTATTTTTTCTTCAACCCCTGTTAATCAGGAACTCTATGATGCGCTGACTGTTTTGCAGCATCGTGGTCAGGACGCTGCGGGGATTGTCACTGAAGATGACGGAAAGTTTTACTTACGTAAGAGTAATGGCCTTGTTCGAGATGTCTTCCGTACACGCCACATGCGTAACTTAATGGGCAATATTGGTATTGGTCATGTGCGTTACCCAACTGCAGGGAGCTCAAGCGCCGCAGAATCTCAACCTTTATACGTGAATTCACCATACGGCATTGTTCTCGCCCACAACGGTAACCTTACGAACCATGAAGAGCTGGCGGAAGAGCTGTTTAACGCTGATCACCGCCATTTGAATACAAGTTCAGATTCTGAGGTTTTATTGAACATTCTTGCACATGAGCTGCAAAAACCTAAAAAATCGGCACTTGATATTAATGATATATATAAAGCCGTTGAAAATGTTCATCTACGTTGCAGTGGCGCTTATGCAGTTGTTTCTATTATATCTGGTTACGGCCTGCTTGCTTTTCGTGATCCGAATGGCATTCGCCCATTGATATATGGCGAACGTACAAGTGATGACGGCAAGAAAGAATATATGGTCTCTTCTGAAAGTGTTGCACTTGATGCTCTTGGATTTGACGTTGTGAGAGATCTGCATCCTGGTGAAATTATCTTTGTGAGCAAAGATGGACAGTTTTTTAGTCATGTACCGAAATCAAATAAACCTCATACGCCATGTATTTTTGAGCATGTTTATTTCGCAAGACCTGACTCTATGATTGATGGTAGTTCTGTTTATAAGGCGCGCGTTCGCATGGGTGAATATCTGGCTGATAAAATTAAAGAGGAGTGGCCGGATCATGATATTGATGTGGTTATTCCAATCCCTGAATCAAGTCGTACAAGTGCTATGGAGCTTGCAGTGCAGCTTGGTGTTAAGTTCCGTGAAGGTTTCGTTAAAAATAGATATATTGGCCGAACATTCATTATGCCGGGCCAGGCGGAGCGCAAAAAATCAGTGCGTCAGAAACTCAACCCTATCGAACTTGAATTTGATGGACGGAACGTTTTACTTGTTGATGACTCAATTGTGCGTGGAACAACAAGCCACCAAATTATTGAGATGGCACGTCAAGCCGGCGCGAAGAAAGTTTACTTTGCTTCTGCTGCGCCGCCGGTACGTTACCCGAATGTTTATGGTATCGACATGCCCGTGAAATCAGAGTTGGTTGCACACGGTAAAACAGAAAAACAGGTGCAAGAAGAGATCGGTGCGGATTGGCTTGTCTATCAAAACCTCGATGATCTTGTGCAGGCAGTCATTCCGAGTGATGAACCTGATGATAGCCGTCATTTTGATTGTTCTGTTTTTGATGGTAAATATATTACAGATGACATTGATGAAGCGTATCTAACGCATTTAGAAAATCTCCGTAATGATGGTGCAAAACAAAACGGCAGCAATGGCTCAGAAGCTGCGGCGCTAGTCGATGTTGAAAGCAATTTTTAAGAAGTTAAATTCATGACAAAAGATATAGATTTGACGGGTAAGGTAGCCCTTATTACGGGCGCTTCACGTGGTATTGGTGCGGCTGTTGCTAAAGCCTATGCAAGAGCAGGAGCGCATGTCGTTTTATTGGCACGCACTGTTGGTGGTTTGGAAGAAGTGGATGATGCTATTCGTGCTGAGGGTGGAAAAGCGACATTAATGCCTGTTGATCTCCTTAAGTTAGAAGAGCTCGATAATCTGGGTCCAACGCTTTATGAGCGTTTTGGACAACTCGATATTTTTGTTGGAAATGCGGGATTGCTCGGTACTTTAGGGCCACTCCCTCACGCTGATCCAAAAGAGTTTAAAAAAGTGATGGATACCAATGTGGAAGCGAACTTTCGTTTAATTCGTACTCTTGATCCATTATTACGTGCTTCAGGTGCAGGGAGAACAATTCTTGTATCTACGGGCGAAGGCGTAACGAAGGGGCGTGCGTATTGGGGCGCGTATTCGGTGAGTAAGGCTGGCGTTGAAGCGTTAGCGAATGTCTACGCTGAAGAGACAGCGAATACAAATGTCCGTGTAAATGTAATTGATCCGGGTAGCGTGCGTACTGAAATGAGAAAAAGTGCAAAGCCCGGCGAAGATCCAATGAGCCTTCCTGCGCCTGATGATATCGTTGGGGAATTTTTAAACCTCGCCGCAACTGATTTAACTAAGCACGGCGAGATTGTTCGATTAAGATAATGCCCTTAAGCAGCCTTTGATGATTTATCCAGCTCTGCTGGGTTCTCAATAACCATTGTTGTTGTCGGGAATGGAATGGTAATGCCATCTTCATCAAGCGCTTCTTTAATGCTCTTTAAAAGATCCCACTGAACATCAAAGAAATCATCTGTTTTTGTCCAAATTCGGACTTTAATATCAACAGATGACGCGTTCATTGCTTCAACGGCGATCACAGGCTCTTTGCCTTTTGTTTCAACAAGGCGTTTTTCTTTTTTCAAAACACGTTGAATTGTTTTGAATGCTTTGTTGATGTCATCGCCATAGGAAATGCCAACTGTTATATCTTGACGGCGTTGCTTATTACGTGAGTAGTTTGTAATTTCACCGCCCCAAATTGAACTGTTTGGTGCGAATACATATTTATTATCAACTGTTGCAAGTTCTGTCCCAAATAAGCCAAGTGATTTCACTGTACCTGCCATTGAACCAAATTCAATGTAATCACCAACGCTGAAAGGGCGTAGAATAAGGAGCATTGTTCCGGCGGCAACGTTGCTTAATGTGCCTTGTAAAGCAAGACCAATAGCAAGGCCTGCGGCACCTAAAACTGCAAGAAGGCTTGCAGTTTCTACACCAAACTGTCCAAGGACCGCAACAAATGCGACGGAGAGAACACCGTATTTGATAACTCCGCCAAGGAAGCTAGCAATTGTTTCGTCAAGCTGTTTAACATTTTTAATACGTGCTTTTAGCCAACCACCAATAATCCAACCGGCAATCATAATTGCCAGTGCAGACATAAGTTTTAGTACCCATGTAACTGCCAGATCGACCCAGATATGCACGTTTGCATCAGTTGCTAATGTTTCCATTATGCTCTCCTTTTACTTCTTCTTGTTTCCGTAAGGGTTTTTACTTGTTCTTAGGAGGAGGCGAATAGGAACGCCCTCCAAATCAAAATCTTCACGTAACGCGTTTGATAAATATCTTTTGTAACTACCAGGAAGTTCTGACGGCTTTGAAAGCCATAAAGAAAATGTTGGCGGCCTTACGTTAATCTGTGTGATGTATTTTAGGCGGTTTGGGCGCCCTTCAAATAGTGGGGCTGGGTGTTGGCTTTCTCTTGCTGAGAGCCATCTGTTCATTTTACCCGTTGGGACACGTTTGTTCCAAAGTTCATATGTATCCAGAACAGTTTGCATCAAAATACCAAGATTACGACCGTTAAGAGCAGAAATCGTTACCGTTGGAACGTTGCGCACTTGCGCTAGAGATGTTTCTAACTTGTAGTTCAGTTCATCGAGCGCTTCTTTTTTATCTTCTATAGTATCCCATTTGTTTACAGCGATGATCATCGCGCGTCCTTCTTCTAAAATATGATCAGCAATTTGAAGATCTTGTTTTTCCATGATCATATTTGCATCAATTACGACGATAACAACTTGAGATAGACGAATTGCACGCAGTGAGTCTTCGACAGACATACGTTCAATTTTTTCGTTCACTTTAGCCTTTTTGCGCATACCGGCTGTATCAACAAGGCGAATTTTCTTATCATTAAATTCCCAGTCAACGGCAATAGCATCACGAGTAATACCAGCTTCAGGGCCTGTCATTACGCGGTTATCTTGTAGAAGAGAGTTAAGGAGTGTTGATTTACCAACGTTCGGACGACCCACAATAGCAATTTTAATGGGTTTATCTGAATCATCTTTTAATTCTAATTCCGCAAAGTCAAAGTTCTCATCTCCTTCGATGGCATCGACATCAAAGTCAGGCACGATGCTTTCATCGTCATCATTTTCTTCTTCGGTTTCTGGGAAATGTGGTTCGAAGGCGTGGTAGAGATCTTCGATACCATGACCGTGCGCAGATGAAATAGGAACAGGATCGCCAAATCCTAATGCATAAGCTTCACCCATTCCGCTCGCCGCAGCATTTTCATTTTCACATTTATTGACGGCAAGAACGACAGGTTTCTTTTGGCGTCTTAACCAACCCGCGAAATGTTCATCAGCGGGGGTTAAGCCTTCACGGCCATCAATCATGAAGAGAACTGCATCAGCACGTGATAAAGCTTCTTCCGTTTGGCGTCGCATACGACCCTCAATTGAATCGTCAAATGCTTCTTCAAGACCTGCTGTATCAAGGATTGTGACAGGCATATCAAGAAGATGACCTTGTGCTTCACGCCAATCACGCGTGACACCTGGTTTATCATCAATAATTGCTAACTTCTTACCCGCCAAGCGATTAAAAAGGGTTGATTTACCAACGTTTGGACGTCCGATAATGGCAATAGTAAAGCTCATAGGCGCTCTTGTACGCGATAAGTGCTTTTGATTCAAGCTAGTAGATGGTTAAACCTATCTGTAGGCAGAAAGAGTACCATTCTCACCAATGAGGTAGAGTGTGTTTCCTGCTACAACAGGAGAGATTCTGACGTTTCGTCCTGTTTTTGTTTCACGAATGATAGCACCTGTCTTAGGGTTTACTTCAACCATGCGGCCACCTGTACCTGCAACAATAAGACGGTTGCCAGCCATAACCGGACCTGTCCAGACAACAGGACTTTCACGCTTTTTGGCATTTTCGAACTTTTTAAGCTCGCTCATCCAAAAAACAGCGCCATTTGTCTTATCAAGGGCGATGAGTTCATTTTCGTTATTGAGCACATAAACAGCATTTGCGCCAATCCATGGCGTTTCAGAGCCGCTAATGTTGCGTTCCCAGATGCGGTTACCTGTTCGTTTATCAATGGCAGCTATTTTGCCGCCGTAACTAATAGCTATGACAAGATCACCTTCAAGAACAGGAAGGGCACGGATATCGGCTAGTCCTGAGATCCCGCCAAGCCTTACAGCACGGGATAGGTTGTCTTGCCAAGCAAGGGCACCGTTTTCAACGCGTAACGCAACAATATCGCCTGATGACAAACCAGGAATGACAACATCACGATCAGCTGCAGGGCTCGCAGCACCTAAAAGACCGGCACTTTCGCCAATGCTGTTATACTCCCAGATGATTTTTCCGTTACCTGCATTCAAAGCAACGATTGTGTTATTGAGTAATGTAATAAATACGCGGCCCTGCATCACTGTTGGCGCTGCGCGGGCAGGGGCAATCAGATCTGCGCGCCATGCGATTTCACCGTTAGAGGGATTAATTGCTAAAGCTTCGTCATAACCGGATGTGACATAAAGTGTTCCATCAGAAAAAGAAACACCGCCGCCAATAACAGCTTCATCTTCTTCTAAATCTTTAACGTCAGTACGCCACAAGTCATCGCCAGTTTGAGCGTCAAAGGCCGTTAGGCGTGCGCGTGTATCAAGAGTGAAGACCTTTCCATCCGCGACAATAGGTTGCGCAGTCAGAGGAACGCGTCCGCTTCCATCACCAATGTCTGCTGTCCATGCACGTTCCAGTTCACCTTCATTAAGCGATAGGTTTTGCATGACGTGACTAGGATAGCCACCAGCTTGCGGCCAGAAGGCATTTTTATAAATAGATGGGATTTCTATTTTTGATGCATCTGCAGGAGCAGTTTCTGAAATTAGTTCTTTTTGAAGGTCTAAAATAGAAATTCTCTCACCTTCAAGGGGCGGAGCTTCCGTGTCACTACTACCACAGGCTGATAAAGCAATCGTTGGAATGACAAGAAGACTGAGTAGAAAACGCATGAGTAATAATCTCCGAATTAACCTTGTTCTTTCTGCTGATAAATATAAAGCAGAGCTTCAGCTGTTTGTTTGAGGCTGTCAGGTACAAGAGGGTTTGCAGTAAATGGCTCCAAAACTTCAATGGCTTTTTCTGTGCCGTTTCCTTGATGCGCATAATACGTCGCTGCTTCTAGGCGTGCATGCCAATGAAAAGGGCTATCATCGTTCTTCAGTATCGGTTTCAAAAGTTTTTCTGCTTGATCCCCTGTGATACCATTACGCACTGCAAGAACACGTGAAAGATCTCTAAAGTCATCAGGAGCACTTTTCTGCATGGCTATAGCAGCGTAAATTTCAGCAGCTTCTTTCTTGCTTTCCTCTGTTCCTTTTTGAATGAGGACTGCTGCTTGATTCATTTTTGCTATCGTTTCATGTCCGCGGCGTGTTTTGTCAGCAAACTCTGCAAAAGCAGCAGCTTGATCATCTGCTTCAACAGCTTGAAGAAGAGCTGCTGTTTCGGCATGATCACGTCCTTTATCCCAACTTTGATAGAAGCTAGAGAGAGCCGTACTTGCAATTAAAACAACAATTGCTGTGACGATTGTATTTTTATACTCATCCCAGAATTTTTCGAGCTTTTCCTGTTTGAGCGCTTCATCAACTTCCTGAAAAATATCAGCCATTCTTTCTTTCCTATTTGTTGGTGAGCCTAGTCTAGCCAAATTAACGCCGCTTTCCAGTAAAAATATGCTATAATACACGAATGTCGTTATCTAAGACGCCAAGTAAAATAGGGTATACACGCCGCGAATTCAGCCTGATTTTTCAAATCTATTCTCAAAATGTGTATTCGGGTGTGTTTAAGGATTTTTCTTTTACAGAGGAAAATGGCCGCTATTTCATCTCATTTCGTGAGGACGCTGGAAAAACACCACTTATTACGATTGAAAAGAAGAAGTTAGGGCCTGATCGTTCGCTTTTTGTGGCCACTTCACCAGGTCCTAAAAATACCCTCATTGAGATTGCACGTAGTGAAAAAATAGAGGCATTCGTCCGTCAGGTGCGTGCAAAAGTGGATTCTTATAAAGAAGCACAAACCATCAAAGGTGAAAACGTTAGCTCTATGATATAAATTTTCTCTTGATTTTTCATATTTGGTTATGATTTGCTATATGAAAATAAAAAAGAGAGTGCGTTTATGAGACATGCGTCTTTACGTTTAGTTGATTTTTCCGAAGTAGCAACGGATGAAACAAAATCTGAAGAAAGAACAACTTTCAGACGACATGAGATTCTAGGGCTTCTTGCAATCTATTTCCGTGGTATTGCTGATAATACATACAATGATTACTTGATTGATGTTGGCAATCTTCCGAAAGCTTATTTTTACGCCTTCAAAAAAGATGGCGGCCGTATATTAGATAAAATTTGTATTGTTAAGTCCGGTGGAGACGGCGATGTTTCTACGTTTGATGTAACCGTAAATGGTGAGAGTAAGTATTGTGGGCAAGACTTTGAAACTGTGAAGAAGCTTTTTTCGGATAATCGTTTTGATGTGAAACCAGCACCAGCTTCACCAGTTTCAGTTATTAGCTAATATCTTTTCTAAACCTTGAAACTCCTATACTATTTTGTGCGAATAAAGCGCATAAAGAGAGGATTTCCTATGGCAAAAATTCAAGTCAAAAACCCACTGGTTGAAATTGATGGTGATGAAATGACACGCATCATTTGGGAGAAGATTAAAGAGCAATATATCCATCCTTATCTTGATATTGACTTGAAGTATTTTGACCTTTCTATCCAAAACCGTGATGCAACAGATGATGGTGTTACGAAAGAAGCGGCTTATGCTATTCAAGAACACGGTGTTGGCGTGAAATGCGCAACGATTACACCTGATGAGGCACGTGTCGAAGAATTTGGTTTGAAGAAGATGTGGAAGTCTCCGAACGGAACAATCCGTAATATCCTTGGTGGTACAGTGTTTCGTGAACCAATTGTAACAAAAAATGTCCCTAAATACGTTCCGGGCTGGGAAAAGCCGATGGTTGTTGGACGTCATGCGTTCGGTGATCAATATAAGGCAACAGATATTAAAGTGCCTGGAGCAGGTAAACTAAGGCTTGTCTATGAACCAGAAAATGGTAATGCGCAGAGCTGGGATGTTTTCGAATTTGATGGTCCTGGCGTTGCTATGGGCATGTACAATGTTGATGAATCGATCAAGGGTTTTGCGCGCTCTTGTTTTAACTACGGTCTACAGCGCAATTACCCTGTTTATCTTTCAACCAAGAACACGATCCTTAAGCAGTATGATGGGAAGTTCATGGAAATCTTCCAAGGCGTCTATGATGCTGAATTTAAGACAGAGTTTGAGCAAAAAGAGCTGTGGTATGAGCACCGTCTCATCGATGACATGGTTGCCTTTGCTTTAAAATCAAATGGTGGCTTTGTTTGGGCATGTAAGAACTATGATGGTGATGTTCAATCTGACATCGTAGCGCAGGGCTTTGGCTCTCTTGGTCTCATGACATCTGTTCTTTTAACGCCTGATGGGAATACTGTTGAAGCAGAGGCGGCGCACGGTACAGTAACACGCCATTATCGTGAACATCAGAAGGGGAATGAAACTTCTACAAATCCTATTGCGTCTATTTTTGCATGGACGCGTGGCCTTAAGTATCGCGGAAACTTTGATGGAACGCAGGATGTTGTTGATTTTGCAGATGCGCTAGAGAGGGCGTGTATTGATACTGTTGAGGCAGGCGATATGACGAAAGACCTTGCGCTATTGGTTGGAGAAGGCACGCAATGGTTGACAACGGCGCAGTATATGGACAAAGTCAGCGCGAATTTTGAAAAGATTATGAAATGATACGTTACTTATTCGCAATAATGCTATCGATGAGCTTGGCTCCAACAGCAAATGCTGCAACATACGACAAAGACTACTTTGGTGAAACGGAAGTACACCGTGCTGTCTTTGAGGACACGCTTATTCATTTGGCGCGCGGAAATGGTTTGGGGTATGTAGAGTTGCGCGCGGCAAACCCAGCGCTTGATCCTTGGATTCCGGGCACTGGCGCGAAAATCGTACTACCAAAGAGGCATATTCTCCCTGAAGCACCACGTAAGGGTATTGTTATTAACTTGTCCGAAATGCGCCTCTTCTTCTTTAAAGAAGAGGGGAAAGCGCCAATTACTTTTCCTATTAGTATTGGTCGGGAAGGTTTAAGTACGCCGACAGGTAAAACAAAAGTCGTGCGTAAAAAAGAAGCACCAACATGGCGTCCAACAAAGCGTATGCGTGAGGAAGATCCAGAACTTCCTGTCGTTGTTGAGCCTGGACCTGATAATCCTTTGGGCACGCATGCATTATATCTTGGCTGGCCGCAATATATGATCCACGGAACGAATAAGCCTTACGGTATTGGTCGCCGCGTGAGTAGCGGTTGTATTCGCATGTATCCTGAAGGTATCAAAGAGTTTTGGCCGCAAGTACCCATCGGGACACAAGTAACAGTGGTAGATCAGCCTATTAAAGTTGGTTGGGTTGATAATAAAATGTACATCGAAGTTCATCCGAACCAAGAGCAATCACAGGCTATCGAAGAAGATCGTCCTATAAAGTCATACGAAGTGACTGCCGAGGACATGAAACGCATAACTGAAAAAGCAGGAGAATTTGCATCCCAGATAGATTGGCGACGCGTGCGTGATGCTGTGCGCGCCCACAAAGGTGTTCCAGTTGCCGTTTTGGACAAAAGAAGAGAGCCTGGCCGTCATGTTGAAGATGAGCTTGAAGAACTTTTGAAAGAGGCTGATATGGAAGCGAAAGATGTAGCGCCTGTTGTTGCAAAAGCGCCAGATAGTCATATTTATGATGAGCCTGCCTCGTCTCCTGCAAAGAAGGACGAGAAAAAAGTATCAATCAAATTCAATGATTAAAAAACTAGCCAGCGCTGAGTGAGTAGATAATCACAAAGAGTGAAGGCATATAAAGTGGTGATAATGTTAGAACATATCGCCATTTGTTTTTTATAAATAGCGAGCCGAATCCAACAACAATACATGCCAGCCAAATAAAAACGGTCTTTTGCATCATTGTTTGGCCAAAGCCAGTTGATACGCTCTCACTGTCAATAACGCCTGAAAAGATAATAAGGTTCACGACCATTGGGACAAGAAGGCCGCCTAAGAGTGAGAAAATCACTAGAGATAAAAATTTAATGATCCATTCTTTCATGGGTCTAGTGTGCCTGAAGTTCTGCATAAGAAAAAGAGTTTAAGCAATAAAAAAGGCCGCCAAATTAGGCAGCCTTTTTTGAATGCTTATAAGAAAGACTTATTTAACTTGTTGTCTTTCGAATACTGGAGCTGCACTGCGAACTGGCGCTGGCTGTGTGTGCTTACCTACTGTACGCTCTTCAGCGTAAGGTGCTTGAAGCATTGAACCATCTAGGTCTGTGTCTGACATACCGTTTGATGTACAAGCTGCAACAGCAATTGTAGAACCAAGAACAAGTGCAGAAGTAAGAAGTTTTTTCATTTTGTTATCCTCTTGCTTTTCTAGTTAGTTATTGTGACAGGGAAGCTGTCAAAACTGCTCCCCTAAACTGGAAAGCTCATTCTCTTATACATGAGTTTGGCCAATTGATAAGCGTTTTTTGAACTTTTTTAAGGTTTTTTCAACGTTTTTTGACTGAAAACGACATATAAATCAGTGTTTTAACATTACTGACTTTGATTTTTTTCAACTGTTTGAAAGTAACGATTAATGCTCTCGACAAGGGCTGAAGCGACTTTGCTGCGATAGGACGAGCGTGCGAGGAGTGCAGCATCTTGTCTGTTGGACATAAAACCAATCTCAAGCAAAACAGATGGAACATCTGGCGCTTTTAGAACGGCAAAACCCGCATATCTGTGTGGTTTACGCAAGAGCCCAATGTTGTGATTCTTAAATGTTGAAACAACGGTATTTGCAAAGAACTTTGATTGATTCATGGTGTCACGCATAGCGAGATCAAGCAGAATATCAGATACTTCCTTATCTTCGTGCGTAAGATCAACGCCCGCTATTATATCCGATCGGTTTTCACGTGCTGCAAGTTTTGCAGTCTGCGCATCCGATGATTTGTTGGATAAAGTGTACACCGAAGCACCTCTCACGTTTTTGTCATCTATTGAGTCGGCGTGTATGGATATGAACAAATCAGCTTTTTTTGCTCTGGCAATTTGCACACGTTTATACAATTTAATGTAATAATCTCTATCGCGCGTGAGTGACACTTTATAGCGACCAGTGCTTTCTAATTTCTTTTTAAGCTCTTTGGCTGAGGCAAGGGCGATGTTTTTTTCATATGCTTTGTTGATGCCTATAGCACCAGGATCTTGTCCGCCATGCCCAGCGTCAATAACGATATGTGGTTTCCTCAAAGGTGTGAAAGGGTTTGTTACTTTACTTGTTTCCGTGGGCTTGCGCGCTGGTGTGATTGTGTTTGTTTGTGTTTCTATTTTCTGAGGCGCTGCGATCTTGGCATTTACATTTGTCGTTTTTGCAGCCGGGTTAATGGCAGGTTGTTGTTCTAATTCACCAAAAAACTTTTTCTTTTCATCTGTAGTGGTGTTTGCTGAAACAACCTGAAAATCAATAACAAGTCTATTTTTTGCACTTGCCGAAGCGGGGAGTGTAAATGCGGAGCGAATAGCGACAGGTTTTGTGACATCAACGACAAGGCGTGATGTAATTGTATCGAGTTTTCCTGTGCGTAGGTCTGTCACTAAACCATTTTTGGGTTTTTTGATCGTTCCTGCGTTCCATTCATAAGCTGGAAGATCGATCACGATGCGGTAGGGATCGTTTAAAACAAATGCTTTAAAATCAGTAGGTTGATCAAGCTCTAGTACAATGCGGGTTTTATCTGGATGTGTTCCGAAACGCACAGTATCGATCGAAAGGGCTTGTGCGTAAGGCACGTACACTAGAAAACCCCATACAAGGCTCATAAATGCGATTAAGAGAGTTCTGCTAGTAAAATAAGACAAGGTAGCTGTTTTCACTGAATGTTACGGTTGAGAAAAACAATTGTTCTCTTATTTTTACAGGATGATTGCGGTCTAAAAAAGACATAATTTGGATCTTGAATTTATTTTCATACATGATGCATTTATCGCTTGTAAGTTTTTACACCTATTTGTATTGTGCCTGTGCGACACGTTGTGGTTCTAGCATAGAGTATTGATTTTATTGATTTTTAGGGTTTCGCTAGCTGCAACGGACAAAAGGATACCAGTCTAACTAGGTCCTTTCCCGGCGCCGATACATTTTAAGATGGATAGAGAGTAAGAATCGAAATCTCTTAAAACTCGCGGCGAAGCAGCTCTCTGATGGTGAGTTTTCCGGAACATATTTAAAACGCGCCTTGCGCCGCATGACACAAAAAGTCGCTTTGTGTGTGTTGGCAGCACTGGCTTTAACTGTCTGGAGACAAACATGACAAGAAGAATGTTAATTGACGCAACGCACGAAGAAGAAACACGCGTTGCCGTCGTAGAAGATAATCGTTTGATCGAATTCGACTATGAAAGCAAAGTACGTAAACAGCTTAAAGGCAATATCTACCTCGCAAAAGTAACGCGTGTAGAGCCTTCACTACAGGCTGCTTTCGTTAATTTTGGTGGAAATCGCCATGGTTTTCTGCCTTTTTCCGAAATTCACCCAGATTACTTCAAGATCCCTGTTGATGATCGTGAAGCGCTCTTAGAAGCGCAGAAAGCCGCTTTAGAAGAGCATGATGAAATCTTTAGTGATGATGATGCCGAAGAAGAGGGCGTTGATACACAAGATGCTGTTGATGAAGCTGGTGATGTCGAAGAAATTATTGATGAAGATCAGGATGATGTTGAAGAGGTTGGTGGTTCTGACAAACCTGCGGCTGAAGATGATTCCGACTTGGCTGAAGTAGAAGCGGCCGAAAAAGAAGACGATGCGCCGAAGAAAAAAGGCCGCCGTAAGAAGAAGGCGAAAACCGAAGAGAAAAAAGAAGAAGCTTCGGAAGATGCAAACGAAGTGAATGGCAACCTTAAAGCCGACGAAGAAGAAAAGTCTGATGAAGAGTTAGATGCAGAGGCTGAAGCCAAGCTACAAGATGAAAATTCTGAAGAGGAAGGCGAACAACAAGGCAATCGTCGTGGACGTGGCAGAGGTCGCGGACGTGGCAGAGGTCGCGGACGTGGTCGTGCCAATATGCGTAACCGTGGTGGTAAAGCACGCTATGGTGGCAAGGGGCGTGAAAATAGTGGGGAAGGAAAGCCTTTCCGCTTTAACTTGCACCACCGTTACAAAATTCAGGAAGTTGTGAAGCGCGGTCAGATTATGCTGATCCAGGTTTCTAGAGAAGAGCGCGGTAACAAAGGTGCTGCGGTGACATCTTATCTTTCACTTCCGGGGCGTTATTGCGTGTTGATGCCAAACAGCCCACGTGGTGGTGGTGTTAGTCGTAAGATTGGTCATTATAAAGATCGTAAGAAGATGCGTGAAATTCTAAAAGATCTGACTGTGCCTGAGGGTATGTCTGTGATTTTAAGAACAGCTGGTGTTTCTCGTACAAAATCTGAAATTAAGCGTGACCTTGATTATCTTACACGTCTTTGGAACACGATCAGAGAAGAAACGCTACAATCGAGTGCTCCAGCTTTAATTAATGAAGAAGGGAATCTGATTAAGCGCTCTATTCGTGACATCTATACACGTGATATTGAAAGCATTGATGTTGCCGGTGAACGCGGCTTTAAATCTGCGAAGAAGAACATGAAGCTTCTTATTCCATCACACGCGAAGAAAGTTCAGGAATATACTGACGAGAAAATTCCTCTTTTCCATCGTTATCAGGTTGAGCGTCAGATTGCTGATATTGGTGAAACTACAGCTAATCTTAAGTCTGGTGGTTATCTTGTCATTAACCCGACCGAGGCTCTTGTTTCGATCGATGTTAACTCTGGTAAGGCAACAAAAGAACGCCATATCGAAGAAACAGCGCTGAAAACAAACCTTGAAGCGGCTGATGAAGTCGCACGCCAGCTTCGTCTTCGTGACCTTGGCGGCCTTGTTGTTGTTGACTTCATTGATATGGAAGATCGCCGTAACAACCGTAAAGTTGAGCAACGCTTGAAAGAGGCATTGTCTGTTGATCGTGCACGTATTCAAGTCGGTCGCATTTCTTCATTTGGTTTGCTTGAGCTATCACGTCAACGCTTGAATCCAAGTCTTACAGAGGCACAGTTTGAGCCATGTGCACACTGTGAAGGTCGCGGTTTCACAATGACGCTGGACTTTGCTGCAATTACCGCCCTGCGCGGCGTTGAAGAGCAGGGCATACGCGGCGGTGCAGATGAAATTTCACTCTGCGTGCCGAACGAAGTCGCTGTCTACATTTTGAACAAGAAGCGTGACATGCTGACAGATATTGAGGCACGTCATAATTTCCGTGTTCACATTCACGTAGAAGATACTTTACGCCCATCCGAGTACCGTATTGATGTTTTATCAAGCGAAGGTGAAGTTGTAGAAAGTCGTTCTTCAAAGCAACAGGATGACAAACCTGCTGAAGGTAACGATGAAGGCAAGCGTAAGGGGCGTCGTCGTGGTCGCCGCGGTGGTCGTCGTCGTAACAATAGTGAACGTCAAAATGATGAGCAGGCAAATAACGCCGGTAATGATAAAGACGCACCTGTAGATGATAACTCTGGTAAAGAGGGCGAGGCAAAAAAGAAGCCAGCAAAAAAAGCCTCGAAAAAGACGGCAAAGAAGTCAGGTAAAAAGGAGACGGAGTCTGCTGAAAAAACTGACGTAAAGCCAGAGTCTGAAGCTAAAAAAGAAAAGGCGCCAACAAAGAAGACGGCAAAAAAAGCGGCGAATAAAACAGCTGCAAAAAAGGAAAAAGCACCAGCACCATCTAATGATGTTGCGCCGCCTGCTCCAGAGCGCGATTCGTCAGAATATGAGGTTGTTAATGCTGCCCCGAAAAAGAAGAAAAAAGGGTGGTGGAATCGCTTGGTCGATTAGGGCGCTCACAAACAGTAAACCATTGATAAAGGCCGTTTTTTCGGCCTTTTTTCATGCCTTTTAATCTTATTTTTCGAATTAGATAAAATTGTATTTAAAATTTAATTAGATTTAATTCTTTTGATTTAACATAAAAATTGAGATAACTGTTAAATAACTTTTATATATAGCCCTTGGCGAAAGAAATTTTAAGAGAGTTGGCAACAAAGAGAGGTTTAGTTTTCGTCCGTTTATGGTTAGGGACTTGCATGCCCCGCAAATCTCACCACAGACCTAACATAGTGTAAACGGACGGATTCGTCCCCTTGGCCGCTGGGTTTCGTACCCGGCGGCTAATTTTTTGTAGCAGTTTTGTCTATGATGTTTAGAATGGTGTAATATCAAGTAAACAGGATTATTTTACGCATGAAACATCTAACGATATTAATACTTGCCTTTACGATTATGGGGGCGCCTATCAATGCTTATGCCGAAGAGCAGGCCACCGATCAGGAGAAAGAAGAAACACCAATTACAAAGTGGATTGATGCGGAAAATACACTGATTGAGCCGTTATCTAAACAAGATCAGGAAACGTTCTTTATTCTGCGTAACAAGCATAGTGTTATACGTACACTGCGTGTGGTGCGTGATGATATTAAAGCTGCGGTAAGATCTTGCGAAAAAGAAAACGAAACGTTGAGTGTTGATATATCTGATCGCTTCAGTAGCTGGGAAGATGCTGTTTTGCCTATTCTGGATGAGGCAGATAAATTTTTAAAACAAGAAATTAAATCTCAAACGGTTGTGCCTGCCTCTGATGTACGTCGTGTATTAAAGCTTAATGATAAAGCTTATAAATACAGTCAATCAAAAATCAAAAAGCAGCCTGTCAGTGATGAGAAAAGTTGTAATGCTCTTATCAAGAGCATGGATAAGACAGAAAACGAACTTATCTCGTTGCTACAAAATATTCTTCTGCCAGAAGAAGTTGTTCGTGAACGCATTGAGCAAGATAAAAAGGCATCTGGATCTGACACCTAGATCTGTCACAAATAAGGAATAAAAATGAAAATTCTACAGGTCATGGCTGGCGGAGAAAATGGCGGCGCTGAAATGGCGTTTGTTGATATGTGCATTGCTATGAAAGAAGCCGGTCAAAGCGTTGAGGTTGTAACGCGGCCAAATAAAATTCGTGTCCCTTTGCTTATGCAGGCTGGAATACCTGTTCATACCCTGCCTTTTGGCGGTGTTATAGATAAATTTACACCTTACAAGATAAAGAGAATTATTGAAGAGGCTCAACCTGACATTGTTCAAACATGGATGTCACGTGCCTCTCAAAAAACCCCTAATTGGTCCCAAACCAAGACCAAAAAGCCCTATGTAACGTTAGCGCGTTTAGGGGGCTATTATAACATTAAGCATTTTTCAAATACGGATTACTTTGTTGCTGTTACCCCTGACATTGGTGAGCATCTCGAAAAGAACGGTATCACTCAGGATCGCATTCGGTTTATTCAAAATTTTGCCGAGACGGAAGGTGATGCCGTGCCTGTCTCCAGAGAAACACTTGAAACACCAAAAGATGTTCCGGTTTTACTAACACTTGCGAGGCTTCATGAGGCAAAATCTCTAGATGTTGTTTTAGAGGCTTTAGCTGAAGTGCCTGAAGCTTATTTGTGGATGGCGGGGGAAGGGCCGCTTCGTATGCAATTGGAAAGTCAGGTTGAAGAGCTTGGCCTTAAAGAGTGTGTACGTTTTCTTGGGTGGCGAACAGATCGTAGTGCTCTTTTACAGGCTGCTGACGTTTGTTTGTTTACCTCACGATACGAGCCCTTTGGTACGGTGTTTGCGCAAAGTTGGGCTAATAAAACACCAGTCATTGTGAGTGATACTTTTGGGCCGAAGCAGTTTTGCACGCACGAGAAAGACTGTTTGATGATTGAGGTTGATGATAAAGATGCCCTTGTTTCTTCAATCCATAAGCTGCTTGACGATAAAGTATTGGCAATGAATCTCGTTAAAAATGGATATGATCAGTACCTCTCGCATTTTACTAAAGAGAAATCGGTTCAGGCTTACTTATCTTATTATCAGCAAATTCTGGATGAAAAGACCTTATCTAACGGCGGTACTGCTGATGAAGAGCCGACACGCAAATCCCAAGCAGAATAAAAGCACCAGCTTGGTGTGTGGCAGCCATATGTAGATGAACCTGTGTGATAAGGGTCGCAATACCAAGCCCAATTTGTAAGAATACCATACCTGCTAATGGAAAGCTCTTTATGCGATAGGCAAATGTCAAAACGATTACTCCCGTAACAATAGCAATCCATCGATGAAAGAATTGTACAGATACGGGTTCGGTGAATATATTCGAAAGTGCAGTGAGCTCATTTGGGATCCATTGTGATCCCATCAAAGGCCAGGTGTTGTATACGAGCCCCGCATCGAGACCTGCGACAAAAGCCCCCCAAATTAAAGTCAAGAAAACGAGTGCTGTTGCAATCCAGCCATGCCTTTTTATACAAAAAGTTGTTTCGGCTTTATTTGTTCGTTTTAAATCAAAAGCAATCCAGAGTAGGTACCCGAAAATAATGGCGGCTAGCCCTAAATGAGCCGCCAAGCGGAAATGGCTTACGGAAGGGCGGTCTATTAAACCGCTTTTGACCATATACCAGCCCATGAGCCCCTGCACTGCGCCAAGGAAAAGGCCAATGAGTAATTTACCTCTAAAGCCGTCAGGAATTTTTTTGCTAATCCAAAAGTACAAAAGGGGCAGAGCATATACGAGACCAATAAGGCGGCCCCACAGGCGGTGAAACCATTCCCAGAAGAAGATATTTTTAAATTCTTCAAGGCTCATGCCGAAATTCTTTTTTTGATATTCTGGTGTTTCTTGATAGAGCGTAAACACACGTTGCCATTCTTCAGCGCTTAATGGTGGCAATGCTCCAATTAATGGTCTCCATTCCACCATAGACAAGCCGCTTTCTGTGAGGCGTGTTATTGCTCCAATGACAGCCATCGAAAAAACCATGAAGGCAGTAAAGAAAAGCCAATTGGTTAAGTGAGTGTGTTTTTGAATACTCTGCATGCTGAGTATTTAACTACCTTATAAAAAGAATTAGAGCAAAGTTTTTTAGGCTTATTAGTTCAGGAAGTTTAATTTAGGACAGGAATTCAACTCCGCAGGAACGGCAGGACAGAGAGATCCCGTTTTAGGAAAATACATAAAGATTTGTTCTGCACCGTCTTGATCACGCATGCATAAAATAATGTTCTGATCCTGCCTTTTTAATTGAGATGATAGCCCAAGGTTTGGATTTTTGTCTTGTAAGTGATGTATGGCATCTGTTGTTGTATTATGCGTATCATCAAAACAGCGTCTTAATCCAGCAGAAGCCTCATGGAGGGCTCCATCAAGAAATACTGTTGCTAAAACAATGCTGCATGTAATAGGCGCTTTTTTCATGATGGTTATATATTATGAAAAATATAAATTGTCAACGTATAATGGCGCTTCTGTATTGAAATTTTGTCTAAAAGTACTTATTCCTACATCACCATGGAAATAGAAACACATAAAACAGACGTTATAATCATCGGCGCTGGGCCAGTTGGGCTTTTCGCTGTCTTTGAATTGGGGCTTTTAGATATGAAAGCACACCTGATTGATATTCTGGATCGTCCAGGTGGACAGTGTGCAGAGCTTTATCCGGAAAAACCAATTTATGATATTCCGGCTTTTCCTGTGATTACGGGGCAGGAGCTGACAGATAATCTGATGGCACAAATTGAGCCATTTTCTCCGACGTTTCATTTTAACCAGATGGCTGAAGAGTTAATCAAACTGGAAAATGGAAATTGGCAGATTAAGACAGACATTGGCACGATCATTGAAGCGCCTGTTGTTGTGATTGCTGCGGGCGGTGGATCATTTATGCCAAAGAAGCCAAATATTCCTAACTTGGAAGAATATGAGGGTACGTCAGTCTTTTACGCTGTTCGACAGATGGAGCAATTTAAGGGTAAGAATATCCTTGTTGCGGGCGGCGGTGATTCAGCATTGGATTGGACGCTTAACTTAGAACCTCTAGCCGAGAGCATGGCACTTATTCATAGGCGCGATGACTTTCGTGCGGCGCCAGATAGTGTTTCTAAAATGCGTAAGCTTGTCGAAGAAGACAAAATGAAACTGTACATAGCAGATGTGAAGGGTTTAAATGGATCAAACGGGCAGTTGGAAAGTGTGACTGTTCAGCCAAAAGGCGGAGAACCATATGAGGTTGAGTGTGATACATTGTTGGCGTTCTATGGCCTTACGATGAAGCTTGGTCCGATTGCTAATTTTGGTCTAAATCTCCACGAAAACTTAATTCCTGTAGATACTGAGAAGTTCGAAACTAGTACGAAGGGGATTTTCTCAATTGGCGATATCAATACCTATCCTGGTAAATTGAAACTTATCCTGTCTGGTTTTCATGAAAGCGCGTTGATGGCGCAGGAAGCATTTCGCATTGTTTTTCCAGATAAGAAACTACGTTTTCAATACACAACATCTTCGACTAACTTGCAGGAAAAACTTGGCGTGAATGACAAAGCGGCCTAGTGTTTAATTCATGGCTTCTTTTAACACAATAGACTGCGCAAGTTACGCTTACCAATTGGTTTGGCGAGAGCGGCAGTATTTGTTGAAACTCGCCCTTGTTCCGCTAGTGATTAAGTTAGCCTTTTTTATGGTATCGCTCATGTATGGAGAGAGCGGTAATGTTATTCGCATGAGCTTATTGCTTATTCCTGCATATTTTGCAGAAGGGTGGATGCTATGCCATTTTGTCCGGCTCATGACGAATGGGCAGCGTTGGCCGTATGTTATGACGGGGGATGATGCGAAGGATTTGAAAGCAGCGAAGGAGAGAGGGCGCCCTCTCTTGGCGGGGATCTTGGGCTTCGTTCTGATCAACCTGTCTATTGCGCTTTATTTTCATGTGTTTTCTAATTTAATGCCTGCTGAAATGTTAGAGGGCGAGGTTATGAACCCTGAAGATGTGCCGCCGGGTATGTTTTTAAACATGACGCTAATGATGGCATTTGTCTTTCTGGCCTTTCGTTTTGTCTGGCTCTATGTGCCTTTGGCTGCACGTATGAGACCGCTGGAATATATTCGTAAGACAAATGGTGTTGGAATTTCGGCGCGTATGATAGGTCTTTGGTTGATTTGCTTTGTACCGGCTATGGTAACGATGCAGTTCATTCTTTCTCTTTTTATGGTTGATGGTATGCAGGGGACTATGATCGCGGAGGTGTTTGTGGCGATCATTCGTATTATTTTTGATACGGTTAAAAATATTTTGGTAACGGCAGGGATGACTGTTGCAATTTTGCACGTCATGAACGGGAAGAAGTAATCATGAAAATCTACGTCACTGATCCTGATGGTAAAGAGCACGAGCTTGAAGGCCTTGATGGCTGGCGTGTCATGGAAATCATCAAAGATTATGGTCTGCCGTTAAAGGCCGAATGCGGCGGCGCTTGTTGTTGTGCAACATGCCATGTGTACGTCCATGAAGATTGGGTTGATAAGCTTTATGAAATGCGTGATGACGAAGAAGATATGCTTGATGAAGCGATCGATGTGCAAGATAATTCACGTCTTTCTTGCCAAATCCTCATGAGTGAAGCGCTTGATGGTCTTAAAGTCACGATAGCTCCAGGGACGGAGATTTAAGTTTACTGCAGCGTAAATTCTGCGTCGCAAAAGCGTGTATCATTTGGGCTGATAATTTCTTTTTTTGCGACATAAACTGAATGAAGGGATCCATCGATTTTATGTTCCCAAAAATCGAGGAATTTATAGAGCTTTGGAAACTTGGGCGCGAGATCGTAATTCTGCCAAATAAACTCCTGCAATAAAGATGGTGTATCCGGCATGTGATAAAGGATTTGGGCCGTTGTCAGCCTATATCCTAAAAGCTGTTTTTCAAGGTCACTCAAACGCGCGTTCATATGGGTATTTTACCACAAATTTCCTTGAATTTGGGGGGGAGCGGCGTTATATATTTAGCACTCTCTTAAAGGGAGTGCTAATACGCTCATGGTGAGGTATTGGTTTTTGTAACGAAATCAAAGTCTTAAGGAGACATAATATGAAATTTCGTCCATTACATGATCGCGTTTTACTGCGTCGTTTAGAGCAGGATAACAAAACTGCTGGTGGGATTATTATTCCTGATACAGCTCAAGAAAAGCCTATGGAAGGCGAGATTGTTGCCGTCGGTACGGGACACGTTAATGACAATGGTGATGTACGCCCGCTGGATGTAAAAGAAGGTGACCGCGTAATTTTCTCAAAATGGGCTGGTACTGAAGTATCAATCGATGGTGAAGAACTGATGGTGATGAAAGAGTCAGACATCATCGGTATCGTTGCCGCTTAATTTTTAGAACTTAATTTAATCGGCCGTAGCAGGTTTAGCTGCCTGAGGCCAAAATTGACAAGTAAGGAGAAAAACCAATGTCAGCAAAAGATGTAAGATTCCACGAGGATGCTCGTGATGAAATGATGAAAGGCGTCGACATTATTGCCAACGCTGTAAAAGTAACACTAGGACCAAAAGGTCGTAACGTTGTTCTAGAAAAATCTTTCGGTGCGCCACGCACAACAAAAGATGGTGTTTCTGTTGCGAAAGAAATCGAACTAAAGAACAAGCGTCAGAATATCGGTGCTCAGCTTATTCGTGAAGTTGCTTCTAAAGCAAACGATCAAGCGGGTGATGGTACAACAACAGCAACAGTTCTTGCGCAAGCGATCGTTCGCGAAGGTATGAAAGCTGTTTCTGCAGGACGTAACCCAATGGACCTTAAGCGCGGTATTGATCAAGCTGTAGCAACAGTTGTTGAAGATCTTAAAAAACGCGGTAAAGACGTGAAAACAAACGAAGAGATCAAGCAAGTTGGTACAATCTCTGCAAACGGCGATTCTGAAATCGGTGAAATGCTTGCAGAAGCAATGGATAAAGTAGGTAACGAAGGCGTTATCACAGTTGAAGAAGCAAAATCACTTCACAACGAACTAGAAGTTGTTGAGGGTATGCAGTTCGACCGTGGTTACCTCTCACCTTACTTCATCACAAATGCAGACAAGATGACTTGTGAACTTGAAAACCCATACATCCTTTACAACGAAGCGAAGCTTTCTAATTTGCAAGCTCTGGTTCCTGTATTGGAAGCGGTTGTTCAATCAGGTCGTCCACTATTGATCGTTGCTGAAGACATCGAAGGCGAAGCGCTTGCGACGCTCGTTGTAAATAAGCTACGTGGTGGTTTGAAAGTTGCTGCTGTTAAAGCTCCTGGCTTTGGTGACCGTCGTAAAGCAATGATGGAAGACATGGCTATCCTAACAGGTGGTCAGGTTGTTTCTGAAGATCTTGGTATTAAGCTTGAGAACGTTACTCTTGATATGCTTGGTACTGCGAAGAAAGTTCAAATCACAAAAGAAGAAACAACAATTGTTGATGGCGCTGGTGATAAAGCTGGTATCGAGGCACGTGTAAATCAAATTCGTGCACAGATTGAAGAAACATCTTCAGACTACGATCGTGAAAAACTTCAAGAGCGTCTAGCGAAACTTGCTGGTGGTGTTGCTGTTCTACGTATCGGCGGTGCAACAGAAGTTGAAGTGAAAGAACGTAAAGACCGTGTTGATGATGCAATGCATGCAACACGCGCTGCTGTTGAAGAAGGTATCATCGCAGGTGGTGGTACAGCTCTTCTTTACGCATCACGTGCACTAGAAGGTCTTAAGGCTGAGAACGATGATCAACAAGTTGGTATCGAAATCATCCGTCGTGCTCTTCAAGCGCCAGTTCGTCAGATCACAGAAAACGCTGGTAGCGAAGGTTCTGTTGTTGTTGGTAAGCTTCTAGAGCAAAAAGACACAAACCACGGTTTTGATGCGCAGAACGACAACTACGTTGATATGGTTAAAGCTGGTATCATCGACCCTGTTAAAGTTGTTCGTACAGCAATCCAAGACGCGTCTTCAGTCGCAAGTCTGATGATTACAACAGAAGCTGTTGTAACAGACGTTGAAGAAGAAGGCGGTGCTGCTGCTGCAGGCGGTATGCCTGACATGGGCGGCATGGGTGGAATGGGCGGTATGCCTGGCATGATGTAATCTGCCCGCCAATATAGAATAAAGAAAAGGCCGAGGATTGCTCCTCGGCCTTTTTTGTTTATAGGGGGCTCAATAAATCTAGGGCGCAAGTATCAGAAAATAGACTGTTTTGATACACCTGCGCTTGATATGTTGTATTTTCCTGTGGCGTTAATCGGCCCATTGCATTGACAGAGTAATGTTCATTTAAGCAATCTAATTCTCCGGTATCAAAATCATCTGTCCAGAATTGATAGATTAATGGGCCAGGAGGATCTACTATACCTTCTACATTAGTCACCGTTACAGTAGTATTGTGCAGGGTTTGATTTTTAATAAAGCTCCTAACTTGTTCGTCATATATTGCTAATCCGCTTAATACACCAAAGGTTAATGAGAAGCCTAATCCTAACAATAGTTCATCTTGAGTATACTTTTTTTTACTCATCACTTTTTCCTTATAGTTTGCAAATATTTGATCCCGCATAAGATCTAGCGCTTTGAGTTGCTTAAGATTTACTGATTAGAGCTGTTGCTATTGCTTCTTTTGTTTCATTTACTAGTGTTGTTCCTACAAACTTTGAAGGTTTACTACGTCCGTTTGTCCATCGAGTTATAGTGCCTGCAGATACGCCAACTTCATTCACAAAGAAACAAACAACATCGGTGAATTGCGAACCTAGAGAGATCAAATCTGCAAATTTATCTTCGTCTTTTGCAGCTTGCGCATTAAATTCTGGCTTTGGATCTTTAAGCCATGCTTTAAATTGTATGGCTCGATGGTCAGTATTTTTATCAATCGCAGTCGATTGAAATATTTCTAAATTAGGCATAATTTTTCTCCTTATGCGTTAGTGTTTAAAAGCGCATAAGAAAAAACGTTCAAGATTTTATGAGGTACAAAAAAAGCGACCCTGTTGGATCGCTTGTTGGTGACGACCCAAGGTATAGTTGCCAAAATTGACCGCATTTCCCTTTTTAGGAAACCACCTTGCCCCTTCCATAAATGGGTCGGCAGGTTGGTAAAGACTTAACATCTTTTCTTAATGCGAGTTTAGGATTACAAAGTTTCGCAAAAGTTTCAATAGTAAAAATAGTTTTTTGGAAAATTAAATCGCGGGCCTGCTTGATGCCGCTTGTTCTGCTTCGGCGATAAGACTTTTCGCTGCAGCAAATGAATGGTCCGTTAATTCACCGCCTGCAAGCATACGAGAAATCTCTTCAATACGTTCTTGTTCTGAGAGTTCTCTAACTGAGGAGATAGTTTTATCACCTTCAGTGCGCTTACTGATATGGAGATGCTGGTTTCCGCGTGAGGCTACCTGCGGGCTGTGTGTGATAACAATAACCTGAACCAAATCAGATAGAGCACCAATACGATCACCCACGGCAGCGGCCGCCGCGCCACCGATACCAACGTCCACCTCATCAAATACAAGAGTAGAAGTTGTTTGAACACGCTGGATAACCACTTTGAGTGCCAGGATCATACGCGCCATCTCACCACCAGATGCTGTTTCTGATATTGGACTGAATGGCATGCCCGGGTTCATACGCGCTTTAAATGTGACTTGGTTAAAGCCGATTGGCGTCCATTCTACATCCGGAGATTCTTCAACTTCGATCTGGAATTCAGCTTTGTTCAGCATAAGCGGGACAAACTCGCTTGTAATGGCTTCGCTCATTTTTTGACCGGCAGATATACGCTGCTCTGTAAGAACATGTGCGTGTTCTCTGTACTTGTTTTTCGCAGCAGCGAGTAACTCGTTTAACTCCTCTAAGCGTGCCCGACCGTTTTTAATGCGATTTACTTTAGTATCAATTTCTTTGAAGTATTCTTCGATACCATCAAACTCAATTTCTGCTTCTTGAGCGATCTCGTTCAATACAGAAATAATATGTTTTAAGTCAGTTAAAGGACTTAAGTCGATTTCATACTCAGGAATTATTGTGCTGATTTCCGCAACGGCACTTCTTGCGCTATTTAGTGAATCAGCGAGATGTCTTTTTAGCTCAGCTATTTTTTCCTGATCGAGATTACTTTGTGTCTGGATGGCATTGTTGGCGCCAGATAGGCCGCTGATGATGCCGTTTGCTGCTACAAAACGACCCATGATGTCTTGGAATGTTTCCACTGTACTTTTGGCAGTCATCAAGACGTCATATTTCTCTTTAACCTCGAGAGAGTAGCTCTCGCTCATATTAATGCTTTCGAACTTCTTATAAATTTTTGCAAGTTCTTGGCCTTTTGTACCTTTGTGCTTTGCAAGGAAGAGTTTTTCTTCTTCGAGCTCTTTTGTTAGGCGATACACATCATTAAGAGCGTTAGAAACATTGTCGTAATAAACCTGATCAAAGTTTCCAAAGCGATCGAGTAGGTTGAGTTGGTTCTCAGGGCCTAGCAAACTGTGGTTGGCGTGTTGACCATGAATCTCAATAAGGTCTTCTCCTACCTGCGCCAGAAACTCTAAATCAATATCTTTGCCATTTAATTTAATGGAGCCAGGGCCTTCATGTTCAATAATACGGTGTATTGTAAATTCTGTATCGGCTGGAGTAACGAGTTGCTTCTCTATTAAAGCTTGCCAAACAGGGTTTTCTTTTGCCGGTGAAAACTTAGCTTCAAAAACAGATTGATTTTGTCCTTGGCGAATAGCTTTTGTTTTTGGCTCTGCCCCAAGAATATGCTCCATGGCGCCAAGGATGATCGATTTACCTGCACCAGTTTCACCAGTGAAGATAGTCAGTTTGTCCTGAAAACCCATCTCGCTGTGATCGATAATAACAAATTGGTCGATTTTTAGTTGTTTTAGCATTTCACCAGGCGGCCCGCTTGAGAGTTATCAAATTTTATAGTCTTACTCATTATACCTATGCGGCAGATTTGTATCAAATATTACAGTAAAAGACGTATCTTAATAAGGTCTTAATATCTTTAGCTTTTTTTGTTTTGTGACGGGCTTTGTTGTTGTAAGAAAGGGAATGCCTGAATTACCTGAAGTTGAGACTGTTATGCGTGGCTTGGAACCAGTTATGGTCGGTAAGACCATTAAGGGCATTCAAAAACGCCGCCCAGATTTACGTATTCCTTTTCCAGAGAACTTGGAAGCGGTTTTGACCGATAAAAAAGTCCTCTCCTTAAAGCGCCGCGCCAAGTATATTCTTATTACATTTGATTGTGATGAAGTTCTTGTCGTTCATTTAGGAATGTCCGGGCGTGTTCTTATCGTTCAGGAAGATCACTATAAACCAGAAAAGCATGACCATTTAATTCTCACAATGAATGATGGAACGCACATTATATATAATGACCCGCGCCGCTTTGGTATGATCTTCTTTGTTCATCAGGGACAAGAACGCACGCATAAAGCTTTTAAGGATATGGGCCCTGAGCCTTTGGATAATGATTTTAGTGCGCCAGTTTTGAAAGAACGCCTAAAAGGTAAGTCGGCGTCTATTAAGCAGGCGCTTCTTGATCAGCGCGTTGTGAGTGGTTTGGGCAATATATATGTGTGTGAAGCGCTTTACGATGCGGGAATTGATCCGCGCGCTAAAGCAGGAAGTATTTCTCTGCAACGTTTAGAAAAACTGGTTCCTGCTATCAAAGATGTTTTAGCACGCGCAATTGATGCTGGCGGTAGCTCTTTAAAAGATTATCGTCAAGCCGATGGAGAACTTGGTTATTTTCAGCATTCATTTTCTGTCTATGACCGTGAGGGCGAAATCTGTAAGATGTGTAAGAAAAATAAAGAAAGTGATCCTTGCGTGAAGCGCATTGTGCAATCCGGGCGTTCAACCTTTTATTGTAAGAGAATACAAAAGCGATGAAGACGATTCTTTTTCTAACACTTATATATATATGTATGATTGTTCCGGTGAATGCGGAGCAGCGTTTTTTCTCTTCTCTATATGATGTCCCTGTTATGAGCACATTAGAGCCGTTGTCGGAGTTATCTTATAATTATGATACGGCAGAGGGAAAAATTGCACATGCTGCGGCTGTTTATGAAGGAAAAGATCCTCATTACGTTTATGTCTTCTATAATAGGGTTTTGCTGCAATTTGGCTGGCGCGATTTAGGTAATAATTCTTATGTGCGTGAGGGGGAGATCTTGGCCTTATCCCATGAACTACTTGATAATATTTGGCTTTTTCACTTTAGTATGAGCCCGGCGCCAGAAAAGAGCTGAAAATCAGCCAAAACTCCTTGACAAAAACAGGTCATATCCTTAAAACACAGCAATCTCATGAAATTATTGAGAAAAACGCCTTATTTTTGAAGGCGAAAGAACAAGAATTAAAAAACAAATTTGGAAGAATAAAAAATGGCAAATCATGCATCAGCCAAGAAGAGAATTCGTCGTAATGCCCGTCGCGCGACTATTAATGGCGCACGTCGTGGTCGTATCCGTACTTTCATTAAGAAAGTAGAGACAGCGATCATGGAAGGTAAAGCAGACGAAGCGCAAACAGCTCTTAAAGACGCTCAACCTGAAATTCAGCGCGGTGTTGCAAAAGGCATTATGCACAAGAATACAGCGGGTAGAAAAATCTCTCGTTTGAGTGCTGCGATTAAAGCGATTAAGTAAGCTTTATTTCTTTAAAGAATTAATAAAAGCCAGGTGGTCATAACAGACTGTCTGGCTTTTTTAGTTTCGGAAAAATTTTGTACGAATCTTTCTTTTTTACATGTTCTGTATTTATTCTGATTGATAAAAATTTTTTTTTGTTTAGGGTCACTTTTTAGTTGCTCACAACTTTGTTTAGTTCTACAAATTCTAGAGTAACTTTTCGGGGGAAAACTTTTCTCGAAACACTTCAAAATTTATTTGAAGTTTAAATAGCCCGGTTAGGGCAACCATTTTTTGAAATGGTGTTACGGGGGATATGATTTAAAATTTGACACTGCGTTCGTAAGACAAACTTAAATCCAACCTTTTTTTAAGAAGATAGTTTTAAAGCATAAATTTGAGTGTGAGAACCATGTGTTTTCGCAAACCCTATTTTTATGCTTTGAGCTTAGTAAATTTAGTGCAACTAATTAAAATTGAGTGGAGAAAAATAAAATGCCTAAAGCCGGTACAGAGAATACAGTATCAACAAAGAGTTCATCAGAAGTCGTAGACTACAGCGCTGAAACGCTGGCACCTTCTAAGGAAGTGATGAGTGTTTGGAAGAGTGTTTATAAAGAACTTCGTGGTGAATTTGGTGAGGCGGTATTCCGTAGCTGGTTAAAACCTTTAACGCTTCAGGCATGCTATCACGGTACATTAGAAGTTTCTGTTCCTACACGTTTCATGAAAGATTGGATTGGCACGCACTATGCTAAACGCATTCTTGAAATGTGCATGGAAAAAGATGCTGGTATTAAACGTTTAGAGATCGTTGTTGTTCAGGGTGCAATTTTCTCGGACGATGATCAAAAAGAACCAGAAAAGAAAGCAAACGAAAATAAAGCAAAAGCGGATCAGTTTGAAATCGCATCACCTTTGGATGAGCGTTTCACATTTAATAGCTTTGTTGTTGGGAAACCAAATGCTCTTGCACATGCTGCTGCGCGCCGTGTTGTTGAGAGTACGAGCGTTCCTTTTAATCCTCTCTTTATTTATGGTGGTGTTGGTCTTGGTAAAACACACTTGATGCATGCGATTGCTTGGGCAATTGGTGATCAGGCGCCTGAAAAGCAAGTTATGTACCTTTCGGCTGAAAAGTTCATGTATCAGTTCGTAAAAGCGCTACGTAATAATGACACAATGGCGTTTAAAGAGTTCTTCCGCTCTGTTGATGTTCTAATGATTGATGATATTCAGTTCATCGCGGGTAAAGAATCAACACAAGAAGAGTTCTTCCACACATTCAATGCGTTAGTTGATCAGAACAAACAAATCATTATCTCTGCTGATAAAGCGCCAAGTGATCTGACAGGTCTTGATGAGCGTCTTCGTTCACGCCTTGCATGGGGGCTTGTTGCTGATATCCAGCCTTCAACATACGATCTTCGTTTTGGTATTGTTCAGGCAAAACGTGATCAGCTACAAGTTGATATTCCTGATAGCGTTCTTGAATTTTTAGCTCTAAAGGTGACATCAAATATTCGTGAGCTGGAAGGCGCACTAAACCGTATTGTTGCACACGCAGAAGTGTCAAAGAATCCAATTACATTGGAATCTACACAAGAAGTACTGCAAGATCTTCTTCGTTCACATGATCGCCGCATCACAATTGATGAAATTCAACGTAAAGTGGCTGAGCACTACAATATTCGTCTGTC
Organism: Alphaproteobacteria bacterium; assembly: GCA_013215815.1. Taxonomy (GTDB): domain Bacteria; phylum Pseudomonadota; class Alphaproteobacteria; order Micavibrionales; family Micavibrionaceae. Next base: position 15,229 of record JABSQP010000012.1, on the reverse strand, counting down.
AGACATGCACTCAGCCCGTCGTGCGCGTCAGGTTGCACGTCCGCGTCAGGTTGCGATGTACCTTGCTAAACAGCTAACAGCACGTTCATTGCCAGAGATCGGCCGTAAGTTCGGTGGTCGTGATCACACAACAGTGATGCATGCCGTTCGTAAGATTGAAGAGTTAACAGGTGAAGACGCATCTTTCGCGCAGGACGTAGAAGTAATTCGCCGCGCTTTGACTGGCTAATAATTTAAAAATTTCCATATCTCCTTTGTTGTAAAGCAGGGTTCTTCCTTCTCCACGGAAAGAGCCCTGTTTTGCAGTCTGGGGCATGGCATGAGTGCTTGGGGAAAACTTCAAGAACAAAACGGATAAAAGGCTTGGCGCGCTTAGGTTCTATGCTATATTTCGATTCACGGTAACACTATAGAAAATGGAAATATTACAATGAAACTCAGCATTGATCGCGCTGCTCTTTTACGCTCTCTAAACCACGTGCAAAGCGCCGTGGAGAAACGTAACACTATTCCGATCCTCTCAAACGTGATGATGAAGGCGGAAGACGGTGTTTTGAGCTTGGCGACGACAGATATGGATATGGAGATCAACGAAGCTGTAGCAGCAACTGTAAGCGACGCTGGGTCTACAACAGTGCCGGCAGCGACACTCTTCGATATTGTGAAAAAGCTTCCTGATGATTCTCAGGTTGAAATGAGTGTTGACGATGCTGGTAACCAAATGAGCATCAAGGCCGGTCGTTCTAACTTTAAATTGGCGTGTCTCCCTGTGGCAGATTTTCCGGAAATCGGTCAGGGTGATCTACCTGTATCATTCTCTGTACCTGCGAATGAGCTACGCGCGCTTATCGATCGTACACGTTTTGCGATGAGCACAGAAGAAACACGTTACTACCTCAACGGTATTTATGTCCATGCAGCTGAAAATGAAGGTGTTAAAGTACTTCGAGCAGTTGCAACAGATGGCCACCGTTTGGCGCGTTTTGAAATGCCTCTTCCAGAAGGCGCATCAGAAATGCCGGGCGTTATTATCCCGCGTAAGGCAGTTGCAGAGCTGCGTAAGCTCATCGATGAGGCTGGCGATGCTATTCAGGTCTCTCTCTCTGAGAGCAAGATGCGCTTCACATTTGATCACATCGTTCTGACATCGAAACTTATTGATGGAACATTCCCTGATTACCAACGCGTTATTCCGCAAGGTAATGACAAGATTGTTGAAATTAATCCTAAGGCGTTTAGTTCTGCGATTGACCGTGTTTCAACGATTTCTGATGGTAAATCACGCGCTGTGAAGATTACATTCCAAGGCAAGACAATGACATTGTCTGCAAACTCTCCTGATGCAGGTAGTGCGACAGAAGACTTGGAAGTAAATGGAAATGACAATATCGAAATTGGCTTCAATGCGCGTTACTTGATGGATATTACATCTCAAATTGAAGGAGATGGTTGTCGTTTAACGTTGGCGGACGGTGCATCACCGACAATCATTGAAGACACAAGTGATAACTCAGCGCTTTATGTGCTTATGCCACTTCGTGTGTAAGGGCTTACGTGTCTTACCTCTCTCAGTTAAAACTGCAGAACTTTAGATGTTATGAGAAGGCCGTTTTAGACGGCCTTTCTTCTGGTCTTATTGTGCTACATGGCCAAAATGGTGCAGGGAAGACGAATGTTTTGGAGGCTGTTTCTCTTTTATCTCCTGGGCGAGGGCTGAGAAGTGCTAAAGCACCAGAATTTCAAAAACGCGATAGTGATCAGCCGTGGGGCATTGCTGGTGTCTGCGAAACACGCGGCGGTGAAGTAAAACTTGGCACAGGACTGGACCCTATAAAGGATAAACGTGTTGTGCGTATTAACGGTGTGAATGCAAAGTCCCAAAATGCACTGTCTGATTATGTGTCGTGCATTTGGCTCACGCCTCAAATGGATCGGCTTTTCATTGAAGGTGCGGGAACACGCCGCCGTTTTTTTGACCGTCTCGTTTTTGCTTTTGATCCTGGGCATTCTGGTCGTGTCACACGCTATGAGAACGCGATGCGCCAGCGCTCTAAGCTTCTTCAAGAGGGTAATGCTGATCCGATTTGGCTGGAAAGCCTTGAATCTCAGATGGCAGAAACTGGTGTGGCGATTAGCGCAGCGCGTCTTGATTTTGTTCAAAAATTGCAAGCTGCTTGTGACCATATTGATGCAAAAGAAGAAGCATACTTCCCGCGAGCAATTATTGAACTGCGCGGCACGATCGAAGAACTTTTACAGAAATCGCCTGCCGTTGAGGTGGAGGAGATGTTCGCGTATCAATTAGAGCAGTCTCGTGAACGCGACGCCATTGTCGGTGGCGCGGCTTCTGGACCGCATAAATCGGATATGGTTGTGACTTATGCATCTAAGAAAATGCCCGCTGCGCAGTGTTCAACGGGTGAGCAAAAGGCGCTTCTTATTACTATTGTGATCGCGCATGGGCGTATGATGGCGGCAGAGAAGGGAGCGCCTCCGATTTTACTTTTGGATGAGGTGGCCGCACATTTAGATGAGGGGCGCAGAGCGGCTCTTTTTGATATTTTGATCTCTCTCGGTGGGCAGGTTTGGATGACGGGAACAGATATTTCTTTGTTCGATTCTGTATTGAAAAAAGCACAAATTTATCACGTTGAAAGAGCCCAAATAACACCTTCTTAAGTCTTTGAAATAATTGTTTTTTACTTGTGAAAAAGACGGTGTTTTTCCTGTTATTTTACCCCCTCAAATGTTATAAAAAAATATTCACGAATAACCGCAGAAATCTGCGATTTTTCTATTAAAAATGGACGTAAAAAACTATGGGTAAAACAGCCGAAAACATGAGCGATTCTGAACAAGAAAACATTGATCAAAATGCAGCCGATTACGGTGCGGATTCTATTAAGGTCCTAAGGGGGCTGGAGGCTGTTCGTAAACGTCCTGGTATGTACATTGGTGATACCGATGATGGCACTGGGTTACACCACATGGTGTATGAAGTTGTCGATAACGCGATCGATGAATCTTTGGCTGGTCATTGTGATCGCGTTGATGTGATTTTGAACGCTGATGGTTCCGCAACGATTAAAGATAACGGTCGTGGTATTCCTGTTGATGAGCACCCTGAAGAAGGTGTTTCTGCAGCTCAGGTTATTATGACGCAGCTTCATGCTGGTGGTAAATTTGATCAGAACTCCTATAAAGTATCTGGTGGTTTGCACGGTGTGGGTGTGTCGGTTGTGAACGCGTTATCAGAGTACTTGGATCTGACTATTCGCCGTGAGGGTAAAGAATGGACAATGCGTTTCACGCATGGTGAAGCGGGTGAGGATCTAAAACCTATTCGTGATCTGGACGAAGGTGAGCGTAACGGAACAGCTGTTACATTTTTACCATCTCCTGAAACATTTACAAAAACAACGTTTGATTTTGAAACATTGGAAGACCGTCTTCGTGAACTTGCGTTCTTGAACTCTGGGGTAAACATTTATCTTACGGATGATCGTGGTGAAGAGCCAAAGATTGCGCATCTGCATTATGAAGGCGGTATTGAAAGCTTTGTGCAGTGGTTAGACCGCTCGAAAAAAGCGCTTATTAAATCTCCAGTTTCTGTTAGCACGCATGATGATGAAAAAGGGATTACTGTTGAAGCTTCTGTGGAGTGGACAGATGCATATCACGAGACAATGTTATGCTTCACAAACAATATCCCACAACGTGATGGTGGTACGCACTTGCAGGGCTTTCGTTCTGCGCTAACACGTGTGATTTCAAAATACGCTGAAGAGAAAGGTATTCTCAAGAAAGAAAAAGTGAAACTCACGGGTGATGATATGCGTGAGGGCATGACCTGTGTTCTCTCTGTGAAGGTTCCGGATCCGAAATTCTCGTCGCAAACAAAAGATAAACTTGTGTCTTCTGAAGTGCGCCCTGTTGTAGAAGCAGCTATTAGCGAGTCTTTAGGAACATGGTTTGAAGAAAACCCTACGGAAGCCAAAACAATCGTTGGAAAGATTGTTGAGGCGGCAACTGCGCGTGAAGCTGCACGTAAAGCACGTGATCTAACGCGCCGTAAAGGTGTGATGGATATTTCAAATCTGCCGGGTAAGCTTGCAGATTGCCAATCAAAAGATCCTGCCGATTCAGAAATCTTCATCGTTGAGGGGGACTCAGCGGGTGGTTCTGCCAAGCAGGCACGTTCACGTAAAACACAGGCGATATTACCGCTGCGTGGTAAGATTTTGAATACCGAACGTGCGCGTTTTGATAAAATGCTTGGCTCTGAACAAGTTGGTACATTGATTACAGCGCTCGGTACAGGTATTGGTGCAGAAGAATTTGATATCGAAAAAATTCGCTATCATAAGATTGTTATCATGACTGATGCCGACGTTGATGGATCGCACATTCGTACACTTCTTTTGACATTTTTCTTCCGTTACACGCCGGAAATTATTGAGCGCGGTTATCTCTATATCGCGCAGCCACCGCTTTATAAAGTGAAGCGCGGGAATAGCGGTGAAACATATCTGAAAGATGATGCAGAGATGGAAAATTATCTCATTGATGCAGCGCTTTCTGATTTAAAACTACGAACAAAGAGCGGCGTTGAGCGCGCAGGGAATGACTTGCGTGATCTATTGCACTCTATCCGTGATGTGAAGAGTGCGATTGAAACATTGGTGCGTAAATCAATAAACCAAGATGCGATCGAGCAGGCAGCCATTATTGGTGCGTTTGATCAGGTTGTCTTGGAAGATGCAGATGCTGGCCAAAAGGCCGCTGACTTCTTGGCCGAACGCCTCAATCTTCTTGCGATGAAGAATGAGAAAACATGGAAGGGTGAGTTCACACCTGTTGGTGGTTATGTGCTGACACGTATGGTGCGCGGTGTGCAGAAACAAGTGCGTATTAGCGCGGATCAAATTCGCTCTGCTGAAGCCCGCGCGTTGAATAATGCACGTGCTATGCTCGAAGAAAACTTCTTTGAAGGCGCAAATATTGTAGCGGGCGATAAAGAGATCGCCAAAGTCACAGGGCCGTTAGGTTTCTTCAAATCTGTCCTTGAGCAGGGTAAGAAGGGGCTGCAACTTAGCCGCTATAAGGGTCTCGGTGAGATGAACCCTGAACAGCTATGGGAGACAACACTTGACCCAGAAGCACGTATCTTGCTTCAGGTGACGGTTAAGGACGCGGAAAAAGCATCAGAGCTCTTCTCAACGCTTATGGGGGATGTGGTTGAACCACGCCGAGAGTTTATTCAAGAAAATGCCCTGAAAGCTGCGGTGGATGCATAAAAATGGACAGTAGTGCAGAAAATTGTGACTTTCTGTGTACAGTTCTTCCATGTTTTTTTGAGGGACTAGGTGTTTTTGCAGGCGTTTTTGCAGGAATTTTTGCTGGAACTGTAATTTCTTTACTGATTAATCGGCATATTGACAAAAAATCACAAGCATATGCAGTCAGAGCTTTAAACTTTGAACTCCAATATAATATTGGAAAAGTAGATGGTTTCTTAGAAGAGCTAAGCAAGTATAAGACAGCCGTTGTTGAGGGACATGTATCTATGTCTGGATATTACGGATTTTTTAGGTTTTCTGATATTTTTAGCGCAGCTTCAGTTCAGTTGTATCAGAATGGTTTTCTTGCAGAACATTTGAGTGTGGAATTAGTTGCGAAGTTACAAGATGCTATATATACCCTAAGTGCAACAGGGCAACCGTTTATAAATAATAGCGTTGAGAGGAATAGGGTTGAAGCACTTGAACATCCTGCTCTTTGGGAAACAACAACAAAGCAAAGAGCGCTTGATGATATCAGGTATTGGAATGAAAAATTTGAAGAGCATAAAAAATCATTCCAAGATGTGATTGATGCACTACCTAAAAAAAATAAATGACATCATTAACACACATATTATCAGATATTGTTGGCGAGGCATTTACGCACGCCGGTCTTCCTAAAGAGTTAGTGCAGGTGCGTGTGTCTGACCGCCCTGATTTGGCGCAATTCCAATGTAATGGCGCGATGGCGGCGGCGAAGCAAGCCAAGAAGAACCCGCGTGAGATTGCAAAAAAAGTATGCTCTGCTTTAACAGAGTTAATGCCAGGAACATTTATTGAAGATTTAGATGTTGACCGTATAGAATATGTTTTGAATGAAGAAAAAGGTTCGTTTTCTTACATAACCTCTGATCCTAATGCTCTTTTTAGCGAAGTTACCATCGCAGGGCCTGGCTTTATCAATCTGAACATTACAGACGCGTACCTCGCGGACTATTTAGAAAAGCGAGAGAATTACGGCGTAACGCCGATTTCTCCGTCTGAAAAAGTTGTTTTGGATTATGGCGGGCCAAATATTGCAAAAGCAATGCATGTGGGGCACTTGCGCGCGGCTATTATTGGTGACTCTCTGCGCCGTATTATGAGCTATGCGGGTTATGATGTGCTCGGTGATGTTCATATGGGGGATTGGGGCACGCATTTGGGTATGCTGATCGCTGATTACTTGCGTGAAGGAGAGGAAAGCCTTGTTCTGGATACGGATGTCGAGGATGAGGCCTCTGTTGCGAAGCTCATGGAAGACATGGGCGCGCGTTATCCAAAGGCCTCCGGCGCCGCGAAGGAAAATGAAGACCTCAAGAAAGAAGCTCAAGAAACAACGGTGAAGCTGCAAAACAAAGAGCAGCCATATTACGGTATTTGGGAAAAAATCCGCGCTGTTTCTGTTGCGGGGATGAAAAAGACATACGGTAAGCTTGGCGTTGAGTTCGACCTTTGGAAAGGTGAAGCCGATGTTCATGATTATATCGCACCGATGGTTGAGGATATGCGTGAAAAGGGCTGGGCCGTGGAAAGTGACGGTGCATGGGTTGTGCCTGTTGCGAGTAATGAAGATAATAAAAAAATCCCGCCGATGATCCTTTATAAGCGTGATGGCGCCGTGATGTACGGAACAACCGACTGTGCGACGATTGTTGAGCGTGTGAAGCTCTATGATCCGGTGAAGATGGTCTATGTAGTGGATCAGCGTCAATCGCTTCACTTTGAGCAAGTTTTCCGCGCTGTGCGTAAGGCTGATATTGTGAATGACAATGTTGAATTGACGCATGCAGGCTTTGGAACGATGAACGGTAAAGACGGTAAACCGTTTAAAACCCGTGAAGGTGGCGTGATGCGCCTTGAAGACCTTATTAAGATGGCAACTGAAAAGGCCGAAGCGCGCCTAGATGAAGCCAATCTCGCTTCTGATATGGACGAGGAAGAGCGCGGAGATGTAGCGCACAAGGTAGCCATCGCGGCTATTAAGTTTGCTGACCTTCAAAATCAACGTCAGGCCGATTACGTGTTTGATTTGGATCGTTTAACCTCATTTGAAGGAAAAACAGGTCCATATCTTCTTTATCAGGCTGTTCGTATCAAATCTTTACTGAATAAGGCTAAAGATGCAGGCGAGAAAATTGATGGTGATCTGGCTTTAGGTGAAGGTGACCGTGATTTAGCGCTGCTTTTAACGCAATTTCCAGATAGCTTACAACTTTCGATCAATGGTTATGCGCCGCACCATCTATGTGAATATCTCCACAAGCTGGCACAGGGTTTTAGTTCTTTCTACGGTAACTGCCACATTCTCTCTGAAAATGATGAAAGCCTTAAGCAGAGCCGATTACAGCTCTGCCAGGTAACGATGAATCAACTGGAAAAAGGTTTAGAGCTTTTGGGGATTTTGGTTCCAGCTAGAATGTGATACACTGCGTTTAAGTTTTTCTTTACGCCTTTTCACGTATCATAATAAATCCATGTTTGAGAAAAAATTTGATATTCCTAGAGCAGCTCCCGTTCGTGCGCTAACGGCGGGCTATATTGTGGCCTTAGCGATCATTGCTTATATGTCTTTGATTATTCACTACGGTATTGGTGAAATTATCAAAGAACAGAATAACAGAGATCTTGTTTATGCCAGTAGGCAGCTAAAGCTGATCCCTTTAATTTCTCTTAACGTAAATGAATACGTTGATAGTAAGAGCTCTATTGTAAAGGGGCGTTTAGAGAGTGATTTGTCTTCGTTGGAGCAAGCTTATACAGAAATCTTCAAAAATAAAGAATTTGGCAAAGGGCAAAAATCAGAAACCTTTTTTGCTATTCAGGTTCAGGAGTCTCATGAGCGTGCTAAGCAGCAGATAGATTCCTTTGTTGGCTCAGTTAAAAACTTACTGGAGGAGTCCGAGGGGAAGCTAGGTTATAACAATAAGTATTACAAAGAAGTGAAAACCCTTATTCAGGGTTCCCTTATCCAGAATATTGATTCAATTAATATCGCTTATGAAGCTGAAAGTTTGCAGCACGTTCGTCGATTGCAGATATACCAGCATGTTGCCCTTGTTGTGATTATGGTGACGTTATTATTGGAGGCGCTTCTTATCTTTATGCCTTTGGTGCGCCGCGTTAGCGTTTATGCAGACAAGTTGGAAAATTTGGCGAGGACAGATGCGCTCACGAATGTTGATAATAGGCGCTCTATTCTTGAAAAAGGTGTGAAAGAAATTAGACGTGCAAAACGCTATGATAAACCTCTGTCAGTTGCACTATTAGACATCGATCACTTTAAGGTAATTAATGATACGCACGGGCATGAAGCGGGTGATATTATTTTGAAATCTATGGTCGAAATCTTCGAAGAAAACATTCGTCTAGAAGATGAAATAGGCCGTTTTGGCGGTGAGGAGTTTATTTTTCTTCTTCCTGAGACAAACTCACATGAAGATGCTCTCACCGTGATGGAGCGTGTTCGTAAGGCCGTTGAGATGAAAGATTTTCGTTTAGAAAATGGTGATTATATCAAAGCTACTGTGAGTATTGGTGTTGCTGAGATTGAAGCAAGCAAAGACAAGTCTCTCGATCCAGCTATCCGCCGTGCTGATATTGTTTTGTATAAAGCAAAAGAAGACGGAAGAAATCAGATTAAGATCTTTAAATAGCCTTCAGTATATTTTTCTCTTGTTGATTTTTAGGTTTGCGCCCACGTTTTTGTGGGCGAACGCTTCTGCCTATTTTCTGTTCAATCATATCCAGGAATGTGTCGTTTCCTCGTGGTCGCCCTGTTTGTAAATGAATTTCGATTGAGCGTAGTTCTTTAGGATCCATTGGCCGTTCTAAAAACGCACTCCAGTCTTGTACGGCGTGAAAGTTTTTAGGCTGTTGTAGGAATGACCCTTGGGCAACTTTGATACGTTCTTTAGCGCTGCTCCATAGATAGTTCTCTGGTTTTGGGGCGATACCACTTACAACAGGCATGTTTTCAATGAAACGCATTGCGCGCAGAGAGTATTGTTCATCACATACATAAGAAAAGAAACGATCTTGGAAAAGGTGACCGCGCCATTCCATCCGCTTGTTAATCATGTTTGTGTAACGCCTATGTGTTTCCCCTATGGCGCGAGCCAGTAAATCACCATCTTGAGGGACTGCGAGTAAATGAATTTGATTGGGTAGCAAACAGTAGCTCAGAATTTTAACGGAGAAGCGTTCACACTGTTCTTGTAAAATACTGAGATAGGATTGAAAGTCACTTTTTTCGAAAAATACGGGCTCACCTCTATTGCCGCGTTGGGTTATATGGTGTGGGGAGTTTGATAATGTAATGCGTGCTTGACGAGCCATCCTTCAATTAGAATCTGATTTGCCTAAACTGTCAAGTAAGGTGTCCCTTTTATTATCTAGCGATTAGTGTTTGATAAAAAATATATCTTTGATTAGAGGCTTGTTCCTGAAAGCATAAACCACCCTTATTTGAAGAAGGGACCTCATCTGATCTTACAAAACTAGATACCCCAGAAAACGCTGGTTGATGAATATCGCCAGGGTCTATAGGGATATCAGATCCAAGGCCTAATGCCTCATTAATAGCACTGCATACCTCTTTTTTTAATGGTAAATTTGTTGTTACTAATTCACACCCAGAACAAGGGGGGCCAATTGTGCTAGTTCCAGTCCCATTAACACGAAGATTACCACTAAACTGCCATGCGCCAAAGAGGCCACAGCACATAACCATGCTTGAATCGTAGTAACTCAAATTGGGATCTTGCCAGGCTAGTTTTCCCCCATTATCGTTAAAAACCTTACATTTGTCTTCAGATGCTGGGGTGTGTACATAAGTTGCTTCAACTGCAGCGGCCCACTCTGAAGGGTTGCTGAAACTAATCTCACCTTCAGAACAACCATTACGTCTTACACGATCAACAGCTCGCTCAACCAATTGTGCGTAGTTAATAATTTCCTGTGCAGCAATTTTAGCTTGTTGTTTTGTGAGATTGCCTGCGCCTGTCCGCATGCTTCGGCTAAAAGTATATCCTAGAGCAGCAAAGAGAAGAACGCCAATGAGGACGATCATAAAAACATTACCGCTTTGAAAGTTTTTATTCCGCTGCATCGAATTCTCCGTTTGGGGGCGTTGTGTTTTCTGATTTAAATAAAGATCGCCTTAGTGCGTCACCAGCCTCTTTTAGAATTTTTTCAGCCTCTTCGCCTAGCTTTTTCAATACAGGCTCTTTTTTCTGTAAGACAGTCTCTTGTACAGCCGTAGGAGGCTGCGTAGGTGCCTGCTCTACTTGAGGTGCCGCTGTCGCTTCTACTGCTGCGGTAGCTGGCGGTGGTGTTGGTTCAGGTTGTGTTGCCGCTGGGGCAGGGGCAGGCGCCGGTGTTTCTTGCCGCGCTGGGGCTGTAGCTTCTTTTGGTGTCAATAGTTCCCGCACGGCGTCTTGCGCTTCAGTCGGGTACAGATCTGCGTGAAGTGATGCCAAAGCCATAACGCCATGATCAACGACGTCCTCGCAATTTTTCTCCCCTTCAGAGAAGCCGCGCGCTATAGCTTCAATTTCTTTTGGCGTTTCATTAGCCACATCCGCTTTCTCAGCTGTCCATGTTTTGTTACAGAGAAGATCTCTAAGCTTCGTTATTTCATCTGCATGCTTAATGATATTATCATCTGGCGGAGCAAGAGGAAGATAGCGTGTTACACGCATCGCTTTCGCATGACCGGGGTTAGAGTAGAAAATGTTTGCTTCCAAAACATCCATCGCAAAGGAGATGATTGCTTCTCCTTCTTTCATATCTTTAAGGTCATCGTAATCAGCACGTGTTCCTGTATCGATGCTCGCTTGTTGTGTATCGTGATAGGAGTATCCACTTATCTGCAGACTTGATACTTTTGCAATATAGTCTTTACCAATATGGTTTTCGAAGAACTCTCGTGTTTGTGTTGGATCTTGTAATTTACCAAAGATCTTAATGTTACAGTTCGCTGTAATAGAACGTGCTTCTTCTTTAACACGCTTTTCCATGGCTTGCAGATCTTGTGCCGAAAAGACCAGACAGAAACCTAATGAACGCGCTTGCGCTGCCATAACAGCCATACCCTGTGCGGTATAGTAACCCACCTCATCAAAGACCGTCATGAACGGTGTGGCAGAATGCGTTGGCTTGTTTTCAATGATACTTGCGCTTTCCCCTTCAAGTTGGGAGCCAAGCGTAGATCCCATCATACCTTTAATTGTCGCGGCGATGATTTTACCGAGGTTGGCTGTTTCATCACCGGATTTTTCAAGGGCAGGGATGAGTGTAATCAAAATACGTCGATTAAGAACGATATCAACCATGTCGATGTCTGCAGCAGATGTTTCAAAGATATAACCGTAGTCATCTCCCAAAGACTGCAACGCACGTGTAAACTGCATAGTTAGGAAGCCGTGTTGCTGGTGGACTGTATTTGTGTCTACCATTGGTTGATCAGGGCCCATCGGTTTTTCTTTACCTTGATCATCGAAGGCTTCATTGACGAAACCAGGTAGTGTTTCAAGGTAGCCCATCAAACCTTCGCGTATTTTTTCTGGTAACGCTTCATCACGCGAAAGCATGATGATGTATTTTAGGCCTAAGTAGGTACGAATAGAGTTAACGGACAGAGGGAAGTCCTGGTTATCTCTTTTCCAAGTCAATGCCGGCATGAGAGAACTCATGAGGGATACCGCACGTTCTTTCCACATCGCGTTATCACCTTCTGCTTCAGGCATTAGGGATACAAGCATTTGCGTTAGGTAAGAGGCAGAGCCGCTAGAAAATGGATTCAGCGTGTTTGATGGTGATCGTCCGTCCGAGTTACCCGTCATATAGTTGAGAACAAGGAGGTCATCATCACGGCCGTACCGACGCACAAGTGATGATAGTGATGACCATAAATCGGTATCAGCTTTACCATCAATATATACGAAGCCAGATCCCCATGACAAAGCACTGGTGACCATGGACTTCAAGCCTTCTGTTTTACCGGAACCAGTTGTACCAAGGTAAAGAATATGTGTTCTGGCATCTGAGTTACTGTACCAGATCTGCTGACGACTTTTTTTCTCGTTACCGATATAGAGAATACCTTCCGCTTCACCGCTCTTCCCAGGGCCCATATTGTTTCTATCTTGGTATTTTGAGCCAATAGGAAGCTTTCCTGGTAATGATCTGTTACGCGTCCAAAGCCACCAGAAAAAGAGAAGGTACATGAAGAATACGAGATCACCGACGTAAGCTGTAACCTCAGGGACCATAAAGTACGAAATCGCTCCCATAATGCAGGTCGTAAAAGCGTATGACGGCTTTTGCATGGCATCGCCGAAGCGTATATACATAGGTCGGATGTCTCGAACGACAGCCGCTTTACCATATCCAAACCGTTTTCTATCGAGAGCCATTTATATTCGCCTTAAAATCCTTTTAATAAATCATCTGCTGAAACGGGGACGCCAGTACGGTTAGCTGGATCGCTTGCTGTTTCTGATAACGTTTGTGTTTCAAAAGTTTGTGTTGTTGGGATAACGCGTCCCCAATAATAATAAAAAAGTCCGATAACAAAACATGTTGCAAGTAGCATAACAATAAGGCGGTTATTTGTGGCGTCTTTATTGGGTGTAGCTGCCTTTTTGTTACTAGTTGTTTTTGCTGGCGTACTGTTTTGAGCGTTGTTCTGTAGTGCAGAAGAAACGCTCATGAGTGCGTCAAAGGCGTCGTCTTGTTCGTTAAATAACCCAATGATTTCAAGGGATTTTCTTGGTGCTTTGATTGTTAAGGCATGTCCGTTGTCTTGCTCTTGAATCTCAAAAGAAGCATTCTTTGCTTTTTCTAGTTCCAATCTCCATACGACGGGAGTAACCGATGTTGTTAGTGTTAGAATAAGGAACCCCTCATTCACACTAGCTGTATTGACCGAATTGCTTTGTTTTTTAAACATATCTTTGCCTACGCTGATTTTAGTTTTTTAATACCGCGTTTCTTTGAACCGCTGTAATCAAGAGATGGGATAGGGCGAGCATGACTTTCGCCCATGTATTCAATAATGGCGTCTACAGCATCTTGTACTTTTGCTCTTGGAATAGGGCGTTTTGCCATTTTCTCTGCCTTAAAGTGAGCCATCGCGCCAATGGCCTCCATATGATAAGAGTGACGACCAAGGTTGTTAAGCGGATACCACTGATTTCTATTGTGCCCGCGCAGCCATACAAACTGTGCTGGTGCCATAACGCCACCTTCTTCTCTTGCTGTTAGCAGAGCGCGAATAAGGGCTGTTGTGTTCCATGCGTGTTGATTGCATTTTTTTAATACGCTGTGAGAGAGTTCTTTATTTTTTAGGACACGCCTTGCTTCACCAACTAATTTTGCGTCCTTACCGAGTTGAAGGCCTTTGTCGTGCGACCAACATTTTGCCAATCTTCCTAGCATGACATCGGCTTCGTCTCGCTTTCTGGACGCTTTATAACAACATGCTGCCAGAAGAATTTGTTCATAAGGCTTTAAACCTTTAGGGCCACGCCACCTAGGGCCAAGTTGTTTGGCGAATGCTTCGAAACATTTGGGCTGATCTATAACTCCGTCCGGAACAGGTATCTGATTATATGCTAACCACTCCTCAGGGCCCAATGCTTCAGCAAATAATGGGAGTTCGGCAGGAACTGGTGTTCCTGGCGCTCTTGGCGGCTGTTTTCCAGGGTTGAAATCAATGAATGGGGCGATAACAGGGAACGCATTGGACTGGAAGTTGATAAACCGATCCAGGTTAAATGTTTCTGTGTATTGTGTTCCAGGACCTTTAAATAGTGCCCAAACGCCAATCAGGCTGATAATAGCAGCAAAAAGCCATTTCAGTGGTGTGATGGCGATCGTTGTCATGCCAATCAGGGCAGGGACATTTAATTCCCCAATAGGAACGGCTTTTGTAATTTCCATCCACTCATTGAGGTTGAGTTCTTGGCCATTGACGATGACGCTGTAGTTATCATCTACGAATAGAGAGACCAGCCACATTTCGGCGTAGCGGAACCAACGTACGGCGTTGTTGACTTGATCTGTTAAAACAAAGGTGTACATGACCCAAAGTGCCGCTAAGATCACGACAATGATCATTGCCCATCCTACGACTACTTCTGCGCCTGCATCCGGTTTACCGTCAGCCATATAAAAACCTTTTATTTCAATAGATTAAATAAGAGTTATTAAAAACAAACACTCTTTTACGATATTATCAGATATAGCTCAAGAACGCCAAATCGATATCGTGAAAAACTTTTAAAAAAGGGCTAGCCAAACTAGAATCTTTTTGCTAATTTCCAGCGACTTTTGAGGCAAAATGCTTTAAAAGCTAGGAAATTCAAGTGGCGCCGCAATAGCTCAGTTGGTAGAGCAGTTGATTTGTAATCATCAGGTCCGCGGTTCGAGTCCGTGTTGCGGCACCATTTCCTCCCACATTTTTCCATTTGTTGGGGTGTAGCCAAGCGGTAAGGCAGCGGTTTTTGGTATCGCCATGCGCAGGTTCGAATCCTGCCACCCCAGCCATCTTTTCAGAAATCTTCCGTAAGCTTTGATTTTACTCAATTTTTGAGGTTCTGATCTTTTTTAAAGAGCTGTCCGCATTTAAGGTTATTGCTTTTAAACAGCTAACTATCTTGGTTCTAATCTTTCTTTGGGGTGATCATTCACGGAAATCTCATACTTTATCATTCTTTTTGTCATTTTGGACTTACGCTCGTTAATGTCTTTCTTTACAGCCTATAAATCTGGCATATATTTTGCATAAAAATACGCATAAATCCTAATGACAATAGATTCAGCGCGTTTTTTGTAAAATGAGTAATAAAACGGTAATCAAAAAGATAAAAAAAATATTATTGAGTGTGGTTATTCTTCTAGTT
>JABSQP010000011.1 GCA_013215815.1 Alphaproteobacteria bacterium | reverse complement strand
GCTCATATCATGCGCAGCAACACTGCCAGCAAGATTTGCTGCGTCAACAGCTCTATTCGCTACTTCATCCATAATTCAATCAATCCTTCTATCTTTATTCTTCGATCATATAATCGGCGAATTTTTCTCTTAACCCTTCGGGGGCTCGTGTTGGTTTTCCATTACGGTCAACACAAACAATTGAAACATCCATTTTAAATACAGGTGAATTTTGGCAAGAAATTGTCTGTCTCATCACAAAAGACGTATTTTTCATGGATAAAACCTGAGTTTCTACAGTTAGGAGATCATCTAACTTCACCATTTTTAGATAATCACAATCAATGTGGCGAATAACAAAGCCAATACCAAGTTTTTCAAAAACTTCTGATGCGGGCAAACCTAGATCACGTAAAAGATCGGAGCGTCCACGCTCACAAAAACTAATATAGTTCGCGTGATACATAATACCGACGGCATCCGTATCTTCGTAATAAACACGATAATCAGCTGTATGCTTCTTATTACTCATCGAGCAAATCCCTCTGCGTGCTTTGATTAGCCTTAGTCGGCGTCAGACCCAGGTACTTATAGCCTTTTTCACTCATCACGCGACCACGCGGGGTACGCTGAATGAAGCCCTGTTGCACCAGATATGGTTCTATTACATCTTCGATAACATCACGCTGTTCGGATAATACGGCTGCAATTGTTTCAACACCAACTGGGCCCCCGCCATAATTTTCAATGATGCATTTCATATAACGGTGATCCATTGAATCAAGACCTTGCGCATCCACATCCATGCGCTTCATCGCAGTATCGGCGATATCAGAACCAATCTCTGCAGCATTTGATACTTGTGCAAAGTCACGAACGCGGCGTGTCAAACGACCTGCAATACGCGGCGTACCACGAGAGCGGCGCGCGATTTCAAAGGCACCCTCTTCACTCAAAGGCATGCCAAGAATATTCGCTGAACGTTTTACGATCAAAGCAAGCTCTTCATTCGTATAGAACTCCAAACGGAGCGGAATACCAAAGCGATCACGAAGTGGATTTGTTAAAAGCCCACTACGTGTAGTCGCACCAATCAGCGTAAAAGGTGGTAAATCAATTTGTACTGAGCGTGCGGCAGGTCCTTCACCGATAATTAAATCAAGTTTACGATCCTCCATCGCAGGATAAAGTATTTCCTCAACGGCTGTATTGAGGCGGTGAATTTCATCAATGAACAGTACATCGTGTGGTTGAAGGTTCGTGAGAATAGCGGCCAAATCCCCTGCTTTTGAAATCACGGGACCAGAAGTTGCACGGAAGCCAACACCCATTTCCTTGGCTATAATCTGCGCAAGTGTTGTTTTACCAAGACCAGGTGGACCAAATAGAAGCACGTGATCCATGGCATCGCCACGGCTTTTTGCCGCTTCAATATAAACCTTTAAATTTTCACGCAGCGCTTGTTGACCGATAAAATCAGAGAGCTGCAGAGGACGTAGAGGGTTTTCCTCTATCGTTTCTGCTTCCTGCGGAATGGCACTTAGAGCTTCGTTCTTCATACACTAAGCTCCTGTAAAGCTAGGCGTATCATATCACCCACCTCAAGATTGTCATTTTCTGCCTTTTGCTTTACCTGCATTACGGCGGCGTAAGCATCAGAGCGCTGATAACCTAAATTAATAAGTGCAGATACCGCATCTTGTTCAACGCCCGACGGCGCTGCTTCATTCGCCGCGGCAGGCATAGAAACGCCTTTAGGTTTTGCAGATAAATCAATCTTCGCTGCTTTGTCTTTTAATTCCGTCAAAATACGCGCCGCAAGCTTCGGTCCAACACCATCGGCGCGTTGAATGGCGGCTTTATCACCTGAGGCAATTGCAAAGCCGAGCTGCTCCGGTGGGCAGAGAGCCAAAATAGCCATACCTGCTTTAGCGCCTACGCCCTGAACGCTTGTTAGAAGACGAAACCACTCTTGCTCACTCGCCGACATAAACCCATAGAGTGTAATGGCATCTTCGCGCACATTAGTATCAATAAGGAGAGACAGCGGATCACCCTGTTGCCCGCAGCGCGATAATGTTGTGTTCGAACAAAACACCTGATAGCCAACGCCATTCACATCAAGAATAACGAAGTTATCGTGCGCGCTATCAAGTATACCTGTTAATTTACTAATCATCGTGCTGCTCCAGCCAAGACACCGCCGAACTTTTGGCGACTTTGATAGTGATGGGCGTGACAGATTGCCACGGCCAAGGCGTCTGTCTCATCTTCGGATATATCACCGCATGATGGCAACAATGTTCTGATCATCATCCCCATCTGATCTTTACCTGCCTTACCCGCGCCTACAACGGACTTTTTCACAAGATTAGCGGGATATTCGCCAACTTCTAACCCCATACGCGCCGGTACAACCATGGCTACGCCGCGCGCGACTCCTAATTTTAATGCTGAAGCAGGATTCTGGTTCACAAAAGTCTCTTCGATAGCAGCGGTGTCAGGTTTAAACTGAGAGACTATAGTCTGAATTTCCTCATCTATAACCTTAAGTCTTTGCGCTAATTCTTTGTTTTTATTTGGTTTAATGAGCCCCGAGGCAACAAACCGAAGAGCGTGCCCTTCTGTCTCAATAATACCCCAACCTGTTTTGACTAAACCTGGATCGATTCCTAAGATTTTCATATCACTATTAGAGCACAAAAGGTGAACATTGTATAGGGTGACTTAACCCGCTGCCATAATCTTTTCAAGGACGTCATCGGCAACATCCATATTGGTTGTTACGACCTGAACATCATCATCATCTTCAAGCGCATCAACAAGTTTCATGAGCGAGCTTGCTTGATCTTCACCCACCTCACTCTTTGTGTTTGGCTGCCAGATAAGATCAACTTTTTCTGCTTCTCCAAATCTCTCTTCAAGTGCATCACGAACAGCCGCCACATCTTCTTGCGCTGTTTGGATGCTGTGCAGATCCCCTTCTGTTTCACAGTTCTCTGCACCTGCTTCAACAGCGGCCTCAAACATATCATCGGCCGAAGCCTTATCGAGCAGGTAAAGAATCTGCCCCACGCGATCGAACATGAAACCAACAGCGCCCGTTTCACCAAGCGTGCCGCCAAATTTCGTGAAAGCTGTACGCACAGATGCCACTGTTCTATTACGGTTATCTGTCAGTGCATCCACAATAATTGCGACGCCGCCAGGGCCATACCCTTCGTAACGCACCTCTTCATAATCAGCCGTATCATTATTGCCCGCACCCGTATCAATTGCCTTTTTGATCTTATCATTGGGCATATTGACCGCTTTAGCCTTTGAAATAGCCAAGCGCAGACGCGGGTTCATTTCTGGGTCACCGCCGCCAAGCTTCGCTGCCACGATAATCTCACGCCCTACTTTCGTGAACGCTTTGGCACGCAACTTATCTTGCTTACCCTTACGGTGTTGAATATTTGCCCATTTGGAATGACCAGCCATCTTAAAGTCCTTAAATTTCTAATTTATGAATCTATAACACTGGATCATATAGAGTGTTATAGCGCGAGAAAAGCCCTAAATATCGGGCATTTGCTGAGATAAACGACCGCCAATACGAACAGGTTCAATCGATTTTGCCAGCCCAGTTTTATCATCCGTTACGATCAACGTACCACACAACGTTGCTTCGCCAGCAGCCGGAATAAGGCGCTCTAACGGCACATTACGAAGGAATTTACGGATAGGCACATCTGCGCGCACGCCTATAACGCTATCATAATCACCGCACATCCCTGCGTCCGTTTGATATGCCGTGCCTTTGTTGAAAATCTGGCAATCCGCAGTTGGAATATGAGTATGTGTTCCCACTACGGCAGATACGCGGCCGTCTAGATATTGTGCCATTGCCATTTTCTCAGATGTCGCTTCAGCATGAAAATCTACAAAAATGGAACGCCCAGCTTTAAGCTGATAATTCTTGAGCACGCCATCAACACATTCAAAAGGTGCATCAAAATGCGTTTTACTCATAAAAATAGTGCCGCAGATATGAATAACAACAATTTCATGCCCATTAGGAAGAGCCTTTGTCCAAACACCTTGCCCGGGCGTGTGCTCTGGGAGGTTCAAAGGGCGAAGGATATTCTTGTCTTTATCAATGACAGAAATCATTTCGCGTTGATCCCAAATATGATCACCGCCCGTTAGGCACTCTGCGCCGGCATCATACATATCTTGAGCCGTATCTTTGGTTACGCCGCGACCACTTGCTGCGTTATCAACGTTTACAATTGTCACGTCAGCTTGAAGCTTATCTTTTAACTCCGGTAGGTGCTTGGCGATTGCATCGCGACCTGAGCGCCCCATAACATCGCCAACAAATAAAATACGCATTAATCTATCTTTCTATGATCGATAAGCTGTTCAGGCGTTAAAATATAATCCATACGCTGATCATGCTCTTCCACTGGTAGATTGAATAGCACAGCCTGCTGGGCAAAACCAAGCCCAATAGCTATCACATTACCTTTTTCGCGATAATGAGCAATTGTTGCATCATAATAACCGCCACCTTGCCCCATACGATATCCATAGCGGTCAAAAGCCAGCAATGGTGCAATGATTACGCTTGGTTCAACTATCTCCCCATCCGTCGGCTCTTTAATGCCATACGCCCCTTTATTTAAAGGTTCATCGTGTTTCCACGTCTTAAATGTCAAAACGCGATTATCTTTCTCAACGCAAGGAAGCGCACATGTGTAACCACGATTTAAAAGCTCATCAGTAAGAAAACGACTATCAAACTCACGCCCCACAGGCCAATAAAGTGCGATAACATCATCTTTTTGAATTGGATAATACTGAAAGAAAATATTGATGACCCGCTCGAAATCAAGCTGATCAATTAGCATTTTATCGCGATGAAAACGCGCCTGTTCACGGATAGTTTGTTTATTCATTATAGATTCTTAACATATCAAACTCGACGACGCGAGAGCGTCGGTTGACGGTTTGATAAAAATAAGTGCCGCGAGAGCCGTGTACTGTTCGATATCCGCATGAAGCCCGGTCAAACCAGGTGGGCGCCGTATAAAAGGACGAAGCGGCAAAACACTAAGTCACTATCAGGGACAGCTCCCTAATGCGAAAAGCATCGGCCTCTGGGATAAAAGTCGTATCACCTGCTCCGCAGCTGACATTCTTTTAGGCAGTTTTAGAAAATTTTACAAGCTTAAGCTGTTTTAAGATTACCTGCGATAGAATCAATACGCTTTGCCATCATATCAATCGCATCAATGATGTCTTTTTCGTCTGTTTCCGAGATTTTAAGACCATCAAGTGGTGCAGCATTTGAATTAGCAGATCTATCACGCATATCGAATACTTCATCTGCCATAACGATGGCTGTCAAAACAAGCAGATGTGACTCATTCGTACCTGCGCCAGCTGCGGCAATGGCATTTACTTTTTCATCAACGTATTTGGCTAAGGCGGCAACACGTTGCTCTTGGCCCTCGTCTCATGCGATTGCGTATGTGCGACCTTTAATTTGTACACTGAGTTCAGCCATACCCTAATCTCCCCTTTTTTCTTAACCTTCGCGAAGTAGCTTTTCGACTTTTTCAATAGCACTGTCCAAACGACCCGCAAGAACTTTTGGATCCATATCATTTGCAGCGCCGCCCTTTAAAGGGAGCGTAAACAGATCATCTTGTGATTTCTCTGCCTTCTTTTCGCTTTTTTAAGTTGATTGTTCTTGTTTGTTATGAGAAGTAGCCTAGTGCGGTTTGTTTTACACCGTCAAGGAAGCCATCATGGTTTTCCGCATCTTTTTTCATTTTATTTTTTGCTAACCCGCCTCATGCGCTTGACCTAAGCCGCAGAAAAATGCAAATTACAGGCAATTTTTAGACTTACGAACACATATAGATAATAAAGGTACACAATGTCTCAAGCGCAAGCGGCTTCACAAGAAGCTCAATCTCCAGCTCTCGATCACAAACTTATGGCCAATGCCATCCGCGCTCTATCAGTCGATGCCATTAAAAAAGCAAATTCAGGTCACACAGGAATGCCAATGGGTATGGCAGATATCGCCACTGTGCTTTATTCAAAATTCTTACAATTTGACCCAAAGAACCCACGCTGGTTTAACCGCGATCGCCTTATTATCTCTAATGGTCATGGTTCAATGCTACCTTACTCTCTGTCTTACCTAACAGGTAACGAGAAAATCACATTAGAAGAGGTCAAAAATTTCCGTCAGCTTGGATCACACACTCCGGGTCACCCGGAAGTAGATTTTGATGCCGCTATTGAAACGACAACCGGCCCTCTTGGTCAGGGTATCTCTACAGCAGTTGGCTTTGCGATAGCTGAACGGGCTTTGAACGAAAAATACAGCGATGATGTTGATCATTTCACATACGTATTCCTTGGTGATGGCTGTTTGATGGAAGGGGTTAGCCACGAAGCATGTTCTTTGGCTGGTCACTTAAAGCTAAATAAAATCATTGCTCTTTATGATGATAACAACGTCACAATCGACGGTACGATTGATCTTGCATTCACAGAGGATGTCAAAAAGCGCTATGAAGCTTATGGCTGGGAAGTCAGTGAAATTGATGGTCACGACCCACAAGCAATCGAAGAAGCTATCGCAGCAGCCCAAGAGTCAGATAAACCATCTTTTATATCCTGTAAGACGAAGATTGGTTACGGCGCCCCTACTCTGGAAGGTCAGCCAAAAGCACACGGCGCCATTACAGGCGATGATGAAATCTCAGGTATTCGTGAAAACCTAGATTGGCCGCACGCACCTTTCGAGGTTCCAGAAGAAATTATTGCAATGTGGCGCTCCCTCGGTGTTCGGAGCCCAGCAGATGAGCGTAACTTTGATATTGATCTAACTAAGCTGGATGGTGTAATTGCACAGCTAAAAGCATCATTCGCAGAAGAAAAACCAAGCAAAGCAACACGCCAAACATCTGGTGCCTGTTTGGAGGAAATCGTTCCAGCTCTTGACTGTATGATCGGTGGTTCTGCCGACCTAACAGGCTCAAACAACACAAAAGTATCAGCGTCAAAATTCATTGGTAAAGGTGATTTTGATGGAAACTACGTGAACTATGGCGTGCGTGAGCACGGCATGGCAGCCATCATGAATGGCATGGCGCTTCATGGAGGTGTTGTTCCTTACGCTGGAACATTCATGCAATTTGCTGACTATGCACGCCCGGCTATTCGTCTGGCAGCCCTTATGGAGCAGCGTGTTATTCACGTCCTGACACACGATTCAATCGGCCTCGGCGAAGACGGCCCAACCCACCAGCCTGTTGAGCACCTATCTGCGCTGCGCGCTATTCCAAATCTATATGTTTACCGCCCGTGTGATGGCGTTGAGACAGCAGAATGTTGGGAGCTTGCTCTTCGCAGTGAAGACGCCCCATCAGTTCTTGCGCTAACACGTCAGGGCGTACCAACAGTGCGTGAGGCAGATCCAGTGAACAAATCATCACTTGGCGCATACATCCTTGAAGAATGCGAAGGCGATGAACCAGAAGTAACAATCTTCGCAAGCGGCTCTGAAGTACAGCTTGCTCTTGAGGCATCAGAACGCCTCGGCGGCGATGTTCGCGTTGTTTCCGTTCCATGTATGGATCTATTCTGGGAACAAGACGGTGAGTATATTGAAAGCCTACTATGTAATGGCTCAATCAAAGTTGCAGTCGAAGCAGGTATCCGCCAGAGCTGGGATCGCTTTATAGGTGGTCACGGTATTTTCGTCGGTATGGATAGCTTTGGCGCTTCTGCTCCGGCAGAAGTTCTATTCGAACATTTTGGTATTACAGCGGATGCAATTGTTAACGCTGTTAATGCAAAGAAAAACGCATAACGGTTAAGTAAGGAGAAAAGAAATGACTGTAAGAGTTGCAATTAATGGTTTTGGCCGTATCGGGCGTAATGTCGCCCGCGCCCTTTTTGAATCTGGCCGCACAGACGTTGAGCTGGTCGCGATTAACGACCTCGCACCACTAGAAACAAACAAGCACCTGCTTAAATACGACAGTGTACACGGCACTTTTGGTTTCTCTGTTGAGCGTATCGACGAAGACACAATCATTATTGATGGTAAGCACGTTGACGTTTGTCAGGAGCGCGATCCGACACAGCTGCCTTGGGGTGAAAAAAACGTTGATATCGTATTTGAATGTACAGGTATCTTCACAGCGCGTGAAAAAGCAGCAATGCACATTGAGGCTGGCGCAAAGAAAGTTCTTATTTCTGCGCCAAGTGGTGATGCAGACATCATGACAGTTTACGGCGTGAACTCTGATGAAATCACAGCAGAACATGAAGTTGTGTCTAATGCATCATGTACAACAAACTGCTTAGCTCCTGTAGCAAAAGCAATTCACGATGCTATCGGCATTGAAAGTGGCTTCATGACAACAATCCACTCTTACACTGGTGATCAACGCATCGTTGATACAGCGCATGGTGATCTTCACCGCGCACGTGCAGGTGCAGTGAACATGATCCCTACATCAACTGGCGCAGCGAAAGCTGTTGGTAAGGTTCTCCCTGAATTAAACGGTAAATTGGACGGCGTTTCAATGCGCGTTCCAACACCAAACGTTTCTGTTGTAGACCTTAAGTTTATCGCTTCTAAAGAAGTAACGGCGGAGGAAGTAAACCAAGCAGTAATCGCTGCAGCAGGCGGCGATCTTGATGGCGTACTTGGCACATATGATGAACCGCTCGTATCTGGTGACTTTAACCACAACCCGCTGTCATCAATCTTTGCTGTTAATGAAACAAAGGTTATTGATGGTAAGCTTGTGCGCATTATGAGCTGGTATGACAATGAATGGGGTTTCTCAAACCGCATGCTTGATACTGCCGTAAAAATGCACGAAGTTGGCTACGCCGCACAAAGCAAAGCAGCATAAATGTTTGTAAAAATTATAGCTTTAATACTCTGTTCTGGAACAGGACTTTTCTTTTCACTTATGAGTTATACAATAGCTTTTTATTTTAAAGTTGAGGCTGAAGAATCAGGTAAAGAGACTATTTTGTTTGCATCGTTATCTTATCTGGGGTCTGCTATTTGTATAGTATGGCTGCTTGCGTTTATAGCATTAATCGTTTTTCTGGTGAAAGAAAGTAAATATTTCAGACATGCCTGTTGGACGATTTTATTATTACCACTGACTACATTGCTCATTACACTTTTTAGTAGTGTAACTAATTTTTAATAATTAATAAGGAGGCTACTTATGCCGAACCAAGAACAACTCAACAAAATCGCATCTGGCCAAGGATTTATTGCTGCACTAGATCAAAGCGGTGGTTCAACACCAAAAGCTCTGGCTGCTTATGGCGTTGCCGAAAGCGAATATAACGGCGAAGATGAAATGTTTGCCAAAATCCACGAAATGCGTAGCCGCATCATTACGTCACCATCTTTTAATGGTGATAAAATTGTCGGTGCAATTTTGTTTGAAAAGACAATGGACGGTGCGATTGAAGGCACGCCTACAGCAACTTACCTTTGGGAAAAGCTTGGTGTTGTACCCTTCCTTAAAGTCGACAAAGGTCTTGCCGATGAAGAAAATGGCGTCCAGCTTATGAAGCCAATGCCTGAACTAGACGCTTTATGCGAACGCGCCGTAGCCGCAGGTATCTTTGGTACAAAAATGCGCTCCGTCATTAACAGCGCAAATCCACAAGGTGTAGCCAACGTTATTGCTCAGCAATTTGAAATTGGTAAGCAAATCATCGGTCACGGCCTTGTGCCTATCATTGAACCAGAAGTGAATATTCACGCGGCTGATAAGGCTGAATGTGAAGTGCTTCTTAAGACTGAGACTTTAAAACAGCTAGACGCGCTTGCAGATGATGAGCTCGTCATGCTGAAACTCACTCTTCCTGAAGAAGCAAACCTATATGCTGATCTTATCGCGCATAAGAACGTTGTCAGCGTTGTGGCTCTATCTGGTGGCTATGATCTGAAAGAGGCATGTAATCGTCTATCGCAAAATGATGGCATGATTGCTAGCTTCTCACGCGCACTATCAAATGATCTACGTGCACAGCAAAGCGCTGAAGAATTTGATGGGGCCCTAGGCAGTGCTATTGAGAAAATTTACCAAGCATCAATTGCTGATGGCAAAGCATCTCAG
Organism: Alphaproteobacteria bacterium; assembly: GCA_013215815.1. Lineage (GTDB taxonomy): Bacteria > Pseudomonadota > Alphaproteobacteria > Micavibrionales > Micavibrionaceae. Next base: position 49,123 of record JABSQP010000011.1, on the reverse strand, counting down.
GCCGCTTAAATGCTACATAAATTAATCGATAGGAAGGGCAAAAAAGCAATTATCGTTGCCCTTCTCGTCGCCCTCCTCGGCTGGGCCGGTATCAACGTATCCGAGCAACAAGTCTCTCAAGCCGTTGACCTTGTTATCAATGAAACAGAAAGACGTGTTGCCCCTGCCCCGACTGAGCAAGTCAAAGAGAGCTTCGAAAAGGCCTCTGCTATTACACCACAAAGACGTACGCATATATTATATGGCGACGCTACAGGTGGCGGCCATCTACACGGTACAGGAAAACCATGTAAGTCAGAATTTCCTGCCAACTGGGATGAAAGTACCATCATCAAGGAAGTCGAGCTTATCGCGTCTAACGATAATTTAGATTGGGAGCAACAAAGAAACGGTTATCACGTGACCGAACAAAAAGTAGGTACCGTTAATGTCCGCGTTGTTAAAGGCAGAGAAAACAAGCAAGTGATTACAGCTTACCCAACAAATGTGCCACGCAATCCCTGCCCGGCAAATGATAGGTAATCCGTCTACGCGGCAACAGGTGCCCAAAGGACGTCTTGAATATCATCTGCTCCTGTGGCGAGCATAACTAACCTATCAACACCAAGGGCAATTCCGCCGCTTTGCGGTAATCCGTGTCTTAATGCTTCAATGAACTCCATATCAATTGGATAACGCTCTCCATAGAGCTCTTCCTTGTAATCCATTTCGGCCTTAAAGCGCGCAAGCTGCTCTTCCGCATCAGTTAGCTCAGAAAACGCATTGGCAAGCTCAATGCCACACACATAAAGTTCAAAGCGTTCAGCAAAACGCGGATCACTCTCTTTTTTCTTTGATAGAGATGCCATAGAAACAGGGTAATCACATAAGAACGTTGGACGTCCAACACCTAAAAACGGTTCAATTCTTGCATCCATGACACGGAAGAATAAGTCATCCCAAGCATCATCATCGGCCGTATGCAGGCCTAGCTTTTCTACTTCTACCTTTAACCCATCGCGATCTTCCAAATATTGATCCAATTGAATATCCGCATAACGAACAAAAGCATCATGGACGCTCAGACGCTCCCATTCCACAAAAGGATCACATGTCATATCCTTGTATTTGTATTCTTTACTACCAACACGTTCTGCGCAAGCGCGTAATACCCCCACACAATCATCCATGATGTCAGTATAATCCGCATCCAAGCGATACCACTCAATCATTGTGAATTCAGGTGTGTGGCGCTTGGATCCTTCGCAATTTCTGAAAACGTGGCAGATTTGGTAAATTTTAGGCAACCCAGCCACCATCACTTTTTTCATATCAAATTCAGGGCTTGTATGAAGGTAAGGTTTAGAGCGCACGGAAAAGTCGATATCCTTTAAAGTAGTTTGAAACGCATGAATATGGGTGTCCATCACGGGGCAAACCTGAAGAATCGGCGTTTCTACCTCCTCAAAATCATCTGCATCAAAGTATGCTCTAATGGCTTTAATTATGCGGCCACGCGCCTTCAAATTATCGATTTTTTTTGAATAAATCCCAGGATTCCACCAGTTTTTAGTCATTTTCATGCCCATTTAGTGTTTTTGACCAAATTCTCTCGCTTTTCACTTGCAAAGCCCCATCAAGCCATGTAAAAGACGTGCAGAATTATTGACAGCTCTGTTGTATAGCGACTAGAGCGAAAAAAACAAGGTACGAAACAATGAAAGCAGATATTCACCCAGATTACCACGAAATCACAATCGTGATGACAGATGGAACAGAATACAAAACAAAGTCTACTTACGGTAAAGAAGGCGATGTTCTTAAGCTTGACGTAGACACAAAGTCTCACCCTGCTTGGCAAGGTGGTACAGGTAAAGTTATCGAGAAAGGTCAACTCGACAAGTTCGAAAGCAAATACGGTGCTTTCCTTTCAGGTAACGTTGGTAAAGAATAGAATTTATTCGGGATGAGCCGACATAAAGAAGAAACCGCCTTTTAGGGCGGTTTTTTTATAACTGAGGCCTTCCAAATTCTGGTACGCTTCGTTCTATCCCAGCTGACCCTTGGGGAGCTCCTGGTACAAGAAGAATTTCAATAGGCCCTAAAAAAACCTTGTGTGTCATGAGATACCATTTCCGCCCAACCTTTTTCTAATTGGTCCGCAACTTCTTCAAATGATAAGTATCCCCAATCGTACGCCCCCATTTTAGCAGCAATCTTATCCGCCAGATTATCTGCGGGATACATATTACGAAGGTCGGGATCCAAATCCCCTACCTTTGCACAAATCCAGAATGTCCCTTGTGGAGCTGGTGCCATAGAGAGTGTCGCTTGTTCTTTATGCTCTGAAGCAACATCCCAGGCTTTAATTAAGCGACTGTCCTCGTTCTTAAGAAAAAACATATAAATATACCGATAAGTAAGTAATAGCGTTGTAAAGTGCTTTTTAATTGAGGTTAAAGTAACATGGATATAACATTATGTAAAATAATAGTTTGCCTTTACTATCTATGCTGTAACGGGTTCAAGTACATTACCTAAAGGCACAACTTGTCTTCTTTGACTGGTTTCTAAGCCTTCAACCCTGCTTTGAACGAGTACTATTTCCATTTCTGCTATCAAATCCAGAACCTGCTGAGGGTAAGATCCTAATTTGCGTTCAATTGTTTCTGCCAGTTGGTCGAATGGTAGGTCTTGCCACCCTTCAATAACAATCCATTCAATCATTGCTTCAGCAAGCATTTCATGAGGAATTACATTGGTAAATATAGTAGGAAGGTCGCCTGCAGTGGCTGTTACAAAATAATCACCTGTATTTGGAAAGGCGACTGAGTTTACACCACTCAGCTTTGATACTGCAGCTCTCCATGCTTTAACACAACGACTTTTTTCTCTATCAACCCATTCCATGATTTAGATCTATAAAAGCTCTCAAGTTATGTCAATGTTATACAGCCATATAACTGCTAAAATTACAATTATGTGTGAGCTAGTTCCCTCTTTATAGGCACTGCTTCAATGCGCTCCTCTTCTTCGAGCCCTTCGTATTTGTTTTGCACAAGACGTATTTCAATAGGTTTTAAATAACCAAAGTCAACATGAGACACCGTTTGAGCCCACCCCTTCTCCAATAGATCAGCTGTTTCATTAAAAGATAAATGAGTTAAGCCATCAGCTGCCATTTTATCGGCAATTCTCTCTGCTAAACCATCCGAAGGGAGATGCTTATGAAAGGCAGGGTTTAGATCCCCTACTTTAGTTAAAATCCAAAAAGTTCCTTGGGGAGCTAGGGCCATGCACGACGTAGCTTTTGGCTTATCCTCAGCAGCCGCTTCCCAAGCTTTAACTAAACGAACATCTTCAGAATTAAGCCAAAACATAATCAATCCTCTAGCAAGTTGGTGTTGCCATACCTAAAAGATGAATTTCTAGCTGGTCAAAGGCGTTTTTTATAGATTTGCTGTAGGAATAGTGAAAACAGGCATCACCGTTCCAGACCCAGGTTTTTGATTAAAATAGTCATTATGCCTATAGGTTCTACCCCAATATATAGCCTCTTGCGGAAGCTCACCTAATTTTGAGGTTTCAAAGCCATTTTTATTTTTCTCTGTATCATCCGATCGAATAAGAACAAATGATTGATCGGTTGCACCTTTTTCTAAAAACACTGTTTTAAGTTCACCAACAGTCTTCCCTCTATGATGTGGCTCAACTTTGCCCCATGGAAACCATACACTCATACCTAGCCCTCCTAATTCAAGAAGGTATAAATCAAGATTGTTATTATGTCAATACTTAAGCTGCATTCAGTTGATCAAGAGCCGTTTTAAGCTTCTTTTTCTTCTCTTCATCGTTGGCAACGATAGTACGCTTCTCCTCGATAACCTCTTCAGGAGCATTTGCCACAAACTTTTCGTTATCAAGCTGTTGAGAGATTTTCTTAATGTTATCGTTAAGCTTATCAATCTCTTTCTCAAGGCGCGCGCGCTCCTGATCTAAATCTATGATGTCTGCAATCGGTAAGATTAGCGTAATAGGCTCAACAACAGTCTGAATAGAGCCTTTTGGCGCCTCTTCTACATGCTCAATGCCGTTTACACGCGCCATCGCCTTAATCATTGGCTCAAAACGCTCTAAGCCTGATTTACTCATGTCACAAGCATCCTTAACCATCAAATCAATCTGCGCCTTCGCCGGAACGTTCATATCTGCACGAACCGAGCGAATTTCAGAGATAATACCCATGAGCCAGTCAATTTGCTTATCCGCGCACTCATCTTTTAGCGAAGCGTCATAAACAGGCCAGCTAGAGCCAAGAAGAAGATCATCCGCATCACGTTTTGCAATCGACGCGTAAAGCTCTTCGGTGATGAAAGGCATGAATGGGTTGAGAAGACGCAAAATTTGCTCTAATACCCAGCCTGTTGTGGCCTGTACCTCGGCTTTAACAGCGTCATCATCACCATTAATCAGAGGTTTCGTGAATTCTAGATACCAGTCACAGAATGTGCCCCATACAAATTGGTAGATTGCACTCGCAGCGTCATTAAAACGGTAGCCTTCTAAGGCTTTATCAATCGCAGACTGACAATCCAGAACGCTACCAATAATCCATTTATTGAGCGTATGCTCCACTTTAGATGGGTCAAAGCCCGCGCGCGGCATCGCATCGTTCATTTCACAATAGCGCGCCGCATTCCAGAGTTTGGTCGAGAAATTACGATATCCCGCTACACGATCTTCAGAAAGACGAACATCACGTCCCTGCGCGGCCATAGCTGTCAGTGTAAAGCGCAGCGCGTCTGCACCAAACTTGTCACATAGATCAAGCGGATCGATGACATTTCCTTTGGATTTGGACATTTTCTGGCCCTTGCCATCACGAACAAGCGCGTGGATATAAACCTTCTTAAACGGAACATCGTCCATAAAGTGAATTCCCATCATCATCATACGGGCTACCCAGAAGAAGATGATGTCAAAACCTGTGATCAGTGAGTCACCAGGGTAATATTTATCTAATTCAGGTGTTTTATCTGGCCAACCAAGCGTTGAGAAAGGCCATAACGCAGATGAGAACCATGTATCAAGAACATCCTCATCACGTGTAAGCTTCTTATCTGCGCCCGCTTCTGCTTGCGCTTCTTCTTCGCTTGCCGCCACATAAACATTACCGTCTTCGTCATACCATGCAGGGATCTGATGTCCCCACCAAAGCTGGCGTGAAATACACCATGGCTGAATATTTTCCATCCAGTGGAAATACGTGTTTTCCCACTGTTTCGGAACGAATTCAGTTTTACCTGTTTTCACAGCCTCAAGCGCTGGCTGCGCCATTGTCTTTGCATCCACATACCATTGATCCGTCAGGAATGGTTCAATTACGACACCTGAGCGATCGCCATAAGGCACTGTGTGTTTAATTTTTTCAATCTCAACAAGCTTATCTTGCGCTTCAAGCTCCTCAAGAATCTTTTTACGCGCTGCAAAGCGCTCCATACCTTGATATTCCTCAGGCACGTTATCATTAAGATGCGCGTCTTCTGTAAAGATGTTAATAAGCTGTAGGTCATGACGCTTACCAACTTCAAAGTCATTAAAATCGTGCGCCGGTGTAATCTTCACCGCACCACTACCGTGCTCAGGATCTGCGTAATCATCCGCCACGATTGGTATCAAACGATCACAAATCGGCACGTTCGCCATTTTACCGATTAAATCTTTGTAACGATCATCTTCAGGGTTCACCGCAATAGCCGTATCACCCAGTAATGTTTCTGGACGTGTAGTGGCTACAGTAATCGTGCGCGCTTCATCTCCTTCAATACTATAGGCAATATGCCAGAGATGACCCTTCATCTCTTTTTGCTCCACCTCAAGATCAGAAATAGAGGTTTGAAACTTAGGATCCCAGTTTACGAGGCGTTTATCACGATAAATCAAACCTTCTTTATAAAGCTGAACGAAAACCTTGAGAACGGCCTTTGATAGACCTTCATCCATTGTGAAGCGCTCACGCTCCCAATCCGGTGTACAGCCAAGACGTTTTTGCTGACCAACAATAGTCCCGCCAGACTCTTCTTTCCATTTCCAAACTGTTTCAATGAACTTATCACGCCCCATATCACGGCGGTCTTTATTTTCCGCTGCAAGGTTACGCTCAACCACCATTTGCGTCGCAATTCCGGCATGGTCCAAACCAGGTTGCCATAAGGTGTCTTGGCCACGCATACGGTTCCAACGCACAAGAATGTCGTGCAGAGTACAGTTCAGCGCATGCCCCATGTGAAGAGAACCTGTCACATTCGGCGGTGGCATCATGACGGTAAAAGGATCAGCCTTACTTGCTGGATCACACTTAAAGTGCCCAGATTCTTCCCATTTCTGATAATGGCTTTCTTCTAATTCGGCTGGATTGAATGTTTTTTCTAACATAGGTTCCCTCTAAAAAATGACAACGGCTATTATTTAAAGGGAAATCGCCTGAAAATCAAATGATTAACGGTTGAGTGTTTGCCATGAAAAGGCGTTACGGCCCGCCCTTGTCGGCTGCAATTTTGAATCTATGAAAGTGCTAGCTTCACCAGTATAAACAACCTTAACATTTGTAAAAGCTTGAGGCTCATCCATCCACTCTCTAATATCATCTTCAGTAACACCTTCGCCGTGCCGTACTATTGAAAAAGCACGGGTATTTCCCTGACCAGCTACATTTACGAGAAAGTGATTTCTGCTGTCATCTGGCTCACCATACTGATCTAAAGCTACTAAAACTGAGAAGTGAGACCCTATTGGGTTTCCTATGGACAAATCTGATTGTCTACCTAAGCTAGGATTACGGTACCTGTCACTCAAACGATACATATTAGAACTCCTTTAATCTAAAAAAGAGAGCCTAATACGTTTTAGATATATGTCAATACAGGGGTGAGAACTACTCGTCTAAAGCACGACGGGCTAGCTTTTCAAGCTCTTTTTGAACGATGCGCTCTACCATTGGCGGCAAGTTTGTATCCATCCAATCACGTAGCATTGGATTTAAAAGCTCACGCACAATATCCTCAAGCGTTACCCCGTCATAACCACGGCGATTAAGAGGCATACCACCGACTAGTTTAGATAGGCTAGACATTGTCGCCGCTTGTGCGTTTTCAGACAATATAGATGAAGGCGTTGGCTCAAAGTCAGGCTCTGGCTCATAAACCTCTTCTTCGATCTCTTCTTCAACATCGACGAAATCAAGATCAACCTCTTCTTCAACAGGCTCAACCTCATCCGTCAGATCAAGAACATCCTCTTCAGGTTCTTCAATAATCTCTTCTTCGACAGGTTCCGGCTCAGCGGCAACCTCCTGCTCACCACCTTCTTCGTCATCATCAGAGATGATTTGGCGGATGGATGCTAGGATCTCTTCGATCGATGGTTCTTCTGCTTCGGATGGATTATCAGACATTTAAGATGCTTTTCTAAACGTTTCTTGTTGATTCGACATATAAACATGCTAGTTTGTTCTATAGACCAAGGCTTGTCAAAGGCAATATCGTACGATCAGTTATCTGTCCTCATTTAAATCAAGGCCTTGCGGTGTTAATAGCCCCAAAGTTTGAGCTAAAGAGAAGCGAGCAACGACTTCGTTGCGTTGCGCTGTAATAAGATCTAACTGTGCATTAAGAAGCTCCAAATTGGCATCGAGTGTGTCCAAAGTCGTCCTCTCACCCAGCTCTGCCTCGTAATGCACACCTTCTCTAGCTAATGTCGAAGCATCAACTTGCGCTTTACGTGATTCAATCTCCGCTTTTGCGGTTTGCCAAGATGCATAATTACTAGCAGCTTCACTACGTACTTGGTTTTTTATATCAACTACTTCGAGAAAACGTTGGTTGGCCACTTGTTTTGCTTGTCGCAAACGTGAACGCGTTGCACCCGATTGGTAAAGTGGAATGCTCGCTGTTACGCCCAGAGCAATTTGATCCTGTTCTTCAATAAAGTCCGATGGATCATAATTACGTCCCAAAGAGCCAGTTGCAGAAATCTGCGGAAGCAATTCCCCAAAAGTACTATCAACATCATATTGCGCGGCAATTTCTGTATTTTCAGCTAGAATCACAGAGAAGTTTTGCAGTTCGGCCAATCGCATTGCTTCATCTTTTGTCTCAGGCAGTTCAAAAATAGTTTCCGGCAGCGACAGTTTATCCAAATCGGGCTTATGACCAACGACCTCCTCATAAACAGCGATGGCGCTATTTAAATTACCCTCTGCTTGCGTCAGTTGCGCTTGCGCTAGAGCGTGCCTTGCCCTTGCTTGAGAGACATCCGTTTGCGTTACTTCACCAACATCAAAGCGTACAATTGATTGCTCTAGCTCACGTGCTATCAAATCCATATTGTTTTTCGTAAGCTGTAATGTCGCCTTGTTACGCATTACATCCATATAAGCTGTGACAGCTTGTAAAAGAATTGTTTGCTCTGAAGATCTTAGAGACGCTGCTTGCGCCGCAATAACAGCATTTGCCGCCTTAATATTCGCATATGTACTACCGCCCTTGAACAGAGGCTGTGAAACAGTAATTCCAAAATTTTTGGCCGTGTTACCACCATCGGAATTGCCGAAATTCTGTCCCTCTGTTTCGAGGTTCGTATAATTCACGCCTGCTTCTGCATTTATCGTAGGTTTAAGTCCGGACCGAGCCTGCGGCAATCTCTCTTTAATTGCCATGAATTCAGCGCGCTTTGATAACAATGACGGGTTGTTTTGATATGTCTGATCTAAGGCGTCATAAAGGTCAAAGCCCAATTCTTCCCATGCACCTAGCAGATTAACGCTCTCCTCTACATTTTTCTGCAAGCTTTTCGACAGACCTGACAAAGCAAGAGGATCATCAGCGCCAGCCATAACACTAGAAACTGAAATCGACAAAACCCCAGTAAAAACAGATATATATAATGCTTTTTTAAAGTTATTTATCATTTAAAACTCAAAACACTCTTCTTTTTCAAAGCCCTTAAGGTAAGGTGTACTCGCATCAAACAGTATGGTTCTTGTTAAATCGCCGCCCTTTTTCTTTGAAATCATAGTAGCTTTGCCAATACCCATATCATCATTCTTCACAATGGCGAGCAATCTTCCGCCTCGCCCTAGCTGATCGATGATCTTTTGCGGCACATCTGTAACGCAGCCATTAATGATAATGAGGGAATAAGGCGCATGATCAGGCGCACCATCAGATAAACTACCGCTCAAACCAACAATGTTACAAAAATCCTGACTATCCCAAACGGCCTGAGACTTCTCGATCAACTCATCATTTTCTTCTAATGATACGACTGTGCTCACAAGCTTAGACAAAAGAGCTGCCGTGTACCCTGCTCCAGAACCAATCGCTAGCGCTACATCATCTTCTTGTAAATTCGAATGTTGGAGCAAGCGGGCTATAACAGACGGCTCCATCAGGAAACGGCCTTGACATATCTCAATGTCTTCATCGCAATACGCGATGTTCTTTTTATCTTCAGGAACAAAAGATTCGCGCGGAACAGAAGAAAAAGCCTCTAGAATATCCTCCGAAGCCACACCTAACGGATGGATTTGGCATTCAACCATGTTTTCGCGCATTTGTTTGTAATCTTGCATTTCAAGCCTGCTAGTATTTAGTTTTTTAAAATGATTAATAATTTGGCGGGAAAATAATATCTTCAGCCTCTTTTTACCTTAAAAAAAGAAGGCTTACCAGAAGTTTTCCACAGGTTTACCCACAGAAACTCATTCGAGGTAAAAATATTTCAAATCGTCCTAGATTTTAAAATCAAAAGGTGTTAATTCGTATGACCTGAAGGCGCGATGGCAGAGTGGCTATGCAGAGGACTGCAACTCCTTGTAGACCGGTTCGATTCCGGTTCGTGCCTCCAAAAACTCTATGCCGCGACTGGCATAGCTATTTCACTCACTTTATTCCGATTACCTGATAACGACATTGCATTTGTCACTTGGAATGCGAGTGGAGCCAACATATCAGCACCAACAAAACTTTTTGCCATACCAAAAATATGTCTGGCCGGAATGTTAACTGTATCCGGTACATCAATATAACCATTTACAGCCCGATCAATTTCTTCAGAAGAATAGCCTTGTGCTTTTGCTAGTCCAACGAGCCTGCTGATCCGTTTAGGAACTGCTGGATGCGTTGCAAAGGCCTCTTTTGTTATTTTTGAAAGCACGCCTTGCTTTGGACGCTCTTCGTTCCCCCAGGCATCGGCAATACTCCTTTTTTGAATGGCTTCCATTTTTCTAAGGGCGGTGATCATTGCTAGAGGGCTAGCCCCCAAGACAACCGCACCATTGTCGGCCTGATACTCCTTGTTTCGGCTAAAACTTTTTTCTAAAAAATTCGCTGTCACATTCATAGCCTTTGCCGCTCCAAAAATAGTTAAATAGAGCGGATTAAATGCACTCACAATACCAACGCCGAGCCCTGTACTTGCAAGAGACACTTGCTGTTTAAGCTTTTTACGCTGATAAAGCTCCGACATACTGTCTTCATTGGCATCGTCCAATAAATGGCCTTTAGGATGCCATTTGCTGACTGCTTTGTTTAACAATCCAACAGCACCAATAGATGTTCCAATAGCAAGCGCACCAGAAGAAATAAGCTGCCCTAAAACAGCGAGGTTATTAGACACCTTAATGACACCAGAGAGTATCTTATGAGGAACAGCAACATGTTGATGTTTGGCAACAGCATGAGCAAACTCATGAGCCAAGACAGCCTCTTCTTCTGCATCGTCCAAGAGCTCTAGCAATGGCTCTGAAATCATAATAACAGGCTTACCCATATTGAAGGCAGCAGCATTAGGGGTATCCGCGACCTTGCCAAGCATATCGCCCAGAAGCTCTCTTATCGGCCCAGCTTTTTCTCGTGCCTCAGGAGTGACCTTAAAGTCATAAACCGCAGTTTTATCGACATCCAGTCCCGACCTGTCAAATAGCTTATCAACAATGCCTTGTAGATTGGGTGAATATTTATGCGCCCTCGGATGTTCTACAAGATCATTTTCAAGCACATCTTTATTAGCCTTGAGCGAATAACCAAAAGCGCCAGCCATGAATGTGCCTGCTATACCCAAAGTCCACCACTGGCCTGTCGCAAAAGCGCCAACACCTAAGGCTAACATTGAACTGTAGTGAAAAAGCCCCCCTGTTACACTTCTCCAATTCTGAAGCTTATAGAACATAGCATACTCCCTGTTATTTTCTTTATGCATAAGGAGGTATGCTTTTTGTGTATTTCTGTTAATGCATTTTTTGCATATCTATAAATACAATAAATAAAGGGCTTAAAAAAACTAAAAAAACCGCAAATAGTTATTGACGGTGCGCCATGAAAACATTAGATACATTGCCAGTGTTCCTCGGTAGCTCAGTGGTAGAGCAGGTGACTGTTAATCACTTGGTCGCTGGTTCGAATCCGGCCCGAGGAGCCATTTTTTTCACCCACATTAAAAAAATTATAGGGAAATTTACTTCTGCAGTTTCTCTAACTCTTTTTTCAATTGAGTTTTTTTGACAGCTCTTTCCAATTTACGCTCTTCCAGATCTGGCGCACTGAATATTGCTGAAATTGCCAAAACGGGCGGTAAGAAACACAAAGCCAAAATCATGATCTCTTCTGTTCGGTTAGCTTCGGCAACTATAACAAAAGCCACAATTAAAACAGCCAAGACATTTACAACCATCGCAGCGTAATAGATAAAACGAGACATATCCTTTTTCCCTTTTTCAAAATCCTTACGTTCTATGATATGGTGGCTAAACATTCGAAGCAACAATAGATCAAGGAGATGTTTCTATGATGCGCGCCCTCACCTTTGCGACAATACTACTTACAACTGCTGCCAGCTCAGCCCAGGCAAAAGTCATTAATGTTGATACAACATTAAAAGCTGTGACCATTTATTCAGGCTTTCATGGAGCGCCCTCTTCTCTCACGCGTACAGGGCATATTCAGGTGCCAGCTGGTAAACACACCCTTTTATTTGAGAACATGCCCGCCAATCTTTTGACAGACTCGCTAAAGACAGAAGCCAACGGGACAGCGCAGGCGATTTTAGGCGCAGTATCAACGAAGACGGTCTTTAATATAGATTACGTTTCCACGAGAGAAAAAGAGCTTAACGATCAGAAAAACACCCTCACTAAGCAGAAAAGAGTTGTCGATGCTGAAATTCAAGCCCTTAAGAAAAAGCAGGCTTTCTTTGATGGGCTTAACAAACAAGCCGCAACAAAGATCAATGAGCAAATCACAGAGTTCAATCTGGACACAGCGGAATGGGTAAACGCAGCTGACGTCATTCACAACAGCAATGCTGCTATTTTGAAAGAGACGCTAGAGAAACAGGATCAGATTACCGAGCTAGATAAGCAGATAAAGAAAATTGATCAAGATTTACAAAGCCTGCGGACAGGTCAAAAGCAAACACGTGAAGTACGCCTGCCTATCGAGGTTTCTAAAGCGGGGTACTTAACTGTCTCTGTTGATTATCAACTGCATGGTATCTCATGGGCTCCGATATACGATGCGCGCCTTGATACAGCGTCAGGGGCGATGGAGCTTGTCCAATATGGTGCCGTCAGACAACAAACTGGTGAAGACTGGAAAGACATTAACCTTACGCTATCGACGGCGCAACCAAGTCGTGGGGCGACAGCGCCTCATCTCTCACCAATGTGGCTAGATATAAGACAAGCTTATGCAAAGCGCGATCGTCGTGAGGGGGGCGTTATGCCAGAAACATTAAACGCTGTTAGCTTCGGGGTTGCAGGAGCAAACAAGAAAGATAAAGAGCTAGAGCGTTGGCGACACATGCAACAAGATGCGATGATTGCTGAAAGCGCGCCTGTTTCGGCGACAATCAACAATAATGGTTTTAATGCTGAGTTTGCCATTCCTGGCGAGGTTTCTATCCCTGCTGATGGCACAGAAACAAAAGTGCTAATATCGCCGTTTGAAGCAGACACAAAGTTAGAGCGCCATATCAAACCACAGCGCAGTAATTCGGCGTTCTTGATTGCCAATGCAACAATCAAAGGGGAAACGCCAATTCTAGCTGGTCCTGTTAGCCTTTTCCGCGATGGCGCCTTCATCGGCAAAACAAATATTCCGATGATTAATCCGGGTAAAGATTATGACTTATCCTTTGGCATCGATGATCGCATTGATGTTGCCTACAAAACACTTAAGGATGAAAGCGGCGAGTCAGGTGTTCTTATTGGTAAGGAAAAGACTATTGAACGTCATACGATTACCGAAATTGAAAACCTCCGCAATAAACCCGTCGATATTGTTGTTTTCCAAACGCTTCCTGTATCTAAAAACGAAGACATCAAGATCAAGGTGGACAAAGAGAGCACGACAGCTGGTTATGAGGAAGATCACGACAACATTAAAGGCCTAGCCGCATGGCCAATGACAATGGAGCCAAAGCAGGAAAAAGACATCAAGCTTGGTTGGTCAGTAAGCTGGCCAAAAGACGAGAATATCTCTGGCTTACGCTAAGCTCTTTTTACAAACACAAAAGGCTGCTTTAACGAGCGGCCTTTTTTAATGTAAAAACAATCAAAGCAATAACAGGATATGTACACACAATGGCCGGTCCAGATGGCACGTCAAACTGGACGGAGGCGTAAAGGCCAAGAGCAAATGAAACGAACGCAATCAAATACCCCATTATCAAGCGTTTATTATCACCAAAATGGACACTGCCAATAGCAGGTATGATTAAGCTTGCAAAAACCAGATACACACCAACAAGTTGGACAGAGAATGTAATCGCGATAGGAAACACAACATAGAAAAGTGATGTACGCTTTTCCTTCAAACCAAACCAAATAGCAATTAATCCAATGTAGACTAAACCTGTAATAAGGATTTGCGCCCAACTCACCCACAGCACCTGCCCCGCCAACATATCCGTCATGTGTGATCCGGCATGAGGGTCATTTGATAGCATTAGAATAGATAAAGAAGCGGCAATGACGAAAGTAGAACCAATTAATGCTTCCAGGTTCTCTGGGGCTTTCTTCTCAAGCCATGAAAATAGCTTCCCTGCCCCCAAAGCAAAAACCAAAGCAAAAAGAAAAGAGATGATTGTTCCCTGCGCCTGAAACATAACTGAGGCAAAAACAACACCTAGCGCCGCGATTTGGGCAACGGCTAAATCAATAAAGATAATACCCCGCCTTAAAACCTCTTGTCCTAAAGGAACATGCGTAGAAGCAACAATTAAACCCGCAATAAATGCAGGAATTAAGAGCCAAATCATTTCAGGCGATAAATTCATTCGTTCTCACCATTTAGGATGGCGATTGTTTCCGTGAACAAAGCCTCTAACGTATCCACGTTCTCGCTCCCCCCAACAGTATACGGCAAATGCAAAACAGGAATATTCGTACGCTCTGAAAGCCAATTAGCTGCATCTTCGCTTTCAAATGGAGCGACAAGGATTGCTTTCACATCTTTTTGTTTTACGTTCTGAAGAACTGCTTCAAGATGTGATGTCGTTGGTGGATGGCCATGATGTGTCTCCAAAGATACGGCGACATTAATACCAAGCCAATCTGTTAGATAAGACCAATTATTGTGATAAACAACAAAGCTAGCATTCTTAAGACCTTCAGCTTGCGCCTCCCACCCTTCAATAAGCGTGTTCCACTTTTCTGTAAAAGCAGAAAGATTAGCATCATACTCTTGTGCGTTCTGGCTATCAATCTGGTACAAGCGATCGGCAAACATTTCAGCAAGCAGCAACAGATTATGTGGATTTAAGTGAACGTGAGGATTTCCCTCGGGATGAATGTGCCCTGCGACAGAATGGTCAACCTCTTCCATAACTTCGAGCTTTTCAACGTAATCGGAAGCCATAAACCAGCCGACAGTGTTTTCCTGCACGTCCGGCCCACCTGACTTACGTATCAACTTTGGTAACCACTCACTTTCTAAAGATGCGCCACTGCAAAAAACAATATTGGCACGCCCCATTGCCTCAAGAAGGCTTGGCTTTGCCCGCATATGGTGAACATCATCATGCGCATTTGTAGCGGAATATACTTCAACGAGATCACCACCGACCTCTTTTGACAACGCTGCCCATTCAGGTGAGCAAGCAAATACCTCAACCTTTGCCTGCGCTGTTAATGGCATAGCAGACAAAACCGTCATCAAAGTTAAAGCAATCACAAATTTCATTCATCTCTCCTTAAAACGAATGCCCCCAGCATACACTGGAGGCATAATCATGATAGGTAATAAAAAAGAGAACGCGCCAAAAATCAACTAGGTTTTCAAAGTCATTTACTTTTTAGAAGGCTTTTTCTTGGCGGCCTTTTTGGCAGGACGCTTTTTCTTCGCCGTAGTCTCTTTTTTATAATAGTCAGGAAGATTTTCCGTATATTCGGAAATTGTTTCTCCGTGATGCGCCAAGTCCAATCCCCAATACTCAACTTGTGGATCAACGCGTAGGCCAAAGAATGTTTTCACAACCATCAAGAGAATGAGTGTCACGACACCTGAATAAGCCATCGTCACAACAACAGATAAGATCTGCGCGAAGATACGTGTTTCATTGCCATACAAAGCTCCAGCTGCACCGCCAATATCAGGATTTGCAAAAACTCCAACGAGAACTGCACCAACAATACCGCCGATACCATGCAATCCAAAAACATCCAAAGCATCATCATACTTCAAGATATTCTTTAAGTGAGTAACGGCTAAATAACAGATGGCACCAGATGCGCCGCCAATGAATAACGAACCACCAAAATCAACGAAACCGGCCGCAGGCGTGATCGCCACGAGACCCGCGACAATCCCTGAAAGCGTGCCCTGAACACTGATTTTGCCTTTATCAAACATTTCAAAAAGCATCCAGACGAGCGCCGCAATACCTGCCGCCGCGTTGGTTACAAGCATCGCCATGCCGGCAGACGTACCCGCGGATAACGCTGAACCTGCATTAAAGCCAAACCAACCGACCCAGAGTAAACCTGTACCAATGACCGACAGAATAAGGTTATTAGAAGTTGATGGGTCACGGCGTGTTTTCATACCGCGCCCTAGCACGATGGCTGCAACAAGCCCCGCGACACCAGAGTTAATATGCACCACTGTACCGCCAGCAAAGTCTAAAGCCTCACCCATACCAAGGAAGCCCTCATAACCTTCACGATCAACGCCGCCGATAAAGCCGCCTGGACCCCACACCCAATGCGCGACAGGCGCGTACACCAAAATCAGCCAAAGCGGCGTAAAGATAAGCACGGATGTAAATTTAATGCGGTCAGCAACAGCGCCAAATAAAAGGGCAATCGTAATCACCGCAAAAGTCATTTGGAATGTAATGAAAACACTCTCTGGAATAGTTCCCGTCATGGAATCCGAAGTCACACCAGATAACAAAAACTTATCAAGCCCACCGACAAAGCTATTCCCTTCTGTGAACGCCAAAGAGTAACCAATAACAGGCCAAACCACACTAACAACTACACAAACCCCAACAGCCTGCATAAGCGTTGTTAAAACATTATCGCGCTTTACCAAACCACCGTAAAACAAGGCTAAGCCAGGCACAGTCATCATCAAAACAAGCAGTGAGGCAACAAGCAGCCAAGCCGTATCACCGCTGTCGAGAGCGTTGGCTTGAGCATACGATGGAGAGGAAATAAGTAAAAAGAAGAGAAAAATAGATAACTTTTTTAGCATAATGAAGACACCTTATAGATATTCAATAAACACAACACAGCTATCTATTTTATGCAGATCTGAATTGCAACAATTAAATAGAAACAAAATTACAAATACACACAACTTTGTTTTCATTAAGAATATTAGAGCAAATAAAATTCAGAGTAGTTGTCACCGAGCATTAGTCTGATAAACTTTTTGAATGATGTACTCACGCCTCAACATCCCTACTCTAAATATAGATTTAGCAGAGCTCCCAATTTCGAAAGGAAGCTGCAACCTTTATGCTCAGACCACAGACGGTTCGCATATTGGCATCCGCCTTAGTGGTCAATGGCTGGAAGTTCGAACCAGCCCGCAAAACGGCACAAAAGAATACTATGAAATGGAAGATGTCATTATTTCATAGAAAATATTTCCTTGGTACTTAGATCAACCAGATCCTTATGTATTTTGTGATCTTCTGGACTTAACTGTACAAGGTAAGAAAATAGAATCCACACTCAAGCAAAATCACTATGACTTATCTGGTAAAACCAGTTATTGAGGTAGCCAACATATCTACAAGTCACATGACTATGAAGATCGATTCATAGAGCACATCATTAAAGAAATCCCTGAAACGCACCTTTTTCAACATCTACTAAACAAAAAAGGCATATCAAAATGGCAAGAGGTCACGACTTTTATCGACCAAGATCAATTAATACTAATTGGCTTAGGTAATGAGCAAAACAATATTGTAGATAGATTAAATGCCTCAACAGAGACGTATGCCTTTTTACGAGAGCCTGGGAGTATTCTCCCCTTCCCACTAACAGTAAGCAAAAACCTCCGACCACCAACAGGTTGTAAGCTTTATACTAACAACCTTAACGAAGAATATGAACGTAGAGAAAAAGAGCAAGGCTCTACCATTTTAAAGATTTTCGATTACAAACTTTCAGTAAAATTCAAAACAAGCAACAAACCAGCACAGAGCTATATGGCAAAAATTCAACCTATAATCGAAGATTACTTTAAAACCTCAGACACATAAGAACCAGCAACATTCTTTTACAGAACGTGAAAAAAATATAGGCTTATTCTTTTAGGATTCTCTATGCCCTTTGAAACTGTCGCTTTAAAAACTTTAGAATACCTCACCGTCCCAGCCGTGGTCGGTCATGAGCGACCTTTTATTGATCACTTATTACAAGATTTCAAAAGACTTGGCCTCAAAGTACAGCGTATTGAAGGCGGCCTCGCCGCTTTCGGCGACAAGCCTGAATCCAATATTATTACGGCGCACATAGATCGCCACGGCCTTATTAGCCTTGGTGACGGGCGTTATGCCTATGCCGCCGAACATATAAAGAAAACAAAATATAATGAGCACAGCGCTTCGACATCAAATATGTTGCATGCGATTAGTGAGCGTTTTGATAATGAATTCGTGTACGCCTACGACACCAATACGGGTGATAAACTGGGCGGCGGTGTCATTATTGATTGCGCCGACGCGTTCAGTGAAGGCGATGACGCAGTCTTCCATATTCGCGGCATGAAGGATATGGAACAGAACACCCCTATTGCTTATGCACGCGGATCAGTTTCAAACTTTGCAGAATTAAAAGGCCAGCTTGATAACGTTATTTCACTAGGCTTTATCTACACGCTTTTTCAGAACGGCTATCAGGGAACGGCCCTACTCTGCACCGAAGAAGAAATTGGTAAAAGCTGGATACACCTTGAAAACTGGCTTAATGAAAACAAACCAGGAGAACAGCATCTCTTTGTTTTAGATACGAGCCCCTACCGCGAAAGCACACCTGTTGATAGCGGTTGGGTCGTTTTAAGAAACCGTGACAAAAGTGCCGTTTTCAACCTTGATATGGTGAAAGAAATCAAAGCGCGCTGTGAGGAGCTACATATCCCTTTCCAAGTTAAAGATGAGTACTTCTATTCTCTAGGGCTGGAAACAGATGACTTAGGGTCTACAGAGCTCGGTCGCCTATCATTAGAAACCGAAGGGCGCCTGAATGGTGTCACTATTCAAATTCCAACGACCGAATATCATACGAGTTATGAGACGACCAGCCGTGTATGTATCGAGAGCTATTATGCCCTCCTTCATGATTTACTGATTAAGAACCCTTACAAAGTGGCGAATAAATAGATGTCTTTGGAAACCATACGCAACAAAACTGATAAACAACTGCTTGATGAATGTAGTGACAAACTACAAAAACTGGAAACAATCAGACATATCAAGCTGCACAGCTATAACTTTAGAAAGAAGATTAGCATCCCTGCAGCAACTATACTCACTCCCTTATGTGGTTGGATTGACTATTGGCTTTTCATGTTACAAAGAGGTTCAGATGACTCGGCTGCAGGCGTCACTTTTTTAGTACTAAGCCTCTTATGGTACTGGACAACACAACCAAAGCGCCAATATGCAAAGGAATATAAAAAGAAGATCTTACCCGATATCGCCAATATCTTTGGCAATTTCACATATAAACATAATCCTAAGCCCGATCTTCATCATCTCAAAAAATCCCTCATTGTTCCAAATCATACGAGATGTAAGGCTGAAGACTTCTTTAGCGGTCAATATAAAGACATCACTATAGAATTTCTGGAACTAAAATTAATTAGAGGGAGCGGTAAAAACAAAAAAATCGTCTTCAAGGGCTTGATGATATTCCTCGATCTCAAACATAAGAAATTTTATGGTCATACAATCTTGATGAAAGAAATGATAAAGATTGCTCATTCTGGCAAGCTTAAAATAGAAGGGCAACCTCTAAAACGTGCAAACCTTGTAGACCCTAAATTTGAAAAAGTCTTTGACGTATATACATCCGATCAAGTTGAGGCGAGGTATTTACTAGACCCCGTGATGATGGAAGACTTAGTTGCCCTAAGAGATGAGTATGAGGGTAACGGATTGAGCGCTGCCATGTATGATTCAAAAATGCTAATTATGATAAATAGTAATCACAATTATTTTGAACCCGCAGACATACACATACCTGCAACTGCGCCTGATAGTATTATCAGCATGAAACACGAAATTGAAAAAACACTTTCCATCGTCGATAAATTATCGCTTTATGATCCTGTAACAATGAAAGCAGAGCAAAAATTACAGGAGGCTTAAATGACTGAAAAGCTATATTTAGAAACGCCTTATGATCAGGATTTTGAGGCAGAGGTTATTGCTGTAAGTGAAAACGGCATTCAATTGAACAAAAGCCTTTTCTACCCGACATCAGGTGGCCAACCGGGCGACGTTGGAAAATTAGAGGCCGCCAACGATGAAATCAACATCGCAACAACTCGCAAAGGCGACACCCCGGACGATGTATGGCACATCCCTGCGGAAGGCTCGAACCTTCCAACAATTGGCACAAAAGTGACAGGCCATATTGATTGGGACATTCGTCACAAGCACATGCGTATGCATACGACAATGCACCTGCTCTGCTCTTTAATCGAAGGTGACGCAACAGGCGGACAAATTGGCGCAGAGAAAAGCCGTCTGGATTTTAATATCCCGAGCGGCGCGTACGACAAAGAGGATATTACAGAAAAGCTCAATGCTTTGATTGAACAAGATCACCCTATTTCAACCAGTTGGATCACAGATGAAGAACTAACTGCAAATCCTGATCTAGTGCGTACGATGTCCGTAAAGCCGCCGATGGGCACAGGAAAAGTGCGTATGGTTCAAATCGGCAATGATGACAATATTGTCGACTACCAGCCTTGCGGCGGTACGCATGTAAAATCCACGAAAGAAATTGGACGAGTCCGAGTCGCAAAAATTGAGAACAAAGGAAAGCAAAACAAACGCTTCCAAATTGTCTTCGAGGAATAAATGTGGCTTAAACACCTGTTTTAGTGACAAAATGTCACTCAGCATGCAATACTTGCATATCTAAATTGAAAAAAATGTATTTTTTCTCTTGATTTAGGAGAACATATTTAGTAGTAATTAAGTACACACCCTCTATTACCGCCGTTTGTCCGGAGACCTTTAAAAAGTCTTCGGACTTTTTTTATCTTTTGAAATAAAACTCTATTTTATCTGTCCTATTATTAACAGCGACATATATTTCATCAGACCATTTGTATAGATCATAGCATTTATCACCTAAACATAGAGCGCCCTTTTCAGTTGTTGACCATGCCCTAACTTTTTCTTCTTCAGGAAAAAGACCGTATAAAACCTTTTCTTTCACCGTTGTGTTTTTAGAGAAGTTAAGCGCTGTTATTCTTTCCGTTGTGATTTTAGAAATGCTTGAACTGCCTTGATCAGACCAAACAAAACTGAGGAAACTTGCTGCACTTAAACGTTCAATATCTTCCAAATGTTTTCTATCGACACGCCAAAGTAACACGTCACTGGAAAGTTCTGGTAACCAGCATTCCTCAGTAACCGCCTCTAAAATTCCATCCCTTATATCTTGATCCCGGACATTTGTTGTTATTAGCCCAGTACGCAAGCAATCTCCAAAAATATAATCATATGCAAATAACCAAGCTGAATCTCGCCCCTTAAAACCTGACAAACCACTATAGAGCAAGCTAACTCTATCCTTGGCGTTTAAGCGTTCAGTTAAGTGCTCAATAAATTCTGCATTGTGCTTTACGTCCTTATCGAAAAAAACGTAACCTTCGTTTAAGTCATCGTTCGTAAAGCTTAAGCCTGAGTAATCCTTATGCAAAGACATCATCAAGGCCGCATTGACAAACTGTTTTTCAACCGATGCTATGTGCTCGTATATAAAAGCTGCACCTTCTCCTTGACCAACCAAAACAATGTTCTGGTCATCCCTTTTCCATGTATCAAAAAGTTCATTTAATTTTTTGTGAAGAACATCCCGCTTCGTCTCGTACGCTTCGTCACTAATGTTCAGACGGTATAAATTAACGCCAACCGTCTCCAGCCCCCAAAGATAGGGCGGCAAAATATTGGCCTTTGGATTATTAACCCCTGTACCGCCAATATAAAGGAGATTTAAATTGCGAAAAGTGTCATATTGAGACGAATCTAGGTCATAAAGCCTGTGAACAGAAATGCCCTCTGAGCTCGTAACATTGAAATCTTTCTTACCCGCATAAACTGCTAAGGAAGCAATTGAAGAGAACAGGAATAAAAATAAAAAAACTATATAGCGCAATGACAACTCTCCGTTAAAAATGGCGATCCCGGCAGGACTCGAACCTGCAACCCTCTGCTTAGAAGGCAGATGCTCTATCCAGTTGAGCTACGGGACCGCAATTCATGATAGACGCTATATAATAGCACCTAATTCTTAACAGTTTCTTCCGCAGGAATATAGCGGAAATTGTCACCATAATTACGCGGTTTTACACGAGCTTTGCGCTCTTTTGCAACAGTATATTTCCACCCTTTTTCTTCGGCAAAAGCAATGGCTGCTTCTTTGCTTGGGAACTGCATATCGATCTGCGACAAAGTGTTTTCAGAGGATGTCCACCCAGTTTTCTCATCAGGCTTCTTACCAGACGTTGTCGTTGGCTCTAAAACCCAAATATCGGACGCACATGGCGCAGACTGCATTGCATTCTTGGATGGTTTATAAATATGGACGTACATGAATTAAGCGTGCTCTCTTCGCGTTTAAATTACCACTTGAAAATACGGCGACCGAAGAGAATTAGCAAGCCTCCAATAACGCTTACTGGCAAGAAATGGTACATAAAGGCATGCCCCATATCATCCATCATACATGTGATGCGCAGCCCAATCCAAGACACACCTGCAACGGCAATAACATTCATAAATGTCATCCAATACGGCTGCGTTGTTTTACCGCGTAAAGACAGGATTATTATAAAAAGAAGCGGAAAGGCTTCCAAAAATAAGCCGTTATTAATACAGGCCACCCATTCGAAGTGCGGCATATCCATGCCATGAATACAGGCTTTAACAACATTCCATACAATGAATGTCCCTAGGATTGTGCTTGGCACTGCCTTGAACCAGCTCATGCCGCGCATATCGGGAATTGATAAAAAGCTCGCACACAACGCACCTGTTAAAGAAAGAGCAAGACCAATAACAAGTTCAAAAACAAATACAGGGTCATGCATCTGATCCATCAAATCAAGACGCAGACCGATAAAGAAAAAGATAACTGCGAAGTAAATAGCAGAAACACTCAGCCACAGCGTAAAGTGCTTATAAGGGCACCACACTTTACCAACTGGCGATAAATCATCACAAAGACTGCCAATTAGATCATCTACATTTTTAGGGTTATTGTCCTGAGTCACCCAAAACTCCTTTCAACTTCTTGGCCGTCCTATGTGCAGAAACTTTTACGGCAGATACATTCATATCCATTTTATTAGCCACCTCTTCCGCACTGTAGCCTTCCACTTTAATCATTTGAAAGATCTGCCTTTGCTTATCTGGCAAATCCGATAACGCCCCCTCTATATCCTTTAATTCGCCAGCAAGGGGGCTACTGGTTACATTTTGCGCAATATACTCTGGATTATCGAGCGAAGTCTTCTGATCATCTCTCTTCGCATAGTGCTTACGCAGGTAATCTGTGCGCCTGAAATTAATGATAGCCGACAACCACAGCTTAAACGGTTTTTCGGGGCTATATGTGTTCAAAGACTTATGAACGGATATCAAAACCTCTTGCGATACGTCATCCGCTGCATCTGCACTTGGTAAAGAAGAGATAACAATATTTCGTACATATGGGGCTAATTCGCTTAGCAAACGATGGTAAGCGCGCTTATCCCCTTTTTGGGCAGAAGCCGCCAACAAAGACCAATCATCATCCTGAACAGCTTGTGTTGTCATCGGGGAGCAGTATTTCAGTAAAAGGGAGGAAAGTAAATGGTCGGAGTGGAGAGATTCGAACTCCCGACCCTCTGGTCCCAAACCAGATGCGCTACCAGACTGCGCTACACTCCGACATATCGCTCCGAAGAACGTGAGAAGGTTTTTTACCCTAAGATTCTCAATAGAGCAAGCGCTTAAAAGCCTTTAAAGCCCAAAAAATTGATGTTTTATCTTATCGCCAGGTTTAATACCGAGTTTTTCACTCAAACCACCATTAATTTCAAGGACTGCGCCTACATTTCCATTAGATGGAATGGATGTTAAGTCCTTTGGAATTGCGTTAGCATGGATGTGATGAATTGTGCCATCAAGCTTAACAAAGATGATATCGAGTGGAATAAGCGTATTTTTCATCCAGAATGAATGTGGGCGCTCAACTCCAGTGTAAAAAAGCATACCAGCATTTTCAGCTAAAGACGTCCGGTGCATAAGCCCCCGCGCCTGCTCCTCGCGCGTTAACGCTAATTCAATCGCAAAGTCGTAAGTCTTACCTGACTGAGTTTGAATTTGGAGAGCGTAAGTCCCCTCACTAACTGTGACCTTTTGAGGCTTTTCCCCATCGCAAGCCGTTAAAGGCAACACCAAGGGGAAAAGAAAGCATAATAATAGGACTACGTTTTTAATCATCCATTGAAATATACAAAGTGAACGTAGACATGTGCAATAGCAATTGTTGCAATCATCATCGGAAATGCCAATTTAAGGAACTTCATAAAGGCAATACGATGACCGGCACGCTCAGCAAAAGACGCAACCATAACGTTCGCACTTGCCGCGATAATTGAACCATTACCACCCAAACACGCACCTAGAGCCAAACACCACCATAGAGGTTCGATTGCATCGGCGCCGCCAAAGCTCGCCTCTGTCGATTCTAGCAACGGAATCATTGTCGCCACGAATGGGATATTATCCACAATCGCAGAGAATACCGCAGAAGACCACAGAATTACAAAACCTGTATAAGCCAAGTCACCACCTGTGAAATCTAGAAGCTTTTGCCCCAAGAGTGAAAGAAGCCCTGCGTGCTCTACACCGTAAACAAGCATGAACAAACCCATGAAGAAGAAAATAGTTTCCCACTCAACTTCACCAAGAGCTTTATGCACTTTGTGTGTTTGTGTTTCTGCATCAAATTTATAAATGTTAAGAAGCATCAATAATGCTGCGCCTGTTAGGGCGGTTGTACCAGGCTCAATGCCGTGACCATGACCAACAACGAAGCCAAAAATTACAACGGACATCACAAATAAGGACTTCATCAAGAGAGGCTTATCTGTCAGTGCTTCTTCAGGTTTATAACGAAGCAAATGTGCTTTCGCTTTGTTACTTGTTGTCAGCTTGCGCCCCCAAACAAGATCAAAGAAGCCGATCATAACAAGCATAATAATCAAAGAAGCTGGCCCTGTATTGTACACAAACTCCATAAAACTAAAGCCAACAGCAGAACCAATTAGAATATTTGGTGGATCCCCGATCAATGTCGCCATACCACCGATATTCGATGCAAAGATCTGTGCAACCAAGAAAATGTAAGGATTAAGCTTAAGCTGCTCTGTCAAAAGAAGCGTAATCGGTACAATCAACATCACTGTTGTCACGTTATCAAGAAGCGCTGAGAAAACCGCTGTAATAATTGACAGCACAACAAGAAGTGCCCGCGGGTTCCCCCTCACCGATTTCGCCGAAAGAATTGCAACATATTGGAACACGCCAGAATCTTTCATAATTCCAACGATCACCATCATACCGATCAACAAGAAGATCGTATTAAAATCGATTCCTTCTACAGCAAGGCTTTGGTTCAAAACACCAAGAATAATCATCAAGCCCGCTCCTAAAAGAGCGATCACTGCACGGTTAATTTTTTCTGAAATAATGAACACATAAGCTAAACTAAGAATCGCTGTTGCGACAAACATTGTGCCATCAATACCAAAAATTGTTTCTGGAATTATATCCAAAGAACCGTGACCTTCTCCATGCGAAGAACCGTGTGCATTACCAGCCATAACTAAAACCCTTTATATATTTAAAACTATTTCTCTATTGACCTTCAGCTTCCATTTCGAGCATCAAATGCTCTAATTCACCAAGAAGAGTTTGGCGAGAAATCATGCCTAAGAATTTGCCGCTTTCCGGCTCAACAACCGAAAGTGGGCTACCGTGAAGCGCCATTACACGCACCGCTTCCGAAGTAGAAGTGTCTGCTTCTAGAACCATCGGATTTGTATCCATCACTTCTTCAACTTTTAAAGGAAGTGTTTTTCTAAGACGCTTTGCGATACCAGGTGCTGCGCCCATCAGAAAATCAAGACGTTGCACGCCATCTTCCATCGTCACTGACTTGGGAAGCAAATTCACAAGAACGTGACGAAGCCCCATAAGACCAACAAGGTTCCCCTCATCATCAACAACAGGAAGACTACGAATATTTTGTTTTTTGTAGATTTCCATTGCCTCAGCCACAGTATTATCAGGCTTTAGCGTTAAAACTTCTTTGATCATTGCATCGCGACAAGGTGCCATGAGACTCGCTCCTTCATATAAAAATTTGGGCGCACTATACGCCTGTAAAATTGGGATGCAAGAAAAATTTGAAATAAAATTACTTAACGCGCAAAGCGTTAATTTATTAAGGCTTGAAGGAGTTATAGAGGACTAATTTAGTCATTTAAACCGGCATTATACATGCGCGCATAAACACCGTCTTTTTCCATTAGGTCATCGTGTTTACCTTGTTCGGCAACACGCCCCTCTTCCATCACGATAATTTGATCAGCCTGCTGAACCGTTGACAGTCTATGCGCAATAACAAGCGTCGTTCGGCCTTTTTGAATCTGATTGAGCGTTTCCTGAATTGCGCGCTCTGCTTCATTATCCAAAGCCGAAGTCGCTTCATCAAGAAGTAAGATTGGCGCATCACGTAGAATTGCGCGTGCAATAGAGATACGCTGTCGCTGTCCACCTGATAGCTTCACACCATCTTCACCAAGGCGCGTATCATATCCTTGCGGTAACTCACGAATAAATTCATCAGCTTCGGCGCCAATAGCGGCCTTGATAATTTCATCCTGATACGCCCCTTCACGGCCATACCCGATATTTGCCCAAACAGTATCATCGAAAATTGTGATGTCTTGAGAAACGAGCGCAATATTACTTCGTAAAGACTTAAGTGTGAAATCTTTGATTTCATGGTCGCCAATAACAACAGCCCCTTTCTTTGCATCAAAGAAGCGAGGAATTAGATTCATAATGGTTGTCTTACCACTACCTGAGCGCCCAACAAGAGCCGTTACTTTACCAGCAGGTATCTCTATAGAAACATCATTCAATGCTTTTTTCTCTTCGTCTTCATATGCAAAAGAAACATTCTGAAGCTCAATCTTAGGCTGCTCTAAGCTAATGTCTTGCGCATTGTCTTGATCTGAAACCTCTGCTGTTTCATCGATCATTTCAAACACGCGCTCTGCCGCACCCAAACCCATTTGAAGCGTATTGTTAAGGCGCGCAAGCTTCTTCATCGGTTCATACGACATGCTAAAGGCTGTAATAAAAGAAAGCAGCTCCCCTGCAGTAGTTTCACCAGCTGCTACTTGATATCCGCCGTACACAATGATCCCAAAGACAACCAAACCCACAAGTGTTTCGTTAAATGGGCCTGATAAGTTCGCCGTGCGAACTGATTTCATGATCGACTTCTTCACACGCTCAATAGAGTTTCCGGCGACTTCACGTTCGTGCATTTCCATGCCATATGCCTTAACAAGTCGAATACCCTGGAAAATCTGCGAAAGACGATCAGACAGTTGCGCCTGACCTTCTTGAATATCACCCGACACTTTACGAAGCTTTTTACCAATCTTGGCAACCACAAAGGCCGCCAACGGAAAAATAGTTAACGATGCCAAAGCGAGTACCCAATCTTGGTAGAACATCACACCGATCAAAAGAACAAGCGTCACCAAGCTCTTGCCAATCCCCGTTAAACAGCTCGTGACAGCTGTTCTCAAAGCATTAACATCGTTAATCACACGAGAGATCAACTGCCCACTTGGATTTTCATGGAAAAATTTTAAATCAAGATCCAGAAACTGTGAAAACATCTGGTTTTGGATATTCGCCACGATCGATTGCCCGATCTTGTTCATCAACACCGTCTCAATATAACCGGCGCCACCACGGATAAAGAAGATAATGAAGATACCAAAACCAAGTCCCCAAACAGCGCTGACATTACCTGCCACCAAAACTTTATCCATGACAGGCTCAATAATAGTAGCAAAAGCCGCCGTCATCGATGCTGCCAGAACCATAAAGAAGACAGCCAGCACAAGTTGCCCTGTGTATGGCATGAGGTATTGGCGCACGAGACGCTTTACCATCGGGCCAGTCTTTGAGGACATGCTGGGGGAAGTAGAATCGGAAACTTCTTTATTATTCAAGCTTTTGCCTTCTCATTACGTTTCAGCATGATAAATTAAACAAAAAAGCACATAAAACAAGTATGAACAAAAAACGAAGCGAAATAGATATCCCTCCTTTAGATGGCAGAAAAGGTATAGGCCTTGCGCTTGGCGGCGGTTTGGCACGAGGATTTGCCCATATTGGTGTCTTAAAAACCCTCAATAAACATGGAATTTATCCGGGAATCGTGGCGGGAACATCAATCGGCGCACTGGCTGGCGGCGCTTATCTCACTGGAAAACTTGATGTGCTTGAAGATTGGGCACTATCTCTCAATCGATTTAAGGTCTTTTCGCTATTGGATTTAAAAGTAAGAAGCCCAGGGCTTATTGGCGGTGATAAGCTTATAAAGGTTATGAGCGATCATTTTGGTGATATAAAGCTCGAAGATCTACCACATCCATTCATCACGATTGCATCAGATTTGGTAACAGGCCATGAAGTTTGGCTCCGCGAAGGCACCCTCGTCGAAGCTATTCGAGCATCCTATGCGCTTCCCGGGATCTTTCCCCCAGTACAGCGTAATCATCGCCATTTGGTTGACGGCGCCCTCGTAAACCCAGTCCCTGTCTCAGTTTGCCAAGCCTTTGGTTCTCGCCTTACCATCGCGATTGATCTTCAGGGCGATATGATTGGTAAAGCCACCAAGCCCGGTAAAAACTATCAAACGGTTGCTGGCTTTGACATGTTTGATGATCAAGAAGTTCCAAAATCCGAACAAAAGATTTTCAAAGCGTCAGGATTTGCACGAAGGCTGTTTAGGCGCAGTAAAGACGAACCTTCACTATTCGGTGTCATGGTTTCTTCCCTCGGTATTATTCAAGATCGTATTACGAGGTCACGTTTAGCTGGCGATCCGCCCGACGTGCATATTAAACCTGCCATAGGACATGTTGGTATGTTGGAGTTTGAGCGCGCTGAAGAGCTTATTCAGCTCGGTGTAGAGGCCGCCGAAAAAGCATTACCTGAAATCCATTCTGCTATGAACGTGCTCTTGCCACCTTTAGCTGAAGATGAAGAGCTTGCTGACATCCCTATTCAAGAAGAAATTCCTGAATAATATCAAATTACTAGACTGTTTATTTAAAGTAAATTCTAAGGGCGCTTACGCTTCTTGTGCTTACGATCTGGTAGTACATTCCCCCAACGCATCTCATCTACAAGGTAAAGAGGCATAACATTGTTATACTGCTGAATAAGGTTTTTCAGCGTATTGTCGACTTCCTTGGGGTTTTGGCAATGCATAAAGTTCGCCGCATGAAGGCCAGACTTGAATAAGCAGGTATCAATTCCCATTCCCTGCGCGCCTATAATGTCATGAGCCATTGTATCGCCCAGCATCACTGTATGCGATGGAAACACGTCTTTTTCACGTAAAAGCTCAATACAATGCTTAAAAATAAGCGGGTATGGCTTACCGATATTATGAACAATCCCACCAGAATCCTGATAACGGCGTGCAACAAGGCTCGGACCTGTTAAGAAGTTTGTTCCAATAAGGCTTTGACTGTCAGGCGCAGCACAAATCGCCTTTAAACGTAGCTGAATAGCGCGTCTGATAATAGGTTCATAGCTTTCAAGCGTCTTTCTTGGATAATCCATTCCAAGGATCAAGACGAACTGCGCGTCTTCTATATCTTCAACAAAATCTATATCTGTGTCTTCAAGGAAGGCTTCCTGGCCACGGCGGCCAATGACATAGCAACGATCCCCAATATCTTCAAAGATATCACCTTCTTGAGTTGTCAGCCCCTGATAGATCACTTCATAAGGCGTCACGATGTGATTATAAAGGCTAGGTCCAATACCCATCTTCTTAAGTTTAGCTTTATAATCAGCGGCTCGAATCGCCTCATTTGTTAAAACAATGATTTGCTTCTTACGGTTATTAAGCTCTTTAAGCGCATCAACAGTGCCATCGAATGCGTCTTCTCCATCATGAAGAACACCCCACCCATCAATGATACAGCCCATATAGCTGTCAGAGATATCTGATAATCCGGCACAGAATTTCGTTTTTGCCATGATAGATTAAGACGCCCTCTTACGCGCGTGGTCATGAACGACCAGAAAACAAGTTAAACCAGTGCAAATCACATGCACTGGCTGAACATTATGACGAGAGAACGTTAATCAATCAATAAGATAAATGCGTCTTATGATCAGATTCTAAACAACCTCACCAATTTGCGTCAGAGGTTTGCTATCGGCAATATTACAAAGCAAGCGGTAGAGCTTACCAACATCACTTGTATTGAATGTTGTGGCAAGTAACGCACCATGATCCACCTTAATGGCCTGTTGAATAACGTCTTCATATTGATTGATAAAGCTTTGTACAAAGCGGCGGAATTCACTCTCGCGGTTAAATTTGCGCTGATAATCTTCTATCGGCAATTCATCTTCAATAGAGACAAGATACGATGTGAAAATGCCGATATCACCGTTTTGGTAAGCTTTCCACATACGTTCATGAATACCGCCATCAATCGCACGTGTTAAATCAACTGCAAGTGAATGGAGGCTTTCTATCACAAACTTCGCTGCACCCATGAAGACTTCCTGACGCATTTCTTTTTGCGCCGTTTGCAGTTTTTCAACGTTTTCTGTTGTCTTCTCTGCCACCTTCGCCATTGCTTCAGAACGTTTTCCGAAAATTGACGCTGCTTGATCCGTCGCTACAGAAGCTTCTTTTGATAAGCGCGTTAGTTGCGCGGCCTTATCCGTAAACTTCTGTGTGCTTTGCTCAATACTATCTTGCACACCATCAACCATACTGCCGATTTGAACCAGGCTATCCGCGAGGGCGCCGACAGAATCACTCATGTGATCAACGGAATGGCGAGAAAGGTGCTCTACTTTAGCCGCTTGTGCTTTCAGTTTTTGATCGAGTAACGCACTACCTTTTTCCAGATCTTCAGTAACAGCCTGCAAACTACCTTGGATATTCTTTGCACCAGATAAAATTTGCGGCAGGCGCGCTTCTAAAGAGCTATCAATAGCAGAGAGATCAGCAAGAACACTTTCGGCATTCTTTTTCACTTCACGCTGTTTAAGGAATAAAGATTCCTCCATTTGGCTCATTTCTTCCTCAGCCTGCTTCGTGACACGCGTTAGAAGTTCAGATTGTTTTTCCAACATGTCTTGCGCCGAGCCAATCTTTTCAATAGCCGCGTTTGACATTTCTGCTTGCTCATCGACAGAAGCAGCCGCCTCTTTCAAGCTTCGAACTCTCGCCTCCAACGCTACCATGAAGTTTTCTTGATTACGGCTATCCGCATCAATCATTTCTTTCGCCATCTGGAATGTCTTATCCGCCATAGATTCTGCGCGTGAAAAACTGTCTTTATGGCTATCCAAAACATCACTGAACTTCTGCTGATATGCCTTGAAACGTTCAACCGTTTCACCAATACGCTCACGCTCTTTTTCGAGCCCAATGTCGATGCCCTGCATCATTGTTTTCGCTTCACCGACAGCGTCTGTTAGACGGCGATATGTTTCTTTGAAATCATTATGAATGTTTTCATGACGTTCAAAGAGAGCCTCTTCGGCACGGCGCACATCATCTTTAACGCTCTCGACAGATTTTGCGAATGTTTCTGTTCGCGCATCTATCTTGCTAATTATGTCATCATGTTTACCAACCATCGCCCCTGTAACATCATCAATACGGCTCGTGATAGATTTAACCGTATCATCAAAGCGATCGAACAATGCATCTTCAGTTTTTGCTACTTCTGATTTTGTATGCTCAACAGCATTCTTCAAGCTGTCAGAAACTTTCCGCTCTGCATCATCAAAATTGTAACAAATTTGCTCGACTATAGATTTCACATCATCCGCATGATCCGTTAGGGATGACATGACGCGCGTTTGCTTCTCGGACATTGTGGTTTCGGCTTCAGAGAGTTTTGCACCCATTCTTTCCACAACCTTATCCATGCTTTCGCCAACAGTCTCAATCTGGCCTTTCATCACTTCTTCAACTTTTAGTGCTTTTTCTTGAGCCATCTCAGAAATCGTCGCCAGTTCAACCAAGCGATCCTGAAGTGTTTCAGACAGAGTTTTTTGCTGCTTAGCATCTTGCTCCAATGTTTGTTGCATAATCGTCATGGATTTTTGCGACAGGCCTTCAAGATCCTGAAGACTGATGAGCTGACCTTCCAACAAATCAGAGAGACGCTTTGTGTCCGCAGCAAACAGATCCGCACTGAGTGTCAGTTCTTTTTGATTTTCCGACATAGAAGCACTTAGATTAGACAAACTGTGTTGGACAGCTTCCGCTTTACCCTCAAGACCATCGAATGTTTGATCGAGCAGCTCTTTTGTATTCTGACCCTCTTCTGCAGCATGCTCAACAGCACGGGATATCTGATTAGCCCCTTTATTCATTGCAGCCTCAATGTCTGCAGCGCGCTCTAAAATTTTCAGTGTTGTTTCATCCCAAGCTTCTGCGCCGCGCAAGCTCTTTTCTTCAATATTACTTGTACGCGCTTCGATTTCGGATGTGAGTGTCACAAGCCTGCCAGAGCGTTGTTCAAGTTTATGGCTCAAACCTTCCAAATGCCTTTCACTTTGACTGCTCATCTTTTGAAGCTCGGCCATATCTTCTTTCAAACCAGCACGCGCCTTGTGAATAGAGCCAAGCATTGTTTTAGAGAAAAGAGATAGCTCCGTCGCCTGCTCACAAAGCGCCTGCATGTCTTTCTGTAGCAGCCGACGATCATCTGACGATGGAAACAACATGTTCTGCATTTCAGAACGTAACGCCTCAGTGTAACGTCCAATTTCACTGCCACGCTGAAACTGGTGAAGAAGAAACCATAAGAACGCCACTGGCGCCAAGATACCTGCAAGAAAACCACCAAGGATATGAGGTTGCTGCGCAAGTACTTCACTCCACCCCATGTGCTCATCAACATAACCAGCAACGACGCCGCCCCAAATAACGGTCAAGAGAAGACCGGCAAAATTTGTGACAGACGTCACAAAACGACGGCGCTTGGGTAACTTCGTTTCTTCGCCTAAAAACAATGTGTTATCAGCATTAGGCACAGAATAATCAACAAAGTTATCCGCACTCTCTCTGGACGCTCTCAACAACCCTCCTGTTGATGCTTGAGCACTGTCCAAATTAGCACGAACAATGTGCGAGCTATTACCATGTTCCACGGAGAACTCCTTAGGTGTAGCGCTCTTCTTGCCAGTATTTCTGAGCTTCTTCTGGGTTTCTTCAACATTTTTAGATGTTAGTAAAATGTCATGTTTAGACTTCGCAGGTTTCTTTTCTGATTGCTGTTCTTTTACAGAATCTTTCTTTTTTGCATGAAAAGGCTCTTTAGCAGGCATGTTCTATCCCCAGACAGTAAAATTTTTGATGAAAGATAGGTAAAC
Source organism: Alphaproteobacteria bacterium (assembly GCA_013215815.1). Taxonomy (GTDB): domain Bacteria; phylum Pseudomonadota; class Alphaproteobacteria; order Micavibrionales; family Micavibrionaceae. Next base: position 15,664 of record JABSQP010000011.1, on the reverse strand, counting down.
CAGCTTTTTGAGAGCAAAACAACATTGAAACGAATCAGGTTATCCACATAACCACAGCCCCTGTTCATAACGCTTAAATTCAGCGCTTTTACGAACAGCCGCCCTGTGGAAAATAATTCTACGAGTTTAAAATAGTTATTTTGTTTCAATCTTTTCGAGATATTCCTTCAGATCTTTTTTCAGTTCAGGCGCGTGCATATAAAGCGCAATCACATTTGGTATCGCCATAGCGAACAAAATCGCATCAGCAAAATCTAAAATACTTTTTAAAGAAGCTGATGCACCAACAATTATACAAGCGCAAAACATGAGCTTATATATAACTTCAATCAAAACATTATCACCAACCAAGAAATTTAATGCTTTTAAGCCATAATAGAACCAGGCAATCATTGTTGAATAGGCAAATAGAAAAACCACTAAAGTAAGAACATTTGGAAACCACGGCAACGAAACCGCGAAGGCTCGAGACGTAAGGTTAACAGCCTCTACGTTATCGTTAAGAGCACCAGCTCCTTCGTAAGCGCCCGTAATTACGATTACAAGTGCCGTTACCATACAAATAACAATCGTATCAATGAATGGGCCAAGCATGCCGACAAACCCTTGAGAGACAGGCTGATCCGTTTGCGCCGTCGCATGCACAATCGCTGCCGATCCAATACCCGCCTCATTAGAAAAAGCAGCCCGTTGCACTCCCATCAATAACGCTCCGAGTATAGCGCCAAAACCAGCTTCGGGCGTTAAAGCCATTTGTCCAATGATCGCAAGGCTGGGGATAAGGTTGTGAATATTCATCAATATAACAACAATTCCAGCCAGTAGATAAAGCCCCCCCATAAATGGGACAACTTTTGATGCCACGGCCGCAATCGATTTCAAACCACCGATAATTACAGCACCTACCAGAAGTGACAAAACCACACCAACTACCCAACCATTATCAGCAAAATAACTAGCCTCACCACCTGTTACATTAGCAAGTTGCGCTACAGCCTGGTTGGCCTGAAACATATTCCCCGCACCAATGGCTCCACCGATACAACAAATAGCAAATAAGGCCGCTAGGATTTTCCCGAGCATGCTCATGTTACAACGCTCAAAAGCAACCTTGATATAATACATTGGGCCACCAGAAATAACTTCGGGATTCTTGGGGTCAGAATGAACACGATATTTCACGCCAAGAGCAGCCTCGGCAAACTTCGCGCTCATGCCAAACAAGCCCATCATCGCCATCCAGAAAACAGCGCCTGGTCCTCCTGCTGATACCGCCACCGCTACACCAGCAATATTTCCAAGCCCCACTGTTCCTGAAAGAGACGTGCTTAACGCTTGAAAACGATTGATCTGACCATCTTCGCCCTTCTTATCGTACTTCCCGCGCAAAACATTAATCGCGTGACCAAAATAACGAATATTCACAAAACCGAGATAGATTGTCAGGAATAACGAAGCAGCAACAAGCCAAACCAAAATCAATTTAATGTCATACCCACTTATCGGTTCGGCATAAAAAATCACCGATGCCACGGCTTCCGATATTGGTTTGAATGCTTCGTTAATGCTCTGATCAATAGACATTGATTATCCCCCATATATGCAAATCAATGCGTTAAGGATAGCCGAGATCGGTTAAAAGCCAAGAAAAACAAAGAATTTTGTCCAGACACTACATCGCTAATCGAGTAGCATTATTATACATTCGTGAACCGTTAAGACGCATTATGTCGTCTTCACACATATGTACAGATAAGTTTAAAGCCATACCCAAAGCGCGCACTAGATTTAAATCCAAGCCATCCGTAACAACATCTGGATAAAGCCCTCCCATAGGATAAACAGCAGGAGGAATTGTCTTTACTTTGCCGTCTGCGGGAAGCTGTCCACTCTCTAATCGCTCCAGGGCAATAGATTTAAGATCTCCAATACGAATAAAATAACCACCTTTCGTATACTTCAGGGGATCAGGGCGCGCTATAAAACCTTCAGATTGTCCTGTATGCACTGATTGCTTGAATGCATTCAATAAAGGCTGACAAAAGGCTTCAAAATCACGATCTGAAATTCTGTAACGAAGGTATTCACCACTAAGTTCGCTGATTAGTGTCTCTAATCTATCGATGAGTACAAATTTATCATCATCGACGCAGTCCATGAATAATTCATTATTGCTGTAGCACTCAAGACGTTCAACAGGTGACTTACAGGCCTCTTGAACCTTGTAAGCACACCCTATAACCAAACCAAATACTAAGCGCAACATAGCTATAGCTAGCGCTCAAAATAGAAATATGTCAATAAACTTTAATTACAAACAGGTTGATTAAGTGGGTGTGACGGGTGGAACGTTGATGCCCACTCTTTAAAGTCCGAACGGCTCATTTGTGCAGCGCGCGGTATACGCGGCGCAAAATTTGCACAAAATACATCTGGGCGCATACGCGCCGCATCCGTAGATACCTTATTGGCAAAGGCAGTACGAAGATCGTGCATCTTTCTTTCAGGATTCACCACACCAGTACGGCGGAAGTAAGAAATCAAAGTATTCTCATATCCCGCAAATAAAGACGCATGCTTATTTGTTATAGAGCGATATTGACTGTAGAAATTTGTCCAACCACGCGGTGTCATATGCTGACAATTAAGTCCGATAACCATAAGCTCACTATGAATACGGATACCCTGCTCTGCTTCAGCTTCCGCTTTTGAATAGCAAGCGCGCGCGAATGCAGGAGCTGTTCCCATCATAAAAATTAAAGCAAAGCTTAAAATAAAACGCATAACATCCTCTTTTTATTAAACAACTTTTGTTAAGAGATCTTTGCCGTCAAAATGCGCCAAAATGTTATCTATAACAAGCTGTCCCATTGCCGTCCGTGTCTCTTTGGTTGCGGACCCTATATGGGGTAAAAGAACAACATTGTCCATCGAAATTAATTCTGCAGGAACATGCGGTTCATTTGCAAATACATCGAGCCCAGCCCCAGAAATTCGCCCTTCTTGAAGTGCTTTAATTAATTCTGATTCATCCACAACTGATCCACGTGCAATATTTATCAATATTCCATTACTACCTAAAGCATCCAAAACATGGCCATCGACAAGACCTGCAGTCGCTTCACCGCCCGGGCATGTCAGCATTAAATAATCGCAATCTGAAGCCATAGCGATCAAATCATCATAGTATTTATAGGAATATTGGCTCTTTTCACGGGGGCCGTAATAAACCACATTCATTTCAAAAGCTTCGCAGCGTTTGGCCACCTTTGATCCAATATCACCCAGCCCAACAATACCAATTGTTTTATTTGCCAGAGTTGTTCCTAGAGGCAGCTCTCCATTGAGCCATTTACCCACGCGCACATACATATCCCCTTCTACAACCCGTTTTGCTGTCGCTAAAAGCAATGACATGCCTGTATCAGCCGTTTCAGAAGCAAGAACACTCGGTGTATTTGTGACACGAACATCGCGCTCTTTTGCCTTTTCTAGATCAATATGATCAAAACCGACCGAAAAAGTCGCGATAATCTCTAAATTTGGAAGAGATTCCATGATTTTGGGCGTAATTGCCTGTCCGACCGTGCAGTTAATAGCTACAACATTGTCTTTATGGGCCTGTATGTCACCTTCAGGGTCTTTTGAATGAAATAACTTCACGACTTCGAAGCGTTCTTCGAGTTGAGATAAACCCGCAGGCCCATTGTAGTGAAAAGCAAGCAACACTGGCTTCATCAAAATCTCCTTAAAATACTTGATTTACGCACCATAAACATGGTTTAAACCGCTTGCAAATATTGATTAGAGCTATGACACAAAACGCACAGAAAAAACTATATATCAAAACATGGGGCTGCCAAATGAATGCCTACGATAGTTCTCGTATGGCTGATATCTTGCGCCCTCTTGGTTACAACACAGTAGATGAACCAGATGATGCGGACATGATCATCTTGAATACATGTCATATCCGCGAAAAAGCGACGGACAAAGTTTTCTCAGAGATTGGGCGCTTAAAAGCGCACAAAGACAAAAAAGAAGCCGCTGGCGGTAAAATGCTGATGGCTGTTGCAGGCTGTGTTGCACAAGCTGAAGGCGATTTCATTCTACAGCGTGCCCCTGTCATTGACATGATCTTTGGTCCACAAACATATCATGAGCTTCCAGAGATGGTTTTAAAAGCCAATGGTAATGAACGCATTGTAAATACAGACTTCCCTGTTATCTCTAAATTTGATCACATGCCAGAAGAACAGCAACAAGGTGCCGCTGCTTTCCTATCTATTCAAGAAGGCTGCGATAAGTTTTGTACATTCTGCGTTGTACCATATACACGTGGTTCAGAATATTCACGTACGCCTGAAGGCATCGTTGAAGAAGCGCACCGTCTCGTTGATAACGGCGCGAAAGAAATCACGCTTTTAGGTCAAAACGTAAATGCATTTCACGGAGAAGATAAAGCAGGTAACACTTGGGGTTTAGGCCGTCTCATCGAAGCGATTGCTGAAATTGATGGTGTAAAACAGATCCGCTACACAACGTCTCACCCACGTGATGTTGATGAAGAGCTTATCCGTGCGCATGGTGATGTTAAGAAGCTGATGCCTTTCTTACACTTGCCAGTACAAAGCGGTTCGAACAAAATTCTAAAAGCAATGAACCGTAAACATGATAGAGACTTCTTTATCGAGGTATGTGATAAGCTACGCAGCGCACGCCCTGATTTAGTTTTCTCATCAGATTTTATCGTTGGCTTCCCTGGCGAGACAGACCAAGATCACGAAGACACAATGGAACTTATTCGTGAAGTAGGTTTTGCAAGCGCTTATTCATTCAAATACTCCGCACGCCCGGGTACACCTGCTGCCAATATGACGAATTTGGTGCGTGAAGACGTAAAACAAAAGCGCCTAGAAGAGCTTCAAACGCTAGTTAACGAACAGTATTTAGAGTTCAACAAAAAGACTATCGGCACTATTCAGCCCGTTCTTTTTGAACGTAAAGGCCGCCATGAAGGCCAGTTACAAGGACGTACACCGTTCTATCAGGCTATTAATGTACCAGCAAATGAGCGTTTAATCGGTGAAATTGTTGATGTTAATGTCACAGAGGCTACTGCAAACGCTCTTTTGGGCGAAATCGTTATGCATGAAAAGATTGAGAAATCAGCCTAATTTTATGCTATAATGAACCTATTCGTTAATGACTGATTGAGGCCTTAAAATACCTAAAGACTTTAACAAAGCGACATCACTATCCTTTGATGACAACACGCTTCTCCCCCTTTTATTCGGCGAACATAATGCGCATTTGAGACACCTCGAAGAGCTGCTATCCGTGGACATTGTCAGCCGCGGCAATGAAGTGACAGTTACAGGCCTTCCGGAACCTGTTGCTATGGCAGAGGATATTCTCTCCTATCTCTGGAGAAAGACAAAAGAAGGTCGCGAAATTACAACCAATGAAATAGATGCAGCCCACCGCTTCTTAATAGAGAAAGAAAGCAACATGAGAACAGAAAAGAAAAGCCCCATGCCTTTTGATGAGACAGCTGGGATCAAAACTTATAAAAACAAGCTGATCTCCCCGCGCTCTCCTAATCAGGCAAAATACATTGAAGCCATTAAAAACAACGATATGGTTTTTGGTATTGGTCCGGCCGGTACGGGTAAAACCTTCTTAGCCGTTGCTGCCGCTGTTCATATGTATCAAGAGGGTCTTGTTGAACGCCTCATTTTCTGTCGCCCAGCCGTTGAAGCGGGAGAACAACTTGGTTTTCTACCTGGTGATATGCTTGAGAAAATTGACCCTTACCTGCGCCCTATCTATGATGCACTGCATGAAATGATGCCTGGTGAGAAAATCCCAAAGAAAATTGAAAATGGTGACATTGAAATTGCTCCCCTTGCCTTTATGCGCGGGCGTACGCTTAAAAATGCGTTTGTCGTTTTAGACGAGGCGCAGAACACAACATCAATGCAAATGAAGATGTTTCTCACCCGTATGGGACAAGGGACACGCATGGTGATCACAGGAGACCCATCGCAAGTAGATTTACCGCCAAAAACCGAAAGCGGCTTGAAAGAAGCAATGAATATTCTTCAAGATGTCGATGAGGTTCCATTTGTTCACTTTGAATCAAGTGATGTGGTAAGACATAAGCTCGTCACAAAGATCATTAACGCTTACGACAAGCATGAGGCTAAAAAGAAAAAGTAATGGGCGATAATCTTGATATTGATATTTCCTTGCAGGACCCAATGTGGGAAACCATTCCTGGCATAGAAGCGCTTGTACACAAGGCTGTTGAGACCACAATTTCTTCAGCGCACCTACCTCGTGAAGTTGTCGGAAAACACCTTGAAATCAGCATCGTGCTTGCCAATGATGATCTCGTTCACATACTCAACAAAGAGTACCGTGATAAAGATCAATCAACGAATGTATTAACTTTCGCATCAATTGATAGCGACGAGCCGCAAATAGGTGATGAGTACAATTTAGGAGATGTGATCCTTTCCTTTCAAACATTGGAAAGAGAAGCACAGGAACAAGATAAGTTCATGAACGATCACTTTTTCCACTTACTTGTCCACGGAACGCTCCACATACTCGGTTATGATCATATTGAAGAAGATGACGCCAATACGATGGAAACGCTGGAAATTCGTATCCTTGAAAAACTCGGCATACAAAACCCTTACATAGAAGCCATATTTTAATTTATAATTACCAAACGATGTTAAAACAAAAAGCCATGCCTCAAGAAATCACACCTACAGATCCGGAACCCCCGTCGGGAAGTAATGAAAACCAACGCCCTAAAGGCGGTTTTCTCGATAACGTGCGTAACATGTTTTCAAAGCCCAAGAACGGCGGCGATTCTCTCCGTGAGGTCATTGAAGAATATATTGAAGATCATAATAACGGTGAGGACATAGATCCAACGGTTGCCCTGCATGAAAAAATGCTGATCTCCAATATCTTGAACTTACAAGATACAAGTGTTGTTGATGTTATGATTCCACGCGCCGATATCGTCGCAATTGATATTGAATCATCTCAAGAAGACTTAATGACGCTTCTAGAAGATAAACAGTTCAGCCGTATTCCTGTATACCGCGAGAATATGGACGATATCCTTGGAACAGTTCATATTAAAGATATCCTATCTGTTCTGGCGGCGAAGAAAGAAGTGCAGCTAAAAGAACTTCTACGTGAAGTACCGGTTGTTTCGCCTGCTTTACCCGTTTTGGACCTCATGTTGCTTATGCAAAGACAAAAAAAGCACATGGTGCTTGTTATTGATGAATATGGCGGCATTGACGGCCTTGTAACAGTTGGAGATGTAATTGAATCTATTGTTGGCGAGATTGACGATGAGTTTGACCAAGACATTGAACCAACTCTCGTACAACGCTCAGATGGATCAATTCTAGCCGATGCGCGCTACGATCTCGATGAATTCGAAGAATCATACGGCAAAATCTTTACTGAAGAAGAGCGTGAAGAAAACGACACGCTTGGCGGGTTGGTCTTCTTTGTTGCTGGACGTATTCCTGCACGCGGTGAAGTCATTCAGCATGAAAATGGTATGAGCTTTGAAATCATTGACGCAGACCAACGTCGTATTAATAAGCTGCGCATTAAAAATTTGCCTGCTTTCGATCAGTCGTAAAATGCGCTAAAACCCATATGTGAACGACTTTTTCAAAAAATTAGCAACTCAAATGCAAACAGAAACGATTGCAAACAAACCTTTGTGGCATCGTGCTCTCATCGTGTTCTTTTCTGGCGCAGCCTGCTCTATTGCTCTACCGCCATATAATCTATGGCTATTGTTCTTTGCTGGCTTTACCACATTTTATATGACGTTAAGAACGGCAGAGACGCCAAAACGATCCTTTGTGTTTGGTTGTTTATTTGGCTTTGGGTATTTTCTTTTTGGATTAAACTGGATTGGTAACGCGCTTCTAGTTGAAGGCAATGAATTCTGGTGGGTTTGGCCACTGGCTTTCATTGCACTGCCCGTTGCCTTATCCGTGTTCACAGGCGTCAGCGCCGTCACTGCTTACCTATTTAGTTATAAATTTAAAGCTCCGCTATTTCCAACCTTATGCTTCCTTATAGCTTTAGCAGAGTTTTTACGCGGGCACCTATTTACAGGATTTCCTTGGAACCTTTTCGGCTACATATGGAGTGATAATCTCCTAATAGCACAAAGTGCCTCTGTTATAGGCCCGTATGGCCTAACACTCCTCACACTATTGTGGGCTTCATTACCAATATCAATTCTTCTCAAACGCTATGATGTTAAAACAACTATACTGACAATCGCCTCAATTATAATAACACTTGCCTTTGGCGCCTTTCAGCTCAGTAAAACTGTTGAACACAACCCAAATTTCCAAGTTCAAATCGTGCAACCCAATGTTCTACAAAAGGATAAGTGGGATAACACAAAAATTGGCGAAAATTTCAACAAGCACGTTAATTTATCTGAAAGACAGGAAGGATCTAAAAACCTTCCTACTGCAATCATTTGGCCGGAAACAGCGTTACATCCAATACTGATGAGAACAAGCGCTGCGCAAGAGCGACTAACCGATATACTAGAGCAACATCCAGAAAACTCATTTCTACTTACAGGATCACTCTCATCAAGACGTGACAGCAGCGGAAGCGTGCGATACTTCAACAATATAACCGCCGTTACTCAAGATGATGATCTTTGGCCGCTCTATTCAAAATCACATTTAGTACCTTTTGGTGAATACATTCCCTTTCAGAACATAATACCTTTAAAAACTATAACCCAGTTTAGCGGTTTTGAACGAGGAGACGGCCCAACAACAATTGGGCTTAAAAACTTTCCAAGTTTTAGCCCTTTTATTTGCTATGAGACGATCTTTTCACAAAAAGTGGTTAACAACAGCATAAGACCTGAGTGGCTTTTAAATGCGACAAACGATGGATGGTATGGGAATAGCCCTGGCCCCTATCAACATTTTTCTCAAAGTAGAATGCGTGCCATCGAACAGGGTTTAACCTTGGTTCGCGCTGCGAATACAGGTGTGTCAGGCATTATTGATCCATATGGACGCTCCATTGCAACTCACGACCTTCAGACACAAGGTTTGATCGTATCAACATTACCTAAAGCTGCGCCCCCCACAATATACTCTCAATATAAAGAGAATATTTTTTGGTTACTCATGATCGGCATATTAGCCTACATCCTCTATTCAATGAGAACACTCCGTCAGTAAGTCCCGCAAAATCAGTACTAAAGTAATCCTTGATCTCACCTGCATACGTATGTACCGTTTATTATTTTTCGTATTCAGCGAACGAAAAAAGATGTAGATATGAAAAAAGCCGCATACATAGGTAAGCAATGATGAAAACTAAAGGTAAAGCAAATCCGATCGATCAGCACGTAGGCAAATGCCTGCGACAGAAAAGAAGCATCCTTGGTATAAGTCAGGAAAAACTTGCTGAACATGTTGGTGTTACCTTCCAGCAAATTCAAAAATACGAGAACGGCCTTAACAGAATTAGCGCTAGCCGCCTTTATGAGTTTTCAAAAATCTTGGGCGTGCCTATATCATTCTTCTTTGACAACTTTGATCCTGCAAGCAATCAAAATGAAGCTGCCGCAACAGGGCTTAGTGATAACGCACAACAAGAAGCACTATCAGGTTACGCAAATCCAATGGAAACAAAAGAAGCGCAACAGCTCATTCGCTATTACTTTTCTTTGCAAGACCCAAAACTTAGAAAAAACCTTCTGAAATTTGTGAAAACAATGTCAGAAAATCTTAAAGCACAAGAAAAAATCTCTAGCTAGATTTTCTCTACGAAAACTAGTTGCAAAAAGCTTTCTATTCCGTATATTTCACGGATTATCAACCGGCACACCTTATGCCTAAAAACAGGAAATCATAAAAATGACAGTGCAAACACAAAATAACGTTGCGCCTATGGCACAAGCGGATCTAGACGACTTCACATTTACAAGTGAATCAGTATCAGAAGGTCACCCGGATAAAATCTGTGACCAAATATCAGATGCTATCGTTGACGCCTTCTTAAAAGAAGACCCACAATCACGCGTAGCGATCGAAACAGCCGTAACAACAGATTACGTTGGCATTTTCGGCGAAACACGTGGCCCTGACAGCATTACGCCTGCTGTAATGGAAGAACTTGCCCGTGAAGCGATTAAAGAAATCGGTTACGATCAAAAAGGTTTCAGCTGGAAAACAGCAAAGTTTGATATTCGCGCACACTCACAATCTGCAGACATCGCACAAGGTGTTGATGCGGAAGGCGCTGGTGACCAAGGCATTATGTTTGGCTACGCTTGCCGCGAAACAGAAAGCCTAATGCCTGCGGCTATTCAATACTCACATGACATCCTTCGTGCACTTGCTGATGCGCGTAAAAATGGTGATCTTAAAGGGAAGTTAGAACCAGATGCAAAATCACAAGTATCTCTAGAATACAGAGATGGCCTACCGGTTCGTGCCTCTTCTGTTGTTCTTTCAACACAACATGCTGAAAGCCTATCTCAAGATGATGTGCGTGAGCTTGTACGCCCGTACATTGAAAAAACTCTTCCTGAAGGCTGGTTCCCGACAGAAGATGAGTTTTATGTGAACCCAACAGGCCGTTTTGTTATTGGTGGTCCAGTTGGTGATGCCGGTTTAACTGGTCGTAAAATCATTGTTGATACATACGGTGGCTCTGCTCCCCACGGTGGCGGCGCGTTCTCTGGTAAGGATCCGACAAAGGTTGACCGTTCTGCTGCTTACGCTGCGCGTTATGTTGCGAAAAACATCGTAGCTGCAGGTTATGCAGATCGTTGTACTATCCAACTTTCTTACGCAATTGGTGTTGCAAAACCGATCTCTGTTTACGTGAACGGTCATGACACAGCAAAAGTGCCTGAACCTGTATTGGTTGACGCCGTGCAAAAAGTTATGGACCTCAGCCCTGTAGGTATTCGTGAGCACCTACAGCTGAACAAGCCAATTTACGCACGCACAGCAGCTTACGGCCACTTTGGTCGCGCTCCTGAAGCGGATGGCGGTTTCTCATGGGAAAAGACGGACCTCGTAGACGCTCTTCAAAAAGAAATTGGCTAGTAACCAACAAGATCATCAAGAATGGAAATTCTATGGCCGTCGTGTCGGGCGAAAGCTCAACACGACGCGTCAGGAATGTCTTGATGTGACATATCCAAAACTTTGCATTCCTGAAGATAAAATAACAAAAGAAGCTGATCTTGATCCAGCATCTCTCTTCGCTTTTGAGCCAGAGAAATTCATCTTTGAGATTGGCTTTGGTAATGGTGAGCGCTTGGCGCAGCATCTAAAGCAGGAGCCCAAAACTAGCTTTATTGGCGCAGAACCATTTTCGAACGGTATGTCAGCTTTCTTAAAAGATATTGAGGGCGAAGAACTTCCCAACAATGTTCGTGTACACATGGATGACGCTATTCCGCTCGCAAAATCATTCAAAACAGATTCAATTGATCAAATCATGGTGCTCAACCCTGACCCTTGGCACAAAACACGTCATCACAAGCGCAGAATCATTAATCAGGACAATCTGGACATCTTCTCTCGCATTATAAAGCCCGGCGGTATGCTGGTAATGACGACAGATGTGCGTGATTTGATTGAATGGATGGTCACAGAAGCCACAAAACACCCTGACTTCACATGGACAGCTGAAGAGGTTGCTGATTGGAAAAATCCGCCAAAGAACTGGATTCCAACACGCTATGAAAGCAAAGGCGCAAAAGGTGCCGATCGCATGCATTATCTGTTCTTCCAGAGGAATAAATAAGAAAAACTTGCAAAACCCTGTTTGAAGGCGTATAAAAGCATCAAATTCCTGGTTTTTGAGACGCAGGTGGGCTCGAAAGAGACCCGCCTTTTTTGTTCTCTAATCAACAGGATATAAAGAGATTTTAAGATATGAAGTTAAATGCTTTAGAACAAAAAATTGACGGCATCATCCGCCCCGCTATTGAAGATTTGGGCTTTGATCTCGTATGGCTAGAATTCTCTGGCGGCGCGCTGCAAATCTATGCAGAAGACCCGAAGACAGGAAATCTAACGCTAAAAAACTGTACAGATATTAGCCGTGAGGTCTCTCCGCTTTTAGAGGTAGAAGATCCAATTGATGGTGCATACCGCTTAGAGGTGAGTTCACCAGGTATTGATCGCCTGCTTACACGCGCTAAAGACTATGATCGTTATGCTGGTTTTGACGTCAAAATCGAGCTGGATATGCCAATGGATGGTCAAAAACGATTCCGCGGCACTATTGAGGGCGAAAAAGACGGCGAAATCGCCCTAAAAACCGATACAGGCCTTGTAAATTTGCGCTTTTCTGATATATCAAAAGCCAAACTTGTGATGACAGATGATCTGATCGAGGCCAGCAAAGCACTTGCGAGTGCAAATGACAATCAAACAGACGAAAATTAAACGAATTTGAAAGATTGAGGAAAAGGAAATAAACCCATGGAAATGCTACAAGTTGCAGATGCTGTTGCCCGTGAGAAGAATATTGATCAGGAAATCGTCTTGAGCGCGATGGAAGAAGCGATCCAGAAAGCTGGACGTTCAAAATATGGTCACGACCATGATATCCGCGCAACAATTGACCGTAAAAGCGGTGAAATTGAACTAAAACGCTACCGTGAAGTGGTAGAAGAGATTGAAGATGAGACATGTCAGCTGACTGTTGATCAAGCGCAACGTGAGAAGAAAGACGCTAAAGTTGGTGATTTCCTAATCGACGAGCTCCCTCCTCTAGATTTTGGCCGTATTGCTGCGCAAACAGCAAAGCAGGTTATTGTTCAAAAAGTACGTGAAGCGGAACGCGCACGTCAGTTTGAAGAGTTTAAAGATCGCGCAGGTGAAATCATCAACGGTATCGTCAAGCGTGTTGAATACGGTAACGTGACTATTGATATCGCAGGCCGTGCAGAAGGCTACATGCGCCGCGAAGAAACAATTCAACGTGAAAACTTCAAAGTTGGTGATCGTGTTCGCGCATACATCTACGAAGTTAAAGAAGAGATGCGCGGCCCGCAAATCTTCCTAAGCCGTACACACCCAGAATTCATGGCGAAACTATTTACTCAAGAAGTTCCTGAGATCTATGAAGGTATGATTGAAATTAAAGCCGTTGCCCGTGACCCAGGTAGCCGCGCAAAGATCTCTGTTCTATCTCGTGATGGTTCAATTGATCCTGTTGGTGCTTGTGTGGGTATGCGCGGTAGCCGTGTTCAGGCTGTTGTAAACGAGCTACAAGGTGAAAAAGTAGACATCATTCCTTGGACTGAAGATCTTGGGTCTTTCATCATCTCTGCTTTGGCGCCTGCTGAGGTATCAAAAGTTGTTCTTGATGAAGAAAACAAGAAAGTCGACGTTGTTGTTCCTGAAGATCAACTATCACTTGGTATTGGTCGTCGCGGTCAAAACGTTCGCCTTGCTTCTATGCTAATCGGTTGGGATATCGATATCATGACTGAAGAAGATGAAGCGAAGAAACGCGCAGCTGAGTTTGAAACTCGTTCTGCTCTGTTCATCGGCGCGCTTGATGTTGATGAAGTGATTGCACACCTACTTATTGCTGAAGGCTTCGCATCTGTTCGTGAACTAGCTGAAACGCCAGTTGAAGAATTAACACAAATTGAAGCGTTCGATGATGATATTGCTGCGGCACTTATTGATCGTGCGAATGCATGGTTAGATGCACAGCAAGAAGAACTCAACACAAAGAGTGCTGAGCTTGGCATCCAAGAAGATCTTCTTAACTTTGAAGGTTTGGAAGCAGAAACAATTCTTAAGCTTGGTGAAAATGAAGTGAAGAGCCGTGATGATCTTGCTGATCTGGCGACTGATGAACTTCTTGAAATCCTGGGCGAAGGCGCAATGACTGAAGCTGAAGCTGAAGCATTAATCATGAAAGCGCGTGAACACTGGTTCGCAGAGGCTGATGCACAAGCAGCGGCAGAAGCGGAAGCAGCGCAAAATGACAACGGAGAGGAAACTGCTGAGGAAACAGCAGAACCTGAAGCTGCCTCTAATGCTTAAGGCGCGGCGATAACGATCGGCTCATCCCTTCTTTTTGGGTAGGCCGATTGGCTCTTGCAAGAGAGTGAACGGAATACTTTAAAAAGAAGGAAAAAAAGTGAGCGACAATAAAAAAGAAGACAAAAAAGAAGCGACTAAAAAGCCTCTGAGCCTGAAAGGATCAGGCGGTGGAACGCTGAGCCTTGGTGGCGCTAGTGCTGCAAAAGCAAAGCAAAGTCTTGGCGGCGGAGCTGTTGTTGAGGTTCGCCGTACACGCGCAGCACGTAACACCCCCCTTGAAACACCGACTACTCGTGAAGAGCATAAACAACCTGGTGACGAGCTTCGCAACCTGACATCCGATGAGCGTGAAGCGCGTGCAGAAGCGCTACGTCGTGCTATTGAAGAAGACAAGCGTAAGGAAGAAGAAGCTAAAAACGCACCGAAGGAAGAAAAGAAGGCTGCAAAATCTGCACCAAAGAAAGAAACTCCGGCTGAAGCACGAGCACGTGAGCTTGCAGAACTTCAAGCCATCGAAGAAGAGGAAAAAGCGAAAGCCGCCGCAGTTGACGCACAAGCACGTGAGAAAACATTCTCTTCTCCAAGTCTTCCTCCACGTCGCGAAGAACAAGAAAGTGTTCGCGATAAGCTAAAACGTAATGCACGTGCACCGAAAAACAATAATCGTCGTACTGGCGGTAAAATTACTGTCGCACAAGTTTTGAATGAAGAGTATGAACGCGACCGTTCTATGTCTTTGGCTGCGCAGCGTCGTGCACAACAGAAGAAACGCCTTGCGATGCAAGCGCCAAAACAAGAGGCCGCTAAAGTATATCGTGACGTTGTTGTTCCTGAAACAATCACAGTTCAAGAACTAGCCAACCGTATGACTGAACCTGGTACAGAAGTTATCAAAGCCCTCATGAAAATGGGTGTGATGGCGACAATCAACCAGTCTATTGATGCGGATACAGCCGAATTGATCGTTGATGAATTTGGTCACAAAGTAAAACGTGTAACTGATGCTGATGTTGAAACAGGTATCGAAGGTATCGACGATAAAGACGAGGATCTAAAACCTCGTGCACCTGTTGTGACAATTATGGGTCACGTGGATCATGGTAAGACATCCCTACTCGACGCATTGCGTCAAACAGATGTTGTTGCTGGTGAAGCTGGTGGTATTACACAGCACATCGGGGCCTACCAAATCGAAGTTAAAGGTGGTCAGAAAGTTACTTTCCTTGATACACCAGGTCACGCAGCCTTTACTGAAATGCGTGCGCGTGGTGCGAACGTAACAGACATTGTTGTTGTCGTTGTATCTGCAGCAGATAGCATTATGCCGCAAACAATTGAAGCGATTAATCACGCGAAAGCAGCAGAAGTGCCGATCATTATTGCGGTCAACAAAATCGACCTCCCTGATGCCGAAGCATACAAAGTGAAACAAGACCTTCTTCAGCATGAAGTTATCGTTGAAGAAATGGGCGGTGATGTACAGGCAATTGAAGTTTCTGCAAAAGCGAAAACAAACCTTGATAAGCTCGTCGAGGCGATCA
>JABSQP010000010.1 GCA_013215815.1 Alphaproteobacteria bacterium | reverse complement strand
GATCTTATCGTCAATTACTCAATGATTGATGCGAAGAACGCGATGGGGGATCAATGGGTGTTTAACACTAATACAGACGGTGATGCAGACGCGGCAACAACAACCCAAAATATTGAACTTTCACAAGATGTGAATATTAGCGGTGTCCTAGATTTAGCAAAGCTTGGCGGTGGTCTAATTTTGCCAGATATGGCAGGCGCCACATGTAACGGTACAACAGAAGGGCAAATGTTTAGAGATGCGGCGAGCAGTCCGCCAGCCGTTATGGTTTGTCAAAGTGGTTCTTTTGTCGCGATGAGCGGTACAGCAGGCGCTGTTAATTACGCCTATGATTTTGATCCGAATGAAGGTAATTGTACAATCGGGAACTCTGGACCTTTTGCTCTCGCAGGGACTACTCCTGTCCCTTATGTAGGCTCTGATATTACTGGTGTTTGGGCTCAAAATGGTTTTGTTTTTGCAATAACTGCTAACGGGACAAATACTGATGTTGGCCTTGGCGCATACAGCTTTAACGGCACAGACTTCACACTCCATGATTATTGGAATCAAAACGCTCTTGTCGACATCTGGGGAGATGGCACATATATCTATGTTGCGGCCAGAACGACCGGTGTCGTCGCTTACACATTTGATGGATCAACAATATCCCAGGTCGCAGTTCACGATACACCTGGTCAAGCATATGGCGTATGGGGTGATGGTACATATATATATGTTGCCGATAATAATATGGGTGTAAGAGCGTTAAGTTTTGACGGAACATCCTTCACAGAACTAGATGATGCTCCTGTAGTAGATAGAAGTTACGAAGTTAATGGTGATGGAACTTATATATATGCGCATGACAGATTTAATGGACTTAAAGCATTTTCTTTCGATGGCACGACTTTAACACAAGTAGGATCAAGCCCAACAGATGTTGTGAACTTCTGGGTTCACGATGACATCATTTACGTGATGGAAAGTGGAAACAATTTACAAGCCATGACATTTGATGGATCAACATTCACAGATGTTGGTGCAGCTGTCCCTACAGGCGGTAGTTACGATGTGTGGCATAACGGGCAGTATGTTTTTGCAGCAACAAGCACATCTGGCGTTAAAGCATTCTCCTTCGATGGTTCAGCATTAACGCAAGAAGACGCTTTTGGTAGTACCAGAGGACAAGACGTCGCCGGTGATGGAACATATGTCTATGTTGCCGATAGAGGTGGCGGTCTGGATGCTTACTCAGGCTTTGAATGTTTATCCACGACGTCCAATTATAGTGATCGTCCGGATAGCCCGAATACAGGGGTTGATTATAATTACCGCACCTATTCATGGGGTAATGAAGCGCATGGAGAGCTGGGTAATGGTGCAGCGATAACAGCGGATCAAGTTTCTCCAACCCTTGTCCTTGAAAATAATGAATTTTATAAAGTCTCTTCTTATAGCGAACATGCATGTGGCTTAAAAACCGATGGATCGGCATGGTGTTGGGGAGAAGACTATAATGGCGCTTTAGGAAACGGCGCAACAATAACTGCTGATCAGGCAACGCCTTATCCTGTCTCAGGTGGGCATATATTTATTGATATTGCTGCAGGTCGTTGGGGAACGTGTGCGCTCAAAGAAAATGGAACCATATGGTGTTGGGGTGATAATACCTATGGTCAGCTCGGCAATGGCGCTGTTGGCGGATTAAGCCATGAGCCAGCCCAAGTTATAAACATTAACGACTTCATCCAGGTTGATCCGGGACGATTTTTTAACTGCGGATTGAGATCAAACGGCGAAACTTATTGCTGGGGACAAAATAATTTTGGACAGTTAGGGAATGGCGATTCCGGAACGGATATAGGAACACCAACGAAGGTCAACATAGCCATCCCATTTGTAAGTATTAGTGCAGGCTATGAAAGCTCATGCGCTCTTTCAAGCAGCGGTGATGCATGGTGTTGGGGTGATAACGCCCAAGGACAGCTGGGAAATGGTAGTATTGGTGGACAAAATAACGCTCCAAATAAAGTGGTGACCAATGATAAATATATACAAATTGATTTATCACATCATCATACATGCGGATTAGTTGAGGATGGAACAGTTTATTGCTGGGGAGATGATCGTTCTGGACAGCTAGGTAACGGCGCTACGATAACTGTAAACCAAGGAACACCAACACAAGTCGCTTCAATCAACGATTTTGTTCAAATTGAAACGGGGGCTTATATTACATGCGGTATCCACTCAAGCGGGACGGCATATTGTTGGGGACGTGACGACGATGGAGCGCTGGGTAATGGCGCTGCACTCACCGGAGATCAGGAAGAACCGACACTGGTTGAAAACCTAACAAATGTGGTTGATATATCCTGTCACCATCAAAATTGTATCGCCGCAACAAAAATTCAAAAACCCGTTGGTGAACCGACACCAACAGCGCCAATCATTATTGAGCAGTCAACAACATCTGGTGAGACAATGGATTCTCATGGCCTTGCCATAGAATATGATTCAATAACCGATAACGATAATGCGGGTGTATCATTCACAATTGATGAAACATCTATCACTGGGTCAGATCGTTTTTCAGGGTATATCGGCGCTGAACTCGATGGGACAGGCGGCGGCGGTATTGTGTTTCAGACTGATAATGGTGGCTCTCATACAGAGGCGCATTTATCTAGTGCAGGCGCTCTTGCGCTAAACACTATAGTTGAACCAGACAGCCCAAAACTCGGTATTAATCGAAATACAGGGAACGGTGCATGGAATGCTAACAGATATGATCTTGGCTTGCTCACCATCCGTCAATCAGCTGGAAATCCAGCGTTCTATGGTATCGATTCGATAAGCGGAAGAGCCACTATTTTAAGCGGTGAAGACCTCTTGATACAGCACGGAGCAACAGATGGCACGTCACTCAAATCCGTCCTATATTTAGAAAATACAGGATTCCCGCGTTTCTTCGGTGATATATTCATGGAAAAGCGTGACGCAAATGCGACTGTTACAGCCTACACCGATACGGCTGATGAGACCGCAGCGATAGAATTCTTCCGCTATCGCGGCTCAGAAGGTGGGCCGAGCGCTGTAGTAAATCTTGATCATTTAGGATCCTTAGCTTTCCAGGGTTTTGATGGAACAAATTACAGCGCAAATGGAGCCGTACGGTTATATGGTCAAGCAGCTGGCGCGCCAGCTGCTGGTAATGCTCCGGCAAGAATACGTCTGGTCAAAGAAGATGGAACCAATCATGGCAACGAAATCGTAAGAATCGGTGCAAGCGGAGCTTTAACAATCGGTACAACTGGCGCTCCAGCTACAGGAAGTGCACGCATTGCTGGCCAGACAACTGCCGATAACGCTGTAAAGGCAGGGAATGACGTATTATGCGCTAGCGCAGATGATGTTGGTACTGTTCGTTTTGTCGGGACGCACTATGAATATTGTAAAGATTCTCCATATGAGTGGGAATCTGTTATTCCAAATACTTGCAAAGACGACGCAACGATCGTTGATATTGGAATTGTAAGATACAACACATGTGTCACGTTTTCAAACGGCCAGAGTGCTTGTGTTGGTCTTAATGATTATTTACAGATTGGGACAGGCGATACTAATGATCCTATATTAAACTTAAACCCAATCAAAACATACAAGGCCGTTCAAACTATCCCTGATCATGATCGACATGCTTGCGGTATAGCAGATGATAGGCGCATTAAATGTTGGGGTAGAGGGCGCTCTACCAATCTAGGATTAGGTGTAGGAACCTCGGATATCCCCGATCCAGTTCATGTAGCATCTACTGAAAAATATAAAAAAATCGCCAAAGGCAGGGGAAACAGTTGTGCTTTAAGACAAAATGGTCTTATCGATTGTTGGGGTAATAACCGTTTTGGAAATATAGGAATAGGTAATAACCTAAATAAAACGATACCAACTCTTGTTCCTTATTTGTCCGATATGATTGATGTTTCTGCGGCTGAATATGGTTATTGCGGCGTTAAATCCGATGGAACCGCGTGGTGCTGGGGTAAAAACGATGTTGGTCAATTAGGATTAGGAAGAACATCTGACCACGAAGCAATACCGCAACAAGTTAAATATGATATAGCTTTGAATTCATTTAACGATATTATTCAAATTTCGACATCTGGCAGAACAGAAAGCGGAAATCAAGTTGGAGGCACCTGCGCCCTGAAATCTGATGGAACGGTCTGGTGTTGGGGCGATAATACATACGGCCAAATAGGAAATGGAACATCCGGAGCCGCCGATGTGTTAAGACCAATAAAAGTATCAGGTATAACGAATGCCGTACAAATAAGTAGGCAGGGTAACACTGTTTATGCTTTATTAGAAGATGGAACGATAGAGTATTGGGGAGAAGGTATTAATCTTTCACAATCAAATTCACCATCAACTATAGCAGGTGTTAGTAATGCTGTAAAATTAGCTGATGGGCCAAATGCATTGCACATGTGCTGGATTTTAGAAGACGGAAGAGCACAATGTTACGGAATGGGATCTCATGGGATTCTAGGCAATGGAAGTACATCTAGTAGCTCAACACCTGTTGATGTGATCAACCCGCTATCCTGTAATTCAGATAAATATGTTTTTGTTACATCTACTCGTTACGATGGTGATTTAGGCGGCCTTAAGGGCGCTGACAATATATGTCAGGCTCACGCAGATCGTGCGAATTTACCAGGCCGTTATTTAGCATGGTTAGCAGACGATACGGGATCTCCAGCAACACGATACAATCGCATTACAACTAATTATAAATTAGTGGATGAAACAATCGTTTCTAACGGTTGGGATGATTTGACAGATGGAACTCTCGATAATCCAATAATAGTTGATCAAAATGGGACAACTATTACCGCAAACCATCAGACTTGGACAAATGTTAAAACAGATGGAACGGCCAATAATTACACTTGTAACCAATGGACATCTAATTCCTCCTCAATTGTGGGGGGAAGAGGAAATGACAATAGAGCGGATCATTTCTGGACAGAACACACAAATCTTAATAATTGTAACCTTATACGAAAATTTTTCTGCTTCCAACAATAATTTTAGTTGAGTTTATTCCAGATTGGATCGTTAAGGTCATCCATCATATCTTGATGTGCTGACATTTCTTCCTCTGATACAGGAAAGTTTCTTGGTTTACGAAAAGGGCGATCCTTTTTAACGGTGACTTCAACTTCTTCTGTTTTTACCGCTTGAACAGGATCAATCTCTAAACCGCGCTGACGGCCGCCAAGCAGCTCTAGATAAACCTCTGCTAGTAGCTCAGAGTCAAGCAAAGCGCCGTGAAGCGTACGGTTTGAGTTATCTATATTAAAACGGCGACAAAGCGCATCGAGGTTTGCAGGCGATCCTGGGAACTTTTTTCGTGCCATATCCAGCGTATCAATAACGCGCTTCGGATCAACGCTCGCAAATCCATATGTTTTAATTTCCGCGTTGATAAATTTCATATCAAATGCAGCGTTGTGAATAACGAGCTTTGCATCTGATCCAATAAAATCCAAAAAATCACCAACGACTTCACCGAAAGTTGGTTCCTTTTTTAATCGCTCATAGGTAAGTCCGTGAACAGCAACAGCCTCAGCAGGCACCTCACGCTCTGGATTGATATATTGATGATACGTACGGCCAGTCGGCATGTGGTTTTCTAATTCAATACAGCCAATTTCGACGAGCTTATCACCGTCTTCAGGATCCATTCCTGTTGTTTCAGTATCGAGAACAATCTCACGCATTAAGACGCTGCCCCTAAAACTTCATCAAGCCATTCATTAAAGAAAGCCTGTGTTTGATGTTGTAGCGTTAGCAGGTTTTTCTTACTATCCGCGCGAATCCCCTGAACCGTTAAATTATTTTCTTCTAGCTCTTCAGAGCCGCAAGCTAACCACAGCTCTATGATCTCACGTTGCACTTCTGGATGGCATTGAAGCGCCATAATATTCTTTCCATATGAATAAGCCTGATTTTTATAAAGATCGCTGGAAGCTAGTCTTACAGCTCCTTCCGGGAGCTTAAAAGTATCCCCATGCCACTGCATCATCTTTGTTTGCCCAGCATCCAAATGCCTTACTGGCGTTTTCATACCATCTTCATTAACGCGAACATCAACCCAACCAATTTCCTTACCATTACTACCCGGAAAAACATCAGAGCCTAAAGCTTTCGCTAATAACTGTGCGCCTAAGCAAATTCCCAAAACGGGTTTATCGTTTGCTACACGTTTTTCTAAATATTTAAGCTCTTGCTTTAAATAAGGGTAATCTTCTGCTTGATACACACCCATAGGTCCGCCAGTAAAGATTGCTAAATCATGCCCCAATGGATCAATTGTTTCGATAGCATCCATATAGGACAATATGCGTGTTACATCATAACCACGCTCCACTAAAATAGGGTCTAATGACCCGATATCTTTGTCTGTCTTATGACTGACCACCAAAACCTTCATCGAACTTCCCTCACAATATTGGCTAACTGTCTGTAACTATGCGCCATTCCCATTCCTGTTTTTACCACAAAATCAGCGCGCTGTACTTTTTCATGATCAGGCATTTGTGTTTCCAGTATAGAATGGAATTTGTCTTCACTCATTCCTGGTCTAGACAGGACGCGTCGGCGCTGAATATGATAGGGTGCACTCACACAAACCGTATAGTCCATGCGCTTTTCAGCGCCTGTCTCAAATAATAAAGGAATATCTAGGACAACAATATCTCTATCAAGACGAATTTGATTTTGAATAAAATCCTGCTGTGATTGCTGTACAATAGGATGCAGTATTTTTTCCAATTCTATTTTCTCACCGGCATCGTTGAAAATAATATCTGCGAGTACTTTTTTCTTTATGATACGTTTTTTCTTATCCCAAGCGTCAGGAAAAGTGACGGCAACTTTTTCGAATGCCTGACCATTCGGTAAAAGTGCCTTATGCACCGCCTTATCAGAATCATGGATAGCACACCCCAGATGCTCCAGCATGTTTGCTGCCGTGCTTTTTCCCATTCCAATTGATCCTGTGAGGCCAAGTACAATCATTTTAAAATTTGATCCTCTAAAGCTTGATCCACACGCGGCATTATGTCCGTCCATAATTCAAATGCGGGGCGCGCCTGATGCAAAAGCATGCCAATTCCTGTTACAACTTTATTACCGCGCTCTTTCGCCTGCGTTAGTAAATCCGTCATAAGCGGCGCATAAACAATGTCATTAACTAGGGCAGTCTGAGGCAGCGCATCTAAATCAATCTCCAGCAGCGCCTGTCCTTGCATTCCTAGAGAGGTTGTGTTCACTAAAAAATCTTTATTTTTCAATAGCTTATTCCTGTCTCTCCAATCCTCAACGCGGATTAAGTCTGGCGCCATTCTCTGAAGGTCTAGAGCCCTTTCTTTTGTGCGGTTCGTTAGCGTAATTTCTTTTACGCCTGCTTTTTGCAGTGCATAAATTACTGCACGCGCCGCGCCACCTGCGCCTAAAACAACACACGATATATTTTCAAAATTAAAATCCGGTTCTTTTTGTTTGATATTTTCTAAGAAACCAAATGCGTCCGTATTTGTTCCATAAAGTTTTCCATCCTTAATTATAACCGTATTTACTGCGCCAATCGTTTTCGCCTTTTCATCAATTTTATCACATAGATCCATAATAGTTTGTTTATGAGGCACAGTTACGCTGAAACCGCTGTACCCCTGATCTATTAAATTACGAATACCATTTTCTAAATTGTCTGAATGAATTTCAATTGCTTCATATGATCCTTCTAAACCGTGATCATGTATCCATGATCCGTGTATAAGAGGTGACTTACTGTGTTTGATTGGATAGCCAATAACGCATGCTTTTAATGGTTTTGTCATAGCCCAAACCCCTCTTTTTGTAAGAAATTAGACAGAGGTAGTAATGGCATGCCAAGAATTGTGAAATAATCCCCTTTTATCTTTGAAAATAGCTGAATTCCAATACTTTCCAGGGCATAAGAACCCACACAAGATGTCAAAATTTCACCAGCTCGCTCTAAATATTGGTCTAAAAAATCATCAGAAAAATCATTCATTGTTAAATCGGCGCAATCTACCGAAGACCAGATTTCCTTTTCATTCTTCACTACGCTAACTGCAGATGTCAAACGATGTTCTTGTCCCCTAAGATGTTTTAATTTTTCTCTAGCACTATCCAAATTTTTTGCTTTTGATAATACTTGATTATTAAATATTAATAATTGGTCACTACCTACTACATAAAAGTCCTTGTTTTCTCTAGATATAGCTTTTGCCTTTTCTAAAGATAAATTATGTGCAAGATCTTCAAATTTATTTCCTGAAAAAATATCTTTAATAGCATCTTCGTCAATGTCGGCCGGAATAACATCGAATTTAAATCCAGCGCCACGAAGCATCTCTACGCGTGCTTTAGATCCAGAAGCCAATATAAATTTATTCGCCATTACTCGCTTCTCTCATCTTCGCTTTATGCTTATTTAGAAGAACGATAATCTCCGCTGTTGTTTCTTCAACAGAACGCCTTGTTACATCAATAACAGGCCAATTATTCTTCGAAAAGAGGCGGCGCGCATCACGTATTTCATCCTCAATTCGCTCTAAATCAATATATTCATTCTCTGAATAATATTGCTGATCTTTATCTGCATGAAGTCTGCTACGCCTTAGGTTTTCTAGACGCTTTGGAGCCTCCGTTAAACCGACAAACATGGGTTTCTCATAAGATAGTATTTTTTCTGGGAATGGAACACCAGGTACCAAAGGAATATTGGCCGCTTTTACACCGCGACGTGCCAGAAAAATACAAGTTGGTGTCTTCGATGTACGCGACACACCGACTAAAATAACATCTGCGTCCTCAAGCCCCTCTAAATTCTGCCCATCATCAAAGTTGAGCGCGTAATCAACTGCATCTATGCGCTTATAGTACGCTTCATCTAACGCATGCTGTAGGCCTGGGATTCCTTTCGGCGGTAAACCAAGGTATGAAGACATTGTTCTTAAAATTGGGTCAAGAACCGGAAGACACGGTATATCCAGTGCATAACATGCATTTTGCAGCTTTCGACGTAATTTTTTATCAACAAAAGTAAAAAGCACAGGGCCTGGATTAAGCTCAATATCTTTGATTGCCCTATCTAACTGTGCCTCACTACGTATCATTGGCCAAAAACGTTCTGTCGGTTCAACATTTTCAAATTGAGATAGCGCGGCTCTTGCCAGCCCTTGTAAGGTTGTACCTGTCGCATCTGAAACCAGATATATATTAAATTCTTTAATCGGCGTTTCTTTCACTTGCCTGTTCATAAAAACTCTTTCTCTACCAAGATGATCTGGACATCTTAAGACAGATATACTTTCGCAAGGAAGAAAAAACCGCGTAAAAACGCGGTTTATTGGCAAGATAATCTGATAATTTTAATATTATAGATCTGGAAAGATTTTACGCGCCAATTTATCATCTCGAAACGGAACGCCTTCGACCAAAGTCACCTTGTTATCATATACAATCTGGAAGAGATGCGCTTCATTGATTGTATCCTCTAAAGAGCAGAAGAACGGATCACGCATTACTGTTTCTACAACACCTTTAAGGTAAGATGTCCCATCAGGTAATGTTGTCATGTCTTCCACAATTTCAGGTAAAGGCATTTTTGTACCAAGAGGCGATTTCTCTGAAATCATTTGATCCATTTCTTCCAACGTATCATGGTCAACAGCCTGTACGCGCATATTATCGGCATACCACTGGCGGAAAAGGTGAGCCATAGCCATACCGTTATAAAGCGCTGTTGCACTGTAATCTGCTGTATTAATAAGAACTTGCGCCATATCCGACTGATCAATGCTGAGCGCATGGCGCCAAACCTCTTTGTAGCCTGCGCTACGTAACTCCCAAGCTACCATAACAGCGACTGCATCACAGTCTGCAGCACGTACACGTTCCAAAAGAAGCGCTTGCTCAGGCCTGTATGATACTAAAAAGTCATTTTCATTATTATTTTCACTCGTTTCATGCCAGATATCTCGTAAAGCACGCGCTAAATTGACCAAAACTGCGTTTCTAAATAGATTAGAGCGCCCAAGAGCCGCGTTATCTATTCCAAAATTATCAATTTCTAGAAATTTCTCTTCAATATCGAGGTGATAACTGCCATTTCCAATGTCAGACAGACATATATGCCAATCTTCTTGTTCAAAATGCTTTAATAAAGAAAATGCAAGAGGGCTTTCTGTCATCATCGCTGTCGCCCAAGATAAAACATCTTTATCTTCATTAAATGCGTACGGATATGCTTCAAGATTTTGATAATGCTTTACATCAATAGGACGTAATTCTTCGATGGCAAAATCAACACTAACAAGATCATAATACTCAGCATGCACCTGAAGAGCTGCAGGAGTATTATTATCCTGTCCCTTTTTTCTTTTGAATATTGCTGATGTGTGAGAAAAACGCATATCCGAGCTCTCACTATGATTTTTGCTGTTCTGGCTCAGATCGATGAGCGGCAAAGTTGATTTCGATGACATTAGTGTCATATCTTGTGTCCTCTTCGTTTTCTTGACCTTTCGTCAGGTTTGTTCCTGATCTTTCGGTCACTTTTTCGTCTTGGTTGAAAAAAGCATGATGAACATCACGCTTTTGATCAGAGACCTGATCAGACGAAGAGGTTTGCAACTCTTGTTCCACTTCATTGAAAGAGCGTTCAAACTTGATAAACCATAGGAAATTGGCATTTGAGCGATCGCGCACATCGATAAAAACAGGATCATTCAGGATCATCTGGGCATAAGATGCCAGGTAGTTTTTGCCGAATGGTTGTTCGCCAAGCGCACAAATCAAGTCTATGGAAACTAACTTTGATGTTTCAATGTGGTTGAATGTATAGCCCTTATAATCAGACAGCATTTTCTGAATAAGAAGTTTATCTTGATGACTGCAGCGCTCTGATAAAAACCATGTTTCAAACACAGCCGCTGAGGCTTTACCATTATTCAAAGTTCTAAAATCAATAAGTGCTTCTCTCGCAAAAGCACGACCAAGATCTGATAAATCAGAGTTTTCAATTTTAGCCCAAAATTCTTTATCATCCGCAAGCTTAAGTTCCCAAGCGCTACGAATAATCGCAACAGATAAATCAGCAAGCTGAGCACGATTAACTAAAATCGCATGATCCGGATGAAATGATAATGGATGAACGAGCGTCCCATGACGATGTTGCCAATGTTGGCGTAATGCGCGTACCAATCCAAAAGTACAGCTTACTTTCTCAAGTTGCGGATTAATTAAAATTTGTGATCCATCACGATCATAGTAAACACTATCAACGTGGCTGGATATTTTTAACTCGACGTTATGTTGTTCTGCAAAGTTAAGCAGTCCAAGTGCATAACGGCTTTTGTTAATAATGACACGTTGTTCATCAATAATACTTTGTTCGTCAGAACAAGCCTGTCCTAAGAATGCAGACTGTGTAATGAAATCCTGCAACGCTTTATCACGCGGCTGAGAAAATTCTAAAGAAAAACGATCGTAACTATCAATTTTTGAACGCAAAGCCTTTAATTCTGCATCGAATTCAGCGCTGATTTCAAATTCATCGCAAAGAATACCTTCATCATCCTCAATAAGAATTTCTTCATCCATATAGAAAAAAGGCTGATCACTTATAATCGTGCATTCAACAGGCTGCATGTTATTCAAGCTATAAGCTACGCGGCATGCTCTTCCTTGCTTCTGATTAATAGCATTATCTTTTGTAATTTTACCCATTGTCCCAATTCTTTTTCTCAAAAGCCCCTGAAATTATATTTTTTAGAACATGGTTTATGACCATATCCATAGTCCTATTATGGGGGGGAAAAGATTAACGATTTCCTACCAAATCGAAGAAAAAACGGGCTTTTTACATGAAAAAAAGCATAAATTTACCAATGGTTTACCATATTAAATAAACTATGAAGAAATATGGTAATTTATCCTCTAAAAAAAGGCTACTGCCGGCAAATCGTCAACGAGCAAATCTTGATGAGAAAGCTCTATATTACCGTCTGAATGAACAGTAATTTCTGTTTCAAATAGCGCATTTTTGAAAAATATACTGCCAATAAGTGTAAATTCTCCATTATCAGCCTTTTGAACCTTTAGGTGGCTCAGCATTTTAGATATAGCCCGGCGCGCAGCCGAACTTGGTTCTTCTACCCATGGAATATGGTCAGGACTATCGACAAGATAAAAATATCCTTCAGGCGCTTTAACGTATGTGAAATAAAAACGCACATATTCTTCTACCGTATTCTCATCTAGCAAAAATACACCTTTATTTATCATTGTCTTAAAAGGTTCAATGGTACCGTCCAAGACCATAAGATCTTCTTCACGGTAAATAAGGTTTATTTTCTTTTGAGGATTTAAATTGTAATCGGAAACAACAAGAAGGTGATATCCTGGGTAAAAAGAAAGTGGGTGTGTTAACAGCCGCGTCGTAGAGCTATCAAAATCAGATAAATCAGAAACATCGTTAATCTTTTTAAGAATACCTTCTGCTTCAGTTGTTTCAATTTCAAAAAACGCGTCCTTAAACATTTCATTCCCTCGTGTAAAATTCTGTTTATCAGTGTCACAGCATCAGAATCGATTCGCAAGTTAAATTATTATTGAAAGTCATGTTCTCCTTTGTTCACCAATGTTCTTTGTATAATCCTGTGAATGAAAATCTGTAAAAACTATGGGAAAAAAATATGGTAGTTTTACTCCATATAACTCACAAAAAAATTTTTATCCTTTCCCTCTGTGAGTCCGAATGATGTTTTTCTGTGCGTAAAAAAATGGCTTTCAAACGACTCGTAAAGCTGGCGTTGATGTTCTTTAAATATTCTCTGTGCGTAAAAATCTGGATAAAAAATGATCCCCAAGACTCACAGCCCCTACAAATATAAACAACCTTTTAAAAATACTTTTTATATTTTGAGTGATCTGGTTTACTCACTTCTTCAATCGAATGAGAAAAGTAAAAAACATGGAAATCAAAAAACCATTCTTGCAAACTTTACACGGTGAAATGACGGAAAGCATTCCTTTTTGGTTCATGCGTCAAGCAGGTCGCTATTTACCTGAATATGGGGAATTAAGATCTCAAGCAGGTGGTTTTTTAAACATGGTTTATAACCCTAAAAACGCTGCTGAGATTACCGTTCAGCCTTTAAGACGCTTTGGCATGAGCGCTGCTATTTTGTTTTCAGATATTTTAGTTATTCCTCAAGCTTTAGGCCAAAAACTTGAGTTTATGGCAGGCGAAGGTCCAAAACTTGATGCACTCAAGGAAGAAAATGATTTATCAAAATTAAATTCTGATACGATCGATGAAGTATTAAATCCTATTTACGAAACGGTTTCTCTCACACGTCAAAAATTGAACGATGAAGGTTTTGATCAAACAGCTTTGATTGGTTTTGCTGGATCACCATGGACAGTTGCAACCTACATGGTTGAAGGCGGCGGATCCAAAACGTATGAAAAAACAAAGGCGTGGGCCTATGGTCATCCCACAAGTTTTCAAAAGCTAATTGATATTTTGGTTGAAAGTACAACGCACTATCTTTGCCGCCAAGTTGAAGCAGGAGCCGAAAGTTTACAGTTGTTTGATAGCTGGTCAGGTGTTCTCGATGAAGAAAATTTTGATCGATGGGTTATCAAACCAACATCCCAAATTGTAGCTGGCGTTAAGGAAAAACATCCTGATATTCCAATTATTGGTTTCCCTAGAGGTGCCGGAACAATGGTGTTTAATTATGCAGAAGAAACAAATATTCAGGCTATTGGTCTTGATTTTACGATGCCACAAAAATGGGCCACTGATAATCTTCAGCATCTTATGCCTGTACAAGGAAATTTAGATCCTGTTTCACTTTTGGCAGGGGGACCTCAAATGGAAGAAAAAGCACAAAAAATCCTTAAAACCTTTGGAAATCAGCCATTTGTATTTAATTTAGGGCACGGTATTATCAAGGAAACTCCAATAGCGCATGTTGAAAAACTTTGTGATATGATCCGCGGATATAAACGATAGGAACGAGCTGGAAATGACAGATCAGCCTAAGAAAATTGCTGTTATTTTGATGAACCTTGGCGGTCCTGATAAGAAAGAAAATATTAAGCCTTTTTTGTTTAATTTCTTCATGGATAAAAATATTATTGGGGCGCCGCTTCCGATCCGTTTTGCCTTGGCAAAATTTATTTCTGAAAAAAGATCAAAAAAAGAAGCAGGCGATAGCTATTCAGAGCTTGGTGATAAATCTCCACTGTTAGAAAATACAACAAAGCAGGCTGATCTATTAGAAAACGATTTAAATGATCGTAATGAAGATCAAGATTTTAAGGTTTTTGTTTCGATGCGTTATTGGCATCCCATGGCGGACGAAGTTGTTTCAAAGGTAAAATCATATGATCCGGATCATATTGTCTTAATGCCCCTTTATCCGCAATTTTCAACAACGACAACGCGCTCATCTCTGCAGGTTTGGAAAAAAGAGATTAAAAAACAAGGACTTGATAAACCAACGGCCACTATTTGCTGTTATCCATGGGATAAGGGCTTTATTGAGGCTAGCGCAGATAATGTTTCTGAAGTGTATGAAACAGCAAAAGCTGAAACTGGTAAAAATCCGCGCGTTCTCTTTTCTGCGCATGGATTGCCAGAAAAAGTGATTAAGGGCGGTGATCCTTATCAATGGCAATGTGAGCAATCTGCAGAAAAAATTGCAGACGAAGTCAAAAAAGAAACGGGGGAAGACAATCTGGACTGGCAGATTTGTTATCAATCACGCGTAGGTCCTTTAAAATGGATTGGGCCATCAACAGAAGAAGCGCTGGAAAAAGCAGCGAAAGATAATGTGCCCGTTGTAATCTTACCGCATGCCTTTACGCAAGAGCATGTTGAGACGCTCGTTGAAATTGAAATTGAATATCGAGAGCTGGCTGAAGAAATGAGCTTAACGGATTTCTATCGCGTTGAAACAGTCGGCGTACATCCTGCCTTTATTGATGGTCTTGGCGATATGGTTATGGCGCGTTTAAACGATACGGGCATTAAATCTAATCAAATGAAATCACTGTGTCCTCACGGTTTTACAAACTGTTGTATGACACAGTCCAAAAAGCTAGCTGCTTAGAGGAAGTAATATGCAGGACTTTATTTTAACGCATTATGATTGGTTTAAAGCCTTACATATCATAGCAGTCATGTCATGGATGGCGGGTATGCTTTATCTACCAAGGCTTTTTGTTTATCACGTCTCCGCTAAAATAGGATCTGAGCTTTCTGAGACATTGAAAGTTATGGAGCGCCGTTTGCTACGTTTCATCATTAATCCGGCGATGATAGTGACCTGGGTTTTAGGTCTTTTGATGCTTTGGGCGAATTGGGAGTTCATTATGAGTGCGGGGTGGATGCATTTGAAATTCACACTTGTTTTCATTTTATCAGGCGTACACGGCATGTTTTCAAAATGGCGCAAAGAGTTTGAGCGCGATGAAAATAAAAAGTCTGCAAAGTTTTTTCGTGTCTGGAACGAGGTGCCAACAGTGATAATGATGGTTGTTGTTATATTGGCCGTGGTTGAACCGTTTTAGTGTAATCTGAACACACTATCAGGATCGTACTTCTTTATCCCATGAACCGTATAGCCTAAAGCTGTCATAGCACCCTCGAGATTATTTGGTGTAAATCGGAAGTGCATATAATGGGCTATGCCTACTAATTTTTGTGCCTCGACAAATTCACGGGAAAGGTCAGCAGCATTTAGAAACGATTGTCTCTTTAAAATCAGTAAATCTTCGGGGGTTAAATCAGAAACCTCTTTACTGACAGGTTTCTCTATTTTTGCAGCAACAGGATCTAAGTTCTCATGTTGAGCGGCTAAATATCTAGGAATGAAGACGGCTATTTCTTGAGCAGCGTTAAACTTGATAATTTTTGTGCTGGCGTCAAATCTAAAGGGAATATCTACACGCGAAGATACGAGACTGTCAAAATAGTTTTCTAATTGTTGAGCGTTAGAGCTTTCAAATTCAAACGCTGGATCGTTTCCAATTGCCATGAATGAAACAGTAATGTCATCCATTCCTTTTAGATGAATAGCAATATCTTCAAGAATACATTTAGCAATGAACAAAAAGTCATAGCTAGCACGCGATATATTTTGTTGTTTTCTATTACTGCCCTGAACTACATTACCCATAATTATCACTAAAACAGTAATAGCGATCCTATTTCAAGTTTTTTATCAAAAATCTTGACTCGTGACCCTTAAATGACCTATAACGACCTTGTCTTTAAAAATTTCAGGACATTGTTGACTATATTTCAAGGGTTTAACCCTTTCGTATGAAGCTCGGATTAAAGCCGTACGTATTAAGAATATAAAAAGAATTTTTTTCTATACTTAAAAGAAACCAACCGAATTTATCTATTTATTTTTCCATTTAACACGAGAAATCTCTCATGAATCTAAAAGAATTAAAAACACGTTCCCCTGCTGAATTGCTGGCATTTGCCGAAGAGCTGGAGATCGAAAACTGTTCCACAATGCGCAAACAGGACATGATGTTTGCGATTTTGAAGCAATTGGCTGAACAAGATGTGCCAATCGCTGGAAGCGGTGTTCTAGAGGTATTACAAGATGGTTTTGGTTTCCTAAGAAGCCCTGAAGAAAACTACCTTCCTGGCCCAGACGATATTTATGTATCACCATCACAAGTAAGACGTTTTGGCTTACGTACAGGTGATATTGTGGACGGTGAGATCCGTGCCCCTAAGGATTCAGAACGTTATTTCGCACTTCTTAAAGTGAATACGATTAACGGCGAAGCACCTGAAAAAGTGCGCCACCGCATTAACTTTGATAATTTAACGCCCCTTTATCCAGAGCGTAAAATCAATCTTGAGATTGATGACCCAACAAAAAATAACAACACACAGCGCGTTATTGAACTAACATCACCAATTGGTTTTGGGCAGCGTGCGCTTCTTGTTGCGCCGCCACGTACTGGTAAAACAGTGATGCTTCAAAATATCGCAAGCTCTATTGCAGCAAATCATCCGGATGCTTACTTGCTTGTTCTTCTTATTGATGAGCGTCCAGAAGAAGTGACAGATATGGCGCGCTCAGTGCGCGGTGAAGTTATTTCGTCGACATTTGATGAGCCAGCGTCAAGACACGTACAGGTCGCAGAAATGGTTCTTGAGAAGGCAAAGCGCCTAGTTGAGCATAAGCGTGATGTGGTGATCTTGCTCGACTCTATTACACGTTTGGCGCGTGCATATAACACTGTTGTGCCTTCATCAGGTAAGGTTCTTACTGGTGGTGTGGATGCGAACGCCCTTCAACGTCCAAAGCGTTTCTTTGGTGCCGCGCGTAACATTGAACAAGGCGGTTCATTGACAATTATTGCGACAGCCCTAATCGATACAGGGTCACGTATGGATGAGGTTATCTTTGAAGAATTTAAAGGAACTGGTAACTCCGAAATCGTTATGGATCGTAAGATTGCCGATAAGCGCGTCTTCCCAGCGATTGATATTCAAAAATCAGGTACGCGTAAGGAAGAGCTTCTTGTTGGTAAAGACACATTGCAGAAAATGTGGGTTCTTCGCCGTATCCTCAACCCGATGGGTACTGTCGATGCGATGGAATTTTTACTCGGTAAGTTAAAAGAAACGAAGAACAATGATGAGTTCTTTAACGGAATGAACCAGTAAGTTTGAGGAAACATAGTTTATTAGAGGCGCTGTTATGGCGCCTTTTTTATTGCTAAAAACGAATATGATGATGAATATATGCCGCACATTATGCTGCCATATATAGCTAATGATTTGAAAGTGGAGCCTAAAGAAATTCCTGTAACAGGATTTGATGAAATTCTTACGAAATCATGGGATTCTTTCTGCTCAGTTAATGATTTAAGAAAGGGCCAAAAAATTTCAAAGTACATATAGATACTAATTAACAGCCAAAGCAGAGAAATTATACCGCCGGCAACATAATAAACTAATTTTGTGTTTTTTCTCCATTCGAGGATTAATATCGATGCTGTTGAGGGGATTATAACGTATATTGTTATTAAAGCTAATCCATCAATGAACTTAAAATGTTCCCAAGCATTGGCGCTGCCGCTGTAATAATACAAAGGTAAGAAAAATTTGTTAAAGAGGCTAGACTTATAGTCAGGGCAGCCGACATTGCGGCGCAAACAAGTTTTTTCATTATTTTATATTAGCATAATAAAATACATCTAATAAAATTTAATCTAATTTCGCCCTAAAATCGAAACGATAATATTTGTCATAATATATACTCTCGTGTTCTAATGGACTCATAAGAATGCAAAAATGCGCCCATAAAAAAGAACAAAAAATAAGAGGCGCGGACAAACGGGTAATACTGTGGTGAGTATGATGATTGGTAATATTTATTCTTCTGATAAGAAGATTAGTTGTAATTTCGACGGTGAGTATCCAAAGCTAATTTGGACACGTTCACGTCGTTCTTTCTTTAAACTCTTCAAGCGCTCTCGTGCTATGCGACTATCTCAAGTTGCTTTGACAGCGCTTTTTTTCTCCTTTGTTTCGGCCTCTCCTCTATCGGCTATCGAAACAATTAAGGCTTCAGCTTTGAAGCTGGATTTAGAGCAAAATGTTAGCTCTTTTACTAAAGTCCCTCCTTCGGCCAAGGCAGACTCTTATCTTCCCCTTCTCAAACAAGTTCGCCTCTCTCCTGAGAGTACTGCATTTGGTCAACACCGGCGCCCTGCCGGAGAAAAGGCATCCATGCCTGTGACGTTAGGCTTTCTTATCGGGGTTCGTGTTGCCCTTGGCCCCAAAGAAGTCGTGAAACCAGGTCGCCGGGTACAGATTGGACCGGAACTCATGCAACGTTTTGATACGGGAGAAAGCTATGCCCTTGCTGTAGCCCGTTATCGAAATTGCAAACGTAATGCGGCCTTAAATAATAACTAGAAGATGGTGATCGGTTCGCTCGTCTTTTAGGAATGGATGTTTTCATCTAGCAATAGATGTCTCTTGATCACACCTGCTGCATGTCCCGCGGCAGGTGTGATTAGATTCCGGGGTATTAAAAATTATACCAGCTAGGGATTGGCTGGCCTGACTGCCGCGCTATCTCTATCACTAAAACCAAAATGATGGCCGAACCTAAAAAAGCGTACACGCCGGATGTGCGCGTTTTTGTTGATGTTTTTGTTCTGCCGCCAGAAAGTAACAGATGGCCAATTGCGTTTGACATGGATTTCTTAGCCGCACACTTAATAGCAAAGAGAGACATGAAGCCACCAAGGCAAACGAGTCCGAGAGCTGTAGCTATTTCAATTGGTTGTGTGAGGCCTTTCGCAATTTGCGCATAAATGCCGCCAAGAAATAGGCCTGCATAAATCGCCCCTGATAATATAAGCCCTGCAGCAAGGCCGATATAGCGTGGCTTACGCGTTACATTTCCTATCGCCTTGTCTGACAATATGATGAGTGCTTGCAGAGCCTCTGTACGTATTCCGATTGGGTAACGTTTTTTGAGCTCCAATAGTGCTTTTTTCTTTTGTGTCGTTGCGGTTAGAGCGATGGCGCGCGAAATGATGCGATAATGCGTCGCTTTTTTAATATTTCCGCTGACAAGCCCGTCATTTTTGGCGGCGCGCTTTAAGTTATCCAATCCAGGCTTAATTAAGCTCTCCAAGAATGGCTTTACCTTGATTATCTTTCCCTTATTTCCAAAAGCGCTAATTTTTACAGGCTTCCCGTTAATGCGAAGAACCATATCAGCATAAGGGAATGAGGTTTCGTATTTGATGGCTGATCCCCCATCCTTGCGTGAAACCAGGTTGGCTTCAATCTCCATATGGCCTCTGGCGGCCAGCTTGGGGCCATTACGCTCAAAAGCACCGACAACAGCGTCGGGCAGTTCTGCACGATCCATTTCAAACAATGTCTTTACAACGGGTAAAACGGAGACAATGTGCGTAAAAATACCGCTTCCCTTACAAGGATCGCATTTAATATGTCCTGTTGCGCGGCATGCGCGACATTTAATGCGCCCAGTTTTTTGGCAAAGCGGGCAAGAGACCTGTCTTTGGCCAAAGCAATAATTACATTGCTTTTGTGATCCGTCAGGGTTCTTTGAAAATCCTTGTCCATGACATTGACGACAAGGAATCATTGTACGTCCATGACATTGTGTACAAACTTCTTGTCTTTGGCCGTTGCATTGCCCACACGTTTTAGCGCCCTGTCCTCCACATGTACGACAAGGAACATGCGTCGAATAATCTTCTTGAAGTTCCTCTAATTCTATTTCTGCCCCATGAAGAGCGAAACCTTTATCAGGACGATCCAATATTCTTTTTGAAATAAACTCACGACTATTGTCGTTTTTCATTATTTTATTTTGTGCGTTGACAATAGTTTTCTCAACAGCCTCAGGGCTCTGAATAAACTTCCCTTTTTCAAATTTTCCTACGCGCTCTTCTTCATGCGTTTTAGTGTCGATTTCAAGGTGTGTTAGACCCTCCATCGTGATGACTTCAGGATCTTGGCTTGCTATTTGAACAGCGTCGGATTGAATGCCGTTTCCATTACAAAGTTGCCTGATTTGTTTCAGTGCCTTTTGTGTTAAATCATTTGTATCTATTTGATTCATAATGATTTTTTTAGTTTTTATTCCAAATTGTTTTTCAGAAAAGCTATAGAATGCCCATCAGCTAATTCAGCGTTCGCCTCATCATAATTATCACCACCCTCACGTGTAAATGCATGATCCATGTCAGGGTAAGTATGTAGTGCAATGTTTTCTTTCGGTAAGAACGCCTCAAGAATTTTATGCTGTGCTTCGGGCGGAACAAAACCATCTTTTTCGGCAATATGAAGTAATAGTTTACCGTCTATATTATTGGCTTCTGCCAACATATCTTCAATACCGACACCATAGTAACCTACGCTTGCTTTAACATCAGATCGGCATGCCATGAGGTAAGCGAGCTTTCCACCAAGACAGTAACCGAGCGCTCCAACATTACCATTACAAGATGCATGTCCTTTAATCGTGTGAACGGTCGCCTTTAAATCTTCGATACCTTTTTCAACATCGAACAATCCGAAGAGTTCAAAGGCGCGCTCTAATTCTTCAGGGATTTGGTCGGAAAGCTCAATACCCGGTTCAATACGCCAAAACAAATCTGGCGCGACAGCCATAAATCCTTGTGAGGCAAGCCAGTCACATTTGCCGCGCAGGCCGTCATTAATTCCAAAGATTTCCTGAATAACAATAACAGCAGGAACGCTTTGACCGTCTTCGACATTATCGGGCATTGCTACATACGCATTAAATGATCCGCTATCTTTTGCTGGAATAGTCATATCAGGCATATCGGTTTCCTTTTTCGCTGCTCTTTACTCTTGCGGTAAAGAACGGTATCACGGGAGTTCATTGTGAGACAAGGAATGATGACAAGCGAAACAATATTTGCTCTTTCAAGCGCCGCTGGTAAAGCCGGCGTTAGTGTTGTGCGTGTATCCGGACAAAAAGCGTGGAATACGCTAGAAATTTTGATGCCGCATAAAGAGCTGCCAAAACCATACTCAGCAAAGCTTTGCAAGCTTATTAATCCGAAAGACAGCAGTGTTTTGGATCATGCTTTAGTCGTTGGGTTTAAGGCACCAGCTAGTTTCACAGGTGAAGATGTCATTGAATATCATGTTCATGGATCAATCGCTGTGATTGATGAATTGCTTGAAGTGCTCAGCCAGATGGAAGGATGCCGACTTGCAGAGCCGGGTGAATTCACACGCCGAGCATTTGAAAATTCAAAAATGGACCTAACAGAGGCCGAAGCTGTTGCTGATTTGATCGAGGCGGAAACGGCGGCGCAGAAAAATCAGGCTCTTGCTCAAATGGGTGGTGCGCTCGCTGATCTTTATCATGGTTGGGCAGAGGAGCTTACAAAAGCGCTTGCCTATGTTGAAGCGATTATTGATTTTCCTGATGAAGATGTGCCAGATAGTGAGACGGCAAAAGCGCTGCCTGCAATTGAAAAAATTGTGGCCGCAATTGATGAACATTTGAATGATAATCGCCGCGGCGAAATGCTTCGTTCTGGTGTTCAGGTCGCGATTATTGGCGCGCCAAATGCGGGTAAATCTTCTCTAGTAAATGCATTGGCGCAACGTGATGTTGCAATTGTTTCGGATATGGCAGGCACAACGCGCGATATTATTGAGGTACACTTAAATTTAGGCGGGTATCCTGTAATTCTAGCGGATACTGCGGGTTTGCGCCCCGATCAGCTTGGCAGTAATGATCACGATACAATTGAATCCGAAGGTATTAAGCGTGCTTTGCAGCGCGCTGAAGGCGCTGATATTCGCCTTCTTGTTTTCGATGGTAGCGCTGATAAGCTTGACCAACACACATTAGAACTCGTTGATGATAAATCTCTTGTTCTCATCAATAAGAGTGATGTTTCACGTGAAAAAAATTCGGGCGCAATAAATGGACAAATACCTCTCAATATTTCTGTAACAACAGGCGAAGGCATTGGAGAATTTTTAAACGCGTTAACAACGCGGATTGAAGCTCTCATGAAAACACGATCTGGTCATGACGCCCCTACCCTTACACGTCGCCGGCATCGTTCGGCTTTAGAAGAGGCGCATGAGTTTTTAAAACTCGCCATAGCTCAGCAAGCCCCTGATTTGATGGCCGAAGAATTGCGCGCTGCGCTCAGATCAATTGGCCGCATAACGGGTCGTGTTGATGTAGAAGATCTACTTGATGTCATTTTCCGTGATTTCTGTATTGGGAAGTAACTTCTAATCAGCTCTGGCGCGTATCGAAAATAGTAGCATTTTCGTTCCCTATTCTGTATAACGCCCGCATGAATAGGGCTTTTGATCAATATTATGATGTGATTGTTGTCGGGGGTGGCCACGCGGGATGTGAGGCTGCTGCTGCTGCTGCGCGCATGGGTGTTAAGACGGCTCTTATCACGCATAAGCTTGATACAATCGGCGTCATGTCCTGTAATCCGGCGATTGGCGGACTTGGGAAAGGCCATTTAGTGCGCGAAATTGACGCACTTGATGGCTTGATGGGCCGCGTCATTGATAAATCTGGTATTCAATTTCGTATCTTAAATGCGTCCAAAGGCCCTGCTGTTCGTGGGCCGCGCGCTCAGGCTGATCGTAAGCTCTATCGTGAAGCAATGCAGGCAGAACTTAATGCCATCGATAATCTTGCTCTATTAGAAGGTAGCGCTGAAGATCTCATCCTAGATGGCACAGAACTCACCGGTGTAAAAATGGTGACAGGAGAGAGTAATGCTGCGCACGATATCGGTTGTGGCGCTCTTGTTATTACGACTGGCACGTTCTTGCGCGGTCTTATTCACCGTGGAGAAGAGCAGATTCCTGCGGGTCGCGTGGGTGAAGGCCCATCGGTAGGATTAGCGCAAACCCTTGAAAAACTTGAATTTCCTCTAGAGAGGCTGAAAACAGGCACACCTGCTCGTCTTGATAGCCGTACTATTGATTGGGATGCATTAGATGTGCAAGAACCTGATAGTGTTCCTGTCCCTTTCTCGTATATGAATGATGAAATCACGGTGCCACAGATCAATTGCGGTATCACTTATACGAACGCAGAAACACATAAAATCATCCGTGATAACCTTCATCGTGCGCCGATGTATTCAGGTCAGATTGATGGAACGGGTCCGCGTTATTGCCCATCGATTGAAGATAAGATTGTTCGGTTTGCGGATAAAGATCGTCACCAAATTTTCCTCGAACCGGAAGGCCTGGATGACCACACCGTTTATCCAAATGGTATATCAAATGCTCTACCGATTGATGTGCAAAAAGAGATGCTGAAAACTATCAAGGGCCTTGAGAATGCTGAAGTTATCGAGTGGGCTTATGCTATTGAATATGATTACTGTGATCCGCGTGATTTAAAGCAAACCCTTGAATCTAAACGTGTTTCAGGCCTATTTTTGGCGGGACAAATCAACGGGACAACGGGATATGAAGAGGCTGGCGCTCAGGGACTTATGGCTGGATTGAACGCAGCGCTGCAATCAAAAGCACTGAATGAGGATGTTTCACGTGAAACATCTGAAGTCTTCATTCTTGATCGCGCCGATGCCTATATCGGTGTTCTTATTGATGATCTGATTACACGCGGTGCGCCAGAGCCATATCGTATGTTTACGAGCCGAGCAGAATATCGCCTTCTTTTAAGATCCGATAATGCCGATCAGAGACTAACCGATAAAGGCATCGAATTAGGATGCGTTGGCGTTTCACGTGAAACAAAATGGAATGAGAAAAAGGAGCTTCTCGCAAAAGGCCATGTTCTTGTTCATCAGTTAACGGCTACTCCTTCTGAACTTCAAAATAATGGATTTGAAATTAATCAGGATGGACGTCGTCGCAGTGCTTATGATCTTTTACGTTATCCAGATATGAGCTGGGATAAGTTAGAATCCCAGTGGTCAGAATTAAAAGGCCTTTCAAAAGAGATACAAGACCAAATCGCAATTGATGCCATGTACGAAGGATACCGTGCCCGACAGGAAGCAGATATTGAAGCTTTCCGTCGTGACGAGGCTCTAAAGATTCCGGCGCATTTAAATTACGACGATATTGGTGGTCTTTCTGCTGAGGTAAAAGATAAGCTTGAGAAGGCGCGTCCGGAAACTTTGGGAGCCGCCTCTCGTATTCCTGGTG
This sequence comes from Alphaproteobacteria bacterium, assembly GCA_013215815.1. Lineage (GTDB taxonomy): Bacteria > Pseudomonadota > Alphaproteobacteria > Micavibrionales > Micavibrionaceae. The sequence continues at coordinate 46,237 of JABSQP010000010.1, read as the reverse complement.
TAACGCCAGCAGCCGTTATTTCTCTTTTGCGCCATGTCAAAAAGAGCCCGAAAAAGCTTGCTAAAAAATCAGGTAAAGAAGCTGATGTCGCTTAATAACTTCTCATCAGACGTTTCACGTGAAACGGAAGATAGGCTAAAGCACTACCTCCGTTTGCTTGAGAAATGGCAGGTGAAGATTAATCTCGTCAGCCCTCAGACTATGGGTAATGCGTGGGAGCGCCATTTCGTGGATTCTATGCAGCTATCTGAGGTGCTGCCCAAAGATGTCAAGGTGGTGTTTGATTTTGGAAGTGGCGGTGGTTTCCCAGGCTTAGTTTTGGCTATTATGAATCCGGATAAAGAGTTCCATATGGTTGAATCTGACCAAAAGAAATGCACTTTTATGCGCACTGTTTCACGTGAAACAAGGGCTGAAAATGCAACCATTCATAACTCTAGAATTGAGACTGTTTCACGTGAAACGAAGCCAGATCTGATTATGGCGAGAGCCCTTGCATCTCTCAATAAACTGCTTGAATACTCTTCGGATTGGATTGGCATGAATCCGGATTTACGACTCCTGTTTCCAAAAGGAGAGCGGTACGAAGAGGAGATACAGGAAGCAAAACAATGCTGGAATTTTTCTTTCGAGGAAGTAGAAAGCGTCACTGGCGGCCAGTCATCTATCCTCATTCTATCGAATGTTTCGTCAAAATAACATTATCTGCTTTGTGAATAATAACGCTTAAATTCCTCATATTCCTTGACGATTATATGTGTGACGTTAGTATCATTTCTATTCCACACACATAAAAAAGGATCAAAACATGATCGCTAATTTTATCAGATCGCCTCTTCAGGATGTTGGTGAAGGAAGTAATTCTAATATCCCATCAGGACAGTCAACAAAACGTATTCCACGTATATTGTCTGTCGCGAATCAGAAGGGTGGTGTTGGTAAAACAACAACAGCAGTTAATTTGGCGACTGCGTTGTGTGCGATTGGCAAGAAGGTTCTTCTTGTAGATCTTGATCCGCAAGGCAATGCTGGTACAGGTCTAGGTGTTAAGCGCTCAGCCATTAAAAGCAGTACATATGATGTGATTTTTGGTGATGCAACAGTGGCGCAATCTGTTCATAAGACAAAAGTGCCGCGTTTGAGCGTTTTGCCATCGTCTATTCACCTCTCTGGCGCAGAAATTGAACTTGTTGCAGCAAGTCGCCGCGAATATCGCCTTCAGGAAGCTCTCCGCGTGCCGATGGAATATGATTATGTAGTTATTGATTGTCCGCCATCATTAAGCCTTCTGACGCTGAATGCTTTGGTGGCGTCAGACTCAATCATTGTTCCACTTCAGTGCGAGTTTTATGCTCTTGAGGGCCTTAGCCATCTTGTGAAGACAATTGATCGTATTCAAAAGAACTTTAATCCGCGTTTAGAGATCCATGGTGTTGTCCTAACAATGTTTGATGGACGTAATAATTTATCCGGCATGGTTGCGGATGATGTGCGTGAATACTTTGGTGACAAAGTTTATAACACAGTTATTCCGCGTAATGTTCGCTTATCTGAAGCCCCTTCCTATGGCTTACCGGCGATTGTTTATGACATGCGTTGTTCCGGCGCAAGGGCTTATATTAGTCTTGCTAAAGAAGTTTTGAAGCGTGAAAAAGAAATAAGTGGTACTAGACAACAAAAATTCTTGGAACAGTCTGAAGGGGTTGCATAAGCCATGTCTGATGATTTCGATGAAGAATTGGAAGAGATTTTAAACCCTAAAAAGCGAGGCTTGGGGCGGGGCTTGGGCGCTTTATTCGAAGACGAAGAAGGTGACTACCCTGTTATAGATGCTGATGAAGGTGTCCCAGGTACGTTACGAAAAATAGTTGGTATAGAGAAGATTTCTCCTAATCCAGATCAGCCGCGCCAATACTTTAATGAAAAAGCCATCAGTGATTTAGCGGAGTCGATTCAAGAACATGGTTTGCTGCAACCAATTCTAGTGCGCCCTGATAAACACTCTTCTGATCGCTATGAAATTGTAGCTGGTGAGCGCCGTTGGCGTGCTTGTCAGAAAGCGCAACTACATGAAGTGCCCATCGTTATTCGAGAGTTGGATGATGACGCAACGCTGCAAATTGGTTTGGTTGAGAACTTACAGCGCCGTGATTTGACGCCTATTGAAGAAGCGCGTGGATATCAGAGACTTGCTGAGGAGTTTGGCCATTCTCATGAAGATATTGGTGAGGCTGTGAGCAAGAGTCGAAGCCATATTGCCAATATGATCCGCTTGCTTGAGTTGCCCGAAAGTGTTCAGGGTATGGTAACTAAGGGGGATTTAAGTGCGGGGCATGCACGCGCATTAATTAAATCGGATAATCCTACTATTTTAGCTCAAGAGGTTGTTTCAAAAGGCCTTTCTGTCCGCGATACAGAGAAATTAGCGGCGACAAGTGCGGGCAGAAAGATCCATAAGCGCAGCAAAAAAGGATCAAAGAAGACGGGCAAGGATGCTGACCTTTTAGCACTTGAGAAGAGTTTATCTGATGAGCTTGGCGTGAACGTGTCTATTGATATGAAGGATGCTAAAGCAGGTACAGTCAATATTGAGTTTTTAAACCTCGACCAACTTGATGATGTACTACAGCGCTTAACATCAGTTCCTAAACCAGCTGCCGAACAGTAATTATTATCTCATAGAACTAAGTGATAAAAGTGCCTGTGAACATAGCGTTTCAACAGGCATTCCTGTTTGTTTTGTTTGTGCTTCTAGTTCATTCAGGCGTGATAAAACGCGATCAATTTTTGGTTTGTTCCAGCGATTAATCTGCCCTTTAAATGCGCTTTCATATTTAAAGAAGATGGGCGGTTGAAGGCTTTTAACGGCTTGTTCTGTATTCTTGCCATCTTGCATCATCGCTTGAACGTAATGCAGTCTCTTAAAATGATTTTGTAAACTTCTCAGAATTACAATGACGGGAACCCCATCCCCCAAAAGTTGATTGTATGTCGTGATGGCTGTTTTCGGATTGGCCCCGGCAACAGCATAAATTAAATTTTCTATTGATCCAGCGCCAGCTTCACCGCAGCAAGCCTGTACATCATCGATGGTGACGTTATTTTTATCATCTCCCATATACGTAATAAGCTTGTTAATCTCACCGCGTACACGGCCTCGATCTCCTGCTATATTAGCGGCCAGCCAGTTAAGGGCGTCCGCATCTATTCCCAAATTTTCATCTTGAAGTGATTGGCGAATGACTTGTGAAACACCGCGTTCATCTTCGACATAACAAGGCAAAGCCGCAGCATTTTTAGCGCTTTCACAAAGTTTCCTTAAAGATGAGCGTGTTGACAGCTCGCCTGCTTCGATAACGACAAGGTTTTCATCACTTGGCTCTTCTAAGTATTCTTTAATTGTAGGAGTAAGTTTATCAGCGCCTCCTTCAATGCGAATGAGACGTGATCCTCCCATCATAGAGAATGCCTTTGCTTCATCAGATAGGCGCGCAGGATCTTCGTTTATTTGATCTGTAGTTAAAGTAATGACATTGAAAGGATCATTAAGATCGGGGGCAATGGTTTTACCAATCAGTTTTGCGCGTTCACGCATGAGACCGTCATCCGGCCCATAAACGAGTACGACCCGTGCTTTTGGATCAGGGCTTTTAACAAATGGCTCAATTTGTTTCCATGTTAATTTCATTGTGAAACAAGCATAAAGAAAAAGCCGCACTAATAAAAGCGCGGCAGATAAGTTTTATGGGGGAAATTGTTATAAATTTAAAGATGCCGGCGTTGTTCCTGATACACGCCCGTTAGACAATGGGTGTGCGCCTAGTTGACCCAGTACATATTGAATCTGAAAACGCATATTATCAGGTTCGTCGCGTAATCCGATTGTGCGCTCATCGCGAACGTTACCCGCTAGATTAAATGCGGTAACAATAATCTTTGATTCCGCCTCTATAAGCGTTACTTCAGCTTTGCTTAAGTCTGAACAGCCATAACTGGGCCATTTTTCACGTGGCATAACGACGCCGAGACGATTGTCAGGAAATAATCCCGCTAAGCGCTGATCAATAAAGACATTGGGCTCTTTCTGATCAACAGTAACGTAGAATTTTTGATTTTCGATGTTCATGGTAATACACACACTCTATTTTTAATTGTTAAATTGCAGCAACGGGCTTGGCGCCGTTTCGAATAAGCAAGTCTGTTACAGCGGCTACCTGTTCTTCGGTATCATCTCCAACCGTTCTGATATCCAATGAATCCACTACGGCGGCACCATTTTTAAACGCTCCACCTAAACCATCTATTAAAACACAGTAGGTTCTGTCCCAATTGAAAGTTTGGAAAGAAACACCTTTTGGTAATTCATATTGTTGGCCGTCTTGACCACCAACTTGGACGATATTGCGTGACATATTTATTTCTCCATTTATTAGATCGCAACAAAGCGATTTGTTTTCAAATTCTGATCGATATGGAGAAGCCTGTGAGAGCCTTAGAAAAAGGCACAAAAAAAGCGTATCCAAATCGCCAGGTCCGTTTCAAATTTAGGGACCATAGCGGTTCGTACGCTATAGCGCTCTTTAGCCTTTTTTACGTGGTGCAAGCTGCCCCTTTCAAATGCCACAGTTAAACGCCGTATGAGAGCGATCAACAAGACTGTTATATGGAATTAGGAGCGAAGGAGTCAATAAAAATAATCACTGTAAGTGAAATTTTATCGATTTAAGTAGAGGGCAATATGTTGCTCAATCTGACGCGCAAGATCATTCAAGATTGCTTCACGTGCATTTTGCTCAGACACACGTGTTGCGAACTCACTTTCGAGGACGTTGTAACTACTAACGGCATTAAGAGAACGTTTTAGAACGCTTTCTCCTGTTTTTAGATCAACAAGGTTAAGTGAGGTCGAGATTTTGAGTTGATAGCGCGTCGCTTCGGACTCGACCGTAATATCGAACGCGGTTTTCTTTTCATTGAGCGTCCCGATATTGAGCTGATAACTAGGCGATGAGGGGTAACCCTTCTTATAGAAGCGATCAATGAGCGCGTTTCTTAGGTATTGGCCTTCTCTATCTGGGAGTGGTGCAATACGGACTTGAGATAGTACGTTGCTTGTTTCTGTCTTTGATGCGCTGTCACTGTATGTCCCGTAAACGGGAGAGAACCCGCAAGCTGAAAGTGCTAGAACAGAAATAAGAAATAATTTATTTATTGACATAATAACTCAAGTTATATTATTTATTTTTTACTCTAACCATTTTTGTGTTTGTGAAAAGAGGAATGTTAAAATAGCTATGTTTCATGATTTAGCAGTCGTTAATTTTAGATCTTATACTATGACCCAAATGCAGAGGGCATGGCGGAAAAGCAATTCGGCTTTACAAGCCGAGAGTTGTGCGCGGCAAGTTTGGGTTGGGACTAAAGATGAAATTGCAAACTTTCCCCAAAATGGCTCTGAGGAAATTTATGAAGGGGCAGACGCCTATGCTTTTCTTCTGAGAGTAGCTTGCGGCTTGGATAGTCCTAACCGAGGCGAAACAAATGTAAAGGCAGAGATATTTGGTAATTGGAACAGGGCTAAGCAAAGAGCTGTTCATACAAGAAATCTAAATACGGTTTTTCAAAATCTAATTGCAGATAGCAGGATTGTGCACAAATACTTTCTTAGTAAAGTCAGAGTTAACCACACAGGTATTGTTGCCAGAGACTTATCAGAATTTCAAAAAGGAGATAAAGCGTTTGTGGTAGGGCATGTTAATGCCTATGGGAGTGTTACAAATTACATTGATCGCTTGCTTCGTGTTTTAAACAATCGAAATAGAAGAGCGTCACTCGTATACCTTACAAACCCTAATCAGGAATTTGTTGAGGGCATACTAGCGAAGGCACTTTTGATGAGAGTGAATGGAATTATTAACTATGATGTTACATCAGTGCCTTTTAACGCCATGCCTGTAATGGTTGAGACCTGTGAACGAGTATTTTGTGATTTGCCTATGGGTGATGATTTAGAAGCTGATGAATACATGAGATCAGTATGGGCAAATCGTTCGAAACGTTCAGGTACGATGTCTCATTTAAGAGCAGGTTATGGTGATGATTGTCAAATGCCAGAGGTGTGGGTAGACGCTGATTTGGATAATTTTATATCTCCAAAAGATATTTCAGAGGAGGCGGATAAACGAGAAGTACAAAACAGCTTTCTCTTTGATAGAGCTGAGAAGGCTATTACACCTATAACAGAAGCTCGACAGCTAGGTGCCGAGGTATCAGCTAGTCGTTTTAGAGAAATAGCCCCTCATTTAGTAGCAGCTTAAATCTAACCAGCCACTACATTTACAATACGGCCAGGAACGACAATCATTTTCTTCACTGACTTACCTTCCAGCGCTTTTTGAACACCATCCTGCTCTAATGCTACCTTTTCGTAGTCATCTTTGGAAGCGTCTGAATCCATGGTGATCGTTGCGCGAACTTTACCGTTAACCTGTACGCCTATTGTGACAGTGTCATTGGCGAGCAATGCTTCATCATGCTTTGGCCATTGTGTTTCAGCTAAAATCGTGTCGTGACCCATTTGTTCCCAAAGCTCTTCGGCGAGGTGAGGCATAACTGGGTTAATCAGGCAAATAAGGGCCTCATACCCTTCACGTTGCGCCCAATAATCAGCCTCATCTTTTGCTTTAAAGCCACTGAGGGCATTCGATAGCTCACGAATACGGGCAACGGCCTTATTCATGTGGAAGGCTTCAATATCATCCGCAACGCCTGCTATGGCTTGATGAGTTTGAGAGCGAAGTTTCTTCGCGTTTTCAGAAAATTTTGAAGGTTGGGTTGTGTCTTTGTCCGGCAAATTACCGAGAATATCTGTCAAAGAGCGGTGCAGCTTGTTTACAAAACGCCATGCGCCTTCAATACCACCTTCTGTCCATTCTAAATCGCGCTCTGGCGGGCTATCAGAAAGAATAAACAAACGCGCTGCATCGGCGCCGTACGCGTCTAAAATATCTTCAGGATCGACAACGTTTTTCTTGGATTTTGACATCTTCGTGATTGCACCCTGTTTAACAGGTGCACCATCAGAGATCTTAACCCAGTTACCGTCACGTTGCTCTACTTCAGCAGGGAAACACCAATTACCATCGGCATCTTCGAAAGTGGCGTGTGTCACCATGCCTTGTGTAAAGAGGCCCGCAAAAGGTTCATCAGGCACTTCATAGCCACAATCTTTCAGTGCGCGCGTAAAGAAACGTGAGTAGAGAAGGTGTAAAACAGCATGCTCGACACCACCAATATATTGATCAACAGGCATCCAGTAGCCTGACTTCTCATCTGAGAAACCGCGTTCTTCGTTCTTCGGATCAAGATAGCGTAAGAAGTACCAGCTACTTTCAAAGAATGTGTCGCATGTATCTGTCTCGCGGATTGCTGGCTCACCTGTCTCTGGGCAGGTTGTATATTTCCATGTTGGGTGGCGATCAAGCGGGTTGCCTGGCTCGTCATAGTTAATATCGTATGGTAGTTCAACCGGAAGTTGATCATCTGGAACGGGGATACAGGCACCATCGCTTTCGCGATAAACGACTGGCACTGGGCAGCCCCAATAGCGTTGACGAGAAACGCCCCAATCGCGGAGACGGTAAACAGTTGCACCTTCACCCATGTCTTTTTCTTCTAAAGCCGTAATAACGGCGGCTTTGGCTTCATCAACTTCCATGCCATTGAAGTCTTCAGAGTTGATGATTTTTCCAGGGCCGATATAAGGTTCGTCCTGTACGTCTGGTGTCCCTTCTGGGCTTTCAACAACTTGAACGATTTTTAGTCCATACTTCTTTGCAAATTCATGGTCGCGATTGTCATGCGCTGGACAGCCAAAGATTGCGCCAGTCCCGTAATCCATAAGGATGAAGTTTGCTACAAATAAAGGTAGTTCTTCGCCAGTAAATGGGTTTGTTACTGTATAACCTGTATCAAAGCCAAGCTTATCCGCTTTTTCGATAGCTTCTTCTGAAGTCCCTACTGATTGGCATTCTTGAATGAAAGCATCGAAACCTTCCTTGTCACCAGCTAGTTTCTTTGCAAGCGGGTGATCCGCGGCCATCGCAAAGAAGCTTGCGCCGTAAAATGTATCAGGGCGTGTTGTATAAATATCAAGTTTTTCATCTGTGCCGTTAATCGGGAATGAAGCGTTCATCCCTTGAGATTTACCGATCCAGTTATGCTGCATTGTACGCACTTTGTCAGGCCAACGATCGAGCGTTTCGATACCTTGTAGAAGCTCATCAGCGTATTTTGTAATCTTAAAGAACCACTGGGACATTTTACGGCGCTCTACGGGCGCGCCAGTACGCCATCCCTTACCATCAACAACCTGCTCGTTTGCAAGAACGGTGTTATCGATAGGATCCCAGTTAACAACAGATTCTTTTCTGTATGCCAAGCCCTTCTTATAAAAGTCGAGGAACATCTTCTGTTCATGCTTATAATAGTCAGGATCACACGTTGCGACTTCCCTGCTCCAATCAATAGCAAGACCCATTGAAAGCAGCTGTGCTTTCATTTGCGCGATATTCTCATACGTCCAGTCTTTCGGATGTGTACCACGTTCCATAGCGGCATTTTCCGCTGGAAGGCCAAGCGCGTCCCATCCCATTGGGTTTAAGACATTGAAACCTTTGGCTTTTTTATAGCGCGCTACAACATCAGAAAGCGTGTAATTACGTACGTGCCCAACGTGAATGCGCCCTGAAGGGTAAGGTAACATTGCCAGAACATAGCTTTTTGGCTTTGAAGTGTCCTCTGTTACTTCAAAGCTTTTGCGCTCTGCCCAAATGTCACGCCACTTCTTCTCGGTTTCTTTAATATTATACCGCTCACTCATTTTCTTCTCTTATATATAAGTATTGTTTTTTAGTTGTCTTGTAGCTTTGCGACACGGAGCTGTCTTGCTCTTGTTAGAATAGCATCTTCCATTTGTGTTGCAGTTTCTTTGGTCACAGAAACATCTTTCCAGCCTGAACGCGTAGCAGTCTGTTTAAAGACTTTGACCTTAATACCGCTGGATACAAGCTGTTTATCCAGAATAAACACATTCACTTTAAAGCGTTCATTTGGTTTTTCTTCCGAAGAGTACCAATCCGTAATAATGACGCCGCCAAATGGATCTGCACTTGCTAGAGGCATAAATGACACAGTGTCTAGTGCTGCGCGCCATAAGAAGCTGTTTACACCGATTCCTGTGGAGCCATCATTAGCCTCCTCATCCTTTTTACCACCAAAAATACCAAGACCTTCTCTTCCGAAGATGCTTTCTTTCTCACCATAGATATCATTGCCTGTCGTTGTACGATCTAGGCCGGATGGGTATTTTGCCTCTCCTTTTAACTTATTCTCCCCGCAAGCACCTAGAATAAGGGCGCTGGATAAGGCTAGCATAGTTAAAAAACGAGTCTTATATATATGTGACATAGATGGTATCTCCTATAATTCATAATCTGATTATCACGGACAGCGATGCGGCTCAAGCCTCAGTTTTTATAGGAATAGTGCGATTTGCATATATTTTTGTATGAAATTGCTGTTGTGGTAAAAATATCACAGATTTTCAGAAAATGTGATTTTTTTGCAAATATTGCGTTGACGGATTCACGAAATACAGGCTTACTTGGGGCGCTATCAACTGATGGCACCTTGATGATGTTCATCCTGAACATCCTTCAAGTTAACAAACTGAAGTACTATTCAATTGGAGGAATACAATGAAAAAGACACTTCTAGCTAGTGCTGCGGTTGCTGGTTTGGTTTTCGCTTCGGCTCCTGCTATGGCGCAAATGGAACTAACAATCGGTGGTCACTCTAAAAACTACGTTGGTTACCTAGATCAAGATACAACAGCTGGTACTGACGAGCGTAACTTCGATATGCTTCGTGAGACAGAGCTTCACTTCAACGGTGAATCTACTCTTGATAACGGTCTAACTTTTGGTTTCCAAATCGAAACTGAAATGGACGCTGGTGATGATGGTAACACAGTTGAAGAATCATACATCTACATGTCAGGTACATGGGGTCGTGTAAACGTTGGTTCTGAAGATGGTGCTGCGTACCTATTGCAGGTTGCTGCTCCTTCAGCTGACTCAAACATTGACGGTATCCGTCAGTACGTTCAGCCTGTAAACTACACAGCTGCTGGTCTTGGTATCGGTGTTGCTGGTGTTGCACAGCCTGATGCATCTAACCCAGAAGGTTTCGACTACGATCAAGACCTTTCAGGTTACTCAGACAAAATCACTTACTTGTCACCTAACTTCAACGGTTTCCAAGTTGGTGCGTCTTACACTCCTGACGTAGCTGCAACAGATGCTAACGCTCTTGTTGGTTTTGGTACTGATGATGCAACAGACACAGCTGGTTCAGCATATGACATCGCTGGTCGTTACGAAGGCGTATTCAACAATGTTGGTTTCGCATTCGGTGCTGGTTACTCTATGGTTGAAAATGAAGACGAAAGCGCTCTAGATGATGCAGATCAGTGGAACGTTGGTCTTGACCTAGATATCGGTGCATTCGGTCTTGGTGCTGTTTACACAGAAGAAGATACAGGGGCTGCGGCATCATCTGATGTTGAAACTCTTGTTATCGGTGCTGACTACACCACAGGCCCATTCAAGTTTGGTGCTTCTTACTTCGATCAAGAAGATGACACAGCATCACTAGAAACAGACCGTTACACAGGTGGTGTTATCTACACAGCTGGTCCTGGTCTAACATTCCGCGGTTCTATCTCACACGTTGAGCATGATGCTGCGACAGATGTTGATGCAACATCTGTAATGGGTGGTGTTCAAATCAACTTCTAATTGTTGATTTAACCATAAGAATTTTAAAGGGGCGCTTTTATAGCGCCCCTTTTTTTGTGTATATTGAGATCATGTCACAAGTATCTGAAAATTTAAAATCTGTTCATCTTAAATTGCAAAAAAAAATTCATTTACATGAACGTAATTCTGACGATGTGAAGATCGTTGCAGTGAGTAAGCGCCAACCTGATGTAAAAATTAAGCAGGCGTTAGAGAGTGGGCACCGTTTATTTGGTGAAAATCGTGTACAAGAGGCAACCGAACATTGGGCTGGGTATAGAGATCAGTATGATGATTTAAAACTACACCTCATTGGCCCCCTTCAAACGAATAAAGTTAAAGAAGCCGTTGCTCTATTTGATGTGATAGAAACGCTTGATCGTGAAAAGTTAGCAATCGCCCTATCGAAAGAGATGAAAAAACAGGGTCGCACTTTACCGTGTTTTATTCAGGTCAATACAGGTAATGAACCGCAAAAAGCAGGAATAGCGCCAAATGAACTTGATAGTTTTATCCAATTTTGTCGTGAGCAGGATTTAAATATTGTTGGTTTAATGTGTATTCCACCAGTTAATGAACCCCCTGCTCTGCACTTTGCCTTTTTAAAAAAGCTGGCAGATCAATATTCTTTAAAAGAAATAAGCATGGGTATGAGCGCAGATTGGGACAAAGCTGTGGCTATCGGGGCAACATATGTTCGCATTGGTACGGGTATTTTTGGTGCGCGTGAGCAGTAATTTAAAGTTCTCTTGATGGCGGCATTTCTGAAAGGCTCACTTCTGTCATTTTTTCACGTTTTGGCAGAGAGGTATCGAGATTGATTTCAGTCCCTCCAGATTCAGTTCTTTTGTGTGGATCGTAACTATTCACGTTATATCGTTTTGTGTACATACTTCCTGCTGTACGTCCCTCTGCTACATTAACCTTTGTGTAGTGACGGCCTGTTTCGGATAAGTTTACAAAAGCGAGAGCTGTGCCCGGTAATTCTGTCGATGTTTCTTCAAAAGCGCCAGCAACTGCATTTAAACGTGTCTCTGGATCATCAGGTAATACATTCTCGCTCGATGCATCTAATCCTGCCATAGCTAAGACATTGCCTGCGACATCTTTTCCTGTCTGAACCTGTGCAATTGCATTGACTGTTCCTGAAACAGCGCCGACTGGCCCGCCATAAATGCCTCCGCCGATGATTTGTGAAGCAGGTTTGATTTCATCACCTGTGATGCCGCGGTAAAGTATATTGATGACTGGTAAATGTTGGAGAGGGTTTACAATATCAATAACGTCGTGAAATTCGTAAGGCTCTTTCCCATCACGTCTGACTGCTTCATCTCCAATGGGCGCTATAGCTGTTCTTGCTTCATAATTAGGCGCTTCTACTAATTGTTTGAATGAGGATGATGAGGTGCTCTGATCTTGAATAGGAAAATCACTGGCCGTTTTTTTTGTTTTCCACGCCTGTACGCTTTTGACGCTGTCTTGTTGCGCCGAAGCTGTACGTTCATGAAAATCGATATATTGAACCATTTTTTTCTCCTTGCCATAAAATTGCAAAAATAATGCCAACTATAAAAACATTTAAAATCATGGGGTTATGGCTGGATGAACATATAGGATGCTGGGTATATATTGTGCTTTGGAGGATAATGGGGTAATTTTCGCCTATATGTTTTCTATATCAATATCAGATAATATTCTTAAAAATGCGGTCATTTCTGCCGTGTCTGCAGGCTATGGATCAGAAAATGTTGTAGAAAAAGATAGCATTGATAGCATAAGCGTACACATCTCTGACAATTCTGGTCAAAACGCCGGCTTGGTTCTGATAAACAATGAGGGTAAGAAAATAGGTGTCGTTAATCTGCCGATAAAGCCTAGTGATTTTATCCTTCATTGTGATAGTGCTATTAATTACAAAGCTGTCCCCGAATTAGAAAAAGAGATTACGATTCAAGGGTTTAAGTTCAGACCAATTGAATTTTTATTAATATCCAAAGAAGATGAAACTTCAATCATATTAACTGAAAAAGAGCGTGATATTTTAGTGTTTTTATCAAATTCGGGGGAATTGCCTGTAGGAAAAGACGAGTTGCTTCATAAAATCTGGAATTATGCGCCAGATTTGGAAACACATACGCTTGAGACGCATATATATCGGCTTCGTAAGAAAATAGAAGCAGATCCTACCAATCCTAAGATTTTAATAACTGAGAATGATGGCTATCGTCTTGTGTTGGCTTAGATACCAAGACGTCTTTTTTTAGATGCAATAGCAATAGCCAGGCTTTCAACGAAGCTATCTGCCGGTTCTATGAAGATTTCGGCGACGCCGCGTTCTTTTAAAGATTCTAAATCATCGATTAATTTATAAATTTGCCGTGCTTCTGCTGATTGAATTCGATCGGCATCGGGGATTTTTGATGAATCCCCTTCATTTACAGGTTTTTGCGGGGCAGTTTTGGCGTTCATGGCTTCATAAGCTGAAGCTGCACGCTGAGCAACAGTTGTTTGCGCTTGCTTCTTTTCTATGACAGGCTTTGAGCCTGTTTCTTGTGATACCGATTGGTTTGGCTTGTTGCTTGTTTCAGGGGTGTTTGTGTATGTGCCGCCTTTAATAAATGTAATCAGAAATGACTGAAGGGCTTCGACTGATACACTGGATTTATCTTCCCAAAGATCAATGCTGATGCGATTGTCTTCTTCTTGTTCTCTTTGTTTTTGGCCTTGTTCCTTCTCTTCACGTCTGATTGCCTGACGTGTATCAGTCTCTTCCGCCTGGCGAAAGACAGTTTTGAATAACGGCCCAAGAGAAGAAAACACGTAGCAGCCTCCTCGCTATTAAATTAGCTATAAAGACTGTACCGTAAAATATGTTTTTTACCAAATGTTGCAGGTTATTGTTGAGTATTAATATATTCCAACTCTTCTTCATACTGCCCTTGATATAAATCGTTTAAGGTGTGTGTTGTTGGAGAGATATACCAAGATTCCATCTTTTCCCAGACAATATTGTTTCGAGAATCCGCTATAGTAAAGATTGCAATTTTTGTTTTTAATATCCACTGGTATATACCATCTAAATCATGCGGTTGTGTTAAATCTGCCTCATAGGCTTGTAATTCAAGTAGGGAATTAAAACTTGCCTTGTCTGTTTTTTCTAATAGTGCGCTTAGGCTATTATATTTTTCCTCAGATATTATGGTCTTCCGAAAGTCCTTTAAGTTTGTAGGGATAACTGCGATATGCTGTCCAGAAAAACTGTATGGAAAGTAATCTATATTTTCTGCACCTTTGAACTTTAAAGCTAGAATATGAAATTCCTTTTCTTCATGCATTTGCTTTTCAAGGGATATTTCGATCGGTATTTTGACGTGGATTAAATCTTTTGTGAGATCAATTTCTTGATACTCTTTTAGCAACTTGAGTTTTTCAGATTGTAATTTTTTCTCTCTAAGTGCCCAAGGCGTATGATTAAACTCTTCTGTTCTTTCGACCCATTTTGTAAAATTTGGAACTGAGTTGCCTGTCTTATAAAAAATCATCGCAACGTCATCTGCCGAAGATGCACGAAACGTTGATTGCGCCCATGCTTGTGGCATAGATACTGAAAAACATAACGTACTTAAAAAAAGACAGATATTTCGTTTTATCATGGTTATAAGTATGCCTTAATTTTGAAGAAAAAAACAAAAAGTGTTAAACAGAATCATTATGGCACAGGACAGTGATAAAGAATTAGAAGATTTTTTGCTTTGGAAGAGTTTCACCAGAGATATTGAGCCAATAAGAAACCAAGATTGGGAAAAGGAAGAAGAAGCCCTAATTGGACGTAAAGCAACAGATAAAGTTCCAACTATTGTTGAGCGCGTTGTACCCGAAGTGGAGAAATCAGTAAAAAAACAGCAGGCGATTTTTCATCAACTTGATAAAAGAACGGAAGAAAAGCTTAAAAAGGGAAAAATTCCGATTGAGGGAACGCTCGATTTACATGGCTTAAATCAATCTCAAGCGCACAGCGCGGTTGAAAATGCGGTTTTAACAGCGGCTAAACAACATAAGCGGTGCTTACTTATTATTACTGGGAAGGGCAATACAGGAAAAACAGGGGATGATTGGTTAACACCGACAAGTGGTGTTTTAAAGACACGAGTGCCTCAATGGCTCAGTACTCCCCCTATGTCCTATCATGTGTTAAGGTACGTTCAGGCGCAGCCAAAGCACGGTGGTGGCGGTGCGCTGTACGTGTATTTAAGGCGTAATAGATAGTTTAATAACATTTAATGGACATAATAATTTAAATTGGTTATTGTAGCCCTCAAATAAGAGGTTGTTATGCCGCATGATAATTTAACGACTACTCACCAAGATGCTTCGGAAATCCTTACGATTCCAAGAGCTCGAAATGGTGGCTGGCTTGTGGCGTACCGATTTAACGAGATATTACGCTCTTTTGGACAAAACGTTCCTGTTCAATTTGGTGATAGGCCACCTCGATCATTAAAGGATATCTGTTTTGATCTCACAAATCAGGATGACTGTACGCGTCTTTTAGCAAAAATAACAACACATCCAAATTATGATAATGAAGGCCATCTTGTTGATTTCACACTTCCGATTTTTGTGAGACTACCTAAACCAGACTTTGGTTCATCTTCTGATGCTGATGAATTTAACAAAAACACACGGTTTGTCTACGCACAAGCCACCGATAAAAAAGGGTACACACGTGATATCCGTCCTGTATGGAGTGAATCAACAAGGTCGGTCAACAAATTAGGCGCAGATAAACTGCACGTGGCAGCCGTGTACGGCTTTCAAATCGTACCCGCCCAAGTTGGCGCCTCCTATGACTTCTCTTTACTTTTTAAAGCCCCGGGCTCTGCAGCCTTAATGTCTATCGATCCACACAAGCTAGGCTCTGCTACTTCTTACAACCCCAGTTTAAGTTAACCGCTTTTGACTTCATAGAATTACTATGCAAGGTTATTGCATTGAAATGCGGAGGTTTCCTTGGGCGCTGCATTTATGCATAACGCACTGGCGTATAGCTTAGTTGAAAAAAACATTGTTGGATCTATTACCGCAAAACAGGCAGATCCAAACGATTTTGATCCGCAAAAATTCCGATACTACTGCCCAGATTGCTTTATAGAACATGCCCATTTTACCCGCCTTACAAGAGTCAAAGGGCGAGAGTCCTTGCCGCCGCGCTTTGTGCTTTATGATCGGCATGATTCAACACATGCATGTGATCTTCCTGCCCGATTTCATGAAATCGATAGTTTGGCCGATCCGAACCGCTATTCTGAATCATATGATGCTGTTGCTTTTGGGGATCATGCCTATTCTTTCCCATTAAATATGGCAGATATACGTGTAGAGCCGGCTATCAGAGGAGTGTTTAGTGCAGAGAGGTTAAAAAAGATACTGTATGCAACAATGTTCGATCCCGATCTTTTGAAGAGGCAGCGGCTTCACGTAGATGGAAAAGATATACGAATTAAAAACTTTTTATACGATACATCAAAAAGAGCAGCACTTATAAGGCGAGCCTTAGAGGCTTCAAAAAAAAGGAAACCATTTTATGCAGCTGTAGTGTTTAATCCTTTAGCTCGTCGTGATTTTTGGAGGGATTTTACAGATGTGAATGGAATACCTGGCCAACCTTCACGTAGAATGGAAATAGAAGGAGAAGCGCTTAGGCCTAACGTTGTGCTTCGCTTTCAATCAAGAAGTGTAGGAAGCCATGTAAGAACAATGGTTAGTAGAAATGGTGGAAACAAAAGCGCTGCTGTTTTGGCGTTTGGTAGAGTTTGTATAACGCCTAATCTATTAAGAGAAAGAATTGAAAATCTGAAAGCAGGCAAGCAAGAGCAAAGGTTAGTCCAGGTTGGGGTACAGATTGATTCCTTGGATCAAGTGACAGAGTGGAACCATCCAAAAACGTTTAAAGAAATTGCAAGCATGCAAGGCGCTACACCTGAAATAGTAGGGCGGCCATATTTAGGTCCTGTTGAAGCACAACTATCGATGCAAGTTTAAAGAATAAACTTACTGAGGTCTGTATTTTTGGCTAGATCTGACACGCTTTCTAGAACGTCTTTACTATCTATTATAATTTTTTCACCGGAACGATCACTTGCGGTGAAAGAAATATCATCGAGAAGTTTTTCCATGACGGTAAGGAGGCGGCGCGCACCAATATTTTCAACTGTCTCATTCACTTCAAATGCGATGCGTGCAATCTCATCGATTGCCTCGTCAGTAAAATCAAGTTCAACACCCTCAGTTCCGATTAATGCCTTATATTGCTTAATCAGGCATGCATCTGTTTCGGTTAAAATGCGTTTGAAATCTTCTTCTGTAAGAGCACGTAATTCAACGCGGATTGGTAAGCGACCCTGTAGCTCTGCGAGCAAATCGGATGGCTTTGCGTAGTGGAACGCACCACTAGCAACAAATAAAATATGATCGGTTTTGAGTGTGCCGTGTTTTGTTGTAACGGTTGTGCCTTCTATTAGAGGAAGCAAGTCACGTTGAACACCTTCACGGGAAACGTCTCCACCTTTTGCGTCTTGGCGCGCTGCAATTTTGTCAACTTCGTCAATGAAAACGATACCGTTTTGCTGGACGAGGTTGATTGCCGTAGAAATTACTTTGTCTTCATCTAAAAGTTTATCGGACTCTTCTGTAACAAGCACATCATAACTTTCGGCAACGCTCATTTTTTTACGTTTTGTTTTTTCGCCAAATCCTTTTCCAAAAACATCTCCCATACTCATCATAGAAACAGATGCGCCTGGCATGCCTGGAATATCAAACATGTTTGCCAATGGATTTGAGTTGTCCTGAATGTCGAGTTCGATTTCTTTGTCGTTAAATTCTCCGTCCCGCAGTTTCTTACGGAATGAATCCCGTGTGGCTTCGCTTGCGCTATCACCAACGAGAGCATCCAAAACACGATCTTCCGCGTATACTTCAGCTTGAGCCGTTACCGTTTTACGCATTTTTTCACGTGTCATATGAATGGATACTTCAACGAGATCGCGAATGATAGACTCAACATCTTTTCCGACATAGCCCACTTCTGTGAATTTAGTGGCTTCTACTTTTACAAAAGGGGCGTTTGCTAATTTTGCCAAGCGGCGTGCAATTTCAGTTTTACCAACGCCTGTCGGTCCGATCATCAGAATGTTTTTAGGATATACTTCTTCTTGCATTTCCGCAGGAAGTTGCATGCGACGCCATCGATTACGAAGCGCGATTGAAACAGCGCGTTTTGCGTCGTTTTGACCAATGATGTTTCGGTCTAGTTCATGCACGATTTCACGCGGGCTGAATGCTGGAACGGAAGAGGATGAATCCTGATCTTTCATTTTATCTTTCATGGCTTCTTATTTTATAGTTTTTCTACGATCACATTGTCATTTGTGTAAACACAAATCTCTGCTGCGATATCAAGGCCTATACGCGCGATGCTTTCGGCGTCCATATCGTCGCGATCCATTAATGCACGAGCGGCGGCTAATGCATAATTTCCCCCAGAACCAATGCCTATAATGCCATCTTCAGGCTCTACAACATCACCAGTGCCAGAAAGGATTAGAGATGTTTCTTTATCACAAACGGCCATGAGTGCTTCTAGGCGGCGCAGGTATTTATCGGTGCGCCAATCTTTAGCTAGTTCAACGCAGGCACGTGTAAGCTGTCCAGGGTGCGCTTCTAGTTTAGCTTCTAAGCGCTCAAACAGCGTAAATGCATCTGCTGTTGCACCCGCAAATCCTGCAATAATGTTTCCATCTTTACCAAGGCGGCGTACTTTACGGGCATTGGCTTTCATTACAGTGTGGCCAAGAGAAACCTGACCATCACCAGCCACGACTATGTCGTCGTTTTTTCGAATTGCTAAAATCGTTGTCATGGCTTATCAATTGCCTTGTTAGACGTGTTTCGTCAAGAGTAAATGGAAGAGAAAATATGAACAGAACAGCAGAGATTAATCGCAAGACGAAAGAAACAGATATTTCTTTGACTCTAAACTTGGATGGTACAGGACAGAGCGATATAGAAACAGGTATTGGCTTTCTCGATCATATGCTTGATCAAATTGCACGCCACGGCCTATTCGATCTTACGTTAAAATGTAACGGTGATCTTCATGTCGATAGCCATCATACGGTAGAAGATAGTGCGCTCGCTTTAGGTGAGGCTATCAAGACTGCCTTAGGTGATAAAAAGGGTATTACACGCTATGGACATGCGTACGTGCCGATGGATGAGACATTGAGCCGCGTCGCGCTGGATTTATCGAACCGTCCTTACTGTATCTGGAATGTCGATTTTACAATCGATCGTTTGGGTGAAGTCATGGAAACCGAGCTTTTTGGGCATTTCTTCCAAGCACTATCACAAACAGCAGGCATGACACTTCATTGTGAGTGTCTATATGGTGATAATAACCACCATATGATTGAAAGCGTGTTTAAAGCTTTTGCGAGGGCATTAAGGGTTGCGACTGAAATGGACCCGCGTGCAGAAGGTATGTTGCCTAGCACAAAAGGCGCTTTATAAGCCCTGTTTAGCATATTTTAATCAATATATGACACTCTTCACTTATGTCAGGTGAAGAGATTAAGGTTGAGCTGAGAGTGCCATTCGAAGATGCGAATGGTTTTACTGGATATGAGGTGCACCTGAATACAGGGGCTAGCTTTAAGTCTTGGGATGCTAAATCATACGATTCTGGCGAAGTGTTCGCTAAGGGTGACTGGGTTAAAGTCGTTGATGGGTCTCAAGCAGAGACACAAGGCTCTGATCTCATTGAAGGACAAGTTATCAGCTTGAGAGATGACAGTATTTGGGTTCATAATCCTGAAACGTAGCAAACAATATTTTGTTATCCAAACCAAGATAAGATTTCAAGGATATCAACAAACCCTTCTATTTAATGTTTCTACCTCTAATAACGTTACCGTGCGCTGGAAACCCTTCGTAATCCGTAAGGGTTGTGACAGGCTCTTTCAATGCGTCGAAGCCTTCTCGTGTCATTTTCGCAACGGAGGTGCGTTTTAAGAAATCCCAAATAGATGTGCAGCTGTACGTGTGCGCATTTGCGCTCGTGGGTAACACATGATTAACCCCAATACCGTAATTTCCAAAAGAAGACGGTGTGTTCTCTCCAATAAGGATTTCACCAGCATTCTTAAGCTTTGGCATGATTTCATCCGGGTTTTCAACTTTCACAAGCAAGTGTTCGGTCGCATATTCATTACAAAAATCAATCGATTCTTGAAGACTTTCAGTCAAAATAATGCCGCTGTAACTTTCCATGTTGGTCGTGAGCCAGCCTTTCTGCGGTTCTGGCAAAGCGTTAATGGCTTTGGGTAGGTTTTCTTGTACGTATTTTGCTAACGCCTCATCATGCGTTACAAGAAGGGCTGCTGAATCAGGGCCGTGCTCGCCTTCATTAAGAATATCCAGGACGGTATTATGTGGGTCGGCACTGCCATCGCATAATATGATCGACTCGGATGGGCCTGCAGGCATGCCTGGATCAATAACGCCGCTTAGTAATTGTTTTGCTCCAGCCACATAAGGAGAGCCTGGTCCGAGAACTTTTTTAACCGCTGGAATAGTTTCCGTCCCGTATGCGAGTGCGGCTATAGCCTGTGCTCCACCTGCTTTATAGACATCTTTTACTTCGGAAAGTTCTGCAGCATAAAGTAACGCGTCCCCGATTTTACTATCAGCACGGGGCGGTGTTGTGATCACTACCTTTTCAACACCTGCGAGTGTAGCAGGGATACCAAGCATATAAACGGCAGATGGATATTGGTTTTTTCCGCCAGGAACGTACAGGCCTACTGATGAAATGGGCGTTACTTTTTCGCCTGCAAAGACGCCTGGCTCGACTTCGAAGAGCCATTCACGGTCATTTTCCATACGGCGCATCTGTTCTTCGTGAAATTTACGGACATTACCGGCGCAGTGATCAATTGCATTCTTAACTGCTGGATCAAGGGTTTTTCTGGCTTCTTCAAACTCTTCCTCACTTACTTTTAGCGATGAGAGTTCTGCTTTATCAAATTTAGCGGCATATTCAATTAGCGCTTGATCCCCATTTTCCTGTACGTTTTTTAAAATAGGTTTAATTTGATCAAGAAGAGACTCAATATCGGCTTGCGCACGATGCATAACACGCTGTTTTGTTGCATCATCCGTATTTTTCCAGTCGTAAAAGCCGATTTTCATGGTTTTTTCCTGTTCAATTAGTTAGAAGATTAGCTCTTAACCGATTTAAGGCTATGACACAACAGACTCTCGCGATTATCGACTATGGATCAGGCAATTTGCGCTCGGCGGCAAAGGCCTTTGAGCATGTTATCGCGACTGAAAATCTCCCTTTTAATGTAAAAATTACGGGTGAGGCAGCTGATATTGATGCCGCAGATCGCATCGTTTTGCCTGGGCAGGGCGCTTTTGGTGATTGTATGAATGGTCTGAAAAGCGTTGAGGGTATGATTCCTGCGCTGGAAAAGGCTGTTTTAGAGGATAAAAAGCCGTTCCTAGGCATTTGTGTTGGTATGCAGCTTCTAGCTGGAAAAGGCTATGAGCACGGGGAGCATGATGGTTTAGGGTGGATTCCTGGTAAAGTTGTGCCTATTAAGCCCAATGATTCCTCATTGAAGATTCCGCATATGGGATGGAATACGGTTGCATACATGGCTCAAAATGATGAAATCTCCCAGAATTTTGCTGTTTTTTTGAAAGAATCGAACAAAAAAAATGATCCATATTTCTACTTTGTTCATTCTTTTATGTTTGAATCAGAAGAGAAGGCACATGTTTTGGGAAGAACCGATTATGGCAGTGATGTAACGGCCTTGATCGGACGTGCGAATATAATCGGAGCGCAGTTCCACCCTGAAAAAAGTCAGGAAGATGGTTTAGCCCTGTTATCGGCATTTTTGCGGTGGACTCCGAATTGCTAAAACGTTATAGCGTTGTTCTTAGGTAGATAATGCGTAACTAAAAGATAGCTTGAGTGGGGAAGACATGAGCGATCAAACACAGCTAAAACAAAAAGACCCAACAGTCACTGTTGAACACATTACAGAGCAGTTCTCTCCGAATGATCTTAATGATCTTTGTGACGCAACAGACGCTGCTATTGAAGATGGCGGTGGTTTCGGTTGGGTTGAAATTCCACAGCGTGAAACGTTAGAGAGTTATTGGCGCGGTGTTATTACGGCGCCAACACGTGATCTTTTTGTGGCGCGGCTAGATGGCGTTATATGTGGCACAACGCAATTAATGCTGCCTCCTAAAAACAATGAAGCACAAGGGCACACCGTTCAACTTACAACGAATTTTGTGGCCCCATGGGCGCGTGGTTATGGTCTTGCGAAGATGCTTTTAGAAGAAGTGGAAAAGCACTGCTTGGCTGAAGGGTACGCTGTGATTAACCTTGATGTGCGTGAAACAATGGCGCGCGCGATTGAGGTTTATGAAGGCATGGGATATCAGCAGTTTGGCTTGCATCCCTATTCCGTCCGCGCGAAGGGCGAGACAATTCAATCGCGTTATTATTATAAGGTTATTAACCCGAGTTTCTTTGAGTAAACTTATTTTTTCTATTCATGTCTTGTTTACTGCCAATTTATAATATGGCGCCTTGTCATTGCGAGGAGGTAAAACCGACGAAGCAATCTAGAAAAAGTTGGGCTTATAGCTTCTGGATTGCTTCAGCCCTTACGGGCTTCGCAATGACGTTTTAAGCGGAGAAAAAATATTACGGCTTTTGTTGAATTTCTCTTTCGCCTAAATCTTCGAAGAAACGCAGTAGGTATCCATCAGGATCTTGAATAATGAATTGTTTGTTGCCGACTTCTATATCTTCGGCGCGGTACCATTTTTCTTCTATGGGAAGAAAAATATTATAAGGACTGTTTTCAACTTTTTTGTATAAGTCACTTACATCTTTCGTTCGCATTTGTAGATTCATGCCGCGTCCAAAGGGTTGTTTCAGTTCAGCGGCGATCCATCTTCTTTCGTGTTCGCTTAATTGTTCAATCATAATTTGTACGCCTTGACGCTCTAACATCGCAAAATATGATTCAGGGCGATCATATAAAATTTTAAAGCCGAGGAGATCGACATAGAATGCCAAGCTTTTTTCTATATCGGTGCAATTTAATTCTGGAATTAATGCTGGTTCGTTCATGATGAGCGGCTCGCTTTTTCATCAATGCCACTTGTGCCGAGGCGTGATTGTAGAACGTTCATAATATCATCAGGTTTTAATCCTTGATCTGCCCATAAAATCATTAGATGGAAAAGCAGGTCTGCGCTTTCTTGCGCTAATTTTTCTTTGTCGCCTTGCAATGCTTCTATTGCTGTTTCAACGGCTTCTTCGCCGACTTTCTGCGCTATTTTTGATGTCCCTTTATCGTATAGGGAAGCGACGTAAGAACTTTCAGGATCGGCTCCTTTGCGTTCTTCAATGATTTTAAATAGCGCGTTGATAATGTGTTCACTCATGATTAAATCCTCATAGGCAATCCAGCGTTTTGCATTGCTTCTTTTGCTTCTTTAATTGTGTATTCACCAAAATGGAAGATCGATGCGGCGAGAACTGCATCTGCTTTTCCTGATTTAACGCCATCGACGAGGTGGTCTAAATTTCCAACACCACCTGATGCAATAACAGGAACAGAAACGCTTTCTGAAATTGTGCGGGTGAGATCTAAATCAAAGCCGCTTTTTGTACCATCGCGATCCATTGATGTGACAAGGAGTTCACCCGCCCCATATTCAGCCATTTGCTGCGCCCATTTAATCGCATCAATTCCTGTTGGCTTGCGCCCACCGTGCGTGAATATTTCCCACTTGCCTTCTCCAGTGCTTTTGGCATCAATCGCCACAACAATGCATTGATTGCCGCATTTTTGTGAGGCTTCACGGACGAATTCAGGATTTTTAACGGCAACAGAATTAATCGCAATCTTGTCTGCGCCGGCTTCTAAGAGATTTCGAATATCAGATAATTCACGCACGCCTCCGCCAACGGTGAGTGGCATGAATATTTGATCAGCCGTCCGGGAGACAACATCCAAAATGGTATTACGGTTATCTGATGTTGCAGTGATATCTAGAAAGCAAAGCTCATCGGCGCCTTGATCGTTATAAACTTTGGCTTGTTCAACTGGGTCACCTGCATCAATAAGGTCAACAAAGTTCACACCTTTTACAACGCGGCCTTCGTTTACGTCCAAGCAGGGGATGATGCGGTTTCTTAACATTACGCTGCGAGCTGAAGAGCCTCCATAGGATCGACGCGGCCATCATAAAGTGCTTTGCCAATAATAACGCCTTCAACGCCAGCTTTTTCGGCGGCGCGCACGGCGCGTACATCATCCAAAGACCCAACACCACCAGAGGCGATCACTGGGATAGAAATGTTTTCGGCCAGCTTGATCGTGTTTTCCATGTTAAGGCCTTCGCCTGTGCCATCACGATTAATGTCCGTGTAGATCACAGCAGCAAGTCCGTCTTCTTGGAATTCTTGCATCAAATCGATTGTTGTTCGATCCGAGGTCTCAACCCAGCCTTCAGTCGCAACTTTATCGCCGTACGCATCTGCACCAACAGCAATTTGACCCGGAAAATTAAGGCATGCTTCTTTGACGAGTTCAGGATTTTTAACGGCAACGGTGCCGAGAATAACGCGGCTGACACCTGCATGAAGCCATGTTTCTATTTGTTTAAGGTCACGAATGCCACCTCCTAATTGAAGTGGTAGGTCAACGGCCTCAATAATATCTTTAACAGCCTGTTCATTGACCGGCTTGCCTTCGATGGCACCGTTTAAATCAACGATATGGATCCATGAAAAGCCGTTTTGCGCCCACTGATGTGCTTGTTCGGCAGGATTATCGTTATAGACAGTTTCGGAATCCATGACGCCTTTATGCAGGCGTACGCATTTTCCGTCTTTTAAATCAATTGCAGGGTAAATAATCATGCGATAAGTATGTAGTGGTTAAGGCGCAGTTTGTAAAGCAGGAGAGACAAAATGGCATATGATCCAGATAATATTTTTGCAAAAATCCTAAATGGCGATATTCCTTGCGATAAAGTGTATGAGGATGAATATGTGCTCGCATTTAATGATATCGCGCCGCAAGCGCCTGTTCATGTGCTTGTAATTCCAAAAGGTCAATACGTATCCATTGATGATTTTGGTGCTAATGCAAGTGAGGCTGAGATCACCGGTTTTTATCGCGCGGTTGCAAAGATTTCTCAAGATTTAGGGCTTGTTGATCTTGGTTTCAGAAGTATTGCCAATACAGGTGAGCATGGCGGACAAGAAGTGCCGCATTTTCACATGCATATTTTAGGCGGCGGACCTGTTGGCCCTATGGTGTGTGCCTAGATCGCGCGCGTTGTGGTTTTATAAGATGCGCTAGCACAAAATCACCTTCATCATTTACGGATTTTATAGCCGCTTTAAACAGCCCTGCTGGTTGCTCAGTTACTTTTTGAATAAAATGACGTGCAATTTCTCCACGTCGTTCCTTTGAATAAGAACGGCCTACACCTTTTCCCATTATGATGTCGGCGACAGTATGCGGCACGCGCAAAATTCGGGCTTCTGGCGCTGCTTGTTGCAATCGGCGGGATCGAAGAAGGTCTTTTCCTTTATATGGTGGATTTAGGCTTTGAGGTACGCCTGCGATCTGATTAAAATGCGTTGATCCATCTACTTCAATATCCACGTCTGTGCCATTTAGTGTCCCTGTAATATCAATAGCGTTGTTGAAACCTGGAATACGACCTTCTTCTTTTCTTGTTTCTATCCCTGCGCGTCTGAGGGCACGTGCAAAATCTTTCTCATAGCCAGATCTTGTTTCTTCTCGCACAGGATTATCAACTGTTGGCTCCCATCCAAAATATTTTTCGGCGTCATGGAGCATTTTTTGTTGTGCTACATCAAAGCGACGAATTTGTATGTGGGGTCTCAATAATTCTGCAATTTCTTTGCATTCTGGCAAGGGGCGCATCGCATCGTGAATAGCGAGAGACCACAGTAAGGTAGTTCTTTGTCTGCCTCTTAAAAAGTCGCTTGAAGTCGATACTCTGTCCAGCAGATTTGTAAAAGCGGTTTGTGGCAGAAACACACCTAATGACGCCGCATCATGTATTTGTCCTGTAAAATGTGAAGGACGATATTGTTTTGCTGTCTTTCGAGCCGCTCTAAGCCAGTGTCTTTTAAATTCTGGTGTCGGAACAAAGCCAAGCTGCCTGTGGGCTTGGATCGTCATTGATAAATGTCTTGGTTGAAATCGGTCTATTGCATTGAGAGCTGGTTCCTCCCATTGATGCCAGCTTCTGTTCATGATTCGTCTTAATTCTTGAGCATGATCTGGCTCACATTCATCTAAAAATTCAACGTGATCGCCAATTCGTCCAATAATGTTAGCTATTTGTTTTGGATTCCAGCTGAATGAGCCGAGCTTGTTCCATTGATATTGAAATGTTTCAGGCGAATCGTCACGCTCATCGATATGAAAAAAATAATAGAATAATTCGTCTAAATCGGAACCGATCAATTCGGCTCTTATGCTGTTAAACGACCTTCCAGCAGAAACGCGACGAAGTGAACCCGCACCCATAGTAATACCCTCTATATTTTTATTATAGAAAGTAGCCTAGGAGCAAAATTTTACTTTGTCGATAGTTTTTGTAATTTAATTCCGCAAATGAATA
The DNA here is from genome assembly GCA_013215815.1 of Alphaproteobacteria bacterium. Taxonomy (GTDB): domain Bacteria; phylum Pseudomonadota; class Alphaproteobacteria; order Micavibrionales; family Micavibrionaceae. The sequence goes on along the minus strand of JABSQP010000010.1, from coordinate 19,610 downwards.
GGGAACAAAATAATATTATCTTCTAGAGGTGGGGTGTCACTTACCTCAGATAACGTTGGTTGTTCGTCTTCTGCGAACAGCTCTTCATCTTCTGGATTTGAATCCTGAATAGAGAAGAACCTATTTTCATCTTTCTCTGCTTCTTCGAGAATAAAGCTCGCTATTTCCATGTGTGCACGCGCCTGAATAGAAAGAATACGCGCGATGACGTAAGATGGGTTTTCTTCATCCTGCGTCTTATCGATGATATCTGCACATAAGGCGTCAAGAATATCCGCCAATGCTTCTAAATCCTCAGGCACGTTAACAAGTATATCAATAAAATCTTTTTCTGGGATGGAGCCGCGCTTTAAATCACGGATAAATCCTGGACCATAATCATTTAGGATGTCTGTTGCTTCGTTATAAAGTGCGCTTGCTATTGGATAACTTGCTTGTGATGCGCCAGCGATTTGCTGCGCTGATAATGCAATTGCGAGTAATGCTGAATCAGGATCAATCTCACTTAACGCTTCATGCATACCATATTGCATGTCTGGCTCGACAGTTAATCCATACGTTAAAATATCGCCAACGGCGACTGGCACAACCAGTTTGGTGTGCAGATGTTCAATCTGTTCTTTTGTTAGTGTAGCCCCCATGGCGCCCTCATTATTATTGTTTTTTCTATTAAAGATCCGTTTGTCCCTGTTGCCTACTATAGGGCTAAAGTGTGAAAAAAAGTTTAAGGAGAGATAAACAAAGAGTTAAAATGCGAAAAAAGTTGTTTTCGTTTTGTTCTTGTGTCATAACGGAGTTGGAAAGAAATTCATAATGAGAAAATTAAACGAGTTAGAAAGAATTATTTTAGGATTTATTTGGAGTTTAAAACCTTCAGATTTATCGAGCCTATACGCAGCTATTCAGGAAATGGATAAAAATGAAGATGTTCAGATATCCTCAGTTTTAGATACTGCAGCATACGTATTTTACTCAAACATGAGAGAATTTAATATTGTTGAAGAAGTTGCGTTAGATATTTCTAAATTTTCACCTGATCTGCAAAAGACGATGGAAAGGCATACTAGTTTTAGAATAAAGAAAAAGTACATTCCCTTTTTATCGGATGCGGTAACAATTATACAAAAAAGTGCTGATCTAAGCCCCCATTATGAGTGTATTTTAACCTCAGAATCTATGGGTATGCTGGCTTTTTATCTAAACGAAGGGATTGATGGCGCAAAAGATAAAATAGATTTAGCACTAGAGCACGGTGAGAATGGTCGCACGTATTAATACAGTTGCGTTTAAGGGAGTGGATATTCAGCCTGTCGATGTGCAGGTTCAAATTTCTAATGGTCTTCCTGCTTTTACGATCGTCGGTCTTCCTGATAAAGCCGTTGCAGAGAGTAAAGAGCGTGTTCGCGCTGCGCTTCATGCGCTCGGTATTGCTCTTCCTGCAAAACGTCTGACGGTTAATTTGGCACCAGCCGATGTTCATAAGGAAGGTTCACATTATGATCTTCCTATAGCGCTTGGTTTGTTAGCAGCCATGGACGTTATCCCAAAAATTGAAATGGAAGATTATCTGGTTCTTGGTGAATTGGCGTTGGATGCGGGCATTCGTTCGGTTACTGGCGTTCTTCCAGCAGCGATGCATGCAGCAAGTAATGATAATCGTCTTATTTGTCCTGCAGATTGTGGCGGTGAGGCTGCCTGGGCTGGCGAGGTTGATATCTTAGCGCCGATGAATTTATTACAGCTCATTAATCATATGAAGGGAACGCAAGTTTTGTCTCGTCCCGAAGGGAAGCTTGCGGACGTTACGAGTGGGCACTACCCTGACTTATCTGAAGTAAAGGGGCAGGAAACAGCGAAACGTGCTCTCGAGGTTGCTGCAGCCGGTGGCCATAACATGCTCATGATTGGTCTACCTGGTGCTGGAAAGTCTATGCTTTCTTCTTGTATGCCTGGTATTTTGCCCCCTTTATCACCTCGTGAAGCGCTGGAAGTTTCGATGATCCATTCAATTTCGGGTGACTTGCCAGAAGGAGGGTTGATACAAACGCGTCCTTTTAGAGATCCGCATCATTCCGCGTCTTTACCCGCATTAATCGGCGGCGGTCAAAAAGCAAGACCTGGTGAAGTTTCATTGGCGCATCGTGGTGTTCTTTTCTTGGATGAATTGCCTGAGTTTTCAAGAGGTGCATTAGAGGCGCTCAGACAGCCGTTAGAAACGGCGCAGGCGGTTGTGTCTCGCGTCAATCATCATGCAACATATCCTGCTGACTTTCAGTTAATTGCCGCAATGAACCCGTGCCGATGCGGCTATTTAGGGAGCCCTGACCAAGAGTGTACGAAGGCGCCTCGCTGTGGCAGTGACTACCAAAATAAACTCTCTGGCCCGCTTTTGGATCGTATTGATATCCAAGTTGAAATGCAGGCCGTTCCTGTTACTGAATTATCGAGTTCTGGTGGAGATAGTTCACAAATAGTCGCAGAGCGTGTAGGGCAGGCGCGCAGCATTCAAGCGGAACGTTTTGGAAAGGCCAGTGAGAATATATCTGTGAATGCGCAGGTGAGCGGCGATCTTCTTGAAAAAACAATGGTTTTAAATGATCCAGCCAAGGCTCTTTTGACCCAATGCGCAGAAAAAATGAAGCTTTCTGCGCGTAGTTATTATCGACTTATTCGCGTTGCGCGAACGATTGCTGATCTAGATTCTGTTTATCAGGAAGAAATTGCTGAAAAGCATGTCGCTGAAGCTCTCAGTTACAAGCGAATTAATTTTCAATAAAACTAAATAAAATCAATACCTTAGATATATTTTTCATGATTATCGTTAGAATCGATACTCAAATTTGCGCATGCTCTTTCAAAAAAGGTAAACTTAAGGAGTATATTAATAAAACCTTAGGGAAAATCCCTTATTGTAGGGTGGGTTAAGAAGGAAATTCTAAGTGTCATACAATATTGACCAAGTAAACGAGCAGAGTTCACAAGGGCAGATTGACGAAGCAAAGCGTCAAGCGATGTCTGATATTGAGATGAATGCCCGAGAAATTGCGGTTGCTTCTGATGAAAATCGCAAAGAGAGCGCAAAAGAAGAAAAATACAACAAAGATCAATCTGCTTACGAAAGCGCAGCGACCAAAGAAGCAACAACGGAATCTACGGTAGCTACTGAAGTGGCGATGCAGGGTGCGCCAGCGGCGGTTCAGCTAGCTGGCATGGCTGGTAAAATGATTTCAGATACAAAGCAAATGGATCCAGGGCGCTTTGATGCGAAGAAACTTGCTAAGCAGACAAATGGTATGTCACAGAACGCCCAGACAATGGAAGATGTTATTGATGCAATGGCGGGCGGCAGTAAAAAACATGCTTCTTTTCAGGGAAGCGAAAATCCTGCAGGACAACTTGTTGAACGTTCTAACATTCAAAGTATGTTTACAGCGCAAAGTAAACCAAGAGGCATGGCTGTGCCACCTGATGCAATTACGGTTAAGCAGGTGAAACTAGAGATGAATCTTGGACAGCAAGCACATTACGAAGCAACACTCGCAAACGCAGCAAAAGCTGAAAGAGCATTAAGTGCGGCAAATAGACCGGGTCTAAGTGGGCCGAGCATGAGCATGGCAGATGGTCCTAAAAGACCAACGCATATGAATGATGAAGAAACAGCAATGGCATAGGATATAAATGGCAACAGAGCATATAGTAGCAATGAATATTGATCCGACGTTTTTTCAAGCGTCAGTTGCTGCTGCTCCTTCGCAAGAGGGCGACATGTCTCTGGATACTGCTACGTCGTTTCAGGCTGCCGCGAATTTTCAAACAGCTCTTACGCTTGAAGTTAAGCCAGAAGATGTTCATGTTGAGGTAAACCCAGATCTTATTCATCAATGTGAAGGGGCCGTCTTGCTGTCACAAATTGAACCGCAAATGCCTCAAAATGATAGTTTGCTCGGTGGCTTCTTCTCCGTCTGCCAAGAATTCTCGAATGATATAAGAGAATTGTCAGCGTCTATAAATCAAGGACAACCAGCTTCTGTTGGGCCGACAGAAATTGCTGCTGATTTCGAGCCGGCAACACAGTATACGCAAACGTTGACTATGAAGAATTCAATGATGGGGTAACCCTTAATAACGCTACACAGCGTCAAAAACTTCCTGTATAAATAACACCGTCTAACTTTGCAGAGGGATTCATGCGCTTTTCTGTTACTATTCTATGTTTTGTATTCAGTCTTTCTCTTTTGGGAAGTGGTATAGCACACGCTCAAGGGCATAGCATGTACTGTTCGCACGCGAAAAGTACTGCGGAAACACAAAAGTGCCTTAATAGGCACGTTGAAAGTGCCCAAAATAGATTGAATGAAGTATATACAAAATTAACCACTCTGACAGAGGGAGAAGCGCTTGATCGCCTTAAGTCGCTGCAGGCTAAGTGGTTGGAATACAGGGATCTTGAGTGTTCTTGGGAAAAAGATATTTCTAGCGAAGAAGCTCTGCATCGCTCAAAGGAATTATCATGCCTTGCACGTATCACAGAAGACCGTGCTGACATGCTTACTGTAATATTGGAGGGTGAGAGGGAAAACGCGCCAGCCCGCGAGTTTGGTTCTTTCCCGCGTTGGATGAATGTTGCGGCAAAAGAAAACCCTTCTGTATTCTGGGATTATAAAGCACGTAGAGCAGTTGATCTGGATTGTGATGGGGCAACTGAGTACGTCATGTCTGGGGTGTCATTGCAAAAATCTAATAGCGAAGAAGAAATTGTGCATGAAGCAAAGTACCATGTTGCTGTCGCAGAAAATCCGGCAGTAGGTCTACCAGGTGTACGCCTCTTTTCTTTTCCTGTGATGAAGGGGGATGGATTAACGAATGTATGTTCAATACGCCCTTCTATAGACGTGAGTGAAGGTTCAAAAGGTCCGGTGCCTATTGATAGTGAGGCGGAAAGCTGTTCTGCACGCTTAACGATTAAAACAAACAAATGCCCAGATCGTGTTATTTCTTGGATTGATGGCGATTATGCGCTTGAAAAGACAGAGCAAATCATTCAAGAAGAAGAGAACAAAAAAGAAACTAAAAAGTAAGAAAAGAAATCTATGTCAGATATCAAGAATGTATGTGTGTATTGCGGTTCTTCCTCTCGTGTTGATCAAGTCTACAAAGATGCGGCTGTGTCTTTAGGACACTCTATTGCTAAGGCAAATTGGGGGGTTGTTTATGGTGGCGGTCGTGTTGGTTTAATGGGGCTTGTAGCCGATTCTGCGCTGGAGAAAGGCGCAAAAGTAATTGGTATTATCCCGGAGCATATTCAAGAGCGCGAAGTAGAGCATAACGATCTGACAGAATTACATGTTGTCGATAGTATGCATACACGTAAGCAAATGATGGTTGATCGTTCTCAGGCTTTCGTTATCTTGCCTGGAGGATTAGGTACTTTAGACGAGTTTTTTGAGCTTATTACTTGGAAGCAGCTAGGGTTGCATGATAAGCCAATAGTTGTTGTCAATTTAGGCGGCTATTGGACAAAGTTATTGGAATGTATCGATAATATCGCTAGTGTTGGCTTTATGCGTCAAGAAGATAAAGATCTTTTTGTTGTTGTTGATGGTGAAGACGATGTAATTGATGCTTTGCGTAATGCGCCGAATGAAAAATTCGATCCATCAACAAAATGGATATAATGAGGAAGATTTAGTAATTTAAATTCATGGTTCAGCTAGTCGACTATTACCACCACGATATTGATGCCGCAGATAATTTTGCGTCAAAGGCTTTTAATCGCCTACGCAATGATGGTATTCCTGCTGTTCCTCAAAACTTTGAAGTTTGGTACGTTTATTTTGCGAATGTGAATCCTAAACTAAAAGATGAGATTAACAATATTCTCATGGATCAACCGCAATTGACTTCACGTGATTGTCAGGATTTGTACGAGAAGTACATTAACAATGGGCAAGATCGCGAGACAGTTCAGCGTGCAGGAGATCAGATTCAGGCAACATTGCAGGATATTTCAAGCGTCGTTCAAAACGTGAAGGATGTTACTTCTAATTACACAGGATCTTTGAAGGATATCAAAGATAAAGTGACTGAAACACCAACACCAGAAGAGCTAAGAGATATTGTTGATGCGTTAACGCGCGATACTGAAAAAATGATGCAGTACAACGCAGAGTTAGAGAAGCGTTTGGATCAATCGTCTCTTGTTATGAACGATCTTAAGCGTGATCTTGAGCGTATTCGTCGTGAAGCAATCACAGATGGCCTTACTGGTCTTGCCAACCGTAAATCTTTTGATGATCAAATTGCACGCTTGTGGCGTGATTGTCGTAAAAACGGCGGTACCTTTTCTCTTCTCATGGTTGATATCGACCACTTTAAGGCGTTCAATGATAATCATGGACACCAAGTTGGTGATCAGGTTTTACGCCTTGTTGCGATGACGATGATTAATGAGGTCAAAGGCCAAGATATGGCGGCTCGCTATGGTGGTGAAGAATTCGCAATTATTTTGCCTGGCACAAATATCAATGCCGCGAAAACAGTTGGTGAAAACCTTCGTAAGGCAATTGAACAAAAAGAGATTGTAAACCGTTCTACTGGAAATCAGTTAGGCCGTATTACTGTTTCAATTGGCGCCGCTCAGTTTTATGGCATGGAAGATGTTGATGGTTTAATCTCACGCGCAGATAAGGCTCTATACGCATCTAAGAATAAAGGGCGTAATCAGGTTTCTGTTGCAGAAACACCGCATGATGCGGCTGAATAATGTCGAGTGATCTATTCGTGGTTAATGAAGAACCACCGTATCTTCAAGGATTAAACGCAGCGCAGCGTGAAGCTGTTGAAACGGTCGATGGACCGCTTCTTGTTCTTGCGGGAGCCGGAACAGGGAAGACACGCGTTTTAACAACGCGTATGGGGCATATTCTTCAAATCGGTGCAGCGTTCCCAGGTCAAATTCTAGCCGTTACCTTTACAAATAAAGCAGCCCAGGAAATGAAAGAGCGTGTAAGCGCTCTTCTAGGTGGTCAACCTGTTGAAGGGTGGTGGCTTGGAACATTCCACTCTTTGGCGGCACGTATGTTAAGGCGTCATGCAGATCACGTAGGGTTATCTTCAAACTTCACAATTTTAGATGATGATGATCAGGTGCGTCTCGTAAAGCAGTTGATGGAACTCCAAAATGTTGATCAAAAGAAAAATCCACCAAAAGCGATTGTTGCAATTATCAGCCGATGGAAAGATAAGGGCCTTATCCCTAGTGATGTACAGGGAAACGACTTAAATGGTGATTTAGATCGATTGGCGTTATCTTTATACCATCCATACCAAGAACGACTGAAGTCAGTGAATGCGTGTGATTTTGGGGATTTATTGCTCCATATGATCACCATTCTTAAAGATCCCAAGCATTCAGAGATTTTAGCCGATTATCACCGCCGTTTTAAATATGTGATGGTTGATGAGTATCAGGACACGAACGTGGCACAGTATTTGTGGCTTCGCTTGTTAGCGAAAGGATCAAACAATATCTGCTGCGTTGGCGATGATGATCAATCTATTTACGGATGGCGCGGCGCAGAAGTAGAAAATATCCTACGTTTTGAAAAAGACTTTGAAGGGGCAAAAATTATTCGCTTGGAAGAGAATTATCGTTCTACGAGTAATATTCTCTCAGCTGCAAACGCAGTTATTTCTAATAACTCAAATCGTCTGGGTAAAGAGCTTTTCACATCCGATCAAGATGGTGAGAAAATTACAGTGCGTGGCTTATGGGATGGCGCGGCTGAGGCGCGCTGGGCCTGTGAAGAGATGGAAGCGCTTCAGAGTAAAGGCTGGTCTGCAGGGCAGATGGCTGTGCTGGTACGTACGTCTTTTCAGATGCGTGAATTTGAAGAGCGCTTTATTCAATTAGGATTGCCGTACCGTGTTATAGGTGGGCCGCGCTTTTATGAACGTAAGGAAATTCGTGATGCGCTCGCTTATTTGCGTGTCGTGGCGCAAAAAAATGATGATCTAGCATTAGAACGTATTATCAATGTGCCAAAACGTGGCCTTGGTGACGCGACAATTCAAACGCTTTATGCGCATGGTCGTGCGAAGCAAATTAGCTTATACGATTCAATTCAGGATCTTTGCCAAACGGATGAGTTGCGCCCTAAGGTAAAAGCGACCTTAATGCGCGTCATTGATGATTTTGAGCGTTGGCGTTCAATGGTTGATAATACTGCGCATAGTGAGCTTGCGGGTACAATATTGGACGAGTCTGGTTATCTTGATATGTGGAAAGCGGATAAAGCACCAGATGCGCCAGGACGCCTCGAAAATTTAAAAGAACTCGTATCTGCAATGGAAGAGTTTGAAAGCCTGGCCGTGTTCTTGGAACATATTGCCCTTGTTCTTGATAATCAGGATAATAGTAATCAACCATCAATTACGTTGATGACGCTTCATGGCGCAAAAGGTTTAGAATTCGATTGTGTTTTTCTTCCTGGTTGGGAAGAGGGATTGTTCCCATCTCAACGCTCCATGGATGAAAATGGAATAAAAGGATTAGAAGAAGAGCGCCGTCTTGCTTATGTTGGTATTACAAGGGCACGCAAAAAGGCTTTTATTTCCTATGTTGGAAATAGACGTATGCATGGCAGTTGGGTAAACGCTATTCCATCACGTTTTGTTGAAGAATTGCCAGCAGGGCATGTAGAAACACAAACCGAAACAGGTATGTATAGCGCTGCGCGTTCGGTTGAGGTACCATCTCGGTCACGCCATTGGGATTCCTCTGGCATGCGTACAGCTAGATCAATAGAGTCTAGACCGGAAATTGAACGCGTGAGTGAATCGGGTTTTAGTCGAGGGGATCGTGTATTTCATCAAAAGTTTGGAAATGGAACCATCATTCATGTAGATGGACAAAAACTCGATATTGCCTTTGATAAAGCAGGGAAAAAGCGGGTGATGGATAGTTTCGTGACGCAAAATTAGGAATTCAATTATGAAAAAGATCACTATTTTTGGGGGAACTGGTTTTTTAGGATGCTCAATTGTGAAAGCTCTTGTTTCTCTGGATTATGATATTCATGTGGTAACACGAAATTCTAATCATAAGGTACAACATGAGAGCGTATCTTTTCATGTATACGATTATGAAAGTGATGACAAACTCTCATCTCTCATTCGCGGCAGTGACGTTGTTATTAATCTCGTCGGAATATTATTTGAACGAGGGTCAGATACGTTTTTTAAAATTCATACGAATCTTACTCAAAAAATTGCACGTGTTTGTCGAGAAGAAGGTGTAAAAAAATTTATTCACGTATCTGCGTTGGGCGTCGATAAGTCGGAATCAAAATACGGTAAATCAAAGTTGGCTGCTGAAAAAGCAGCTATAGGGGAATACCCAGCTACAGTCATCTTACGTCCTAGTATTATTTTTGGCCCCGATGATAATTTCTTTAACATGTTTGCTAAGATCGCGAAGCTTATACCAATTTTGCCGTTAATTGGTGGTGGAAAAACAAAGTTCCAACCAGTGTATGTTGAAGATGTGGCAGAGGCTGTCAAAAACACTGTCGTGTCAGAGAGCGCGAAAGAACAAATATTTGAGCTGGGCGGCCCAGATATAGAAACTTTTAAGCAGTTATTTCAAAGGCTTGGAAAAGAAATGGGGCGCCGTTTTATATTAGTGCCTCTTCCGTTTCCAATTGCGACTTGTCAGGCCTCTATTATGGGGCTTTTGCCGCATCCATTACTGACAGTTGATCAGGTTCGATCCTTAAAGACTGATAATGTGGTTTCAGAAGGGATGGCCGGTCTAACGGACCTGAGAGTCTCACCCACGAGCATGGATAAGGTTTTACCTTCTTATTTAGCGTGCTATAAACGGAAGCAGTAAAAGCCATAATAACAGCGTAAAATGGTTAAAATTACGTAGGATATATAACTATGAGATTTATTATTTGTTTTTTGAGTTTGATGTTAGTTGCCGCAATGCCGGTGCATGCGAAAGAACCATTTTCTATTGTCGCTGTTGTTAATGATGATGCTATTTCATCGTCTGATGTTGATGCAAGAATGCAATTGATGCTTGCGTCATCAGGTCTTCGTGCGACAAAAGAGAATATGCAGCGTATGGAGCCCCAGGTTATTAATACGCTTGTCGAAGAGCAGTTGAAAATACAAGAAGCAAAAAATCAAAATTTAACAGTATCACCAGAGGAAATATCAAAAGGTTTCGAATCTCTTGCAGCGCAAAATAACTTTTCTGCTGAGCAGTTTGCATCCATTTTGGCACAACAGGGTATTCCTAAATCAACATTAATGGCTCAGATAAAATCACAAATATCTTGGACAAAAGTTGTTAGTGAAATTCTTAGACCACAGATTGATGTGACCGAAGCTGATGTGAATGCGCGTATGGGGCGTATGAAAGAGAATATTGGACAGACTGAATACTTGGTTGGTGAAATATTTTTACCTGTTCAAGATGCTGAAGAAGACGCAAAAACAAAGCAATTGGCAGAAAAAATTATTCAAGAAATGAAAAGTAAGAACGTCCCCTTTGAAGTTGTTGCTGCGCAGTTCTCAAAAGCGCCTGGAGCGCAGAAAAACGGCGGTATGAGCTGGATTCAAAAGGGTCAGCTACCTGATGAATTGGAAGAAAAAACAATGGCTCTTAATGAAGGGCAGATTAGCAGTCCTATTCGCGGGCTTTCTGGTTATCATGTCATGATGATGAAACAATCACGAACATCAAAAACAGAAACATTGCCCGATGAAGATACTGTTCTCAATCAAATTGGATTAGAGAGGCTTGATCGCTTGCAGCAACGTCACCTTTCGGATATTCGCGCTGCTTCATTTATCGATAGGCGTTATTAAAACGTGCCTAATTTAGATATTCACGATGCTCTTAATCAACTTCCTCCGTTGAGAGAGGTTATTGAGGAGCATGATTTAGTTGCGACCAAGAAACTTGGTCAAAATTTTCTTCTTGATAGAAATATTACAGATAAAATCGCGCATCAGGCAGGTGATGTATCTGAATGTACTGTTTTTGAAATCGGTCCTGGACCTGGTGGTTTAACACGCTCGTTGCTTCATGCAGGCGCAAAGAAGGTTGTCGCTATTGAATTTGATAAACGTGCAGTGAAAGCACTACAATCCTTAGTAGAAGCGTCACAGGGGAAATTCGAAGTTATTCATGCAGATGCGTTAAACACAAATATATTAGAATTAGCTGATGGGCCGAAAGCAATTGTTGCAAACCTGCCTTATAACGTTGCAACGCCGCTTTTAGTTGGATGGTTAACCCAAATTCATCAAGACGAGAATACATTTGAACGCATGATCCTCATGTTTCAAAAGGAGGTAGCACAACGTATTACATCGCCAGTTGGTGAAAAACATTATGGTCGCTTGGGAGTATTATCTCAGTGGTTGTGTGATACATCTATTGCTTTTGATTTACCGCCAAGTGTTTTTTCTCCACCACCTAAAGTGACATCGAGTGTTGTGAGCTTTTATCCTAAAAAAAACCTATCAAATAAACCTTCGTTTAAATCTGTTGAGAAGGCTACAGAGGCGGGTTTTGGAAAACGCCGTAAAATGATCCGGCAAAGCATGAAAGAGTATCAACCGTTTTTCGAAGAAATTGGTATTAAAGAAACGCTTCGTGCTGAGAATTTAACTGTAAACGATTTTGTGAATCTAGCGGAAAAGAAAAGCTTATAGACCGTCTTGAAGGCCGCGCACAAAGTCAGACATGCCCTTATTTCTGTGCCTTTTCAGGCGCTCCGCATCTAATATCATTTGTGCATGCTCTATAGCATTGTCGATATCAGAATTAATAAGAACATAATCATATTCAGAGTAGTGCGTCATTTCATCGCTTGCTTTGCTCATGCGATCACGAATTTGTGTTTCTGTTTCGAGTGTATCTTTAGAACGATTGCGTAGGCGTTGTTCAAGTTCTCTTGAAGATGGAGGGAGAATGAAAACAGTGACAAGATCATCACGCGCCATTTCACGTAGTTGTTGTGTCCCTTGCCAGTCGATATCAAATATAACATCTTTTCCTGCTTTAAGTGCTTCTTCAACGGGCGCTTTAGGTGTTCCGTAATAATGTCCGAACACTTTTGCATGTTCTAACATTTCACCGTTATCAACCATGTTGTTGAATTCAGGTATATCAACAAAATAATAATCTTGGGCTTGTACTTCACCTGCTCGTCTTGGTCTTGTTGTTGCAGAAACAGAAATAATGAGGTTCTCATTATTCTTGAGAAGGGCTCTTGTAATCGTTGTTTTTCCTGCTCCAGAAGGCGAGGAAAGTACGTACATGAGGCCGCGTCTTTGTAATCCTGTTTGATCCATAACAATTATACCCTGAAGTTATATTCAAGAGCATTTTAAACATGCTTGGAAGCAGGATCAAAGGATGTTTTTGCTTTATTCATAGCGAGATGAGGTTATATATACTCGGCAATCGCCATATCGACCATTTCGACACTCATTTCACTTAAATCATCAACCTGCAGTGTTTTGACACGGTTGCCTTTTGGCGCATGTCTGACGGTATTGGAGTGTTTAGAAAAGAGGATGACACTTGCGCACCCTGTAGGTGCAATAATATGCATTGGTCCTGTGTCATTGCCTAGAGCGCAAACTGCGCTTCTGGCTATAGCAGCTATGTGATTAAGAGATGTTTTACCTGTTAAATTTAACGCTTCAGGACATTGTTTGTGTATTTCCTCTGTAATATCACTTTCGGCTTCAGTTCCGATTAAAACAGGCTGGATGTTTGTGTTTGCAAGTCTTTGTGCGATCTGAGCGTACTTATCGGCAGGCCAACGTTTATAAGGGTGTTGCGGCGCGCTTCCAGGTATGAGAAGTGCGTATTTGTCTTTTAACCCAAGTTCTGCGGTATTAGCTTTCATCCATAGGAGAGGATCTATTTTGATGTTGTTAATACCTGCTAAACCAAGCGTCATAACATGACCATCAAAAGCCTGCCCTTTTGTACGTTCTTTCGACTTGTTTCGGTGAGAGGCGCCGCGCGCAATGCCGACCCATTCAGGCTTAGGTTTCAAAAGCTTAAAATAAAACCCAGTACGATCATTGTTCTGAAGATCGTAAACACGAGAAAATTTTTCAGAATTTAACTTTTTTCTAAAACCAACAAGCGTCTTAATTTGGTAGAGTTTAGGACGCTCATCAAGCCATACGGCATCAAAATACCCACAGTCTTGTGCTAACTTTTCAAATGGTTTTGTTGTCAACAATGTGATGTGTGCATCAGGATGATGATTTCGTATTGAGGCCATTGGACCTAGTGCTTGTATGAAATCACCAAGGGCGCCAAGCTTGATAACAAGGATTTTTTCTTTATCGCTCAAACTTACTCTGCCGCTTTTTCAATGGGTGGGGCTATCTGGGAAAGGTTATACTTTTCTTGTAAAAGCTCTGCGTAAACATTCAATGTTTCATCAACCATTTTTTCTCTCGTAAAGTTCTGAGCAATATGAGCCATGGCTCGTGTTGCTAATATAGAGCGTTGATTATCATTGAGGCGCAATGCTTCTTCGATTGCATTCGCAAGATCGTTAGAATCTCCCGGCTTTACTAACCATCCGGTTTCATTTCGAATAACGGTTTCCTGTGCACCGCCATGATCAGTCGCTATGATAGGGCGTCCCATCGCCTGCGCTTCAATAGGGATCCGCCCAAAACCTTCAGGATCTGTTGAGGCACTTACTACAATTGTTGAAAGCATGTATGCAGCAGGCATATCAGTGCAGTGATCAACAATACGGATACGTCCTCCTAGATTTTTTTCTTCAATAGCCTGTTCAAGTTCTTGCCTATATTCTTTGCGCCCCTGATCAGATCCCAAAAGGACACAAAAGACATCTTTGTTACTAATTTTTTGCATTGCATCAATCAGTACATGATGACCTTTCCAGCGTGTTATACGACCCGGAAGCAATATAATGTTTGCCCCTTCAGGCAAGCGCCATTCATCAGATATTTTGATTAGTTGAGCAGGTGTCACGCGCGTTGGGTGGAATTTTTCAAGACCAATACCACGGTGAATAAGCCGAATGTTTCGTTGATCAATTTTATAGTTTTGTAAAAGATAGTTAGCGACATGGTTAGAGATCGCAATGACTCGATCACCCTTCGCCATAATTGAATTATAAAAGCGTTTCGCTTTTCCACTTATATTATAAGGCGCATGACATGTCGTCATGTATCGGGCATTTGTTTTTTTGCAGGCATGATAGGCAGACCATGCTGGAGCGCGGCTACGTACATGCACAATATCAACATTATATTCCCTGATTATTTTTCGTATCTTGTTAATGTTTTTCCAAATAGTTATCGGATTTTTACTGTGAACAGGTAGGTTAATGTGAGTCGCGCCGCTTCGTGCAAGCTCATGTACGCGTGTGCCGCCGTGTGAAACAACTAAAGCTCTTGTCCCAGAGCGTACAAGCTCTGCTGCGACGTCAATGCACCCCTGTTCTGCGCCACCCGGACCCAGTTCAGGTATTATTTGCATAACGACAGGCGTGCTTGGAGGGTTGCTTGTTGCTGATGCTGCCAAGCTCGTTTGTTCTTGTTTGTGTTGCTTTACTTGTGACATGATTATATCAATATTTTTCAATCGGTAAGCTTTATCATATTTACATCAAAACAGAAATAAAAAGGGGCGTGTTATGGTTAAATACTTAAAACAAGAAGAAAAACCTGCGCTTGCTTATATTGATTCTGAAGGTGAAAAATCCCCAACGGTTATGTTTCTCGGCGGTTTTAGATCGGATATGGAGGGAACTAAGGCAACGTTTCTAGAAAGTAAGTGTCTAGAAAACGGTAATTCCTTTATTCGCTTTGATTATAGTGGACATGGAATATCAGAAGGTAATTTTGAAGAAGGGTGTATTAGTGATTGGGCTGATGACGCTCTTCGTATCTTTGATTCTGTAACAGATGGCCCTATTATTTTGGTTGGCTCATCTATGGGAGGCTGGATATCCTTGTTATTGGCACTGAAGCGTCCAGAACGCGTACATGCTATTATTGGCCTTGCTGCGGCTCCAGATTTTACAAAAATCATGGAGAAAAAAATGACCGAGGCGCAAAAAGGGGAATTAAACGAAAAGGGTTTCTTTGCTCTTGATAACGACTATTCGGACGAACCGTACGTTATCACAAAAAAATTGATTGATGATGGACGAGAACAATGTTTGCTTGATAAAGCAATTAAAGTTTCTTGTCCCGTACGCCTTATTCAGGGCAAGAAAGATACGGATGTTCACTGGGAAACAGCTGACAAGATCTCTCAACAGCTAACTTCCGATGATGTTCAGGTTATCTTGCTTGATGAAGCGGATCATCGCTTGTCCGCACCGGAAGAGCTGAATGTATTACACGAAACTTTGAACAGTTTGATATAGTTATTTGCGCCCGTATGTCGCCTTTTTGGCCTTATCTGTCGCGTATACAGAGGGCGCGTCTTTTTTTCCTGTCAAACGTTTAAACCTTTGCAGGTGGGCGAATGGCCAAATACCCAAGAGCCATGCAAAGAACGTATAAACAATACCAACACCAAGTGGGACAGCGCTAACAACAATTGTTTTGGATTTCAAAACAGGAACAATTTTGTTTTTCCAAATCTCAGGTGATACGGAATCTCTAACCATGTCATGTGTTATTTGACTATATTGTATCCATACCCATCCTAAAGGTGTCATTTGAAATTTGTTAGGATCAATGTTTAAGCTCTTAACCTCTTCAATTTTTTCAGGTGATGAGAAGAAGTTTAGGTAAACATCGTGTGAAACGGCTAAAATAAAAGGAATAGAAAGGATAGCCAGAAGAGTATGAGCTGCGCCGTTATTATTCATGAGAGTTCCTTTTGTGTTGTTCTATGAATATTTTACGCCTGAAATAGTTGCTTTGCCAAGGCCTTTGGCAGTTTCTTTTTAAAATCTTGATTAGGTCAGGGGTTTTGCGTATGGTGCCCCCATTCTTTGTGGACACGTGGCCGAGCGGTCGAAGGCGCACGCCTGGAAAGTGTGTATACGGTAACCCCGTATCGAGGGTTCGAATCCCTCCGTGTCCGCCATTTAGTCTACTCTTTTACCTATATCAGAGAATTTAACGCGCTATGCCCTGCTACAGTGGCGATTAAGCAAATTCACTTTGCACAACCATTTACTGAGAATCCCGAAAATCATTAATAAACGTCCATTTCTCTCAACCGTAAAAATTGCATAAGGTCGTCATGTTATTCCCTGTTAAACATATAGTAATAGCGAAAATAAAGGGGATTATTGGCTCAGGAATTTGAAGCTTTCCTGAATGCATCGATTGACGTAATTCTCTCCATGTGGACCACGGGAACCAATGTCTTTCAATGTGGTTCCAGCAAAATGTTCATTACGCCATGTAATAACTATCACTATACTTTTCAATTGATCGATCAGTAAGTCAAGTGGATCTTTACTTTTACGAGCATCGCCGTTGAGAATGATTGCGCCGTTTTTGGCTTTAGCGGTTTTGAAAGGTGTTTCAAGAGTAATTATCGCAGAGTTAGCTTGGTGCAATTATTGTGTTAGTCCTTGGATTAACGCATCAATAATCGGGTCTGTAGGCTTAACAGATACATTAGCTTATGTGGCCAAGCGTGGAGTAAAAATTAATTTATTTAACCATTCATTATTAAATCAGCTTAAATATACTACATATGCGATACTTAATATAAAGACGAAAAAATGGAAAATTTAATGATTTTGTTAAAAACTAGTATTAAGGCTAAAGAGAATACGGGGGCTATTATCGCCATTCATAATGGGGTTTGAGGCAGGCTTCGTTAGAGGGTAAGCAAATTGTAATCTGCCATTAATCAAACTGTTGAAATTATAATATGTACCCAATCCAGCAGACGCCGCTGAGATAGGTTTTGATCCACTATCCTCATTCCAAATTTTACCAATATCGTAATAAACAAAAGGAATAAAGTTTAATGTTAAGTCAGAGATTGTTTCAATATCCTTATAAAGTATTTCAACAGCAGCAGATATACCTTGATCTCCTGTTATTTCTGAAGGATCATAAGCGCGGCCATAGCTTGTTCCTCCATAACCAAACTCTTTAGAGGATAAAAGTGGGTGTGGCGCATATTGTGCCGAAACAGAGTTAATTATCTGTAGCCCTTTACCTAAATTTTGTTGGCGTAAGGCATTAAACTCACTTTTTACAAAGTCACTACGACCTTCACTACGAGAGGTTTTGTTGTATCCTGTTTCAGTTGCTCCAAATATATTTAAACCCTTTGAAAGTGATATACTTGCATCGGTAACGCCGCCCCATTTATCTTTTGTATTATAGCTAGCAAAGAGTGATAATTCTCGAACTTTATCATCAATTAATTCTTCATCTAAAAATTCAGTTGCGCTATTTAGAATTTCAAACGAGGAGCCTACAGTAAGGCTAGCTTTACGTGATCTCATTAAAGGGTATGTGAGAGATGCATTAAAAGCTGTACTATCACCTTCAACATTTAAATTACGCAAAGATAATCCTGGCTCAGAATTAGAATAACTTGAAGTTAATGTTGCTGTTAAGCCTTCTTCATTTAAAGGTAACGCATAACTTAATGAAGCAAATTGTAATTCATTCATTGGAATCGTGGTTGTTGCTTGGGCAATCAAGCGATCAAAACTATTCAATAATCTAGTATTTTGATATGTAGTTGTGATTTGGTGCGGCCCAATAAAGCGTGAACCATGATTATTATAAGCTAAAAAGAAATTTTGTTTGGGATTAGGTAGAACACGTAATATGATATCAACATTCCCAACTTGGCTAGTTGTTTGAGGGGCTTGCAGAATATTTTGTATAGTGACACCAATGTGGTCATTGAGCAGCAAAACATATCGTTCTAATGTTGGGCCATGTAAAAGAGTTAGTTTTTCAATTTTATGAATAGTTTTATGGACGATGTTTAGGTGATCTTTTTGTAAAAGCTCATTATTATCTTCTAATATTACTTTACCAACTTGACCTTCAATTACTTTAATAATAACAATGCCATTCACAACCTCTTGCTGTGGAATTATTGCCTTACATAGAAAATAGCCCGCACTACGGTAAATTTGTGTTATTCTTGATGATAAATGTTCAAGTCCATCAATATCAATTGTAAGCCCAATATATTCTGCGATTAAGCTATCAAAATGATTTTCTTCAAAAGCTGTAACACCTTCAAGTGTAATCCCTTTTAAAATGAATCCTTCGCTATTTTGTGGAATATCATCAGCAATAATTATTTCTTTAGGTTCAATAATATTTTGTTTTTTATTGATTTGTGGGATCAGCAATCTTTCCTGAAGTCGGGATGGATCAGCAGAGCCAGGCAATTGAGGTGTTTGGGCGTACGAAACCCCAAATGGCGCTAGAAAAAGCCATATGTTCAAAAATATGCTTAAAAAAAAGGTGATTTGTCGCTTTTTCAAAGTTTTACTTGAGTTATAAAAAGTGATTAAAGATAAACTTACCAAGTAATTAATGGCATAAAATAAGACAATTTTATATTATTAATTTATTTATTTAACCTAACATTGATAATGTTTTACTTATATAAAATAAGATCTTATGCCTTTGAAACTATTTAAAAATATTATTTAATTTACATACGAAGATATTTTTCTGCGCTTTAGTATTTTTTAATATTAATCTCTTATGATTTTAATATGGCTAGCGAATTAAAAACGCTACTAATGACAACAGCTGCTATCATTGCTTTATGTACGCCAACACATAAAGTAATGGCTAGCCCTGAGGGTGGTCTTGTTGTGGGCGGATCGGCAAATATCAGTCGGAATGGAACCAAGACAGATATTTATCAGCAAAGTAATAAAGCCATTTTAGACTGGCGAAGCTTTGATATTGGCGCGCAAGAGCATGTTCAGTTTTACCAGCCATCACCAAATGCCATAGCGCTCAATCGTATTCGTGATACAAAAGCTTCAAAAATTAATGGTAGGTTGACCGCTAACGGCCATGTAATGCTGATCAATCCCAATGGAATTGTGTTTGGCGCATCTTCCCAAGTGGATGTTGGAGCCCTCACAGCAACGACAGCGGATATTGATAATAATGGTTTTATGGCGGGGAAGCTTAATTTCAACAAAGCTGGAAAATTAGACGCGTCGATTATTAATCATGGCGCCATTTCAGTTAAGGACGCGGGCCTAGTGAACTTGGTTGCACCCCATGTTGAAAATCATGGCGTTATTGCTGCCAAACTTGGTAAAATACAATTAGCTGCGGCAGATACCTTTACGCTTGATATGGTAGGTGATGGGTTATTACAAGTGGCTCTAACAGATGAACAAGCAAAAAAACTAGTTAGAAATACCGGTCGCATATCTGCTGAAGGTGGGACGATTGCGCTAACGGCCTCTCGTGCGCGTCGAATTGTTGATTCCTTGGTTGAAAATACAGGTATTATCGAAGCGCACTCCATGACAAAAGTGGGCGGTAAAGTTATTTTAGGCGGATCTCATGCTAAAATTTCTGGTTCCATTAACGTTAATGGTAAGATG
>JABSQP010000001.1 GCA_013215815.1 Alphaproteobacteria bacterium | reverse complement strand
GTAAAAAATGTGGCTGTGTTGTAAGCGATTATCACCCGGGAGCCAGTAATGCTTACGATGGTGAAGATCGTTATTATTTCTATTACGTCTTACACACCCGTTAAAAGCCGACTTCCTGCTCTCTTAAAACGTTGAATTCCTCCTAAAACCGCTCTATATCTCATATTGTTGGAGATAATAGACATGCCCTTAGATAAAGAAAATACCGTCACACTAACCGATATCAGAAACATAGACTCTATGAATGATCTATGGACCGAAACAATCGCCATTTGGAACAATGGCTTCATGGGGATTGACATTGGTAAGATGCTAATTGCGATCGGTATCTTTATTGGCTTTCTCATTATTCGCGGATTATTCAGCAAATATATCCTCTCTCACTTCCACCGTTTAACGGAAAAAACCAAAACAACTTTAGATGACTCTATTGTTGATGCATTAATCCCACCAATTAAATTCATTCCTTTCATTCTAGGTGTTTTCTTTGCCGCGCACTATTCGGGTTTAGACACTATCTTAGGCGATACGTTCAATCGCCTAATGCGTAGCTTAATTGGTTTTAATATTTTCTGGGCTCTATATAGAGCGATCGAACCCGCCTCAAAAAGCATGAAGAAACTAGAAAGGTTACTCTCACGCGCGCTGGTGGATTGGCTATTTAAAGTCGCTAAAGTCTTGGTCATATTTTTAGGCGCGGCGATCATTCTTGAAATATGGGGTATTAAAGTTGCTCCCCTACTCGCTGGTTTAGGCCTATTCGGTGCAGCTGTTGCTCTGGGCGCTCAGGACTTATTTAAAAACCTAATCGGCGGCGTCACCATCTTGGCTGAAAAGCGTTTTTATCCAGGAGAATGGATTAAGGTTGATGGCGTTGTTGAAGGCACCGTCGAAGATATTGGTTTCCGATCTACAAAAGTGAGGCGTTTTGATAAAGCGCCAGTCCACGTTCCAAATGCGGAATTGTCGGATGCCGTTGTTACAAACTTCTCACGTATGACACATCGCCGTATTTATTGGATGATTGGCGTTGAATACAAGACAACAACAGAGCAGTTAAAAATCATTCGTGATGCCCTAACAGAATACCTCAACACCAATGAGGACTTCGATACAAATGTGACAACATTTGTGCGTATCGACAGTTTTGGTTCATCCTCAATCGACATACTCGTTTACTGTTTTACAAAAACGACAGATTGGGGCGAATGGCTAAGAATTAAAGAAGATTTTGCCTTTGTTATTAAGGATGCAATCGAAAACAAAGCGGGAACAAGCTTCGCCTTCCCTTCACAATCACTTTATATCGAAAAGTATCCAGAAGGCGCGCCAGAATACTTTAATCCGCCAGATAATAACAATGACACAGGGGAAAAAGCGGCTTAATATCTCTTTATGTCGCAAGCCCACCAATCTTCAGCGGAAACCAGCATAAACCTGCCTGATGTCCCTATTTTATGGGCAGACAGTAAACAAGCTTATATTCTGACCACTGATGGTGAAATTCAAATTCTGGATAAACAAGCGGCTATCAAAGTTTTAAAAGATCAGGCTGTGATGGGCTGTCACTTGCCCTACACAACTCATCAATTAGGCAGTGAACCGTTATTTGGTTTTGATCTACTTGAGCTTTTCGCTTTCGTTCACCCCGCCATCTTCTGTACACCAACGCCGACAGGCCTCGCCAAAGCGCTTGGGCTCCCTCTCCCAGAGGCTGTCGAAGACTACCCGTTTACACTCATGGAATGTGCTGGTGCGCTTCTACAGGACTTACGCAAAGACATCTGGCAGGCAAAAGCCAATCCGCTCGAAATTGCAAAAGTGATGGGGCAAAATGGTGATGGCTGGCCATGGACATCATTCGTTTTTAATGCGCTCGGGCAAAAATATAACCCTGCCGAACCGATTAATTCAAAAGCGGCGCTTAATGTTTGGAAACATCTACCCGAATGGTCAGAAGAAGCGCCGCCACCACCGCCCTCTCACCATCCCGTCACTGGTGAAGAGGCGCGAGAGCGCCTTGGTTCGTTGTTAGGAACAGGAGCGGAAACGAGAGAGCAGCAAAAAGAATATACAAGCAAAATGGCCGCCGCGTTCAAACCGCGTGATGAAGAAGGAACGCCGCATGTCGTCGTCACCCAAGCCGGAACAGGTGTTGGTAAAACACTTGGTTATCTTGCCCCCTCTTCTGTATGGGCAGAAAAAAACCAAGGTTCTGTTTGGATTTCTACCTATACAAAAAACTTACAAAAGCAGGTAGATCAAGAACTTGATCGCCTTTACCCAAACCCTGATTTAAAGGCATCAAAAGTCGCAATCCGAAAAGGACGTGAAAACTACCTTTGTCTTCTTAACTTTGAAGAACAAGCAGCTGGAGCAGCTCTATCCCGTACACCGCACAAAGCTATCACAGCTGGTATTATGGCGCGGTGGGTCGCCGCAACAAAGGACGGAGACCTTGTCAGCGGCGGCGACTTTCCTGGCTGGCTTGTCGGCTTGTTAGGATATGCAAACAGCCTGGGATTATCTGACACGCGCGGCGAATGTATTTATTCCGCGTGCGATCATTATCACCGATGTTTTGTCGAACAATCTGTTAGACACTCAAAACATGCCGATATAGTTGTCGCAAACCACGCACTTGTGATGATCCAAAGCGCAATTAACACAGTTACTGAAGATTTACCGCAGCGATATGTTTTTGACGAAGGGCATCATCTTTTTGACGCCGCAGACAGCGCCTTTGCAGGTCACTTAACTGCGCGGGAAACGTATGATCTTCGCCGATGGTTACGCGGCGCGGAAGTCTCAAAACGCTCCCGTATGCGTGGCCTTAAAAACAGAGCCGAAGATTTACTCGGAAGCGATGATGAAGCCACAGCGGATCTAGAAAAAATATTAAGTTCTGCCGCATGCCTTACATCAGACGGTTGGACAAAACGCTTAAAAGACGGCATTCCCAAAGGACCTACAGAAGAATTCAAACTTGCCGTTTATGAACAAAACATGGCGCGGACCGAACATCCAAACAGCCCTTACTCTTTAGAAACAGGCGTTTATCCGGCGACAGACAAAGTTCTAAAATCTGCAGAAAAGCTATTAAAATCGCTTAAAGATTTGAAAAAACCAATGCAAGACTTGGCCGCCAAAATGCGTAAAAAAATAAATGATCATGCAGACACCTTAGAGAGCGACACGCGTAAGCGTCTCGATGCCGTTCAATCTGGCTTAGAACGCCGCGCCCAACTCAGTATTGGAGCGTGGATTGGCATGCTAGAAAGCCTCAGCACAGGAAACACGCATGAAAGCTTTATCGATTGGTTACAAATAGAGCGCGCCGATGGACGTACTGTTGATATTGGCCATTATCGTCACTGGATTGACCCGATGATCCCGTTTGCCGCATCTATTAAACAAAGCGCCCATGGTATAGCTATTACGTCAGCTACATTAAAAGATGGAACAGACGATGATGAAGAAAACTGGCGCGTTGCCAGAGAGCGAAGCGGCGCCGCATACTTAAACGATGATATTGTACAAGAAAGCTATTCATCCCCCTTTAATTACCCTGAACAAACGAAAATAATCATCATCAATGATGTTCGTAAAGATGACTTAGACCAAGTCGCACGCGCTTATGAAGTTTTATTCAGCGCTGCAAATGGCGGCGCTATCGGCCTCTTCACTGCAATACAGCGTATGAAATCGGTTCAGCAAAAAATTGTAAAACCGCTCAGCGATCAAAACATTGACCTATATGCGCAGCACGTTGATGAAATGGATACAGGTACGCTTATCGATGTATTTAAGGAAGATGAGAACTCATGCCTTTTGGGGACAGACGCTATTCGTGATGGTGTTGATGTCCCTGGTAATGCATTACGTTTGATAGTCTTTGATCGTGTTCCATGGCCTCGGCCGACGATATTGCACAAAGCGCGCCGCGATATATTCGGGAAAAAACGATATGATGACATGCTTACGCGTTTAAAGCTGAAGCAAGCCTATGGCCGCCTTATTCGCCGCGCCGACGATAAAGGTGTCTTTGTTATGATGGATTCAATGCTTCCTTCTCGTCTACATGGCGCATTTCCGGAAGGCGTAGAAATTGAAAAAATTGGCTTGGCAGATGCCGCTCAAGCTATTAAAGATTTTCTATAATGAAAAAACACGCATTACACGTTAATGATTGGCCGTATGATAAGCTGATAGAGACCTTTCTCTCTTTAGCAGATGAGCCTTATACTTTGTTTTTTGACAGCGCTCGTCCCTCTCATCCATTAAGTAAATGGAGTTTTATTGTATGGGATCCTGTCGAAACTATTGAATGTAAAAATGGGCAGATCACATATGACAATCAAGAGATACATGAAACAGACCTCTTTTCATTCTTACAAACACGTTTAGAAAATTACGACTTTGACAGCACAGATTTAACCTCACCTTTCTCTGGCGGCCTTGCAGGTTATTTTGGATACGACCTTGGACGACAGTTAGAAACAATTCCTAATAATACAGATGATGATTTGAACCTTCCTGATTGTGCACTTGGCATCTATACAAATGTCGTAGCTTTTGATCATCAAAATAAAAAAGGGTACCTCATTCACAAAGAAGGATCGAAATCACCAGAACTAAAGGAAAGTACACCTTATTTTTTAAGTGAAACCATTAATTGGCAAAACAAAACTTCTGATACCGAATACAAGAGCAATATTCAAAATATTATTGATAACATTCACGCAGGTGAAATATATCAAGCAAACATATCGCGTCGGTTTGATACTGATTTACCAAAAAACTTTAGCCCCAAGGAACATTACGCACATCTAAGATCTATAAACTCCGCACCTTTCAGCGCTTTTATGAACTTCGGATCATTTCAATTAGCGTCAACATCACCAGAGCGTTTTTTAACGACATATGGAAACACTGTTGAAACGCGACCTATTAAAGGAACGCTTCCCGCTTATAAAAATCCAGATGATTTACAAAGAAGTAAAAAAGATCGCGCAGAAAATCTTATGATCGTCGATCTCTTGCGCAATGACATCTCTAAAAACTGCAAACCTCATTCAGTAAAAGTTCCATCACTATGCAACATAGAAACGTTTGCAGGCGTTCATCATCTAGTCTCTACTGTCACGGGAGAATTACAGAAAAATAAAACATCGATCGACCTCTTACGCGATTGTTTTCCAGGTGGCTCCATTACTGGTGCCCCTAAAATACGCGCCATGGAAATTATTGAAGAATTAGAACCCACACGCCGTGGTCCCTACTGCGGCGCAATGGGTTACATTGGATTTAATGGAAACATGGATACAAACATTATAATCCGTACAATCGTCTACAAAGACGGAAAAGCCCATTTACAGACAGGCAGCGGAATTGTAAGCGATTCCAACCCTGAAGCAGAATTACAAGAAGGTCTTGATAAAGCACAAAAGATTTTTGAGAGCTTTGAACCGCCAGAAGAGGAAAACGCGGCATGAGTTTAATCTATTTGAACGGCAATATTGTGCCCGATAATGGGGCACTGATCTCTCACAAGGACTGCGGCTTTACAACAGGGATCGGTATTTTTGACTCTATGCTCGCCAAAGATGGAAAACCTATTCACGTGATAGAGCATTTCGAACGCATCATGCATGATTGCGAAACAGTCATTGGGCTTAAACCGAATTTATCATTTAAAGATTTTTGTGGCGCTATTGCTAAACTGATATCACAGAACGCAGATAATACGCCCTATGCCCGTATCCGCACAACAATAACAGGCGGCGTAGTCAACACACCTTTATCAAAGGCAGAGACACCAACGGTTTTAATTGATGTCGCAGCATGTAATGAACCAGATAACACGCCCATTACTTGCGCCGTTATTACTGACTATCCCCGCATTGCTGGCTGCCCTTTAGAAAATTGTAAGCGATTAGATTACTCGCGCTCCTATGCAGCCCGCAGAAAAGCAGAAGAGTCAGGCGCAGAAGAAGCCCTTCTTACAAACACAGATGGCAATGTTGTTTGTGGGGCAACAAGTAATCTGTTCATTGAAGAAAGCGGCATTCTGATTACACCACCTCTTGTCGATGGTGTTTTAGCCGGCGTAACGCGCCGTAAAATCATTGAAGAACGCGATGTAAAAGAAGAAAGCATTTCTCTAGAGCGATTAAATTCAGCTGATAAAGTTTATCTAACAAATAGCTTTATTGGTTTACGTACTGTTAACTTAGTTTCCTAGCTTACATATTCACTTTCAAGCTAGCTAACCGTTCAGGTGTGTATATATCAGGCACAACACGCGTTTCAGGAGCGGCTTGATGCTCACGTATTGCCTCATCAACTAAACCAAATAGTATGCCAGTTACTTCGTCTTTTGCTGGTATACGATCTGCATGGTAACGCGCATACATGCTACCCAAAGCATTATCAACAGCTCCATTTATTGTAGCCGGCCTAATCGTATCTTCACTAAAGTAGATCGAAGCTATGCTCAAAGTTTCCTGAAGATAAGGTTTATCTGATAATTCTTTAATCTTTCTTCTTAAAGAAACGATAAACCTATTACGAACCAATAAATCTTGAGAAGAATCAATAGTTGCATCTATAGCATCATTAAAAAAAGCATTATCATTTACATCACTGCTAGTTATTTCATTCAGCGTTGCTTGCCTTGCATCAACCTTACCTGACAAAACAGATTGTAAAGCATTATCGTTACCCACAAGAGCTTTAAATTGCTCCGTTAATTTTGCTAAAGAATTTTTTTCCTCATCACTCAATAAGCCTTGCGACATTACCGTTAGCTTATTTAAAACCGTAGAAAATAAGAAATTTCGTGCAAGATCCAATGACAACGGATTTGTTGGGGTTGCTGCGCTCATAATTCACCTCTGTTTATTCAACAAGGTGCTTTTGTAGCACACAGAATTTCATTATGTCAATAAGCCGAAAATCTAAGCTGCGGATACGGCAGCTAACTTCGCATTTTCAAGAGAAAGTTGTTTCTTGAAGCGAGATACTTCGATCTCATCTTTTGTGTCAGCAAGCTTCTTCTCTAAGTTAGCAATATCTTTTTCGATTGCGTCCTTGTCCATATCGTCAACCTTAGTTGCTTGTTCAGCTAATACAGTTAAATTTGTCGCTGTTACATCGGCGAAACCACCTGCGATAAAGATCTTTGCTGGCGCATCGCCTTGCTTAGAAACAATTTCAACCACACCTGGGCGAATTGTTGACACCAAAGAGCTGTGCCCGGCGCGCACACCAAAGTCACCTTCTTCACCAGGAACAGTAACCTGCCATGCCTTTTCAGACATTAGCTTCTTTTCCGGTGAAACCAGTTCGAAATCAAATTCGTTTTGTTGTTTTGCGTCGGACATTAACCTTTATTCCTTTAAGCTTGTCAATTAAGCAGCTTCAGCCGCCATTTTCTTCGCTTTTTCTTCTACCTCTTCGATTGTACCGACCATGTAGAAGGCTGCTTCTGGTAAGTGGTCATACTCACCATCAACAATTGCGCGGAAACCTTTAATTGTATCAGCAAGATCAACGAAACAACCTGGTGTACCAGTAAACACCTCAGCAACGTGGAATGGCTGAGATAGGAAACGTTGAATCTTACGTGCACGAGCAACAACAAGCTTATCTTCTTCAGACAGCTCGTCCATACCAAGGATCGCAATGATGTCTTGGAGTGCTTTATATGTTTGCAATGTTTTCTGAACATCTGCTGCACATTTGTAGTGCTCTTCACCAACAACACGTGGGTCAAGAATACGTGATGTTGAGTCAAGCGGGTCAACCGCAGGGTAAATACCAAGTTCAGAAATCGCACGTGAAAGAACTGTTGTTGCATCCAAGTGAGAGAACGCTGTTGCAGGTGCAGGGTCAGTCAAGTCATCGGCAGGAACGTAAACGGCCTGAACAGATGTAATCGACCCTTTGTTTGTTGATGTAATACGTTCTTGAAGCGCACCCATATCTGTAGAAAGTGTAGGTTGGTAACCCACGGCAGATGGAATACGACCAAGAAGCGCTGATACCTCAGCACCAGCTTGTGTGAAACGGAACACGTTATCCATGAAGAATAGAACGTCCTGGCCTTCTTCATCACGGAAATATTCAGCCATAGATAGACCAGAAAGAGCAACACGGGCACGCGCACCTGGCGGCTCGTTCATCTGACCGTAAACAAGCGCCGCTTTAGAACCTTCTGCTCCACCTTCTTTAATAACGCCTGATTCAAGCATTTCGTGGTAAAGGTCGTTACCTTCACGTGTACGCTCACCAACACCAGCAAAAACAGACACACCACCGTGACCTTTTGCAATGTTGTTAATCAATTCCATGATTGTCACTGTTTTACCAACACCAGCACCACCGAATAGACCGATTTTACCACCTTTTGCGTAAGGACATAGAAGGTCAACAACCTTAATACCTGTCACAAGCTGCTCTGTTTCAGTTGCCTGGTCTTCGAAAGCAGGTGCTGAGCGGTGAATTGGGTATGCTTTATCGCCTTTAACTGGACCAAGATCATCAATCGGCTGACCAATCACGTCCATGATACGACCCAATGTGCCCGGACCAACAGGAACAGAGATTGCTTCGCCTGTATCAGAAACTTCCTGACCACGAACCATACCGTCGGTTGTGTCCATCGCAATTGCGCGAACTGTGTTTTCACCAAGGTGCTGTGCAACCTCAAGAACCAAAGTTTTGCCTTGGTTTTCAGTATGAAGTGCGTTCAAAATCGCAGGAACTTCTCCTTCGTTGAACTGGACGTCAACAACAGCGCCCAACACCTGTGTTACTGTACCTTTAACTTGTGCCATTTTCTTTTTCCTCTTTTAAAACTCTAATAATCTCTTTTGTTAAACTTAAAGCGCTTCTGCACCTGAAATAATTTCGATCAATTCTTTTGTAATCGCTGCCTGACGTGCGCGGTTATATTCCAGTGTCAGACCGTTGATACGATCACCTGCGTTACGTGTTGCGTTATCCATCGCTGTCATACGCGCAGCCTGTTCCCCCGCTGCGCTATCAAGAAGTGCGCGGAACATTTGAACACCAAGGTTACGAGGTAATAATTGCGCTAAAATTGCTTCTTCTTCAGGTTCAAAACGATATGGCGACGCAAGGCCTTCAGCTGCCTCATCTTCGTTATCATTTGCTCCAGTTTCTGGCAATTTGAATGGAATAATTTGTTGAGCGCGTGGCTGCTGCGTCAGAACAGAAACAAAGTTGTTATATACAAGTGAGCAAACATCAAAGTTACCTGCTTCAAACTGTTCTAAAACAAACTGCGTTACCTGATCCGCTTCAGAGAACTGAACACGGTTACTAGATCCAATTCCTGTGTAGCTTTCAATAATTAGGCTACTAAATTCACGTTTCAAAAGATCACGTGCTTTACGGCCCACAGTCACAACTTGAACTTCTTTGCCCTCACCTTGAAGACGGATAATTTCATTACGTGCTAAGCGAACAAGGTTTCCGTTAAAACCGCCACAAAGACCACGATCAGAAGTTACAACAACCAAAAGATGACGTTTATCCGAGCCTGTACCAATAAGAAGTTTTGGTGATGCGGCAGTAACAGTCACACCCGCAGCAACGCGTGCCAGCATTTCGCCCATCGCGCGTGCATAAGGTTGAGACGCCTCTGCCTGATCTTGTGCTTTTTTGAGCTTAGAAGCCGCAACCATCTTCATCGCCGACGTAATTTTCTTCGTCGACTTAACGGATGCAATCCTATCTCTATATTCTTTCAAACTTGGCATTGATTTGAACCTTTATCAAAATTTTGAAAAGTTAATTAAGCTGCTTTCTTCTTTGCAGAACCGTAACTCTTCGCAAACTTCTCCAAGTATTTGTTCATTTCTTTTTCAACTTTATCGTCTAGCTTTTGTTGCTCACGAATTGTCTCAAGAACTTTCTTTGCATTTGCACGAGCATCATCAAGCATGCGTTGTTCAAAATCAGAAACATCTGCCACTTCAACATCATCAAGATAACCGCGTGTACCAGCGTAGATTGAGAGAACCTGTTCTTCCATTGTAAGTGGAGAGTATTGAGGCTGTTTCAATAGCTGTGTCAAGCGAGCTCCACGTGCAAGAAGCTTCTGTGTCGCAGGATCAAGGTCTGATGCGAACTGAGCAAACGCTTCCATTTCACGGTACTGAGCAAGCTCAAGCTTAATAGAACCAGCAACCTGCTTCATCGCTTTTGTTTGCGCTGCAGATCCCACACGAGATACTGACAAACCAACGTTAATCGCAGGACGAATACCTTTAAAGAATAGATCTGTTTCAAGGAAAATCTGGCCGTCTGTAATAGAAATAACGTTTGTCGGAATATATGCAGACACGTCACCAGCTTGTGTTTCAATCACTGGAAGCGCTGTTAATGAACCTGCGCCATTATCTTCGTTCATCTTCGCTGCACGCTCTAGAAGACGTGAGTGAATATAGAAAACATCACCTGGGTATGCTTCACGGCCTGGTGGGCGACGAAGAAGAAGTGACATCTGACGATAAGCAACAGCTTGCTTTGAAAGATCATCATAAATGATTAGGCCGTGTTTACCGTTATCACGGAACCACTCACCCATTGCACAACCTGTGTATGCAGCCAAGAACTGCATTGGAGCAGGATCAGACGCTGTCGCCGCAACAACGATCGAGTATTCCATCGCACCGTTATCTTCTAGCTCTTTAACAAGCTGAGCAACAGTTGAACGTTTCTGACCAATCGCTACGTAGATACAGTAGAGGTGCTTGCTCTCATCTTTATCTGAATTGAAGTTCTTTTGGTTAATCATTGTGTCAACCGCTACGGCAGTTTTACCTGTCTGACGGTCACCAATGATAAGCTCACGCTGGCCACGACCAACAGGAACAAGGGCATCAATCGCTTTAACACCAGATTGCATCGGCTCGTGAACAGACTTACGAGGCATAATACCTGGAGCCTTCACTTCAACCAGTGAGCTTTCTTTCGCTTTGATTGGGCCTTTACCATCGATTGGATTACCTAGACCATCAACAACGCGGCCTAGAAGTTCTTTACCGACAGGAACTTGAACGATTTCACCTGTACGGCGAACAATGTCACCTTCTTTAATGTCACGGTCATCACCGAAAATCACGACACCAACGTTATCAAGTTCAAGGTTAAGCGCCATACCTTTGATGCCGCCTGGAAATTCAACCATCTCACCTGCTTGAACGTTATCCAAACCGTAAACACGTGCAACACCGTCACCAACGGATAGCACCTGACCAACTTCAGCTACGTCAGCCTGCGCGCTAAAGTCTGCAATCTGCGTTTTCAGAATTTCAGAGATTTCTGCAGCTTTGATTTCCATTTTTCTTTTTCCTCTTTTAAAAAACTATTCTTTGAAATTTATGTTTAATTCTCGTTTGCAACTTTCGCTGAGGCGCTGTTTGTATTTGCGCTAGACTTCATTGCAATTTGTAAACGCTCTAACTTGCGTTTCACTGAATCATCAATCATTTGTGAACCAACTGTAACAACCATGCCGCCAAGTAGATCTTCTTGAACAGCTACTTTTACAGCAACAGTTTTACCGACAGCTTTTGTCAAAGCCTCTTGAAGGGCCTTTTCTTGCTCTTTTGAAAGTTTGAATGCTGTTTGTACTTCAGCAACAATCTCACCACGACGATTTGCCAAATCAGCATGAACAGCTGAAATAACAGCATTAATCATGTTCAAACGGCGATTTTGCGCGAGCAATGAGAGCAAGTTTGCTGTGATATCCTGGAATTTCGCCTTTTTAGCAACTTCCTGAACGCACTTTTGCTGACCTTCGCGGCTTACGAGTGGAGATTGAATCAGTTTTTGTAGATCTGATGAGCCTTCGATCATTGCGGCTAAGTCATTCAAATCTTTTTCAATAGCATCGGTCTTTTTAGACTCAAGTGCGGTATCAACAAAGGCTGTTGCATATCGCAGGGCGGCTACGCCGGATGTCTGTTTTGAGGCCACGTCTGGTCCCTTTTGTTTGTTATTACACTTACGTTTAAAGTTGTGCTGGATTTAGCATACGCGATCACGGGTTGCAAGCGCTGAAACACTGAAAAAATGCTTTTTTTAAGGCTTTTTTTTAAGCCTTAGCTTCTCTGCGGTTTGAAAGAGCAAAAACCAACCAAATGCTAGTAGAAACTCTGTGGGTCGATGTCTATTTGCACACGTATGCTTGATGGGATTTTATGGCTTTGAATCCAGTGACTTAACGCCTTTTGAATATCAATAGATTTATCCGCGCACACCAATAAACGACGGCGAAACTTACCGCGTAGACGGTACATTGGCGCTTCAGCAGGCCCTAACGTATCGATACTCTTACCCCTTGGCGCATTTTGCGCAAGCTGGATAGAAACATCGTTCACGAGCCGTTCATCACGCCCAGAGACAATGATCCCCGCAAGCCTTGAAAATGGTGGCATAAACGCCTCTTCTCGCTCCTCACGCTCAACCCATAGAAAATCATCCCGACCACTATCAGCAAGCGCTTGCATCACACGCGATTCGGGGTTGAAGGTCTGCAAATAAACGTGCCCCTTGGCTTTATCACGCCCTGCGCGCCCTGCTACCTGATGCAGAAGCTGATAAGTACGCTCTGTAGCACGTAAATCACCGCCACTTAGTCCTAAATCGGCATCAACAACACCAACACATGTCAATTGCGGAAAGTGGTGCCCTTTGGCGATAATCTGCGTCCCTATAATAATGTCGACGTTCTCATCATGAATTTCATCCAAAATGGCACGCAATTTTTCATTCGTTTCCGCTGTATCACTCGACAGCACCGTAATTTTGGCATCGGGAAATAATTGTTCAGCTTCTTCCCGAATACGCTCTACTCCAGGCCCACAAGCGACTAAAGAATCCTTATCTTCACAGGAAGGACAAACGCTCGGCATAGGTGCAAAATAACCACAGTGGTGACAATGCAGCTTATTTGAACGTTTATGATCGACAAGCCAAGCCGTACAACGTGGGCACTCAAAACGATGACCACATGTTCGACAAAGCGTAAGCGGCGCATAACCTCGACGATTGAGGAACAAGAGGCTTTGCTCTCCACGTTCCAGCGTCTTTTTCATCGCCTCTTTTAATGTCGGAGCGATAAAGTGCTGACGATCTTCTGGTTTATCCTTTTTCAAATCAATCAAATGGACATCCGGCATAACAGCGCCACCATGACGATCAGGCAATTCCAAATGATGGTATCGCCCCTCCCACACATTATGCATCGTCTCTAGCGATGGTGTCGCTGATACCATTAGAACAGGAAAGCTGCCCATTTTTGCACGCACGACCGCCATATCACGCGCATGATAAATAACGCCGTCCTCTTGTTTATAGGCTGGGTCATGCTCTTCATCGACGATAATTAAGCCGAGATCTTGATACGGCAGAAACAAAGCTGAACGCGCACCTATAATGACTTTACTTTGCCCTTCTGCGACCCCGCGCCATGTAATCTTACGCTTCGCATTACTCACCGAAGAGTGCCAAAGCGCCGGCGAACAACCAAAACGAGTTTTAAATCGATCCAGAAATGCATTCGATAAAGCAATCTCAGGCAACAATATAAGAACCTGCTTATTTTTCTTAAGAGCTTCAGCCACAGCTTCAAAATAAACTTCTGTTTTACCTGCTCCCGTCACACCGTCGAGCAAGCTCACACTAAATTCATCTGCATTTATATGTGATCGCAATTCTTCGGCAGCGTCCTGTTGTACTGGAGAAAGCATTGGCCCAGCGCGCATCGGATCAGGCACGCGGCATGGCGGCGGCGCTTGTAACTCCAGTGTCTTTAATATGCCTTTGTTTTCTAATGTTTTGACAACACCTGCCGTACACCCCGCTTCGTCCGCTAATTCAGATGCACGGCGCGGAAGACCATCTTTCGCGACTTCTAATACAGCGCGCGCTTTGGGTGATAAGCCCTTCGGATCAAATGAAGGATCATTAATAATGTATCCCGTGACTGCCTTAGGCGGCTCTAAAGCCCCAGGCACACTCATTGTTAGCTTTAAAACTGAACCTAACGGCGCCATCGTATAATGTGCCATCCAATCTAGGAATTTGCGGTGAACTGCAGGTAGCGGCGGTAGATTATAGCACTCCAGCGCCTCCTTGATCTTTGCCTTACTGACATCACCAGCACCAGCACCCCAAACAACGGCTGGCACATGCCGCTGCCCCAAAGGCACACAGACATAGCTTCCCTCTTGCGCGCTTAACTCTTCAGAAAACGCGTAATCATAAGCCTTATCAACAGGATAAGGTACCAATGCCGATTTAACCTCAGCGTTCAAGTAAAACCTCTCTTGAAATCTATGTCCTTTATGCCTACATATGTTGAACAGAATTCCAACAAAAAGAAAGAGATAGTTTCCATGAAATTCTTTGCAGATACATCTGATCTGGATGCAATTAAAGATCTAGCTGATCTAGGCATGCTTGATGGTGTGACAACAAATCCTTCAATTATTGCGAAATCAGGGAAAGAGTTCCTTCCTTTGATTAAAGAAATCACAGAGATTTGTGATGGTCCAGTGAGCGCAGAAGTTGCCTCAACTGACTTTGATACAATGATGAAAGAAGGTGAAAAGCTTGCAGGGCTAGCAGAAAACATCGCTGTTAAAGTGCCTTTGACAGAAGCAGGTCTTAAAGTTTGTAAAAACCTGTCATCCGCCGGCACAATGGTAAACGTCACACTTTGTTTCTCACCAATGCAGGCATTGCTTGCAGCTAAAGCTGGCGCGACATTCATATCACCTTTTGTTGGCCGTCTTGATGATATTGGTCAAACTGGTATGGAGCTTATCGCTGACGTTCTTACAGTTTACGATAACTACCCTGATTTCTATACAGAAGTTCTGGTTGCATCCGTGCGTCACCCACAACACATCCTTGAAAGTGCGTGTCTTGGCGCGGATGTCGTGACATGCCCACCCGATGTGATTAAGAAGCTTTATAAGCACCCTCTGACAGATAAAGGCCTCGCGGACTTTGTTGCTGATTGGGAAAAAACAGGTCAATCAATCCTGTAACAATTAATGAAAAGTTGCTTTGGGCGCCGTTGCAAAACTAACGGTTTGGCGGCGCTCTTTCTTTGCGCTTTTACCACTGCCGCCGCCGCCATCATTATCATCTACCATTGCATCAATTTCTGACAACGGCTTTAAATATGCTGGTGTTTCAAATGATTTTGTGTAAACCACGCCTCTATCACGACATGGCGTTGATAAAGCATTTGCCGGATCAACCATAATTGGTGCATTTGGATCTTTTCTTGTCGCCGCTTTACGTAGCGCTTCTAAATCCACCTGAATCTCACTATTTTTAAAGAAGCGCACCATGTAATGCATGCGTTCCATATCAGCTATTTTCTGTTTTCTTTGCGCATCACTCATATCAGAAAGAAAATCATTCCGCCCATCAATCACAGAAAGCCAATTAAACGCATCAATCCCCCTAGAGCCCGAAGAAACATAATTGCGCATATCATCTAATTTATAATCACTGGAAAATTCCTGAAGCGCTTTTTCATTCGAATGACGACAAGCCGCCAAGCGCCAATCAATAAGCAGCTGCATCTTCTCCTGCTCCGCAGCCCCCCCCCGATCAAAAGCGCGTGATAAAAGACCTTTAATGATTTTCTTTCTGCTTCTTACGGCAGGTTTTGAGAACATATTACACACCTTTTACATAGAATTTATAATATTGTTATCAAAAGAATTGCCCAATCGAAAGGAAAAAATATATTTTACGGTAAAGCTTGGTGATAAAATAACCAAATGAGTGATTCACAAGCAGCGATAGCACAAGAGATGGATAAAGAGATTACAGCAGATGAGGTTGTTGCGTTCCTAAAGAACAACCCGAAGTTCTTACAAAAGAACCCTGAAGCCTGCGACTATCTGATCCCGCCGAAAACAGGTAACGGCAAAGAAGGTAAAAAAGTTGCTGACTTCCAATCCTTTATGATTGAACGCCTTAAAAACGATAAAGAAAAAGTGCTGGAGACGACTCAAGCTATCGTTGAAAATGCGCGTTCGAATATGAACAACCAACAGCGTATTCAGGCTGTTATCCTGCGCCTCCTCGAAGCGCGTAACTTTGACGAGTTCATTCATATCATCACGATGGATATGGCGAATATGCTCGATACCGACATCGCAGTCTTTGTGGTTGAAAGCAACGGCGATGATATACCGCACATTCACTCCAGCGGCATCAGAGTAATACCTGAAGGCACTGTTGATAAATGGATGGATGGGCAAAGCGTCCTTCTTCAAGACAACATCAGTGGTATTGAAGCTATCTATGGTGGTGGCGCTACCTTGGTTGCATCACAGGCACTCCTTCGTATTGATATTTCAATGGATACACCGCCAGCTATCCTTGCATTTGGTTCACGTGATGCGAACATGTTCGGTGAAGGACAAGCGACAGACCTTGTTGGATTTCTTGCGCGCGTAGTAGAGCGTGCCTTTAGAAACTGGCTAAACTTACCGCAATAAAAGTTTTAAGCTACCCCATCCAATAATAGCACTGAGATTGCGAATTGTAATCGACGTGAGTAGCGTATGGTAAAGACTGATCATCAGATAGCTTTATATAGATCCAAGCACGGGCACCGCCTTCTAGTGTTATCTCTTCCCGCGTATAGTTTTTGCCTAAACCTTCAAGTCGATCGAGCTCTTTCATAGTGTCTGCATTGACTTCATAAAGTTCTCCCAGAACTTTTCCCTGCCCTTTAATTTTTGTTTTTCCGTGCCTAAAAACACCTGGAGAATAATTTCCAGGATTGGAAACAGATTCAAATTGGAGCATGAAAAAGCTCTTATCTCTGGTGACAGCCTTTGCACTAATCAATCGAGCATTGTTCAAAACATGAGAATTACGCCCTTCTTTCATAAGAGTGCCGTAAACAAAGACCTTATACATACCTTCCGAGCTCATCGCATTCATGCTTTTCTTTTACACAACATGTTAATTGACGTAAAATATTTTTATGATCAAGGATACCACTCTCGAAAAATGTGAAGACGATTTCGCTGATATGCTCGGCAAGTGGCAAACATGGCTCACGGTTGAAAAGAACTTATCCAAGCACACATTCCGCGCCTATTGCAGCGATGTCACACAATTCATTGATTTCCTCTCAAGTCATCATAGCAAAGCTGTTTCCATTGGTGATTTAAGCGACGCGCGTATTACAGATTTCAGAAGTTGGCTATCGAACAAGGCTGTTAACGGTGCCAGTAATCAAACCCGAGCGCGCGCCCTCTCTAGCATTAAAAACCTTCTCAAATGGATGGATAAGCAGGGTATCGCTCATAACGCGGCCATTGGCGGTGTGCGCTCACCCAAACTACCACGGAAGGTGCCGCGCCCACTGGAAGAAGGGCAAGCTTTTCGCCTTTTAGAAGAAATGCCGGACGATGATTGGATCGCTCTAAGGAACAAGGCTCTATTTACCCTTCTGTATGGTGTTGGCCTTCGTATTGATGAGGCACTGTCGCTTAATATTTCAGATTTACCGCGCGATGGTTTCTTACGTGTTGTCGGTAAGGGACGCAAAGAGCGACAAATCCCTGTTTTAGACCAAGTCGTTGACACACTCGATCAATATAGAGAAGCATGTGTTTTTCCTGAAACAAACGACCGCCCTCTTTTCCTCGGCGTCCGTGGTAAACGCCTCAACCAAAGCGTTGTTCAAAAAGAAATGCGGGATCTTCGGCGCGCATTAAATCTACCTGAGACAGCGACACCACACGCCCTACGACACAGTTTCGCAACACACCTCCTACAAAACGGTGCTAATTTAAGGGAAATTCAGGAATTATTGGGTCACGCCTCATTAAGCACAACCCAGCGCTACACGGACGTAAACGCTGAAGAACTGATGCGTGTCTATAAGTCAGCTCACCCGCGCGCCAAATAATTGACATAATAAAAAATCTATTATACTCTCCCTACCATGAAAAAAAGTCATCCATTTGGAGTAATTGATGGAGGCCGTCCAGATGACGCGCCGACACAAAAGGATGGCCTTACACGCGCTTCTTTTGCCATTGCGAGCGAAACAAACGGAAGACATCCGGCAGCAAGACCCGAAGCAATTGAAGATCAAAGAAGGCTCTATAATCTACTGAATACTCCAGCCCCAGAGAGAATGATGATCGACTTACCTATTCCGGAACGAGAGACATCAGACACCGTTTCCGTTATAAAGCGGCAATTCATGCATACGTTAGAGCGACTGATGCAACACATCTCATCACAAGGACAATCATCCTGCGCTAGTAATGGAGAATGGTTGCTATACATTTATCAAGGAAATAATGGATTTGCAGGCAGAAGATTAAATGGAAATGCCGTAGATCATCAAATCTGGATAAATCGAGGAAAAGATGATCGGTTAATGGCCGTTCTTGATCCTCTGCTTGATTTCGATGCTCAATGGCCCCAGCGCCTTATGGATCTAGAAAACCCTGAGAGCCTTGTTGAAGCTCCTCTCATCTCCAAAAACATACAAAAATGGATAGATGAAACCTCTACCCCTCTACAAAGAAGGTCAAAGACACTCTTCCCTTCTGTCTAATTAGACATGCAGCGGACGGCCATCAACAGCGAGCGCTGCTTCTTTAATGACTTCTTCTAGTGTCGGGTGCGCATGACAAGTGCGGGCAATGTCTTCCGCCGATGTGCCAAACTCCATACCGAGTGTAACTTCTGCAATCAACGTTCCTGCCTCAGGACCAATAATGTGACACCCTAGGACGCGATCTGTTTTTGCATCAGCAATGATCTTCACAAAACCATCGATAGCATTCATAGCGCGTGCACGGCCGTTTGCCATGAATGGAAATTTACCGACTTTGTATTCAACGCCTTCTTCTTTAAGTTGCTCCTCTGTTTCACCGACACTCGCAACCTCTGGCCATGTGTACACAACGCCTGGAATAAGATTGTAATCAATGTGACCTGTTTGACCTGCTAACATTTCAGCCAAGACAACACCTTCGTCTTCGGCCTTGTGCGCAAGCATTGGACCCGCAATCACATCACCGATCGCATAAACACCATCAACATTCGTTTTGAAGTGATCGTCTGTTTTAATGCGGCCACGGTCATCTGTTTCAACGCCAACAGAATTCAAACCAAGGCTTTCTGTATAAGCTTTACGCCCTACAGCAACGAGCACTATATCTGCGTTCATTTTCTCTTCATCACCACCCGCAGCAGATTCTAGTGTTAGATTAACATTACTCTTTGATGACTTGGCTGATGTTACTTTCGTAGAAAGTTTGAACTTCATACCTTGGCGTTTAAAGATCTTGTGCGCTTCTTTGCGGATCTCATTATCCATGCCAGGTAAAATTTCATCCATAAACTCAATCACAGTTACATTCGCGCCAAGGCGTGACCATACAGAACCAAGTTCAAGCCCAATCACACCGCCGCCAATCACAACCATGTCTTTTGGCACCTTACCAAGTTCAAGCGCGCCCGTTGATGATACGATTTTCTTCTCATCAATTTCTATACCTGGCAAACTGACAACATCTGAACCAGTAGCGATAATAATATTTTTTGCATCATATGTTTCGCCAGAAACTTCCACTTTGCCTTTACCAGTAATCTTACCAGCGCCTTTTAACCAATCGATCTTGTTCTTTTTAAAAAGAAACTCAATCCCTTTCGTATTGGCGTCAACAACACTATCTTTGTGCTTCATCATTGTTTTCAAGTCGAGTTTCACGCCGCCTGTTTCAATTCCCATGCGCTTAAAGCTTTTTTCTGCTTCATGGTATTTTTCAGAAGCCGCCAAAAGAGCTTTCGATGGAATACAACCGATGTTTAAACAAGTACCACCAAGTGTATCACGCTTCTCTACGCAGGCGACTTTCATACCAAGCTGTGCACAACGTATCGCGCAAACATAACCACCTGGGCCCGAACCAATAACAATGACATCATAAGATTGAGAAGACATAAAAAATCCATCTATTTAACGGTTAAAATCAGCCTCATTTTGTAGCTTATTACCCCTTCAAAGACCAGAGTGAATTTGAAGCTTTCCATTTACTAATTCCCCTAACCCACGTACCCTATTCGCATGACAACGCCTTTCAAAGCCATGCAGGCCGCTCTAGATATCGTCCATAGCAGCCCTCACCCAAAGAATAAGATTGCTGCTAGCGTTTTTAGCGAAAGCGAAGGCTTTCTGGTGTCGCACACAAATCACTGGCCAACGACCATTGCCCTGTATATCGGCATGGATACAAAGATTGGGAACTCGTCAGGCACCATTCACGCAGAAACGGCATGCCTCACTGATATTTCAAAGCCAACCGAAGGAGCATCTCTTTGCGTAACCGATCCCTTTTGCCCAAACTGTGCGAAAAACATTGCAGAAGCAGGCATTAAAAACATCTACATAGACGAGCGAGGCTTTAAAAAAGACTTCTTTAAACGTCGTAGCGGCCATTTTGAATCCATGTCCATGCAAATTGCAGAACGCGCGGGCATTAACGTTTATGCGCTCAATATGGAGACGGAGAGTACGATCCCTATCTTGGAAGTTCCGGAAGATTATGTTCCAACAGAAGACTCTCCTATTGAGTACCAAGAGTTGCCTCAAGCGAGTGAGGCCGCTTTCACGTCAGCAATTGAAGCTGCAGAAAAAAAACATAAACGCCGAAAATTCGCTATTGCTCTTGTCGAGGATATGAACGGTAAAACCCAAGCTCTGACAGCACGTGCACACGCCGTTATTGGTTATACAATGCAAAAACCAGATGAAGCGATAGAAGTCATGCGGCCCATCGATAAATACAGCTTTATCCAAGAACCAATAAACCGTTTAATCATGCATTTATCACGTAAAGGCCATACATTGATCGATGGTTTTCTATATTGCTCTCAGGTTCCCACCTCACGCGAACAAGTAAATATTATTGGAGCAGATATTCACCGCATAACAATTGGTAACACGCAACGTTGTCGGGACCCTCACGGCCTACGCGCGATGAAGCAATTAAGTGATGCCAGAGTTTTGAATTATAGCTGAGCTGAGAGCAAAGATTGCTTAAACCTATCTTTTACCTCTCTACTCTCTGTATAGAAGTAAGCATGACTAACGCTCATCGGTATAGCACCGTCAAAATCCGATAAATCACTAACACCTGTTCGCGTTTGAATTAGTATATTTTCTCGAGGATTATCCTTCTTTTGATACGCAACTTTCTCATAAGAATCGGCTAGAGCTATAGAATGTGCATCAACTTCATCGGCTATCCGATAAAACTCTTCTCTTGCCTCTTCCCATTGGTCATCTGTGTAACCGGGTCGATAGTCTTCAAGATCAATAATATGCAACGGCTTATCATTATGCAGCTTTTCGGCTCGTTTTTTAGCCTGTTCTAATAAAGGGTGGTCTGAAAAAGATACATCGTCAATAAACACACCCATTTGACTACCGTTCGCAGCTAAATACAGTTCGAGAGTTGGAGCACTAGCGGATTGTAACAAACGAACAATAGCATTACGCTTTGATAAACCTAACTCTTCGGGACTATGGTCACCAAGTACAGCTTTGACCTCTTTGCAGATACCTGCGAATAATTGATCGCAAGAGTTTCCGTCCGGATCGTGCGATACGCTATTATATAACTTCACTCTAGACTGTAAAAATCCGGATAGATCGCCTTTTGCAGAAATACCAAACGCGACACATGCGACACCATCAACATCAACAATAGATGTTTTTGTAATAAGATATTCAGGGCGGACGCCGACTTTTACAGCAGAATGAAATGAGTCTCTTTCGATATAATCCAGTCGATCAAGATCAAACTGGCCAGAGATCATACTATCCCAAAAGTCTCTAATTCTTTCTCCATCAGGATGTGCAAAAAAAGCACCAAGCCTTTGCCGTAGGGCAGGATCATACTCTTCTAACAAATCACCTATTTCTGTATCACCCAGAATAATACGGCTTGTCCAAACCTCATGATCAGCAACATCTATCTCTGCTGCTTTTGCAGCAACCTCAAATGTATGGCTATGAGGACCGTGTCCTAAATCATGTAATAGGGCTTGAATTTTAAACTCAAATGCTCTGCCTTTATCGTAGTGCTCTGGATAGCGATCCTTAATATGCTCTACAAAATCGCAAGCTTTCTGATAAACTCCTAAAGAATGCTCATAACGTGTGTGGTTTGCTCCAGGGAAACGTTTATCAGAAAAACCTAGTTGTTGGATTTTTCTTAAACGCTGAAATTCTGCAGACGCAACCAAGGACGCCAGCAAACGCCCCTTCTTAGACTTAGGAAAAATTATTCGTTCTCCAGTAGGAAGCCTAATACTAGCCATAGAAATTTACCTTTGCACAAAAAAATCTTATGTAAATCAAATATCTGAAAAAATTGTGAAAATCAATAAAAAAAATCCCGCCAAATCAAATAAATGGCGGGATCGTTAAGCTTAAATGTTCAAAAGCAAGCGCTGCGGGTCTTCCAGCGCGTCTTTAATACGCACCAGGAATTGAACCGATTCCTTTCCGTCAATAATACGGTGATCATACGACATCGCCAGATACATCATCGGACGCGCTTCAATTTGACCATTTGGCATCACCATTGGACGCTGCTGGATCTTATGCATACCCAAAATAGCGGATTGCGGCGCATTCAAAATTGGCGTCGACATAAGAGAACCAAAAATACCGCCATTTGTGATTGTAAATGTGCCGCCCTGCATTTCCTCCAAGGCAATCTTGCCTTCACGCGCGCGTGTACCGACATCAATGATATCTTTTTCAATTTGCGCCATAGATTTTTGATCACAATCACGAACAACAGGAACAATCAAACCTTGCTCCGTACTAACGGCAATACCCATATCGTAGTAATTTTTGTACACGATCTCATCGCCATCAATTTCCGCATTAACTGCAGGGAATTCCTTAAGAGCCTCAACAGCAGCCTTCACAAAGAAAGACATGAAACCAAGTTTCACATCATGCTTCTTCACAAACTGATCTTGATACTCTTTACGAAGCGCCATAATCGCGCCCATATCAACTTCGTTAAATGTTGTCAGAATAGCCGCTGTTTCTTGAGCACCTTTTAGGCGCTTTGAAATAGCCTGACGCAGACGTGTCATGCGAACGCGCTCTTCACGTCCTTTTTTCTCTGGCGCAACAACAGAAGGCGCAGGTGTAGGAGCTTTCGCCGCCGGAGCAGGCGCTGCTGCAGGTGCTGGAGCCGGAGCAGACTTTGCACCTTCCATATAACCGATGACGTCCTCTTTTAAGATACGGCCATCTTTACCTGTTCCTGTAATTTGTGACGCATCAAGGTTATTATCGGCCACCATCTTTGAAACAGCCGGTGATAACTTATGCCCTTCTTCGCTCTTCGTCGCAGGTGCAGACGCTTTTGCAGGTTCAGCAGCTGGCGCAGGCGCTGCCGCCGCAACAGAACCATCTGCGCTGATATCACCAAGTTTCGCACCAACTTCAACAGTATCACCTTCTGCCGCAATTATTTTCGCAATCACACCAGCAATCGGCGCATTGACCTCCAATGTCACTTTGTCTGTTTCTAGTTCCACAATCGGTTCATCGGCAGAAACCGCCTCGCCTTCTTTTTTAAGCCACGTCGCAACAGTCGCCTCCGATACAGACTCACCTAATGCAGGCACGTGAACTGTCACAGCAGGCCCAGATGCCGCAGCTGGCGCAGGAACCTCTTCCTTAACTTCTTCTTTCGGCGCTTGAGCCTGTGGTGCTTCTGCCACAGCCGCTGGTTTCGTATCATTTGCCGCCGCACCTTCACCGATCTGACCAAGTAACGCACCCACTTCTACATTTTCACCTTCTTGCACAACGATCTGGCTTAACGTGCCAGATGCAGGAGCATTCACTTCCAACGTCACTTTGTCTGTCTCAAGCTCAACAATCGGCTCATCTGCCTCAACATGTTCGCCTTCTTTTTTAAGCCACGTTGCAACGGTGGCCTCCGATACAGATTCACCTAATGTTGGTACAGTAATTTGTGTCATTTTCTATTTTCTTTCTCTTTAAATCTTATGTTGTGGCGCTGCTCGCACAGATAAAGCAGCAAATTGATGCAATTCAGCAGGAACTGGAAATAGTGCTTTGTTTTGTCTCGTTAAATATGGGCGACCATGACGTCCAACTTTTGAAGTAAGATCTTCTGGAACGACATTATCTTGATTTTCACCTTTTGGCGTATCTCCTTCACCTGCTGGACGGAAGTGTTCAACATCCTTCGGAAGTGGATGACCGTGCACAGTTTCAAAACGTGTGGCTCCTACAATAGGATCTTCTTTTTCATTCGTTCCATACCCCCATTTAAATAAAGAGAGTAAATCGTTAGA
This sequence comes from Alphaproteobacteria bacterium, assembly GCA_013215815.1. Classification (GTDB taxonomy): domain Bacteria; phylum Pseudomonadota; class Alphaproteobacteria; order Micavibrionales; family Micavibrionaceae. Next base: position 24,452 of record JABSQP010000001.1, on the reverse strand, counting down.
GCGCTGCTCTAACCCTTCATATAACTCACCAGGTGTTAGTTCATCAAAAAACATACCTATGATCGTACGCTTCGGAAATAACAACGAGAGTGGCCTTAAAACCTTTTCTGCTCGTACTCCTTGTGGTTCCATGTCCTTACCAGCATTTTTCGCGCTAACGTCTGTATTAATTGCTAAGCAAAAAGCATCACCTTCTTCGGCATAAAAATCATCAATATGCTTAAACCCCGCTAAGACTGTAGGCACACAAAAAGAAGGATCAATATCGTAATAGCCATTAGAAAAGTGCAAGCGATCAATATCTAGATCTATCAACTCGCCATCTATTGTATCGATTGGCAAATCATCAATAACTACCAAGTTACTCATACCATTCTTACCCTTTAACACTCAACGCGTCATCAACGAGAGCAGCTTGCTCCTCATTGTGTGTTTTTAACAGACCCGTTGCCGGTGATGCCGCGGCAATACGGCCCGCATATTTTGCGCGGCCTGCTTTATGCTTAAGCTTTACCAACACAGTTTCAATTTCTGGTTCAACAAAGAACCATGAGCCCATATTTTTCGGCTCTTCCTGGCACCACACAACATCTGCATTCGGATACTTCGCAAGTTCTTCTTCTAAGATCTCGTCTGGGAAAGGATAAAGCTGTTCAAGACGGAGGATCATCACGTCTTTTAGATCACGCTCACGGCGTTCTTGTAGAAGGTCATAATAAACCTTACCCGTACAAAGAACAACACGCTTGATCTTATCTGGTTTTGCGAGTTTATCCTGATCATGATCCCACAGAATACGGTGGAAGCTTGATTCTGGACCGAAATCTTCAAGATTAGACACACAAAGCTTATGACGCAGCAATGATTTTGGAGTCATTAAAATAAGTGGCTTTCTGAAATCACGGCACATTTGACGACGCAAGATGTGGAAATAGTTTGCAGGTGTTGTACAATTTGCCACCTGCCAATTATCTTCAGCGCTCGCTTGCAAGAATCTTTCTAAACGTGCTGATGAGTGTTCAGGCCCTTGCCCTTCCATACCATGCGGCAACATCAGTACAAGACCACTCATACGAAGCCATTTTGTTTCGCCGCTAGAGATAAATTGATCAATAATTACCTGCGCACCATTCACGAAGTCACCAAATTGACCCTCCCACATAACAAGCGTCTTTGGATCCGCCAGAGAATAACCGTATTCAAACCCCATTACGGCAAGCTCAGATAGAGGACTATCGTGTACTTCAAACTTAGGTTGATCTGGAGATACATGCTTTAGCGGAGAATACTTCTTCTCTGTCTCTTGATCATATAAGATCGCATGACGTTGAGAGAACGTACCGCGACCACAATCTTGACCAGACAAACGAACAGCAAAGCCATCATCAAGGAGCGTGCCGAAAGCAAGCGCTTCAGCAGTACCCCAATCGATACCCTCACCCGTTTCCATCATTTTATCTTTCGCTTTTAACTGACGAAGGATTTTACTATTTGCCTTGAAATCTTCAGGAACAGTTGTAAGCACCTGACCAATACGCTTCAGTGTATCCATCTCGACGGCAGTTTTACCGCGGCGATCGCCATCTGGCGCTGTTGTTAAACCACTCCAAGCGCCTTCAAGGAAATCCGCTTTGTTTGGTTTGTAGCTTTTGGTCGCTTCAAACGCTTCTTCCATATATTTCTGGAACGCATCAACTTCTTGCTTCGCCTCTTCTGCCGTTAAAACTTTTTCAGCTACCAGCTGTTCGCCATAAAGCTCACGTGTCGATTTTTGCGTTTTAATTTTTTTATACATCAAAGGCTGTGTGAAAGACGGCTCATCACCTTCATTGTGACCGTAACGACGGTAACAAAACATATCGATCACAACATCTTTTTTAAACTTCTGACGGAATTCAGTCGCAATACGTGCAACGTGAACAACGCTTTCTGGATCATCGCCATTCACGTGGAATATCGGCGCGGAAAGCATCTTCGCTACATCGGTACAGTATGGGCCTGAACGGCTGAACTTTGGACGTGTTGTAAAACCAATTTGGTTATTAATCACAATGTGCATTGTGCCGCCTACGCGATAACCAGGTAGATCAGAAATCATCAATGTTTCAGGAACAACCCCTTGGCCTGCGAATGCTGCATCACCGTGAAGCAACAATGGCAGAACTTGTTCTGCATCCATGTCATTCGCTTGCACCTGTTTTGCACGAACCTTACCAATCACAACAGGGTTTACAAATTCCAAGTGAGATGGGTTTGCCGTCAATGATAAGTGCACAACATTGCCATCAAAATCGCGATCACCAGACGTTCCCATATGATATTTTACATCACCAGAACCTTGTACATCATCCGGATTAGAAGACTGCCCTTGGAACTCAGAGAAAACAGCCGTGTATGACTTACCCATCACATTCGTAAGAACATTCAAACGACCACGGTGCGCCATACCCACTGCGATTTCTTTTAGGCCAAGCTGGCCACCACGCTTCATAATTTGTTCAATACAAGGGATCAGTGACTCACCACCATCAACACCAAAGCGTTTCGTCCCTGTATGCTTCACATGTAGAAATTGCTCAAAACCTTCTGCCGCAACAAGACGCTGATAAATGGCCTTTTTACCATTCACAGTGAATTCTGTTTTATTGTGCGGCTCTTCAATACGCTCTTGGATCCATGCTTTTTCTTCAGGATCGCTCATATGCATGAACTCAACACCGATCTTACCGCAATATGTTTCTTTCAATGCAAAAAGAATGTCACGCAGCGTTGCTGTCTCCATTCCCAAAACACCATCGATGAAAATCGGACGATCATAATCGCTTTCAGCGAAACCATAATGTTTTGGATCAAGCTCAGGATGATATTTCTGTTCAACTAAACCAAGCGGATCGAGATCTGCTTCTAAGTGACCACGAACGCGGTACGCACGGATCAGCATCAACGCACGAACAGAATCCAATGTTGCTTTACGCGCTTCCTCCGATGTTGCTGGCGCTCCGGATGGCGCAGGAGGCGGCGTATAAGACGGTGCAACAGAGCCCATCTCATTTGTATTTGCAGCAAAAGCATTCTGCTCTTTTCTATTTTCATCCGGGGTCCAGCTTGCACCGTGCATTTCACGCAACACTGAAACCTCATCATCATTCAGATCAGAAAAAAAGCGCTGCCAACTTCCATCAACTGATGATGGACTTGCAAGATACTTCGCATAAAGGTGAGCAATATATTCTGAATTGATACCGGTTAGAAAAGAGAGGTTATCTGACATCGTATTCCTTTTTCGTGTCTTTTATGTGATTAGTTTTTTAATGCTGCACGAAGCTTTTTCAAGGCAGTTTTTTCATCTGTACTCATGTTTTCCGGTGCTTTAGCAAGCGCACTTGGAAACAAGCGTTCCTTCATATCGGAGAAGAAGTTGTTAACATGCATTTCCTGATCCGGATCATCATCTTCTCCGAAAGCCTGTGCAACAACAAGAGCCATATACCAGAGTACCTGCTTATATTGTTTCAAGGCTTTTGGATGTATTTTTGATCCAACGCATTCCTTCGCTTTATTGATATCCGAAAACAATGTGCTTTCATCTGACGTATTCGCCCATGTTGGCCATAGATGCTTATACGTTTCAACTTCGCTCATTAGAGCACGAGGAAAAGAATTTGGTGTATTTTGTCGTGCAATTTTACGTATCGCACGTTCCAAAGCCGCCGCTTCCCTATTATCATCTCTCTTCGATTTTTCTAAATCATCAACTCCAGAAATCCAGGTACCGATACGATATGGAAGGGAAATGACCAGCGCTGCTTCTTCTTTTGATAATTCTTTAAAAAAGGACATAGATTTCCGCCACACTCACTACTTCAAAACTGAACTGAGACATAGTTATGCCATGGCTTTTAAATAAAGAGAAGAAAGAAAAAATTAGGGGACAGGATTAAATTTCCTATCCCCTAGAGTGGGTACGAAGGGTGATTTAAGGTTTATGGGGTTAAAGGGGCTCCGGGAAGAGAGGCTTAACCTTAAATCTGGGTGGTAAAAAATTAAAATCCAATCACATTACCAGCTAAATCGGTCATGTTTTCAAAAGGATGGAAATCTGCAACTTGAGCTAAAAGAATGAGCCATAGTGTTGTTCCTGTAACATAAAGACGTGTCGTCATAATCATTTCTCCCACTGTTAAATCGTATAGTTATGTAATTGCAACAGACATGCCATAAGTAAATATTATTTATTTTCAATAAGATAGACGTATTAACATCACCACATGGGATCAAAAAAAGCGGTAAATACCGCCTCTTCTTCTACCTATCGGCAACATTTTCCGTAAAATTTTATATATCAGTCCAAGATTATGTTGATTTTTTACATAATTTTTGTATATTTCTTTAAAATTTTAGGAAACCGCTCATGGCTGAACAAGTAGATCAAGATACAATTGACTTAATAGAAAGCAACTATCGAAAATTGTTCGGTGCACTTATGCGCCTAAAAAGAGTGCATAAACAACTAACACATGACGATCTAGTAGAGAGCTCCTACACATCGAGACCCACGTTAAGTAAGATCGAATCTGCATCCCAACACGTAAAAAAATCTACACTTGCAAAAGTTGCCAAGGCTTTAGACATCACAGATGATGAAATCGACCTACTAAGAAGCTTTGCTGGAGCTGTGAATCCAGATGAAGGAACGCAAATCTTATTATCGAATAATGTAAGAGATCATATTGCCAATGCACGTATCACTGAAATTTTCACACAAACAGTTGATATTTCGTCTAAGTCACCAGATACAAGTAAGAAACCTGAAATGTTCGGGCGAACTATAATGGCAATTGCAATTACACAAGATCACGAAGCGTTATCAAAAGCTATTCTTCCTCAGCTAAGAGCATAAAAAAAGCACCGACGAAGCGGTGCTTTTAAAATCATTTAAATAACAACGAAAACGCTTAAGCGGCCATCGCTTCTTGCATCGCCTTACCTAGACCTGCAGGGCTTTCAGACACCGCAAAACCAGCATCTGCCATCGCCTTCATTTTTGCAGGGGCCGTATCATCCGCGCCAGAGATAAGAGCACCAGCGTGGCCCATACGTTTACCCGGAGGAGCCGTTGCACCAGCGATAAAGCCTGCAATCGGTTTCTTGTTTTTAAGACCTTTATAGTGTTCAGCAGCTTCGATCTCTGCTGTACCGCCGATTTCACCAATCATCAGAATACCTTCTGTTTCTGGATCATTCATAAATAGGTCAATACAATCGATGAAGTTCGTTCCATTCACTGGGTCACCACCGATACCGATACATGTCGACTGACCAAGGCCAACCGCGCCTGTTTGTGCAACCGCTTCATAAGTCAATGTACCAGAACGTGACACGATACCAATCTTACCGCGCTTATGAATGTGACCTGGCATAATACCGATCTTACATTCATCAGGCGTAATAACACCCGGGCAGTTTGGGCCGATAAGGCGTGTTTTCGAACCTGCAAGAGCAGCTTTTACCTTCACCATATCCAAAACAGGAATACCTTCGGTGATACAGATCGCTAATTCAATCTCTGCTTCAATCGCTTCGATGATCGCAGCCGCTGCAAATGGAGGCGGCACATAAATAACAGATGCATTACACGCTGTTTCATCTTTCGCTTCTTTCACAGTGTTAAACACAGGAAGACCGAGGTGCTCTTGCCCCCCCTTCTTCGGTGTCACGCCACCGACCATGTTTGTGCCATACGCAATCGCTTGTTCACTGTGGAAAGTACCTTGTGAACCCGTAAAACCCTGACAGATAACTTTTGTTTCTTTGTTTACTAAAACTGACATTTTTTAATTTCCTTTAATCCCTAAAAGTTACGCTGCTTTTTGAGCTTCTGCTGTTGCTGCAACAACTTTTGCTGCCGCATCTTCTAAATTGTCTGCCGCAATAATTGGAAGACCAGAACCAGCCATTAGCTCCTTACCCTTCTCAACATTTGTTCCTTCAAGACGCACAACTAGAGGCACTTTAAGATCAACTTCTTTAGCGGCCGCAATCACACCTTCTGCGATCACATCACACTTCATGATACCGCCGAAGATATTAACCAAGATACCTTTCACATTTGGATCAGAAAGAATGATTTTGAAAGCAACTGTCACGCGCTCTGCTGTCGCACCGCCACCAACATCTAGGAAGTTTGCAGGATCGCCGCCGTGAAGCTTAATAATGTCCATTGTCGACATCGCAAGGCCAGCGCCGTTCACCATACAACCAATGTTACCGTCAAGACGCACATATGATAGCTCATTATCGTGTGCAATTTTCTCATTTGCATCTTCTTCACTTTCATCACGAAGAGCTGCAACTTCTGGCTGACGATAAAGAGCATTTGGATCAAAATTGATTTTTGCATCAAGCGCCATCACTTCATCACCAGCGAGGATCATTGGGTTAATTTCAACAATCGCTGCGTCTGTTTCCATGTAGCACTGGTATAAGTTTTTGAAGAATGGAATCGCGCTTGTTTTTGCCGCACCAGTTAGTTCAAGTGCATCTGCAAGCTCACCAGCATCTGCATCTGTAATACCTGCAACAGGATCAATCGCAACCTTCTTAATTGCATCTGGATTTTCTTCAGCAACTTCTTCGATTTCCATACCCCCTTCAAGAGACACCATGAATGTCACTTTTGATGTCACGCGATCTAGAAGAACCGAACAGTAATATTCTTTTTCAATATCCACACCGTCTGTCACGTATAGACGCTGAACGTCTTTACCTTCTGGACCAGTTTGAACAGTAACCAAAGTGTTACCCATCATCGCTTCAGCAGCGTCTTTTACTTCTTCTACTGTCTTACAAAGACGAACACCGCCTTTTCCCTCAGGGTTGTTTGTAAAGTGACCTGCACCGCGTCCACCTGCATGTATTTGCGCTTTTACAACGTAAAGCGGCCCTGGTAGCTCATCAACTGCTTTTACTGCCTCATCGACGCTCATCGCTGCGATGCCTTTTGGCACTGCCACATTGTATTTCGCAAGCAATTCTTTTGCCTGATACTCATGGATATTCATGTTTACTAAACCCTTCTATTTCAGCACCTTGGCACCATTGCCGCAGCGGTGATTCTTCTAGACGTTTGAGTCGTAACATAACTACTTGCAGCTTCCAAGTCAGGAAGCCAAAAACATGCATTAATCCTAGGGATTTTAAGCTTTTGTTAATTGCCATAAATTAGTGTAAAAGAGCGGAAAAAGAAAAAATGTAGAGGGCATTTTGGCTTCGACAGATTTAAATTTTGCTGACCGTGGGGCATTAGTCGACTTTCTAGTAGATGGTCGGCTTAAAGACGTTGCAAAATATCTAAGAAGAAATCAAAAAGCTGTCGGACGCTTTTTAAAAGCTATGACCGGCGAAGATACATCTAGAGAAGAGCTAAAAACCCTAAGCAACTCTATTCGTAGTGGCGATGCTAAATATGTGGCACCATTTCGTGAACTTGTGTCTGGTGCACCAGATAAAACTTTGGGATTACTACCACTCAAATCAAAACCGAGCCTGTGGAAGCGTTCTGCAAACGTCGGAAGCTTGTTAACATCGGCCACAGCAGTTGCCGGAATTATAGCTCTCCCCTTCCTTGTAGATAAAGACGATATTACACCTGAAACATCTCCAAACAGCGGCGGTGAGTTATCAGAACAGTTTAATGAAGAAACAGGTTTTGATTTTTCAGGTATGGACGCAGCCAGAGAAGGTGCATTGAGACCATTCGAAACCGTCGATGGTTTATACCAAGACACCGATGGAACTATTTATTATCAGGATTGGAGTGTCCCCAATGATGTTTTTGAAGCAAATGTTCTAACAGCTCAAATTGCAGGGATGCCTTTGTCCTACTCTTTTGCGGTACAAGCACTAGAGAGTTCCTTAAATCCTAATGCCTTTAATGGTATTAGAGCATGTGGCCTATCGCAATTCGTTCCTTCAACCTTAGCAGAAATGGGATACCGTTTCTCACCGCTCATTGGCTATGAAGGCATAAGAGGAAACTTAATAGAGAGAACAAGAATTGATCTTGGTACGAAAGACGCAAATGGTAACCCACATTTTCAACTGAACTATGATTACGCTGATGAAGGTGGTCGGCATACAATGATTAAAACGTGCTGGGATCCTCATTTCAATACGAGGCTAGCTGCTGTCATGCAGATTCGCGAAATTGGTTCATTGCAAAGAGAGTTCGCCGAATTCGCACCTGAAGGTATGAGTTACTATCCAGTGACAGAACTGCAAGGATATGTCGCACATTTTGCAGGAGGACGCGCAGGAGAAAATATAATCCGTGATGTAATAACCAATGATGGGGCAAGTTTTGCACGTGATTATTTCTCAAACGAGGCTGTCAATAATTCAACCAATCAATGGCTATTATTTCATACGAAACCCGTTCTTGATGAAAATGATAACCCTACATTTACAGACGACGGGGAACCGATTGTAACACCTGATAGAAATAATCCGAGGACAGTTTCCGAGTTCTTAGAACACTTAGAAGAAGAAAAAGGTTTAGGTGAGACTACGCTTCCTAACTTTACAAATTGGTCAGCAATTGCAGGAAACATAGAATATCATATGGGCCAACTAAACCTAGAAAATGTAACAGTAACAAAGAGTTATGCGCCAGCATACTCTCTTCCGCCAAGATTGCGCCCAACGAACAGTGGATAGGTTAACTCCCTGATATTAAATAAAAATATCAATAAAGCTTTCTTTTCACATATCTCTCCACTAAAACGCCCCTGTTTTTTGCTTTTCTTAAGCCCTTTTCGTTAGAATATATATATGTTGAGCACATTGACTGGACACAATCTAGAAGCAGTACGCGAAAGTACGACCGCGTTATTTCAGCGTGCAGGTGTTCCGTCACAGTCCCTAACAGACCACTTTGATCACATTATCAATGAAGAGCCTGGCGAATTCGAGTTACAGGGGCAACGCAACTTACGACGCGCCAATGCAGGATACGAAAACGGCATAAAACATACAAAAGGCGATTCAATCGGAATTGATGGCGATAATTCAGAAAGCAGCGACAGAGCTAGATTACAACGCGCCCTAAATGAAGTCGAAATAACCAACGAGCTTATTAGAAACATCATTGCTGATATAGACATCGAAATTGGTCGCTTGGAAGAACAAATCGTTGTTATCGATAGGCAGCTTGAGGAAGTCGCTCAACAAAGAGAAGTCGTCTTAGCTCAAGTAGAAGAAGCCGTTCAACAAGAAGAGGCCTTAGATCAAGCCATGATCAACGTCAGGCGCGCTGAAATGGCAATAATCGCAGCAAACTCAGCTGATGCAGTAATCTCAGCGCACGAAGATCTAGAGACAGCGAAAGATAATTTACGTGCAGCTTCGCAAGATATTTTAGGTGAGGGCGCAACACTTGGAGATGTCGAGCTTGCTCAAACAGTCGTACAGAATAGTATTCTAGAATTACGCGCAGAATTAAGGACTTTATCGGGCACCGAAGCGGAGTTAATAGAGCAAAGAGATTCTATTACAGCTGATATAGAACAACTAATCGAATCCAGAAGAGCATTAAATGAACTAGATTTAGAAAACGGCGAGTATACAGCTGAAGAGGTATTTAGTCTTATACCAGATGAGCTAGAGACAGACTTTTTGAACCGGCTAGCAGACAATATAGAAGCTGGCTGGGAATACACAACTGAAACTGTTTCTAATCTTATTGATAGGGGACAAGAATACGCATCAAACCTGACAGCATGGTTTAGACGTTCACATGATGGTGAAGAGCTTCTTACAGAAGAAGAGCAAACATATGCGGCGATAAATACACCCGCACCTGCGCTAACCCCCATGAATACTTAATAAAATTACGATTTTTTCCGATTTTCATTGCAATATATGCGTTTTTCGCATAGATTAAGCATATGCAAACAGTTGCAGAGCGCTCTACTATTGCCGAAGAACTCCTGAAACAATCACAGGGGGCGACGCGTGAGTTTTTCCAAAAACTTAAAGATTTAGCATATGAACTTCGTGGTGATGGCGATGGTACTGGTGCGACAGCCCTTGGTAAAATGTACCGTTACGCTAAAAGGGGTACAAGCGCAGCGCTTGCTTTTCTCTCTGGAACGCAAAACCTAACAGCGCAATTGATTTTAGCAGATAGCTTCAACGCACAGTTTAACTGGCAAATAGCCAAAACGCATTTCCAGGCAACTTGGGAAGCTATTGCAGCGTCTCCCGCTGGTGTACAAATTAATCATTTGCAGCGTGATTTTATTGTTAGTGCAAGATACGTGAGTCCAGAAGTTAATGATGCGTTACAAAAACAAGTCGCTTTAGATTTTGAAGCTGTCAATCGTGACGCTGCTCTTATTACAGCTGGCACATTTATTGGTCCACAATTACCAGCAGTACAAAACCTAGTCAGCGACTTCTCCAACAGCGCTACTGATGGTGCTGAAATAGCCGTAGAGTTGTTGCTGCAACGTGGTATTATCTATAGCCACCCTCTTGGTGTGGATATGTTCTCGTCAGAAAAAATAGAACAGCTTGAAGAACTATTTAGAAATTCATCAAAGTCTGGCGAAGATCTCAGGGCACCTGTGCCTATTCTCACATTTAGAGAAGCTGCGTTAGGAGGCCACTTCGAATCTCCACGAATAGCGCCAAGAGCTCCAGCACTTCCGACGGGCCCGATGGAACCAGTACCGATATTTACAAAATAAAAAAGCCGCTTCGATAAGCGGCTTTAATTTTATCTAATCTATTGAAGATTTACGCAGCTTGTTTATCCAGCGCATCAACGAGATCTTCTACAGCCTTCACTGAATTATCGAACATCGACTGCTCATCATCGTTCAGCTTGATCTCAATAATCTTTTCAACGCCGTCCTTACCAATCACCACTGGTACACCGATATAAAGACCGTTTACACCATACTGCCCTTGCAGTTTCGCAGCACATGGAAGAACACGTTTCTTATCTTTTAAATAACTTTCTGCCATCGCAACAGCAGATGATGCCGGCGCATAATACGCAGAACCAGTTTTAAGAAGAGCGACAATCTCACCACCGCCATTACGTGTACGGTCAACGATAGCATCAATCTTTTCTTGTGTGCTCCAGCCCATCTCCACGCAGTCAGGTAATGGAATACCAGCAATTGTTGAATAACGTGTCAGTGGCACCATTGTATCACCGTGACCACCAAGAACGAATGCACTCACGTCCTCAACAGAAACATCAAATTCATCTGCCAAGAAATGACGGAAACGTGCAGAGTCGAGAACACCAGCCATCCCAACAACTTTGTTATCAGCAAAACCAGTCGCGCGCTGCATGACTTCTACCATCACATCGAGAGGATTTGTAATTACAATCACAAAAGCATCAGGTGCATGTTTTTTAATGTTTTCACCAACTGTTTGAATGATGCTTGTGTTAATACCAATAAGATCATCACGGCTCATGCCTGGCTTACGCGGCACACCCGCTGTTACGATAACAACATCAGAACCTGCAATAACATCATAATCGTTACTACCTTGATAGTTACAATCGAAACCCTCAACAGGGGAGCTCTCTGCTAGATCTAAGCCCTTCCCTTGTGGAATGCCCTCAGCAATATCAACCAGAGCTACATCACCCAGCTCTTTAAGGCCAACAAGGTGCGCCAGCGTTCCGCCGATCATCCCTGCGCCAACTAATCCGATTTTTGCTCTACCTGATGCCATTTTTCGACTCTCCTTTATTAAAAAAAATTACTGATACTTTATACGCCACTATCAAAAGCGCGCCAAGCGATTTAAGCCGCTGCGCCCTTACGCTTCTTCTCCGCCTCTACATGATAAGCCGTAGACTGCATTTCAACGAGGCGGCTAATCGTACGATCGAATTCAAAGGCATGATCATCGCCATGATAAAGCGTTTGGGCAGGCGCCGCCGCGCTGATAATCAACCGTGCCCCTGCTTCATACAGGCAGTCAATAAGCAAGATCAGTCGTTTTGTCTCATTCCGGCGATCATAAGTCAGGCGCGGCACGTTCTCCAAAAACACCGTGTGAAAGGCTTTTGCAATCGCAATAAAATCTTCCGCTGCATGTGGTTTCTCACAAATTTGGGAGAAGGTAAAACGCGTAACACCATTTGCTGTTTGTTCAGCAACGATATCTCGCCCTTTTACTGTCAGCGTATGAGATGTGATTTTCTCTCCATCTGTGAATTCATTAAACAGCGTTTCGACTTTCTTCTTATTTGCTGCGCTTAATGGTGAGAAATAATACATGTCCTGATCAGGATCAGATATCTGACGATAATCCGTATCGCTATCCAAATGAATGACAGCAAAGCGCGCCTTTAAAACATCAATGAACGGTAAAAATAAATCACGCTGCAAACCACCTTCATAGAGATTATCAGGTGCCCAATTACTTGTCGCCACAACCACAACACCTTCTTCAAAAAGTGCTGTGAACATACGACCAAGCAACATCGCATCAGCTACATCGGTCACATGAAATTCATCAAAGCATAAGAGCTTCACACTCTTAGCAACATACTTTGCATAGCGCGGCATGAGATCATCAACACGATCACCGCGCTTTTGATGAAGCCAATCATGTGTTTCAATCATAAATTCATGGAAGTGAATACGGCGCTTTTTTGCCTCCGGTGCATGATCAAAGAACAAGTCCATGAGCATTGATTTACCACGCCCAACACCGCCATAGAGGTAAACACCGCGCACATCATTGTTCTTTGAGCCAAATGGCCAAAATGATTTAGAGCTACTCTTCAAATCAGAAAGAAGACGCGATAATTCTGTAACAGCCTTTTCTTGGAAAGGATCACTCTCCCATCCTTCTTGCTGTAGTTTTTCGTGATACTTACTTTGCAGCATTTTGCTTTTCAAAAGAGCGAACGAGAAAAATAGAAAGCTCATAAAGAGCAAGGACCGCAAGAGCTAAGCCAACCTGACTAATCACATCTGGCGGTGTTAAAACGGCTGCCACAACAAAAGCAATAATGATCGCGTATTTACGTTTTGAGCGCAGCACCTTCGAAGAAACCAAGCCTGCTTTACCCAAAAGTGTCAGCAAGACAGGAAGTTGAAAACAAAGACCAAAAGCAAAAATAAGCGTCATGATAAGATCAAGATACTCACTCACACGCGCTTCTAACTGAATAGGAAGAACTGTTTCCGCGCCACCACTTTGAAAGCTTAGAAAAAACGGCCATGCCGCAGGAATAATACCGTAATAAACAAGCGCGCCACCAAGGAAGAACAGAATTGGCGTTGCTACCAAGAACGGTAAAAAAGCGCCTTTCTCGTTTTTATAAAGCCCCGGCGCAATAAAGAACCAAATTTGCGCGAGTAAAATTGGAAACGTCAAAAATACTCCCGCAAAAAACGCGACTTTCAAATAAGTAAAGAACGCTTCCGTAAGTCCTGTGTAAATAAGACGGTTTGTGCTCTCATTGCCCATAGCATCAGATAAAGGTGATACCAAAAACCCGTAAATATTTTCGACAAAAAGAAAACAAATCGCCGTACCTAAAGCCATAGCTGCAAACACCCAAAGCAAACGCTTACGCAGCTCTACCAAGTGCCCCGTTAAAGGCTGCTTATTTTCTACTATAACCTGCTCGCTCATTTTTGCGCGCTCTTTTCTTCTTCGGTTGAAGGCACGATATCCGCGTCTTCATCCTCTTCCGCTTCATGCTTAGCTTCTTCATCGTTGCGCTTTTGTTCAAAATTCACACCACGGCGGAGCTCTTCAACATCAGCGGCGTTCATGAGTTCATCAAATTGCTGCGTGACAGCAAAACGAATATATTGAAGGCGACGCACAATGCGTCCAAGGCCGTACATAACGTTAGGAATGTCTTTTGGGCCGATGACAAAAATACTAACGGCGATAATAATTAGAAGTTCAGCCCATCCAAAATCTAGCACGAGTTAGTCTTTTTTCTCTGCTGTCTCGGAAGCGTTATCAGACGTATTTGAAGAGGATGTCTCTTCATCATTCAGACCGCGTTTAAAGCCTTTAATACCTTTTGCGATATCTTCCATTACGCGCGGCAAGCGTCCTGCTCCAAAAAGCAAGAATACTAAAACGGCAACGATTAAAATTTGCCAAATACCGATACTCATTTATTCCTCCTCTTCATCGCTGTTTCGCGATCCACCTATCATATCACCAGAGAAGTCATCTTCGAAAGCTTCTTCTTGATTTTCTCTCTCTTGCGCATCCAGAACCTCTTCTGGGTTTTCGTCTGGACTATCAAACAAATCACCTGTATCAGGGATTGTTTCGATAGCAGGACGTTTATCAAGAAGCCCTGAGGCTTTCAAGTCTTCTAATCCCGGGAGATCATTTAAGTTTTCGAGCTGGAAATGGTCTAAAAACTTCGTGGTTGTCACCCAAGTCAGCGGACGACCAGGTGTCTCACGGCGACGACCAGGCTTTACCCATTCCATTTCCATGAGCGTATCCAGCGTACCGCGATGCGTAGCCACACCGCGAATATTTTCAATTTCGGCGCGCGTAATCGGTTGATGATAAGCAATAATGGACATGGTCTCGAGCATTGCACGAGACATTTTCTTGTTCACTTCTTTTTCAATTGTCAGGCTTTGTGCAATTTCTTGTGAAGTGCGGAAAGCCCAGTGACCATCAACTTCAACAAGCTCAACGCCGCGTCCTGCATAAGTTTCTTTAAGCTGCGGCAATAAAACACCAAGATCTGCACCTTCAGGCAAACGTTCGTGGATCGCTTTCGCAGATAATGGCTCAGTTGTTGCAAAAAGGATGGCTTCTAATAGACGAAGCTGTTCTTCCTGAGAAAGTTCAGGAAGTGGTTGCGGCTCTTGCCCATCATCAGCTTCTTCATCAGAAGTTTCTTCAGCTACAGTAGCCTCCTCAGGTTCATCCTGAAACTCTTCATCTTCCAAGATTTCCTCGGCGATGTCTTCCATCACCTCTTCGGAAATTGCTCCTTCTATCGCGTGTTCAGGGCTCATGCGTTACCTTCCTCATTCCCTTCAGTATTCTCTTTTTCTTCATAACCTGGTTCACGATTTGCCGTACGCAGGTAAATCGGACGAAACGGGCCGTCCTGACGAATCTCTAATTTTCCTTGTTTCGCTAGCTCCAACCCAGCCGTAAAAGTCGACGCGACAGACGAACGATAATGCAGCGGATCCGTAATCTCTTCTGGTAAAAAGCTTTGAAGCGTTGTCCAAACACTATGTGGCCCAGTTCTTGGCAAGTTACCAAGCATCTTGGTCATACGGTCTACCGCTTCATCCATCGACATGACAGTAAATGTTGGAAGCTCGTAAGTTTTGTATTCTTGACGGCGATTAATATCACCGTAAGCTTTTAACAAATCATACAACGTCACATCATATGTCGTACTGAATTTCGTCTTAAGGCCTTCCGGCATACCGCGCGCAAAGAAATCTTGCCCCAAGCGCGGACGCTTCATCAATTGGTCTGCGGCATTCTTCATCGCCTCTAAACGACGAAGTTGGAATTGCAAGGCCTCCGCCATCTGCTCACCAGAAAGCTTACCTTCTTCTTCTTTATCTTGCGGCAGTAGAAGTCGTGATTTCAGATAAGCCAGCCACGCCGCCATCACCAGATATTCAGCAGCTAGATCAAGGCGCATCTCTTTCGCGCGATCAATAAAACTTAAATATTGTCTGGCAAGTTGAAGGATTGAGATCTCACGCAAGTCCACTTTTTGTGTGCGCGCCATATCAAGGAGCACATCAATAGGCCCTTCATAACCATCAATGTTTAGTAGGAGAGCATCCATATCCCCCATCTCCGGGGGCATAACATTACGCGGCTGATCTTCTTCGAATGCGACTTCGCTCATAGCGGCTTAAACTCTCAGGGCGCAGCGGTGGTACGTCCTGCATAATTTCTTTCATTTCATTTAGCTTACCCGCACAATATAGCGTAGCATCACACCCTGCATCCAGCGTTTTTACAGCTCTTTCCGCAAGATTTCCTATGTTATCCAGTGCTTTCATGCTGATATCGTCTGCGAGAAGAAAACCTTGAAACCCAATATCGCGGCGAATAGTGTCAATTGCAGTCTTGGATACCGTCGCCGCAGCATCAGAATCAAGCGCTTTATAGACAACATGCGCTGCCATTCCCCAAATTTGATCCGCAATATCAGACTGCGAAAGCTGGCGGAATGGTTCGAAATCGCTTTGATCAAGCTCATCCAGCGGGGCATCGACAACAGGAAGCTCTAAGTGACTATCAGAAGTTGCGCGCCCATGCCCTGGAATATGTTTCATTACAGGTGTAACCCCTTCGGCTAAATAAGCGCGACAAACAGCGAGGCCTTTTTCTGAAATATCATCGGGATTATCTGAAAATGCACGATCACCAATAACATCGTGTGTTTCCTCACACAAAACATCGACACAGGGCGCACAGTTCACATCAATTCCTAGGGGCACAAGGTCATTCGCAATGTAATGCGCAATACCTGCAGCCTCTTCTGCATTTTGACATGATTGCGCTGGCATATGTTGCTGCCATGTCGGTGGCTGAAGGCGCTGAACACGACCGCCTTCCTGGTCAATCAAAATGGGACAATCCCATCCAACGCACGCACGAAGATCTTTTGTTAAAGCACGAATTTGTTCCGGCGTTTCGCAGTTCCGCTTAAAAAGGATAAAACCAAGAGGGTTTGTACTAGCAAAGAGACGGCGCTCTTCTTCGCTTAATGACAAGCCTTCGCAAGAAAGAATAATCGCTGCCGGCGTCTGATTAAAATCTGTCATGCTTATTTCGTCACCAAGCAGCCGCCAGGTGCCTTCTTCTTAATGTCAGAACAAATAGATCCAGCGATCTCTTTCGGATATGGACCAGATTGGATACGGAAGTAGATACCCTTTTCACCCAAGTCTTTTTGTTGAATACGGTAGCTATCGCTTAGACCATACCTCGCCTTAAACTTTGTCCATTCTGATTCCGCAGCTAAGCGAGTCTTCACACTCGCTAGTTGTACATAGTAATCACCTTTCGTGACAGGCGGTTGCGCTGCTTTAACAGGTTCACCAATAACATTACTGACAACTTTGTCGAGGTTTTGTTCAGGCTTTGGCGTCGTTTTTGGTTTTACAAAAGGCGCAGGTGCAGAAGCCGGTTCAATTTCTTCAGGAGCAGGTTCTGGTTTGATCTCCTCTTTAACTTCTTCAACCTTTTCTTCAATGATAGCTGGCACTTCATCAAAAGGTATCACACGTTCAGGACGATTGATTTCTACTTTTTCTGCGCTTGCTACTTGCTCTGCAGATTCTTGAGCTTCCGTATTCAAACCTGCAAAAAGTTGAGAGCGCGGTAACGGTTCTTCATCCTCATCATCGGCCAAAAGATTTTCAATACGTGGGCGCTCCTCTTCCTCAGGACGCAAAGCGGAAAAGACCGTGCTATCACGGTGCGGAATATCCATTCCTCCCGCATCATCTGGAATAACTTTCATCGGCTTACTTTCAGCGCGCACGATCGGTACATTCTGTGAATAAGTATCTTCCTCACTATCAGGGTAAAGCGACCAGATTGCGCCAACCAAAACACCCGAGGCAATCATGGCAATTAAGAACATCGCTTTCGACGAAAAACGTGGCGGTTCACTTGGGCGCCCCGTCACTTTACTGCGTCTACCGCGAACAGGCGCACGCGGCGGCTCCGCAAAAGGATCAAATTCTGTATTCATGAAATAAGATTAAGAGAAAACAAAGGCGCTCACAAGAGCATTCTTACTCTTTTCAGAGACTTATCACCCGTTGCTTATCTAAAAAATAACAGTCTCAGGCAATAAACCTTGTGCAGTATATATCTCTTTTCTCCTGCAAACCTCGTATATTAGGCTCGAATTCCCGCTTAAACTCATTAAATGCCCGCTTACTCTCTTCTGTTTCAATATCCCCTTCTACCAAATCAAAAAAAGTTTGAAGGCTCCTGAGTTCGGTAAACACATTCGCGCAAAACTCATAATCCTCAACCGCCTGATGAGACGGTGCTTCATCGGGAAGTGCTGGGCTAGAAATAACAGCAAAAGAAGCTGCTAAGGCAAATTTCTTAAGTAAATTCATGCGTAGATATATCGCACCAATTTAAAATTATGTCAAATGCTATCTAAGATCCCAATAAAGATCGAAAAGGCGTTCGTGTTCGCGGATTGCATAACGATCCGTCATCCCTGCAATATAATCACAAACAATGCGGGCCTGTGCGATATTATCAATAAGACCGCCGGCATCCTCAACACGCTGCTGCCAATGATCTGGAAGCAAGTTGTAGTGCTTCATAAATGTATTAAATAGATCAGGGATAATGCGCTCAACCTTAAGCCAAATACGATTCACTGTGTAGTGACGATACATGCGCTTATATAAGAAACCACGAAGCTCTTCGACCTGATTAAACATCTCTTCTGAAAATGCCACCATTTGACGATCTGCTTTTCGAATATCTTCTGCGCTTTTTGGTTTAAGTTCTTGGAGACGGCGTTTTGTTTCTTCCAAAACATCCTGAACCATTGCGCCAATCATTTCACGAATAGTTTCTTGAATGATGTAATGCTCGGACACATCCGGCCAATCTTTCTTCACCTGCTCCAGCACAGGTCCCAGAAGTGCTAGATCTTTTAGATCCTCCAGCGTAAACATACCGGCACGCAAGCCATCCTCAACATCGTGATTGTTATAAGCAATATCATCAGCAATTGCAGCGACTTGCGCCTCAATACTTGCGTAAGTACTGAGGCGTAAATCAGTTTGTTTTTGAATATCTTTAAGCGTGGTCGGCAACTCTCCTGTTACAGGACCATTATGCTTCACAACACCTTCCAACGTTTCCCATGTCAGGTTCAAACCGGGCCATCCTGGATATTTACGCTCAAGCTTCGTAAGAATACGAAGAGACTGATCGTTGTGTTCAAAACCGCCATATGGCTCCATACATTTTTGAAGAAACTCTTCACCAATATGTGCAAACGGTGTGTGCCCAAGATCATGCGCCAAAGCGATCCCTTCGGCCAAATCCTCATTCACAAGCAAAGCACGTGCAATAGAGCGCGCAATCTGTGCGACCTCTAATGTGTGAGATAAACGCGTTCTGTAATGATCTCCTTCGTGATAAACGAAAACTTGCGTTTTATATTTGAGGCGGCGAAACGCGCTGGCGTGAATAATACGATCACGATCACGTTGGAAACCTGTACGGTTGGCACTCTCAGGCTCTTCATAGATACGCCCTTTACTCTGGTCTGGACGTGAAGCGTAAGCCGCTAAAGGGAGAGCACAATAATTGTAATCCAGCTCTTCGCCCTGCGCGTCATTATCATTTGTTTCTTTTGCTTGTCCCATCTCTTATTCCCCTTAAAGCCTAACCTTTACTTGCAAACGATTCTCAATGCGTTATAAAATTACGCTATGAGCATAACCCTGAGCGATAACTTTGTAAAACGATTGAAACAGTTGCAGGAAAAAGAAAATAATCCTGCGCTCATGCTTCGCATTACTGTTGAAGGTGGCGGATGTCAGGGCTTTGAATATTTATTCAAGCCAGACGATTCAAAAAACGATGACGACCTTGTCTTTGAAAGAGATGGCGCAACAGTAATAACTGATGAAATATCACTCCCCTTCTTAGAAGGCGCAGAGGTTGATTACGTTGACGATCTCATCGGTGCGCATTTTAAAGTGAACAATCCGAACGCCAGTTCATCATGTGGTTGCGGCACAAGTTTTTCAGTTTAAACTAACCACATGAAAATAGCCTCATGGAACGTTAACTCAATTAAAGCTCGTAAAGAGCATGTCAAACGCTGGTTGGATAAAAACCAACCTGATATTTTGATGATTCAAGAGCTAAAAGGCCTGGAATTCCCTACTGAAGAGTTCGAACCTTTAGGTTACAAAACAGAAGCTGTTACACAAAAAGCCTATAACGGTGTTGCCGTATTTTCGAAACATGGCTTTGATGTAATTCATACAGCTCTTCCTGGCGATGATACGGATGAGCAAGCGCGCTACATTGAGATAGAAATGAACGGCATTCGTATCATTAATATCTATTTGCCAAATGGAAACCCCGTCAGCACCGATGGCGAAAAATTCCCATATAAAATCAAATGGATGGAGAGACTTTATAACCGTCTAAAAGAGCTCCGTGAAGATGAAATCCCGTTTCTTATCGGAGGTGATTTTAATGTTATTCCAGAAGAGCGAGATTGCCAAAATCCTGCGAGTTGGGAAGGCGATGCGTTATATCATCCAGAGACACACAAACAATGGCGCTCACTTTTAAACTTAGGTCTCGTTGATGCGTTTCGCGCCTTAAATCAAGAAGCTATGCAATACACATTCTGGGATTATCAACGCGGGGCTTGGCAGAAAAATGATGGCATTCGCATTGATCACTTCCTCCTCTCTCCAGCGATCACTGATCGTCTCGTGAGCTGCACAATTGACAAAGCACCACGCGGAGAAGAAAAGGCATCCGACCACACGCCCATTATCTTGGAAATCAAGTAATGCGCTATAGCCTCATCTTATCACTTATGATTCTCGGCGCTTGTAGTGTCATGCCGAGATACCAAAATCTGGACCACTATTTTGCGTCAAAGAGAGTAGAACTGCCAACATTAGAAAAGTTGCCCCATTGTCATGGTTATGACTGTCGCTACAAACAAGAAATCTCCTTAAGCAATAAGGAATGGAAAACAATATCAAAACCGTTAAAACGAAAAACAAAATCACCCGAAACAGAGCGAAAAAGAATGGCGCGCTCACTTGCCCTATTTGAAGAAATTGTTGGCGCAAAAACAGGCACGCATGAAGACGTTGCCAAGACATTTGATCAGACAGGAGACTTTCAACTCGATTGCGCAGACGAAAGCATAAATATGTCTTTTTATCTCAAGCTATTAGAAGATAATAATCTACTAAAACATCATACCGTTGAAACACCACAAATTCGCGGATTTGGTGATGGTGGATACTGGCTGCACGAAACAGCTGTGATCAAGGAAAAAGAAACCGAAAAACTCTTTGCCGTTGACGCATGGTGGAAAGATAACGGGCATGATCCGCATATTATTCCTTTAGAACATTGGCATGATGGATGGAGAGCAGATGAAGAATAAAATTATTCTCGCTCTTTCCTTAACGATAGCAGCTTGTTCTCAAACCATGCCTATCGATCACTATTCACACTACATGCGCAACAACAATATTCCTGCGCCGACCACAAAAAATCTACCTCATTGCTACAATTACGGATGCAAAACGATACAATCCGTTTCCGTTAATCCTGCATTAGAGCAAGAACTGACAAAGTTATTCACTCCATCAGCACCTAATGCACTGCAAGAGCGTGAAAGAATTTCTGACGCCATCAGAATCTTCGAAAGTCATATTGGGGAACAAACTGGAACAGAGGCCGACCTCAAAGGAACCTTCAAACCCTTCACAAGAAAAACTGACAGTCCACTGAAATTCCAGCAAGATTGTGTTGACGAAAGCACCAACACCACTGCCTACTTATCCTACATCAATCAAAAAGGATGGCTACACTTCCACCGCATTACCCAACCCCAATCACGCCAACCCTTTATCAACGGAAATAGCTGGTGGCACCAATCTGCAACAATCAAAGATAAAAACAGCGGCAAACAATACGCCGTTGATTCATGGTTTGAAGATAACGGCAAACCTGCACATATCATCCCAATAGAAGAATGGTTTAAAAACTGGCATCCACCTGAAAACACACGGGATTAAAGACAAATTACTCATGGTCAAAGAACATAATTCAGCATAGAATGTCATTTGTATTTTTATAAAATTGAAAAATAGATTTTCGCAATGATCAAAAAAACAATCCTCTTTGCCTTTTTAGCCGCTATCGCAGCTTGTTCTCAAATCAATTATGAAGTGTCCAAACATACGGCTACTAGAATGGCACGCCCCGCATTCATGGTAGAACGTTATATTCCTACAGAGCACTTCAAACTTTATGTTTGGGAGCGCATGCATAAAAGAAATGCACCAGCATCAATTTATATTGGCGACGATATAGATGGCTGGGCTTACAAGGATCTTGTCGCGAGTAACGCACTATTTGAAAGCACATCACCAGCAAATCCTGTCGCATTACATTTATCAACGAGAGATAAATCGGATAACGTTGCTTATCTATCCCGCCCTTGCGAATTTTTAGTAGGTAAAGAACTAGAACAATGCCCTGAAAAATACCGCACAGGGGAAAGATATTCTGCGGATGTTATAGACAGCTACCATAATGCGCTTGATGAGATGAAGGCTCGGTACGATTTAAGCAGCTTTAACTTGATTGGTCATGGAGGTGGCGGTCAAATTGCCGCTTATATAGCAACAGAAAGAACGGACGTTGTATCGCTTAGAACTGTCGCAGGAAACCTAAACCACGAATTTATCGCGACAGAACGGCAAAGCAAACCTATCCAAGGCTCACTTAACGCCGTCAATATTGCTTCCCGTTTAGCGCATATTCCGCAACACCACTTTGTAGGCGGCGCAGATGACATCGTCACACCTGGTGTGTATCACAGCTTTCGCCAAGCTATGGGGCCATCATCTTGTGTCCACTATTCACTTGTACAAGATGCTGGCCATAATCGGGGTTGGGTAGAGAAATGGCCTGATTTACTAGCCATAGAACCTAAATGCTCATTTAAAGAAGCAGAGTTTACGCCAGATTCTGAAGCTCCGATGTTTGAACCTTACATACCGAGCCGCGACTATATCCCGGTTAGTAAATAAGCAATTTGAGCAAAACCATACACACGAGTATCAAATTCAATTGACCTGCGCGCACGTCATTCTTTAAAATTGTAAGAATACTTACATGAATGGGCGATTCACAGACAGCATGAAAAAAATACAAGATGCGCACATATTGATAGTTCATGGAACACCGTACAATCGCAAAATGATTGGTGGTATTCTGCAGCTTATGGGTGCAAAGCATATTGATAATGCGTTTGAAGCATCAGACGCACTCACAGCATGTTTGGACGAACCCTTTGACGTTGTTTTGGCTGAAATGGGAACTGGAATCAACGACGCTATCGCCCTAACAAGACAATTAAGACAGAATCCGGCATCAAAAAATAATTTAACACCTGTCATAGCTATCACGAATGGCGGTGGAGACGATGTCATTGATGACGCACGAGAAGCAGGCATTACAGACATGATCAAAGCCCCCTATTCGGCGGATAACATCTTCGAACATGTCATGTATGCCATTAACACACCGGCAGAAGAGCAAATAAATGATGCCGCGCACGCCCCTGCGCCACAAAACGAACCAGAAACCAAATCAGAAGAATGGCCTAATGAAGAGGAATCGAACGCTCTTACAGGTATGTTGATGGATCATTACCTACGTCATCATGAAATCGTTCTGACCAAACTTCGCTTTGCACAAAATGCTACGAAAGAGAGCATCGGCGAAATCAAGCAAATCCACGAAAAGATAAAAACAGAAAAGGACAGCAAAGAAGACGCTCTTCAAGATTTCAGCTCTATGTGGGAAAAAATCATCAAAATGTTTGTAAAGGGCGGCTTATCTGAACAAGCATTATTCGACATAGAAAAAATCATCACCCAAATTCCAGACGATATAAAGCAGCATTACAATGATTTGACCAGTCAGGATCAAGCATTTCTCGCGCGCATGGAAAAACTCAATAAATCCAGCTATGAAAGCGCTAAAAAGAAGGTTCTGACCCTCCAAGATGAACCAAACCCAATAACAGGTAAAACCCCTGCGGATTATCAGGCCGCGATTACGCAAGAAAATGATGAAGACGAAGAGTCTGGAACAGTAAAAGCTATCGTTTATGATCCCGTTCAGCAAAAGATGATTTTTAAGTCTTTTGAATCCGAATAACCCCAAATCCTTGAAAAAAATACATTTATTTTTCAAAAATATATAAAATTTTAAGTATTTATTAGCTTTATGATACTATTATGAAAGGTGGATTATTGCATTTTTTGATGCAAAGCTGATGTTACTCATCGCTGATAAAGGGGGCGCTATGAAGAGTAAAAGATTTTATAAAAACAAGCTAATTTTAGGGTCAAGTGTGCTCGCCATGAGCATTGCTTTTTTACCCCCAACAGTCGCTAGGGCAGATTTTACACCAAGATGTGTGGTCGCTAATGGGCCAAATGCGGGTTCAATCGTTTCGAATGCACAATGTACTTCGCATGTTCCCGCACTAACACCGCTTACTTATGCAGATTGTCATTTACCCCCTCCTCCCCCTCCTTGGTGCTGGCTCTGTTATTCACGCCATGTCAGACGAACAAGATATGCGTAAGATGGGCGGTATCTGGAAGATG